>NZ_JBHUHR010000031.1:199601-273879 GCF_042682445.1 Belliella marina
ACGCAAAGGCTTGTTTAGGGAAGATCTGTATTATAGATTGAATGTTTTTCCAATCTATAATATCCCTTTGAGAGAAAGAAAAGATGATATACCCTTATTGGCCCAATATTTCTTGGAAAAGTATTCTGCCAAAGCCGGGAAAGCTTTCAGGCGTATTTCAACAAAAACAATTGAATGTTTGATGAATTACAACTTTCCGGGTAATATCAGAGAGCTGGAAAATTTGATAGAACGCGCCGTAATAGTAGAGAATGGGACAACACTGGGGCCTGGAAGTTGGATACCTGAGAAGGATAACTTAGACCTCAACGATGAGTTTCAGTCCTTTGAAGACAAACAAAAAGAATACATCATAAAGGTACTCGAACATACAAATTGGAGAATCAGCGGCCCCAATGGAGCTGCGGCAATTTTAAAGATGAAGGACAAAACCCTTTTTGCAAAAATGAAAAGGTTGGGTATTGAAAAGTCGGTTAGCTTGAAATCTATTGCAAATGATAGAAGTAATTAGGGATTCTATTTTTTAATTTCATGCTTTAGATTTTCAATGAAACCTGTTTTTCGATTCCAAGACGTTTCATTTTGGCAAATAAGGTTTTACCCTTTAAGTTTAATATTGTCGCAGCTCCTTTATCTCCTGTAACCCTCCAATCAGTATGATTGAGAACATCAATAATATGATCACGTTGCAAGTCTTCAAAAGTCTTGAATTTTTCGCTGAAGGCTTTAATATCCGATTTGGGCATCCAAATGCCAGGATCCAAAATAGATCCGCTTTCAATAATCACAGCCCGCTCGATTAAGTTCTCAAGCTCTCTGATGTTGCCTGGAAAATTATAATCCATTAACAAGTCCAAGGTCTTTTTTGATAAACGCTTAAAAGCTTTACCTGCTTTTGTTCCATATTTTTCCAAAAAAAATTGCGCTAGTAATGGAATGTCTTCTTTTCTTTCACGCAGGGGTATGTTATAGATTGGAAAAACATTCAAACGGTAATAAAGATCTTCCCTAAAACTTCCTTCCTTTATCATATCTTCCAGACGCCTGTTGGTGGCAGCTATGATGCGTACATCTACTTTTATGGTTTTTGTACCGCCTAGTGTATCAAATTCACCTTCCTGTATTACACGAAGTAATTTAGATTGCAATTCGATTGGCAACTCGCCTATTTCATCAAGAAAAATAGTGCCTCCATCGGCAAGCGTGAATTTCCCGGCCTTATCGGAAATTGCACCGGTAAAAGCTCCTTTTTTGTGTCCGAACAATTCACTTTCAATAAGTTCTTTGGGTAAAGTAGCGCAATTTACCTTGATTAGAGGTCTATCTTTTCTTTGGCTGTTTGAGTGAATTGCATTTGCCAATAGTTCTTTACCTGTACCAGATTCTCCTGTAATGAGCACCGTGGCCATAGTTGGAGCTACTTGCACTACTTGCTTTAAAACCTTTCCATATGATTTGCTTTTACAGATGATTTTGTCAAAATTGATGTTGCTTTTTATTTCTTCTTGTAAGTATTCGTTTTCATTTTCAAGACGATTCTTTAAAGTTTTTATTTCTTCTAATGCCTGATACAATTCCAAATCGCGTGCTTTCTTTTCGGAAACATCTCTTACTATAGCGCAGTTATAATCTTCGTTGTTATAGCATATATGATAGGATATTAACTCAACCGGAAATTTGGTGAGGTCTTTACGGGTAATCAACCTATCTAGAATCATAGATCCTTTTTGCTTGACTTCTGCAAATTGGGTATGCCAAAGTTCATGGCTCACAGAGGGATCCAATCTGTAAATATTGGTGTTGTTTATTTCTTCATCTGTATATCCCAACTGTTTTTTTACGGATTCACTATAATGCAACAAATCCCCGTTACTATTAAAAACATAAATCAAATCAGTTGATTTATCAATAATCTCCTTGAATAGACGGAGTGATTTTTCTCTTGATTTTTGCTCTGAAATATCCTGAAAAACTAGGGTGATCTTATACAACTTCGCTTCCTTTAATACCGGTTTACAAACGACCCTAATATATCGTTTCTTCACTTCATTTGTTTCCAGAATTTCATCAAAAGGGATTGCATCTTCTATGGCACTTTTCATAAGGGATTCGACAGAATTCGTTTCTGCGAAGTAATTGACGAGGCTTTTTGGTTGTAAATCGTCTTTTTCTGTGGTATTGAATAATTTAAGTGTTTGGTTTGTGACCACCAAAGTTCCATTGTGGACATTTAATTCCCAGCCACCTACATTTGCCGCAAACTCCGTACTTTCCATTAGATTCTTGCGGAAAGTAAATTCAGTAGTGTCACTTATAATCCCCCAGGTATATTTTTTGCCATTTTCTTCAAAATATGTTGAAAAAACTTCTACATCAAAGAATTTACCCTTCTTATCCATATGTACCGTTTGAAAAACAGCCGACCCTTTATTCTCTATAATCTGCCAATGATTTTTCCAAACATTGTCGTTTAGTGTCGGGTTAATATCAAGGATGGAAAGCCTTGATATTTCACTGGGAAGATACCCTAGCTTTTTGCATAATTTATTGTTTGCGTAGACAACTTTTCCTGCCTTGTCCAGCCATATAACTTCATACGGGAGGTCTTCAAATAACAACTCTTTGGTAACTGGATCTTTACTTTTCATATAAGGCTATTTTGAAGATTGAAAATACATAAAAAAATTCTAAAATATTAGAAAAGTATAATAATTAAGAAAAATATGATCTGTTAAAATGTTTGTAAACAACTGATATATAGATGTTTGTAACTTTGGCACATAATTAGTTTTAAAAGTACCAAATCGAACTACACAAGGTGAAGAATTTTACAAAAAATCAAGATTGCAAGTTTCTTTTTGTTTGACGATTAAGTTTAGAATCTTCTAATGGTTATCCTGAATACGAGATAAGACTTTGAATGCCAAAATAAAAAAAAAATAATCACTCAGACGAATTCTGGAAAAGAACTGCTGTTGATGGAAGTCCCCATGAATTGCCAAAAAAAATATCAAACAATTATTTATAACAGTCTGAAAAGTCATAAACCAATTTTAATGAAAAAAGCAGTTTTATTTATTTCTCTGGGATTATTGAGCGTGTCAGTGTTCGCTCAGAAACCGAGCCCGGAATTGTTGAGTCCCACTAACCATGCTTTGGTTATGATAGACCATGAAGGCCAAATGGCATTTGCAACAAACAGTATCTCAATGGAAGAATTGAGAAATAATGTAGCACTGGTAGTAGGTGCTTCCAACATATTCAACATACCAACTGTAATCACCACCGTGGCGGAAGGATCATTTAGTGGACCGGTGTTTCCGGAGATCTTGGAAGCCTATCCGGATAAGTCGACCTATATAGACCGCACCACAATGAATACATGGGAAGATATCAACGCCCATAAGGCCATCACAGGTAAAGGCAAAAAGAAATTGGTTATGGGTGGGCTCTGGACCAGTGTATGTATCGTAGGTCCGGTATTGTCTGCAATCGATGAAGGATATGAAGTCTATGTAATTACCGATGCATCAGGCGATATTTCAAAGGAAGCACATGACCAGTCGGTTACCCGCATGGTTCAGGCAGGAGCGAAACCAATTACATCTTTGCAATATCTTCTCGAATTACAAAGAGATTGGGCAAGACAAGAAACTTATAAGGCTGTAAATGATTTGGTTGTAAAAAATGGCGGTGCATATGGCTTAGGTGTTCAATATGCAAGGGAAATGTTGAAGCACTAATGCCAACTACAACCTCAATCGAAGTCCAAGGTAGTGTTGAAGATATTTCTAAACAGATCGTATCGAAATAAAACCTCGGCCCCAATTAACACACCAAAATGATCTCTGGATAGTTTTTGGATAGCATCAAATTAAACAAACAAATAATAATTTAAACAATTAAATAATGAGCATTCAAGCAAAAACAAAGTGGAAAATTGACTTAGCCCATTCAGAAATCGGCTTCAAGGTAAAACACATGATGATTTCTACAGTAACAGGTCATTTTGAAGATTTCAATGCAACTGCTGAAACCGATAATGATGGTTTTGTAAATGCAGAATTTGCCTTCGTCGCCAAAACAAATTCTATCAATACAAAAAATAAGGATAGGGACGGGCATTTAAAGTCAGATGATTTTTTCAATGCTGAGAAATATCCTGAGTTATCTTTTAAATCTAAATCCTTCGATGGGGAAACATTAGTGGGGGATTTGACTATTAGAGATATTACAAAAGAGGTTAAATTGGATGTTGATTTTAATGGTATAGCAGTAGATCCCTACGGGCAAACCAAGGCTGGCTTTGAAGCTACAGGAACTATTAACAGAAAGCATTTTAACCTTACCTGGAGTGCAGTCACAGAGACAGGTAGTATTGTGGTAAGTGATACTGTAAAACTGTTTGTAAATATTCAATTTATCAAATCGGCATAAGATCTCAATGCCAGTAAAATTTAGAAACCACTCTGGTCAGTTCGAATCGTTTGGACAGTCTAAACTTCTAGAAGTTTATCCTAATCTTTATACTGATTTGAAGATGAACTATTGGTGTTAGGTTTTGCTGGTTTTTGATATTATACATTACAGTATGGTGAATAAGTTTATTTTATGGATTTTGGATTTCTGTTGAAAATGGAGAATTAAAATAGCCGATGGGTTTGGCTTCCTTATAAATTTATATAGGGATGGGATTTTTTCCAGGAACACATACAAGTGAGTTCTCTGTTTTTTTTTTATTTTATTTATAAGAGCTTTATTATCAGATATTTGAATTGTTGTTTCAACTGGCTAAATTGAATAAGAAAATATACTAAAACTTACATTAAAGTAATTATGGAAATTGAAATTAAGGAAATAGACGCCAAAGGGTATTCAATGGCTAAGGATGGCGGAAAGCAGATCGGTATGATGACTTATTCCATTGCCGGAGAATCATTGCTAATTATAGACCATACAGAAGTTGATCCGGCATATTCGGGCAAAGGTGTTGGCAATCAAATGCTAGATAAGATTGTGGAAATGGCAAGGGTGAAAAATGTTAAAATTATCCCCTTATGCCCGTTTGCTGCATCTGTATTCAAAAAAACGGATAATTATAAAGACGTATTGAAGTAAAAAAAAGGAGTTATGGAAATAATTAAAGAATATCAAAAAGATGATTTAACCATAGTATGGCAGCCAAAGAAATGCATACATGCAGGTGTTTGCGTAAAAACTTTGCCAGCGGTATATAACCCAAAAGCAAAGCGTTGGATTTCTGCAGAAAACGCGTCAAAAGAAGAGTTGAAGAATCAAATAAGTACATGCCCATCAGGTGCACTTAGTTATCGGGAACTCTAAAATAAATCTTATGCAACACCATATACTAATTAACATATGTGCCATTTTTGGCATAGCCACAGCCGTTGTCATTATTTGTAGATTCTTAAAGATTCGGTACATCATCGGATATCTAATTACAGGTGTCCTGCTCAGTCCTAATACTTCAAGATTATTTGCAAATATGGAAGAGGTTGAGGTCTATGCGGAAATTGGAATTATACTTCTTTTATTTACTATTGGACTTGAATTTTCATTTACCAACCTGAAAAAAATCCAAAAATATGTTTTAGGGGGTGGGACAGCACAAGTTTTATTTACCATTATCATTACCTCGGGACTTATTTGGCTTGTAATGCGCCCTAGCTGGGAAGAAAGTGTGTTTTGGGGTTTTTTATACGCACTGAGTAGTACTGCCATTGTGATAAAAACTTTGCAAGATTCCAATAAAATAGCAACACCTCATGGTAAGTTTATTCTTGCCGTTTTGCTGTTTCAGGATATTATAATTGTCCCTCTGATGTTGTTTACACCTATTATCGCCGGAGTGGGTGGAGATTCTACTTTAGCATTTGTTTGGCTATTGGCCAAACTGGTTTTGATGGGTGGAATTGCCTATATACTGACCCGTTTTGTAATTCCTTATTTCTTAAAGACTGTCATGAAAGTACAAAGTCAAGAAGTGTTTTTGATTGCTACAGTATTTATAGTAACAGGGATTGCCTTAATAACAGAGCAGCTTGGTCTTTCACTTGCCTTGGGAGCTTTTATCGCAGGTTTGATCATAGCTGAAACAGATTACAGCCATATGGCGATTTCTTGCTTTTTGCCATTTCGCTATGTGTTTATGAGCTTCTTTTTTATCTCTATGGGTATGCTTCTCAATTATGAGATATTTTTGACTGATTTCGGTTGGATCCTGTTTTGGATAGTTTTTGCATTTTTCGTAAAAGCAATAGCTGGGATACTGGCAGTAAAAGTGATGGGACTGGACTGGAAAGTAGCTTTGGCTGTTGGATTTTCAATTGCCCAAATTGGAGAATTTTCCTTTGTGCTTGCGCAAAGCGGATTGAAATATGAATTGATCAGTGCCAATAACTATCAAATATTTTTGGCAGTATCAATTATCCTAATGTCCCTTACACCATTCATCGTTGCAAACGCAGAAAAAATACACCCTTTGATCTTAAAATATACAACAAAAAATGGATAAGCATAAATTACAGCTATACGGAACTGATTGGTGTCCAAAGTCATCTGCACTGCGAAACTATTTGCAAAGTAAATGGATTGAGTTCGATGATTTTAACGTAGAGACAGACCCTGAAGCAGATGCTAGAGTTCGGGGTCTTTATGAAGGGAATTTGAAATTCCCTACAATAATGGCAGGTGATGACTTTATCAAAAATCCTACAATAGTACAACTGAATGAGTTTTTGGAAAAGCACAACATTGACTATTGAAGATATGGATTTTGATAGATAATGATTTATATTCTAATAAAAACCACATCTGGCAATCATTTCTCAATATTGATGACTCAATTGAAGCGAAGGAACTACCGGTAAGCTTTAGTCTTAATTTTCAGGATTTGTCAGAACTAAAAAGGGACAGTTAGATCAGAAAGAATTAAGTGATCAATTTCATTTTGCAAGTTTGTACCGAAACAAAACTCGCCATCCATTTGAAACATTTTTTTTTCAACGATTATATGAAGCATTTAACTTAAAAAAAATATTATCATGAAAGCAGCAGTATTAAATGAATTCGGGTCTTTTGACAGTTTTAAAATTACAGAAATACCTACTCCTACACCAAAATTTAAAGAAGTATTGGTAAAGGTTCTTGCCTCTTCTGTCAATCCTTTGGATTTTCAAGTTCGTCGAGGAGATTACAAAAATGAGTTAGTCTTACCTGTTATTACGGGTCACGATATCTCAGGTGTAATTGTGGAAATTGGCCCTGGAGTCGAAAATTTCCAAGTGGGTGATGAAGTCTATTATTCTCCTGAAATTTTTAAGGGACAAGGAAGCTATGCGCAATATCACTGTGCCCATGAATCTATAATTGGCTTAAAGCCTAAAAACATAAGCCATTTAGAAGCTGCAACACTTCCATTGGCTGCCGGTACTGCCTGGGAAATGCTTGTGACAAGAGCACAACTTAAAATTAATCAGACTATTTTGATTCACGGAGGTGCAGGTGGGGTAGGAATACCGACTATTCAAATAGCCAAAGCAATGGGAGCAACTGTATTTACAACCGCAAGAAAAGTCCATCATGAGTTTCTTCTTGGCTTGGGGGCAGACTATGTCATTGACTACAAAAATGAAGGTTACATTCAGAAAATCAATCAATTGACAAACAATGAGGGAGTAAATGTGGTCATTGATACAATCGGCAATAATACCCTTTCTGAAAGCGGAAAAATCCTGAGTCAGTTAGGACAAGTGGTTTCTATAGTAGATATTGAAAAACCTCAAAATTTAATTGAAGCTTGGGGGAAAAATGCGACGTATCACTTTGTTTTTACTAGACAAAGTAGAAATAAACTTGATGAACTGACAAAGCTCGTGGAGAATGGAAAGCTAAAACCTGTTTTAACAAAAACTTTCTCTTTATCAGATATAGGTAAGGCCCATGGTCTTTTGGAAACAAAAGCTGGCGATGCTGATTTCTACGGTAAAATTGCAATAGAGATTGAACATTGAATCCTTGATTCCCTAGAATAGGAGCCTTGATCCACATGAAAACTGAATGCTAAAATCTTTTGTTTTCTTGTGTGTCAGAATCAAGATTGTCAAAAAAAAAAAATAATTAAAAAATGCAAGATAATTATATAATTCCAGCTTCGACAAGAGTAGGCCATGTACATCTTAAAGTTACGGACCTGAAACGCTCCTTGGAATTTTATTGCGGTCTATTGGGTTTCGAAATCACTTTATTGTATGGTGATGAAGCTGCATTTATATCGGCAGGAGGATACCATCATCATATTGGCCTAAATACATGGTTCAACAAGGGAGGCTCCAAAGCGGAAAAAAACACAGTGGGTTTATTCCATACCGCATTAGTCTATCCTTCTAAAAGGGATTTGGCTGTAATTTACAATAGACTTAAAGATTCGAAATACCCATTAACGGGGGCTTCAGACCATGGGGTTTCTCTTGCAATCTACCTTGATGATCCAGATGGAAATGGTGTTGAGCTTTATTGGGACAGACCAAAGGAGGAATGGCCGAAGAATGTGGATGGCTCCCTGATGATGTATTCCAAGCGGCTATATATAGATGATTTGTTGGGAGATTTGTGATATCATGAAATGCAGTGAATTGTAACTGCCCTAAAAATCAGATGACACTATAAAATTTATATAAGATTAAAAAAATGAAACTAAAGAATAGCTTTAAATTTCTAATTGTTGCTGTAGTTGCCAGTTCGGGATTTGTACTAAGTTTAATGTTTTTTTCATCCTATTCGCAAGCCCAACATGTTGGGATTTCTGAAGATAGGGCAACTGTCCTAAGGGATAATTATTCAGGGCTACACCACCTAATTCACACTTCCGATGGAGAGACTTTGTTTTTGCGTCGCTGGAATCCTGATTTAGTAAACTCAGAAAGAAAGGAAGTAGCAATATTGATTCTTCATGGTTTTACGGCCCATAGCGGAGCCTATGATATGGTTGGAATACCATTTTCTGAAAGTGGTTACACTACTTTTGGATTAGACTATAGGGGCCATGGCTTGTCGGGTGGAAACAGAGGTGATACACCGGGAAAGAAAAGATGGATATCCGATTTGGCTGAGGCGGTGGTATTTATAAAAGAACTAGGGTATTCTGAGGTGGTTGTATTGGGACATAGCTTAGGTGTCGCGGCTTCATTTACTGTTGCAAATGCAGTTCCCTACGAGATAGCAGGTTTGGTTTTGCTGTCTGGCGCATACGAAGGAAGAGATGGATTATCAAAACCACCTTCATTTCTAGATAAAGTGAGATTTGTTGCAAGTGCCATATTCCGTCCATCTCATCAATCAGTTGATTATTACAGAGAAGGAATGACAGTACTTCAAGACAGTCTATTTACTATGAAATATACTCCGAGATTCCTGATGATGCTTGATGTTAGAACACTCAGGTTGCCAGATGACATGAATATTCCCGTATTGGTAGGCATAGGTGATAATGACGAATTATTCACTGTGGAAAAAGTTAAAGAACTGTATGATTTGATCCCTGGAAATAAAAAGGAGTTTTTGGTAATGGAAAATACAACACACTCAATAATCCCTCGGGAAAGCTGGATGCAGGTAGTCGATTGGCTTGATCGTTCCTTTGTCATTTCTGAAGTGAATTGAAAAAATAACTAATGAACTGGATATAAATGACTTAAAACGTTTAAACAGTTTAAAACATAAATATAAAAGTCATGACTAAAAATATTGAGAATCTTCTGAAACTTGAGGAATTGGGACAGTTTTTACTCTCAATAATCTTGTTTAATCAATTAGACTATTCATGGTGGGTTTATCCTGCCTTACTTCTGTTGCCCGACCTATCGATGGTTGGCTATTTGGTCAATACTAGAAAAGGAGCTATGCTCTACAATTTGTTTCACCATAAATTATTTGCAGTTATCATCTTGGCTTTGGGATATTGGTGTAATGTTTCGGAGTTAACACTTGCTGGTATAATTCTATTTGGTCATTCGGCAATGGATAGGATTTTTGGATATGGACTAAAATACCCTGACAATTTCAAAAATACCCATTTGGGATGGATCGGGGAAAAAGATGATTTTATCAAAAGAAAACATCAGGCAATTAAGCACCAATGAAATCGCTTACGGACTTGGTTTTGAGCATTCGCAGTCCTTCAATAAATTATTCAAACAAAAAAACAAATCAGACGCCTGTTACGTTTCGAGTGGCTTTTAATTAAATATGGCTGGCAAATTATCTCCGAGCTTAAATTTAATGGTATGAAAAGTTTTTGTTATTTCTGAATTGGTAAAGAAACTGGGATCTGATTGGGGATTTACTGTTTTTATTAAGCTGATAATGTTATTTTAAAAATTATTTTACTTAGTTTACATTCATTAATGAAAGGCTTTGGCATTTTGAATATTAACAAAAACTCTATGGATTATTCTTTGCTACGAGATGAAGAGTTAGTTGATCATTTAGTAAAGGGAGAAGATGAAAAAGCCTTTCGGGAAATATACAACCGGTATTGGAAACCAATATTTTTGCAGGCATATAGAAAGACGGGCGATAGGGAAACTGCAGAGGGACTGACTCAAGATCTATTCATGAGCTTATGGGATAGAAGGAATATGGTAGGCATTCAGCATCTTTCGGGCTGGCTGAATCAATCCATCCGCTATGCCATCATTAATTTTTACAAATCTCAGTTGGTAAAGGAAAAGTACCAGCATTTTGCCAAAAACCATTTTAATTCTTCTGAGAGCAGTACCGATCATTTGGCTAGACTGAATGAACTATCGGAAAGTATCAGCCAAGCTTTGAATTCCCTACCTGAAAAAACAAGAACTATCTTTAAAATGAGTCGGGAGGAAAACAAGCCAGTAAAGGAAATTGCAAGCCTATTGGATCTTTCCGAAAAAGCGGTAGAATACCATATCAGCCAAAGCCTCAAAAAGATGCGGATTTATCTAAAAGATTACTTGGTAGGGCTTCTTTTTTTGATTGTAAAGACTTGGTAGTCTTATTAAGGGGATCTAATGCATTCAAATTCCTGTATTATCCCAAAAGGAATAAATTAAAAAAAAATCACAAAAATATCATCTAGTATTTAGGGATTGAATCGGTCTGATTGACTATACACTTGAATAGAGCAAATTATGAGCAAAGATTACCTTCACAATTTACTGGAACGCTACCAATCGGGACAATGCTCCGATGAAGAACGGGAAATCGTGGAAGCATGGTACGATTCTTTAGGGAAAAAGAACAGTTTATCCGAGATAAGTGAACAGGAGTTAGAATCGGTAAAGGAAAGAGTGTGGACTCATGTCAACATACAGCATTCGGAGTCAATAAAAATAGAGAGAAAGGCAATTCCTCACAAAGGTGCTGTTCAGCTGCGGCCGAGGTTATTGGTTGCTGCGGCAGTTATAGGAATTGTAATTTGCGCCACATTATTTTTCAATATTTACAACAGGCCATCCGGATTTTTGCAACAAAAGCGTATAGCGGCAATTGAAAGCCCTATTACGATAGAAAACCATACGGATTCACTCATGAGGTTAAAGTTGGCAGATGGAAGCATGGTTACCCTTGATGTTGGAGCCAAGATAATCTTTCCTGAGGATTTTGAGCAGGATAGAAGAGAGGTATTCTTGTGGGGAGAGGCATTTTTTGAAGTGAGCAAAAATGCCGAAAGTCCTTTTTATGTATATGCTTCCAATTTAATTACCAAAGTGGTTGGAACAAGTTTTTTTGTACGGTCAGGTGATTTCCAGGAGAGTGAAGTGGAAGTGGTTACAGGAAAAGTCGTGGTAACTGCGAATGACCAAAGAATATTTGCAGGTAAAAAAGAGGTATACATCACACCTAATCAAAAGGTGGTCTTTGATTCTGATTCCAAAAAATTAGTACCGACAATTGTGGAAAACCCTAATCCACTCAAGAGTGCACAAGCGATCGTTGAGTTTGGGTTTATATATAAAAATGTGCAGCTGCTTCAGGTTTTGAAAGATATTGAACTAACCTATGGCATCAATATCATCCCAGAAGATACGAGAATTTACAATTGCACATTTACCGGTGATTTAAATGATGAAAACATGTTTTCTAAACTTGAATTGATATGTCAATCTACAGGAATGACCTATGAAGTCCATCACACCAATATCATAATCAAAGGAAAAGCATGTAACCCTTAGCAATATCAAAACAATTATTCCACCAAATAGCAGACTATGTAGCATAATTACTATAACCTAAAACTTAGCGGAAATACCTGATCCAATCCCCAAAATTAGATCAGCTGAGCGTAGAAAAAAAACTGGCAATGCCCCAACATTGCCAGTCAAACGACTACCTGATGGTAGGATTTTGCCCCAAGTTAATTTTAGAACAATAACATTACAAATATATGAAAAAAAAGCAGTTCTTTGCTTTGACTGGTATCTTTACTAAGGTATCCATTCCCATGGCATTTATAATGACCATTGCCTTTTCAATTGGAGTTGCCAATGGACAGTTATTAGATAAAAGAGTCTCCATTTCATTGGAGAAAGTAGGAATAGAAGATTTTTTGGCGAATCTCCAGGATGTGGCAGATGTTAAGTTTGTCTATAGTCCATCGGTTATTCCCGTTAATGAAAAGGTTTCACCCAAATTCAAACAGCAAAGACTTAGTGAAGTGCTTAGTGCTACACTATCTGACTTTGGTGTGGATTACAAAGAAATGAGTGGTCAGCTTGTTCTTTTTAAACATGAACCTGTGAAAGAAAGTGCTGGAAAAGAGCGCTTAAACACCCCCGTCAATTCATCTCAAGCGACAATTCTTTTGGGTAAAATCACAAATGAAAAGGGGTTGAGTATTCCTGGCGCCACCATTATCCTAAAAGGGACCAGCATTGGGGTTACTTCCGACAATGACGGCAATTTCAGGTTCCCTATTCCGGATGATCATGAAGGGGGGATTCTGGTAATTTCCTTTATAGGCTTCAAAACCCAGGAAGTGAAAATCGGGAATCAAAGTAACTTTGAAATAATCCTCCAGGATGATATCAGCAATTTGAGTGAGGTGGTTGTAAATGGTTACTCTGAGATCAGGAAGGATTCATATACAGGAACCACGGTTACTATTTCTGGGGAGGATTTAAAGAGGACCAATCCTACCAATATTTTGGCAGCCATTCAATTGTTCGATCCTTCGTTTAGAGTGTCGGAAAATAATACTTTGGGATCCAATCCAAATGCCCTACCTGAAATAACTGTTCGGGGGTCCACTGGCTTGCCAAGTAGCACCTCAGAATCCAGCGATGGTTTCAATGTGAGCAAAGCTTCAATGCTCAACAACCCGAATCTTCCAACCTTCATTTTGGATGGTTTTCAAGTAAGCATCCAAACCGTATTTGATTTAAATTATAATAGGATTGCTTCTATCACTTTGCTGAAAGATGCAGCTGCTGCAGCTGTGTATGGGTCACGCGCTGCCAATGGCGTAGTGGTCATCACCACTAATCCTCCAGAAGAAGGCAAAATCCATGTGACGTATACTAGTGACCTTACCATTAGCGGACCGGACCTTACGGTTTATAACCTGCTAAACGCTGAAGAAAAGCTGGAATATGAGAGATTGGCAGGGCTATATAACACAAGCACAAATAGCAATGGGAATAGCCAGAATGAATTGGATTTGCTCTACTATCAAAAAAAGAAGAATGTGGTAAGTGGCGTGGACTCATACTGGTTGTCTGAACCTGTTGAGACCTCTATAGGGAATTCACAATCCATATATATTGAGGGTGGTTCCAATACGCTGCTTTATGGAGTGACAGGAAGATACCAGAAAATGAAAGGTGTCATGAAAGGTTCTGAGCGTAACAGGTATGGAGGGGATTTGACACTTAGCTATAACCTGAAAGATAAAATCACTTTTTATAATCAACTATCGATCACGGCAACAAATAGTCAGGAGTCTCCATATGGAAGTTTTTCTAACTATGCCAGAATGAATCCTTATTATCCTAAAACGGACGATAATGGCAATATTCTACAGGCAGTGGACAGCTGGCAACGTCGCGAAACCTCTGGAACCCGAGTGCAGGATGTAGTGCTCAACCCTGCATACAATGCTACCCTGAGCAATTCAGATATTGAAAATTACACCCAGATCATCAATTCGTTTTCCACTATTTATCGAATTACCCCGAATTTGCGCATGCAGGCACAAATCAGTTTAAATCGAATGCTTATGGCTAGGGATAGATACCAATCACCATTTAGCAATGAATTCTACAACTATATAGGGGATGACCTGAAAAGGAGAGGTCGTTATGACTATGCAGGATCGAATGAGACTTCTATTGATGGGAATTTTGTGGTTTCATACACTAAAGTTATAAATAAGACCCACTTTTTGAATGCATCCCTGGGAGGGAATTTAAGAGATTATAGTTCTGAATTCAAGAGTTTTGCGGCTACCGGATTCATTAGTGATAGATTTACAAATATTTCTTTTGCTAATCGATATGAAGAAAACGCTTCTCCCAATGGGGATAAGTCAATAGAAAGATTGATAGGGGTATTTGCCAATATCAACTACTCTATTGAAGATAAATATCTCTTTGATCTGGCCACGCGTATTGATGGATCTTCAAAATTCGGGACAGAGAACAAATATGCACCTTTCTGGGCAGCTGGTATTGGTTGGAACATGCATAACGAGGGCTTTTTGTCTAAATCTTCCTATATCAATAGACTAACAATCAGAGCCACTACTGGGGTTACAGGGGAGGTTTCTTTCCCATCTTACATGTCCAAAACAACTTATGAGTATAGAAATGAGTGGTATTCCACGGGTGTAGGTGCGGTGAGCCTTGGTTATGGAAATGAATCATTGAAATGGCAAAAGACACATAATTATGATTTGGGCGTAGAAGTATCACTATTAAAAAATCGAATTTACTTCTTGCCGAGGTACTATTACAGACAGACAGAGGATGTATTGGCAGATATCATTGTTCCTACATCTGTCGGATTTGGATCTTATAAAGCCAATCTTGGTGTGATGGAAAACAAGGGCTTTGAGATGATGTTGAGAACAAACGTGATCCATGGAGCGGGGGGCTGGTATGTAGGGCTTTTTGCCAACATTGCCCAAAATAAAAATACCATAAAGAAAATCTCAGAATCGCTGAAGAAATATAACGATGAGGTTGACAATGACCAGAGAGGGGCACCATTGTTAAGATTTCGGGAAGGAGAGTCCTTGAATACCATATATGCCGTTCCTTCATTGGGTATCGACCCCGAAAACGGGAGAGAACTTTATGTCAAAAAAGATGGGACAATTACCTACATATACGATGCAAAAGACAATGTGCCGGTGGGTGATAGGTCTCCCAAAATAGATGGGACTTTTGGTACAAATATTTCCTATAAGAATTTTTATCTATCTGTTAATTTTTACACAAAATTAGGAGGGGATCTTTATAACCAGACCATGGTGGACCGAGTGGAAAATGCAGATCCAAGATACAATGCGGATAGGCGGGTCTTGTCTGAAAGATGGCAGAAGCCTGGAGATGTGACATTCTTCAAGGATGTAGCGATCAGAGAAAACACCCTTGCATCATCCCGGTTTTTGCAGTCAGACAATGCAGTAGAACTGCGTTCAGCGAACCTTAGCTACGAAAGTTTTGGCAAGCTGGCAAAGGATCTGAAAATGGAGAGCCTGAGATTCTCAGTGACGATGAATGATATCTGGAGATGGGCACCTGTGAAGTTGGAACGTGGTATTGAATATCCATTTGCCAGAGTGGTTACATTCTCTGTTCAGGCCAGGTTCTGATCAGCACTAAAATCAATCAAAATTGACTTAAGAAATTTACAGTATTAAATGTATCAAAATGAAAAAGTACCTGAAATTATTTCCGTTCATATTCATTTTTTACTCATGTGGAGATTATCTGGATGTGAGACCGGAATCCCAAATTGAGAAAGAGGTATTGTTCAGCACTGAATATGGTTTCTTTGAAGCACTTAACGGTGTTTATGTGAGGTGTACTGAAGGTGATATATATGGCAATGAACTTACTTTTGGTTCTCTAGATGTTATGGCACAGAATTATTCCTTCACCAATGGCACCAATACATTGGCGGAATCTTATGCTGAGACGGCTGAATTTAAATATGAAAACAATTCTTTTGTAGACAGAAAAAATCGCATCTGGAATGGGTTATACAATGCCATTGGCAATTGTAACCTTATTCTTCAAAATGTAGATGAAAAAGAAGGTGTGTTTACGAATGGGCTTTATGCTCCGATGATTAAAGGTGAAGCTAAGGCCCTGAGAGCTTACATTCATTTTGATCTACTCCGATTGTTTGCACCATCTTTTGTCACCGGGCCTGCTGCTTCAGCCATTCCATATGTTACCAAGTATTCTACAGAAGTAACACCTCAATCCACCGTTTCAGAAGTTTTGGATTTGATAATAGCTGATCTATTGGAGGCAAGATCCCTATTGGAATCTGATCCCATTCTAGCAGAGAACTATGTAGTGGGATATACCTACAATGGTGATTTTGATGGTTTGCCGGATGATGGATCCAATGAAGAACAGGGCAACAATTTGTTTTTGCAAAACAGAAGGCACCGAATGAATTATTATGCAGTCTGTGCCGAGTTGGCAAGGGTATATCTGTATAAAAACGATAAGATCAATGCGCTCAAATATGCCTTGGAGGTAATTGATTCCGGTAAGTTTCCGTGGACAGATAAGAATGATTTTACAGCTGATGATGATAAACTTAAAGACCGTATCCTATACAAAGAATTGATTTTTGGATGGTATATACCTGCGATGGAGGTAAATCTGAGAAACAGATTTGAAAATATAGCTACCAGTACGGCAATCGTAACAGCAGAAGGTAATATCCTCTATGAAACAGGTGGTGTAGGTGCGGATGATTTTAGGTACAAAGAATGGATGAAGCAAGAAAGTGACGGCATTACTAGAAAATTACTTTTCATCAAATATAAACGTGATGCAAATGCAAACCTGCATAATTTGATGGCTCCAGCATTGCGGTTGAGTGAGATGTATTATATAGCTGCGGAATGTAGCTTTGATACTGACCCGGAAATGGCCTGGGAGTACTTCAATACAGTAAGGTTTCACCGGGGTATAGGTACAGAGATACGCAATTCAAATGATTATGAGTTGTTTATATCTGAATTGATTAAAGAGGCACGTAAAGAGTTTTACGGAGAAGGACAGATTTTCTATATGTACAAGAGGTTGAACCGGGATATTTTAGCTCAGTCTGGAGGTTCTATAGCTGCAAGAAATCAAGTCTTTGTATGGCCTATGCCAGATGATGAGATTGTTTTTGGAGACAGAAATTAATATATAAACTAGCCTAACATGAAAAGATATTTAATCATAATTATTGTAGCATCAATATGCTTGTTTTCTTGCCATGATGAAGATCAGCTTTTGTATCAATCGTCGGATAATGTTTTCTTTAATTTTGATGACGAAAACACAAACAATAGAGATAGTATTTTTTACACATTTGCCTATGATCCGAGTTTGGGATCTGATACGGTATTCCTACCGGTAACGATCTCAGGCCGAAGAGTCCCCTATGATAGGGAGTTTTATGTGTCAGTTCTTGATTCAGGGACTAGCGCTGTTGTAGGTGTCCATTATGAACCATTGAAATCCGCCTACATCATGCCAGCGGATTCGGGGAAAATGTCCATCCCCTTCATAATGTATAGCGCAGACCCTATCCTTGCGGATACTTCAGTGGCAGTCAGAATGATACTTAAAAGCAGTAAGGATTTTGGGGTTGGTTTTCCTGATTTGATTTCTGCCAAAGTATTGTTTTCCAATAGACTGGAAAAACCGGAATGGTGGGATCTCTGGGTCGGTCAGTTGGGAAATTATTCCCGTACTAAACATCAGCTTTATTTGATCTCAGTTGGAAACCAGGATTTGATTTCTTCCTATGCAGACTATCTATTCATTCCAAGAAGTCTCTTTTTGATCGATCAGTTAAGACAGTTTATCAATGACCCCTTCAGTTGGGTAGAGGCTCATTCGGATGAATACACCCTAGAAAAAGTGGATGATAAGCTTTATTATTTCTATAATATATCAAATCCGAATACGAAGTACGAACTGGCCTATTATCAGGATGATGGAAAGTTCTATTTCTACAATGAAAACAACCAACGAATAACTGTAAATTAAATACTTTCAAATGAGATGGGTTTTTCCGTCCACGATTTGACTATCCCTGTATTGAAACTATGGTCTTCAATAAAAAGAAAGCCTTTATAGTGGATGGCTTTATTGCCCTTAATCAAGTCTTAATGTATCGAAATGAAAAATATATATACCTATGAAACCATATTTTATTATAACAATATTGTGCTTTCTGATTTTGGCAACCTCATGTTATGAGGATTTAGGAAAATACGATTATGAACTCCCAGAGGAACCCATAGTATTTGGTGTTGCTGATTCTGTGTTTAGGGTGTCGGTAGGTGACAGTCTGAAAATACGTCCATTATTGAACCATAGCAAGGCAGAAAAAGACAATTTCACATATGAATGGCAAATTCAGATAGCCGAAGAACTAAGGCATGTTACTTACACAGGACAAAATCTGGAGATTCAGTTTGGATTTAAAGCCGGTAGTTATCCTGGGATTTTCAGTGTATTTGACAAGTCCAATGGAATGAAATATTTTTATCCATTCACTATAGAATCCCAAACACAATTTTCTAGGGGTATCTTGGCTCTTTGTAATGATAATGGGCAGGGCAGGCTCTCTTTTGTTAGACCTGATTCCACCGTCATCAACAACTTGTACCAAAGCCTGAATGGGGGAACTCTTCCCAACAATCCGATTCAATTGGTCCCGATTATCAATCAGGCAAATTCTAATACAGGTCATACTAGGTATTGGATTTTGGGTAATGATGAAATCAATCCAGGAGTGAGTATCAATGCGGGTACGTTGTTTTTCGAAGCAACGCTTAGGGATAATTTTTTTGCTCCTTCGTCTTCCATAGAACCAAACTACGTCTATCCAACATTTCTTGGTGCTTCTACAGGCGTATTCAATAATAAACTATATCTGGGCACTACCAGTACTCAGGATATCAGTCCGGATTATGGCAGATATGGCAACGCTATCGCAGGAGACTACAGACTTGCTCCAAGTTTCATCTACGTTGATTTTCAGTATTATCTAGGCTTTGATATTAAGCATTATCAATTTGTGCGTTTTGCCAGCAGTGGTGCATATTATGGAGTAGATTATAAAGTGAGCACAGTAGGGACAGGATTTGACCCTAAAAAGCCCGGTCTGACCTCCTTTTCCCATATGCTTTATCTGAATGGGTCAACTTCTTATGCCTATGGCACTGATTCTACAAATAATTTTGTGGAATTTAAATTCATGTTGGCCGGAGATAATTTTGTGACCGATTATGTTCGGGACTTTGCCCGTCAGGATTTGATCAATGGGTCGAATTTATGGATTGGCAATCAATTGGGAATCATCTATTTCACCTCAAATGATAAAATATATCGATACAACCCCATCAACGAAGAGATCATAGCACTCTCGGCTGATTTTGGTGCTAAAAAGGTAACCATGATTGAGTTTGTCCCAAATAGCGATTACATCATTGCCGGTACGGAAGGAAGTTTATATTATTTAGATATAGGAACTGGCAAAACGGGAAATATAGTGCATCAAATAAATGGTTTCGTTGGTGCACCTGTTGATGTTTATATCAAGAATTAATCTTTTATAAATAATATCCAATCCACTCTAATCATAAAATTCTGCAAGAAAAGAACCTCAATGTTTATTTGTATCATCTAGATCTCATCACTGGGTTTCAGGTTATATGGTAAATTAAAATTCCCTTTCTGTGGTACCTCCAAAAAGCCCTTTTCAAATTTTAGAGTTATTGGGCTTGTCATTTACTTAAGGATAGGTGGGTTTCTGTCCTCAGTATACTATTTCTATCAGTTGCATTTATTATTTTCATTAATTAGGTAAAACATGAAATTCAGGTTTTCAAAATTCAAAACTATATTGTCGGCTATACTTTTATTTCTTGGACTCGCAGGATATTCCCAGCAGCCAAAGAAGGTATATGAATCCGAAACAGGTGTCACAATAGATGATGCCGTTTTTCAACATATTGATCAGGAGGCGTATAAGCTTATGGAGCAGCGGCATCCTGAAAGGTTTGCTACTCTGGCAACTCAACTGGTCAATGATCATGTTGATCTTAAACTATTGGGTTCCCTTAGAAAAAAGCTCAAACCATCTGATATATATCAGAAAAATATATCCGGAGTACTCGTAGTAGCCACTATTTACAAATGCGATGATTGTCCTAATAACCATATCCGTGCTTCTTCCGGTTTTGTAATTGCTGAAAATGGAATTGCTGTAACAAACTACCATATTTTCAAAGGAGATGCCACAAATGAAAACTCTGATTTGGCAGTGGTCGTGATGGATTATGATGGGAATGTTTATGCTGTAAAAGAAGTTCTTGCGGCAAGCTTCAATGATGATCTGGCTATTTTTAGATTTGATCCAATGGGTGAAAAAACGAAAATCTTGCCTTTGGGTCAGGATATTGTTCCCGGTCAGGATGTAAGTATTATATCGCACCCACATTCCATGTTTTACTCCCTTACTTCTGGAGTCGCTACCAGAAGTTACCTTCGAAATGAAACTAAAAAAACCAGTATTACCGCTGAATTTTCGCAAGGCTCAAGTGGGGCGCCTGTTTTTGATGACAAAGGCAATGTAATAGGCATTGTATCTGCCACACAATCACTATATAATACCGATAAAAATATTCAGATGGTTTCAAGAGAAATAGTCCCAGTCAGTCGCTTAAAAGCTTTGATTAACTGAATTTTTTAGAACAACTTCAAAACGCAACACTATAATAAAATTTAATAAATTAAATAAAATTAATCATGAGAAATCTTTTAGCTATTATAATTTTGGCCTTGGGAGTTAATGCCTGCCAGCCGTCGAGCGAAAAATCTGTGGAAGAAGCCGGTTTCTATACCATCGAAGGTGAGATCAAAGGTCTAAATGTTGCCGAAATCTATTTTATGCACAAAGATTCCACAGGTGAGCATAAAGATACCTTAATCGTAAATAATGGGAAATTCAGTGTTAAAGGGATAACCGATGAACCTCAGTTTGTGATGATTTATTCTGATAAAGTCAGGTTTCAGAAGGTGTTTTATGTAGAAAATAAAGCAATGAACATCAAAGGCACTTTTGATTCATTGCTCCATGTTGATGTGAGTGGGTCACCTGTACAGGATGATTTTGAAGTTTTGGAAGAAAGAATTCAGACCCATAGGGATTCGGTAATGGTATATTGGAATCTGGCTCAGGAGGCTAGCAATAAAGGAGATACAATAATAGCCAATGGTTATCAGGTCATAGCCGATTCCATGTACAGATCCGAGTCCTTGATCAGGAAACAATTTATATTGGAATTCCCTCATAGCTTTGCGAGTCTGAACGAGCTTTTGAATTACAGTAATGAGGACAACCTGAACGAATCTCTTATACTTTACGCTGGATTGTCGGATGAGGTAACGAATACCAAAAAAGGGAAGGAAGTCGCCACTCACTTGGAAAACCTGGATAAGGTTAAACAAGGCAATATTGCTTTGCCATTTTCCCAGAAGGATGTTGATGGCGAGGTGGTCAGTTTGAATGATTATGATGGGAAATATGTATTGCTGGAGTTTTGGGCAAGCTGGTGTGGACCTTGCCGTGCAGAGAATCCTAACCTCAGGGCGGAATATTTGAAATATCATGATAAGGGATTTAATATTCTAGGTATTTCGCTTGATGATTCTAGGGAAAAATGGATGAAAGCATTGGTGAAAGATGACTTGCCATGGACGCAGGTGTCAGACTTAAAAGGTTGGCAAAATGAAGTGGCGATGCTTTATGGGGTCAGGGGTATTCCTGCCAACTTCCTCATTAGTCCAGATGGAATAATTATAGATAAAGGGTTGAGAGGAGAGTCGTTGAATGCCAAGCTTAGAGAGATTTTTGATTAAAGGTTTTTCTTGGAAAATCTTCCTATGAGCATTTTTTGGTAAGGCCTTGCTGAAAAACCAAAACATTTTAGAATCAAAAAACCAGTCCAGAATTTAATCTGGACTGGTTTTTTTGATATGCCTTGCATGGTAGCCACCACCTCCCCCCGCAGAACAATATATGCAGGGAAAAATCCAAAAAGTTGGAATCCAAAATGTTTTTCTAAAATAACAGAAAAATATTAATATATAGAATTTTTTAAATTTTAGAAACACTATCAAGTATCTGAAAATAAGGTCTTTATAAACATGGCATGTCTTTAGTATATGGAATGATCACAAGCCCATAAATTTGGCTGAATCTTTAGAGATAATTACTTCTGCCATTTTTTTATCGGAATAGGTGAACAGAAAAGAGTTTGTAAGATTGAAGGGTTTACAATCCTGAAAGTGAAGACTCTAATCTACAAAGTTTGGGTCATGAAAATATCAAAAGATGTTTTGGATGTATTCTCCTTATTTGAAATCAGTTTAGCATAAAGTCCTAATTAGTATGATGATTCTATGATTAGCACTAGTCTTATTTTCTTTCAATTCAGAGAATAAAAAAAAAGCTAAGATGATTAATGAAAGAAAAATAATCAGTAAAAACGAAGCTAAAATGCAAAAGAAAATTTTAATAGTAGGGGCAAGCGGACGTGTAGGTAAACTATTAACCCAAAATCTTTTGAGTAAAGGCCATAAGGTAATCGGTACTTCAAGAGCAAAGGATGAATTGTTTGAACATACAAATTATACTCAAATTCAACTCGATCTTGCTCAAGAGTTGGATGCTATTTCCCAAGATTTTCTGGAAGCAATAGACACTGTTTACTTTGTGTCTGGTTCAAGAGGAAAAAATTTGCTTCAAATAGATTTGCATGGTGCGGTAAAAACCATGCAGGTTGCCGAAAGTAAAGGGATTGTACGGTACATTATGCTAAGTGCTGTTTTTTCCTTGTCGCCTCACAAATGGAAATCAGAGGGACTTGAAAGTCTGACCGACTATTATTTGGCTAAACATTATGCAGATTTGTTCTTAATCAACCAGACGAAGTTGAACTATACAATTTTACAGCCAGGAGCATTAACTGAATCAAAAGGTTCTGGAACGATTGAATTGAATGTAGAACATCACGGTGAAAATTCAATAGAAAATGTTGCAGAAACACTTTCAGAAATACTAGAAAGTGCGTCAACCTTCAAAAAGGTTATAAGTATGCAGGATGGTCATATGGCCATAGTCAAAGCAATAGATAATTTATAATACGGATATACGGAACTTTGCCACTAACTAAAAAAAAAGCCTGATTTAGCTTAGATCCGATATTAATTGATATTAGATACTCATAGATATTCAACATAAGCAAGCAATCAACCTTGGAATTAAAGCTACTGGCAAAGAAGCATATAATCATAATTTATAATTAACCGTATTCAGCTATCAAATAAATAAATGGTTAGTTGAACTCAAAATTTTGGACATTATACAAAGAATGATGGTAATCACCCTAAGTCATTTAGCGACTAAGTTTGCCCATATCAGAAATACAATGATCTACCCTTTAAAAATTTATGGCAATATGAAATCAAGCATGACGAAGAACGTCACACACTGGGATGATTATCAACCATGCGAGATTCCATAGCCTGTCCCGACCAATCGGGATGACCTCTGAAAAACAAAATATAAACACATGAAAAGAATCAAATATTTATTGATAAGTGTATTTATGGTTATGGGCTCAATAGTTCAAGCTCAAGATGCAGATATAATTATCAAAAATGGCAAGATTTCCACTTTGGACAGTAATGATACGGATGTGCAAGCAGTAGCCATTTCTGGAAATAAAATTTTGGCAACAGGTACAGATTTAGAAATTTTAAAACTAAAAGGGCGTAAGACAAAGGTTATAGATGCCAATGGCAACCGGGTGATACCGGGGCTGTTAGACAGTCATATGCATGTGATTAGAGGAGGTCGTTTTTATAATACCGAATTGCGTTGGGATGGCGTGACATCCCTAAAAAGAGCCTTAGAAATGCTCAAGGAACAAGCAGAACGTACCCCGGAAGGGCAATGGGTACGTGTAGTAGGTGGATGGAATGAATATCAGTTTGAAGAGAAGAGACTACCTACCTTGGAGGAAATCAATGCCGCTACAGGTGATGTACCTACATTCATTCTATATCTGTATGGAAAAGCTTGGTTGAATGAAGCAGGACTAAAAAAATTGAATATCACAGGAGATACACCAAATCCACAGGAAGGCTTAATCCAAAAAGACAATTATGGCAACCCAACAGGTTTATTGGTCGCTGAACCTAATGCATTTATCCTTTACTCTACATTGGCAAAATTGCCAAATCTGACTAGAGAAGAAGAAATAAACTCCACAATCCATTTTATGAGTGAATTGAATCGGCTAGGAGTAACCGGAGTAATGGATGCAGGGGGTGGTTTTCAAAATTTCCCAGACGATTATAGCATTACTGATGAACTGAACGATCAGGGAAAGATTACCGTACGCCTTCCCTACTTTTTGTTTGCTCAGAAAAAAGGAACTGAACATGAAGATTATGAAAGATGGATTGGTATGGTTGAGCTACATGCAGAAAGGCCTGCCATTAAAGTTGACTATCGAGTAGAAGGAGGAGGGGAAAATCTTGTCGGAGATGCTGCTGATTTTGAGAATTTTCTATTTCCAAGACCGGAACTTCCCACAGCTATGCAATTTCAGTTAAAAAGAGTTATTCAATTGTTGGTACAGAACCGTTGGCCTTTTCGCTTGCATGCCACTTACGACGAGAGTATTAGTCGATTTCTCAGCGTTATTGAAAAGGTAAACGAAGAAATACCGCTTAATGGCTTGGTTTGGTTTTTTGATCATGCAGAAACTGTGAGTGAGGAAAATATGCAAAGGATAAAGGCTCTAGGTGGAGGCATTTCTGTCCAGCATAGGATGGCATATCAAGGAGAAAGTTTTATACAGCGGTATGGTAAAACAGCGGCGCTAGCTTCTCCACCTGTAAAAAGGATGTTGGAGTTGGGGATACCTGTTGGATTGGGTACTGATGGGACACGAGTTGCTTCTTACAATCCATGGGTAGCACTGTATTGGATAACCACGGGTAAAACCATTGGATCAATTCAGGTAATGTCGCAAGATAATGTATTGGATAGGACAACTGCACTGCGGTTGGCTACTCACAAAGGATATGAGTTGATCAGGGAAGAAAATAAAGGTAAGATTGAGCAGGGGTATTATGCGGATTTGGTGATTTTGGATAGAGATTATTTTATCGTTCCAGATGAAGAAATCAAGCATATTGAAAGCAAACTTACAATTGTTGATGGCAAAATTGTATATGGTGATGAAGATTACAGTAAGGTAGCTCCAGTCTTGACTGAAATAATTCCTTCTTGGAGTCCTGGAAATTACTTTGGTGGATATCAAAAAAAATAAATGCTAGAGGGATTATGAAGAACTATGATAAAAAATAGGATTAACGACTCCTTTTCCAAATGAAACTTAAAATTATCTTATTATGGGGAACGGTACTCGTGGTACAGTTCTCCTATCCCCAAAACTTTAAGCTGATGCGTTACGATGAGGATTATTCAGCGCTGAAAGACAGCACAAGAAGTTTTTATAATAAGATAAAGTATATCAGGCTTTCACAAAATGGTAACACATATCTTTCAATGGGTGGTGAAATCCGGGGGGAGTTGGATTATGTGCAAAATGAAGATTGGGGAGAAAAGAATTTGGGTCGAGATATTTTTTCCCTTCAACGTTATCATCTACATGCCGATTTTCATTTAGGAAATAGGTTCCGTGTTTTTGGACAACTTCGCAGCGGACTTGAAAATGGACGAAAAAATGGTCCCCGCCCGATTGATGAAGACAAACTAAATGTACAAAACCTTTTTCTGGATATAATGCTATATAAAAATGTGTACCGGAATCTTACTATACGGATGGGGAGGCAGGAAATCCATTATGGAAGCGGACGTTTGATTGATGTACGAGAAGGTCCGAATCTTCGTTTGTATTTTGATGGGTTGAAGCTTGCTTATTCAACACATAAACTAAGCTTAGATGCATTTGTCATGTCAACGGCCATTGTAAATACTGGAGTTTTTGACAATAAATCAACACGAAAACCTAACCTGTGGGGAGGGTATGGTACTTTTTTTATTCTAAAGGGTAGCAATTTGGATTTTTATTACCTTGGAATCAACCGACCAAATTCCAGGTTCAATGAAGGAGTGTCCAATGAACACAGACATACTTTTGGTTCTCGTTTTTGGAGAATTGGTAAGGGGTTTGTTTACAATTTTGAAACAGGTTATCAATTGGGGTCATTTGGTTTAGACAATATAAGCGCTTATGCAATTTCTTCAGAAGTCGGATATATGTTTGAGTTCATCAAAGGATCACCAACTTTGAGATTGAGAAGTGACTATATCTCAGGGGATAAAGCAATAGGTGACGGAAAACTTGGAACCTTTAATGCGATGTATCCAAATGGTGGGTATTTTGGAATTAATCCTCAAATAGGGCCAGCAAATTTAATATCTGCACATCCTAACTTAATTTTGCATCCAGGTAAGCAAGTAAATCTCACAATGGATGTGGTGCTTCACTGGCGTCAATCCATAGGGGATGGGATTTATGGTCCCAATGGTTTTCTTAGAATGCCTTCATCAAATTCAAGTGAAAAATACATAGGAACAGCCTATATGACGACCTTTTCGTGGAATGTCAATAATTTTTTAAGCTATAATCTAGGAGTCCAATACTTTAAAACAGGTAGCTTTATCAACGATGTGATTCCAGATCATAAAGATGGCTTTTTTGTGGGATCAGTAATACGGTGTAAATTTTAAATGAAAAAAAATAATTTCAATTTGGATTAGACATTCATTTAATTGTCAATTACAAAGGAAGTTTCAAATACTTTGGGAGAAGTGGATTAGAGCGAACAATAAATGGTCAGACCAATTCTGCATCCCTAAAAACAGGGATTGACTTGGATGTTTTTTCAACAATTGGTTGTTGTTTCTAAAATTTTGGACATCATCATTTCCTGTTCTAAAAAGCATCTTTTCAGACTTTTGGGATTTAAGAAAGTTTCATACTATGTTCCATTTATGTGTTGTCGTAATCACATAGGAAATCCCCCGCGTTTTGTATTTATTTATAGGATTTAGAGAATTATCAACGAGGTGTTATCAGATGTTTTTCTCCCAACTCATCCAATAATGCACCTGTTAATGCTTGTGTTGGATATTTCAATGCCAAAGGAACAAGAGAAGTCTTCCCTTCCTGATTTAAATTTTTGAATAAATTATAGAACCTTATACACGCCTATTTCAAGGACGTGTCGGGGATTGTTTTTACGAGCCTAATGGAATTTAAAATTTGGAGAAGGGGGATGTTTTCTTTGGCAATGTTGTTTTTTTGTTTGATTGTAGAAATCTATGAAATAGGTACAAATAAGAGGGGAATTGATTTTTTGGATTTTGGAAGAGAACAGATATTGATTCAAAAAACTCTATTCAATGTTTTCTTGGAGAGGGATATTCAATGTTTAAATGTAAACATAATCTTCTTATTTGCATCCTCCAATGAATACTTGCCATCCTCCATGAGACTGAGTTTTCCATAATGATGATGTTATCATGGGAATGCATCATCTTATCTTTACTTACTTTGTAGTTATTGTCAAACCTTAATAACAATAAAGGATTGTGAATTGCATTTTCTTCTTTGTCTAAATCAAAGATACTTCTATCTTTTTCTCCATTAAACCTAGTATACTTTTCTAAAAGTGTTTGATACAATTCAATTATTGGGATTTGTTCTGTGATGTAGTACAAATCATAAATGTCTTTTTTGGCAGGTCGACTTGAAGCACTGAGCAATTTAAACAAACCAATATCCCTTAATGAAAATAATCGGATACCTTCGATTTCCTCAATAGGATCCATTGTCTTCATATTTTGTATCAAGTCTACTTTGATTACCACTGAGTTGCACTTGATGAAGAATCGCAAAAAAGTATATTGGTCGTTAATGTTGGTAGGGTCAATAAAACTAAATGCATTGTCTCCAAAATAATTTTCAACTTCCTGTTGAATACTCTTGAAGCCTTTAAATCCAATTATCTCTGTACAAAACAGATCAATGTCAACAGATTCACGATGGTTGAAGCGCAATGCTAGATTTGTACCTCCAGCTAAAGAAAATTTTTCAAGACTTTGTAAGCTTTGTAATTCTTTTATGGTGTTGAGCAGTATGGATGATACTGCTTTTTTCATAGAGTGTACCGGAAAAATGGCTTGGTATTGTAGCGATCAGATACAAGGGTACACACTTCATTACTAATAAGCTCTTTTGTGTTTCTTAAAATAGAAACAATGACTTCATGCGAGTACAGGTTTTCCAATTTTTGGATATCTTCCTCAAAACTATTTTTTGTGGTTGCAAATAGAGCCCTTGGAATAATAAGAGCCTTGTCTTTTTTAACGGATAGCTTGTTGGTATCCATATCCCAAAATAAATGCTTTGGGAACAGTTCTGCTATGTTGATCCGCTTTTCCACGCTATTTTTTTTACAAAGGTATAAAATATTGTTGTATTCTCTCAATTTTCATACCAGTTAAAAGTAATGCTTAGTTCGGTTTTTGACCAAAATGATTTAGAGGATTTCAACCAAAATTTTCAAGTAAAATAAACGAGGCAAAAGTATCATGGTTGGTATTAAGAATTTCAATGAAAATAAATGCTTGATTTATTTTTGACAACGGCAAAAATTAAGGAATTCCTATTACAAATTAATAGGGCCATTTAGAATAACTTGCCAAGTTTTTGGACTGTAAAACTTGATTTTTTTTGTGGTAAATTACATGTTTTCAGATACTTGTTTAACCCTTTAGATCCTTAATTCAAGAATATTTTTAACCCACCTTGAGTTTTTATACTGATAAAATCCCTGATCAGTTCCCAAAATTTATACCCAACCAAACTATAGGAAGCCAATGGAAACGAGCAGAAATAAAGTACAGTCTGATAGATTTATAGGTATTCATCCAAATATAGAAAAGGTTAAATCATTCTTTTGGGAAAGAAAAGTCCCTTTAGAAGAAGCGGAACTGTTTTTTTACTACCATGAATCCATGGGGTGGAGGACAGACTCGGGGGCATCCATATTGGATTGGAAACCTTTTGCCAAACAATGGATAGGAAATCTAGGCTACTGATGGGTTGGGATGGGTTCTGTATAATGCAAAAACTAAACAAATCCTTTGAACCCCGAAAAGCCCCAGCTCAGTTCTAGAAGACAGTAAATAACCTTCAACCCTAATCAAAAAATCACCATGCCAGAGAACAAGGAGAAAACCAACAATTTGACCAGAAGGGTGGAAAGCAGAATTTCAGAAACCAAGTTCCAAGAATTGTTGACTATACTTTCCCGGTCCCAAAACCAAACGATGAGCAGCCTGATCAGGGATATATTGTGCAAACAGAAATTGGTCGTAACCACCTATGATAAAAGCTTGGATGTATTTCTTGAAGAACTTTCCCTGATCCACCAGGAAATCAATGCCATCGGTGTCAACGCCAACCAAATTGTAAGGGTATTCCACAAAACAGGAAACCTTTCCAAAAAACTGGCTTTGGCAAAAAAAGTAGCAACAAGTCTCAACGAGGTATTGAAGAAACAAGACCATCTCAAAATGACCATCAGTCCACTTTTGGAAAAATGGTTGCAAAAATAACCACTGGCAAAGAAATCAGGGGATTGATTCTCTACAATGAATCAAAGGTTCAAAATAGAAAGGCTGTCTTGATCCATGGGCAGGGGTTTCTGGGGAATATCCAGAAATTGTCGGACATTGAAAAACTGGCAAGATTCCAAAAACGTTTTGGACTCAACAAAAGGGTGAAGACGAACACACTGCATATTTCCCTGAATTTTTCACGAAAGGATCAGCTTGATGATGGATTGTTGAGTTTTATCGCAAAAGACTACATGGACAGGATTGGTTTTGGAAAGCAACCATATTTGGTCTATAGACACGATGATACCGACCATCCCCATATACATATTGTTTCCACCAATATTGACCAAAATGGGAAAAGGCTGGAGACCCATAACCTGGGTAAAGGGGTGTCAGAAATAGCAAGAAGGGAAATTGAGCTAAGCCTTGGACTTGTAAGGGCAGAAAGCCAACAGAAAGAGTTTTTGATATTCAAGCCCTTGGAAAAACTCGCGTATGGCAAAGGAGAAACAAAATCCCTGATTTACAATATTGTAACAGAGGTCTTGCGCAGTTACCATTTTGAATCCTTTCCGGAATTCAAAGCGGCATTGGCCCAATTCAATGTTTCCGCTTCCAAAGTAAATGCCACAGGCAAGGAATTTCATGGCAATGGATTGGTGTATTCCATTATAGACAAAAATGGCAAACCTGTGAGCGTCCCCATCAAATCCAGCAGTCTTTATGGAAAACCAACCTATCCCAAGATATTGAAAAAGGCATCATTCAACAAAGGGAAGATTAATGTAGACAAGCAAAAAGCCAAAGAGGATTTGATGCTAAGGATCATGGAGGTACAAAAATCGATGGCCTTGGAAGCTGCCGGAAAAGGCATGCTTGATTTGTTTTTGGAAGGGCTTAGTAGAAAAGGGATTTACCTTCATCTGGTTTACAACAAAAACGGAAGACTCTATGGCTGTACCTATGTGGACAACATTGCCCGGAAAGTCTATAAAGGGTCTGATCTTGGAAAAGCATTGGGAGCAAATGGAATAACAAAAGCTTTTGGTCTGACCGCCAATGGGAACTACCCAAAAGGACCAGTTGCCCAACAGAAGCCAATGGATGGGGAATCTGGTAGGCTAAGTGATAAGGATTTTCCAGAGAAGGCTCTACATGATACAGCTGATGCCACCTTAAAACCTTATGGTTTATCAGCTTTGGTTGGCTTTTTCAGGGAGATTTTAACTCCCGATTATGGTGTCACGCAAGGCAATGATCCCGGGAATTTGAAGAAGAAACGAAAGAAAAAAAGAAAAGGAAGACAGTAGGGAATATGGCCACAGGTGAAAATGCAGAGGCACTAAGGAAAATACTTGACCTTACCAGAAAGGTAGGGTTTGGAACTTTGTTGTTCCATTTTTATTGGGAGTGCAAACTTGTAGTCAATGACTGGAAGCTCGACATCAATCTGTTGGAACAATTTGTCAGCGAATTGGCAAAGACAGGCCTGTTTGGTGAATTTTGGTTTGCAAAGGCATTGGCATTGCTTCTATTGCTCATTTCAATCTTGGGGATAAAGGGTAGAAAATCCCTGAAAATTGGTTTATTGCCAGTTTTGTCATTGGGTAGTTTTGGCATAACATGCTATTGGTTTTCCAAACTACTACTCAAAAATAGGGGAGACCTATTGTTTTTTGAATATGCTTATATCGGATTGACAGTCCTTGGATACCTGATGGTGCTGAGTTGTGGGACGTTTTTGACAAGGATCGTATGGGATAGGGATCAAACGGATATCTTCAATAAACTCAATGAAACATTTCCCCAAGAGGAAAGAAAGCTTGAAAATGAATACTCTGTCAACCTTCCCGCAGTCTATAGGATCGGCAATAAGGTAAGGAAAAGTTGGGTCAACTTTATAAATCCCTTCAGGGCTATCCTGGTGGTCGGTACCCCAGGATCCGGTAAAAGTTATTTTGTGATCCGACACATCATCACCCAGCATATAGCCAAAGGTTTTTCGATGTTTATCTATGATTTCAAATATGATGACCTGTCCAAAATCGCCTATAACGCCCTGCTGAAAAACAAGGGGGCTTACAAGGCTGTCCCGAAGTTTTTCACCATCAATTTTGATAACCTTGAACATAGCCACAGATGCAATCCACTAGAACCAAGCACCATGCTGGACATCACGGATGCATCAGAATCATCCAGGACTATCATGATGGGACTGAACAGGGAATGGATCAAAAAGCAGGGGGATTTTTTTGTGGAATCTCCCATCAACTTTTTAACGGCAGTGATCTGGTTTCTGAAAAAGTACAGGGAAGGGAAGTATTGTACCCTTCCCCATGTGATTGAATTGATGCAGGTGGAATATGACAAGCTCTTTTCTGTGCTTCGGACAGAGCCTGAAATAGAAGTATTGATCAACCCATTTGTTTCTGCCTACCTGCAGGGGGCAGCCGAGCAGTTGGAGGGTCAGATAGCAAGTGCCAAGATAACCATGGCCAGGTTGTCCTCACCCCAGCTATACTACGTGCTTTCCCATTCTGAATTTACACTTGACATCAATAATCCTGATGAACCCAAGATTGTCTGCATGGGAAACAATCCACAGAAACAACAGGTCTACGGGGCGGTATTGTCGCTTTATATTTCCAGGATTACAAAAATTGTGAACAGGAAAAACCAATTGAAGTCAAGCTTGGTTTTTGATGAATTCCCCACCATCTATTTCAATGGGATTGATAGCCTGATTGCCACAGCAAGAGGGAATAAGGTGGCGACCACCTTGGGTGTACAGGACTACAGCCAGCTGAAAAAGGATTATGGTAGGGAGCAGGCAGAGGTGATCATGAATACGGTTGGGAATATCATCTCAGGGCAGGTGTTGGGTGACACTGCCAAACAGCTTTCCGACAGGTTTGGAAAGATCATGCAGGCTAGGCAAAGCCACTCCATCAACAGCAATGATACCTCGGTCAGCCATTCACACCAAATGGACTTGGCAGTGCCACCGTCAACCATCTCTACACTGTCATCGGGGGAATTTGTAGGGATTGTCTCAGATAATCCAGATCAGGAAATCACCCTGAAACGCTTCCATGCAAAGATCACCAATGACCATCAGGCTTTGGCAATAGAGGAGCGACAGTATAAACCCATCAGAAAAGCCAGGGACTTGGAAGGGAAGACTGTGAAGGAAAACTACCAAAGGATCAAATCTGAGATATTACAGTTGGTAGATACAGAGCTTGAAAGGATGATGGACAGCCCGGGATTGGCTGGCCTGATCATTCGGGGGAGGTGATGATTGGAAAAGAATTAGATAGATAATGAGTTCTTTGTTTTTTGACTGGTTGATAATATTGGATTCTACTTTCCATTTTTGTTGACTCCCTTTATTTAGATGTTTTCATCGATATTTTATTTTTAATATATATATCCGCTTTCTTACCAGTAGCCAATTAAAATAATGTATCCATATTGTTTCCAGGGCAAGTTGACTGTCAACCGTCGACACTCGTGCGCCGTGGCGTAGTTGACAATTATCCGCATGATTACAGATGCATAATTTAACTACTTGTGCCATTGCGGATAATCATATTTTTTTATTTATCAGGTAGTAATCCATATGCCATTCACAAACCGATCAGTTTTATTTCCCATTCAATTCTTCAGCAATTTAGGATATCATCCCCCACACATGGCAAGAGACTACGGCATAAAGTCGTGGCGCTTTGCTTACTGTTATTCCGTTTCCTCTTGCATTCAGTGGGGGCTGAATCCTGGTAGTGCTTCATAATTAAATCTTTAAACTAAAAAGAAGAAATCATGAAGACTATTGCGAGAAAACAAAGGAAGGATGTTTAGTATATGGTAAAAAAAACAATGGTTTGTGGTTATAAGTTGGCTCTCACTCCCATGTTGGATTATAGTACTAGTTTAAATTTATTGATTTGACTAAATTCAAGAAAAATTTAATTATCTTCTCACATAATTCATTAAATTTATTGGAATGAAACAATTCTTTGTCCAGCTTTTGATTGTGCTTACCGTTTTTATAACGGCTGAGGTTATCGTGCAGGACAGGGAGCTTGTTTATCATGATGAACTACCTGAGATTGCTAATTCGGAATGGGTTTGTACCGATGACCTTCCTTTGGTTTTCAATCAGTCATATCAAGATGGGCTTCCTGATACAGATGGGGCGACTCCCCTAAAACCCAAATTGGCTAGTATTTCATATTCACCTTTACAGGCATTTTTTTATAGAGAGAAACTTCAGCAAAAAGATGGTTTCACTTTTGTTTTTCTACAAAGTCGCAAATCCAATATTCCCCATCTCAATCGGGATGAGGAATACCCCACTTTCTTTTTAGGGTAGCTTTTACCCTTCCTTTTTATGAATCCCATCCCATAATATGGGAGACTAATGCTGTTTCTATACTTCTGAACAGCCATTCTTTACTATTGATAAATAAAAAATGAAAGCTAAGAACAAAGAAAATAAATTTGATCTTCTACTCAAAAAATGGGATGGAGACAGGACATGCTATGACTTAACTCCCTATCATGCCATACTAAAGCGTATCAAACAAGAGGGGATCCTTTTATCAGATAAACCTGAATCCGAGTTGGTCGATATGGCAAAAAACATAAAAAAAATGATATGTAATAATCCAGACCTTGATAATCACCTTTCCCAAGTTTATGCTTTGGTTGAGGAGATTATCAAACGGAAGTTAAAAATCTTTCCCTATGATGTGCAGTTGATAGGAGCCATCGCTTTGCATGAAGGCAACATCATCGAAATGCAGACCGGGGAAGGTAAGACACTTACAGCTGTATTTGCCGCCATCCTCAATGCGCTTACAGGAAAAGGCGTGCATGTCCTGACATTCAATGATTATCTGGCTAAGAGAGACGCTGATTGGATGAGAACTGTATATGGTTGTTTTGATTTAACGGTATCCCATGTAGATGGGAATATGAGTCAGAAGCAAAAAAAGGATGCATACAGCGCAGATATAACCTATGCCACAGCAAAAGAAGTGGGGTTTGATTATTTACGAAGCAATATGGCTTACTCCAATGATGAAATGGTATTGGAAGGCTTTAATTACGCCATTGTGGATGAAGCTGATGCGTTGATGATCGATGAGGCAAGAAATCCCTTGGTATTGGCCGGTGATATGGAGAAGGCTTATATGGATCCTTACGAAATCGCCAAGTTCGTGGAGAACTTTAAAATGAATAGGGACTACCGCTTGAATGAGTACCAAACAGATTTATATTTAACGGAAATTGGAATAGAAAAAGTAGAAAGGCAGTTTGATCTCAGTAATCTTTTCGAGGAAGGAAACCAATCCCTTCACGCATCCATCAACTTGGCATTACAGGCTTCTGTACTACTCAATAGGGATATTGATTATGTGGTGAAAGAAAACAGCATCAAATTGGTGGATGAACTGACCGGAAGGATAGTTGAGGACCGTAAATGGCAAAACGGACTTCATACAGCGGTTGAAGCCAAGGAGGGACTTCCAATCCAGACAGAGGGAACAGTTTTGTCTTCCATAAGTATTCAGCATCTGATGAGGCTTTATCCGAAGCTTTCGGGCATGACAGGTACAGCAAGAGATGCCACAGAGGAGTTCGACAATTTCTATGACCTAGGTGTAGTTGTTGTCCCACCCAACCGTCCGTTTTGTCGGATCGATTTTGAAGATGCCGTATTTGCAGATAAGGCAGGCAAATACAATGCAATTGTGGAAGAGATAAAAAAGGTTCATAGTTCTGGAAGGCCTATTTTGATTGGGACATTATCGATAAAAGAATCTGAACAATTACAGAAGGAACTTCAGAAGCATCAACTTTATTGTGAGTTGCTCAACGCCAAAAATGATGCATATGAAGCCCAGTTGATTTCCAAAGCAGGAAAGCTGGGAGCCATCACTATTTCCACCAATATGGCCGGAAGGGGAACCGATATTCTGCTTGGTGGTGGTGATCCGGCCGAAAGGTTAAAAGTAGTGGCACTTGGCGGCTTGCATATTGTAGGAACCAACCGACATGAAAGCATACGGATAGATCAGCAGCTCCGAGGAAGAGCTGGACGACAAGGGGATCCAGGATCCAGTAGATTTATTATCAGCTTGGAAGATGATTTGATGATCAAGTACAAGCTCAGGGAACTGCTGCCAAAAAAGTATAGGCAAACAGGCGGAAGAGGACGGCTCGAACATCCTGTTTATGCGCGTACCATTGCCCAGGCACAACGGATTATCGCTGCCCAAATGTTTGAAATCCGTAAAACCCTGCTCCATTACAGCACTTTTGTGGAGCAACAGAGAAAATTTACTTTGGCAAAACGAAAGGGAATTTTCCTTGGAACAGAAGAAAAAAGAGAATGTATCCTCAACCTGTGGGATTTGTTCTGGACAAACCACCTGAATTTTACCATTCAGTTGCGCTCAGGGATATATTGGGAAAGGGTGGGGGGCAATGATCCACTGCGGGTGTTTTTTCAAAAGGCAGATCAGCAATTTTGCGAGAAGGTAAAAGAGACAGAAGCAAAAATCCTAATACTTAAATCCAACAAGGTTCCTCCCCCTATAAAGCGTCCCTCTTCCACATGGACTTATATTGTGAATGACAATCCTTTCCAAAATAAGATTGGTATCTTTCTTTCCAGCAGTGGAAATATTGGTTTCCAAATCGACCTGTTGGTCGGTCCAGTCATGTTTTTGACAAAACTGGTAAAACGATTCATCAAACGCTGGTTTGGACAAAAGCAATGATGCCAATAATTGAAACCAAGGGGGGAGGATTACTAAATACACCCCGAGGGAAAAAGTAATTAATCTATTGCAAATACCCGTTCTAACCCAAAATAAAATGCCAATAGTAAGAGTTTTCTAAGTGACTCTTCTTGGATAGAAAGCCGCTCAACAGTGCTGTCAGAAGTGGTTTAGTGGTTTTCTATTTTAATTTTATCTTGATTATCATATTTAATAGGGACAACAACTTTACCGTGAGTATCTATAAATCCAAATTTATCCCCTTTTTGAACCAAAGCCCAGTAGGTTCCATAAATGCCAAATTTCCCAATATTGTCATACTCAATTGGCACTACAGCTTTGCCATGGGTATCGATGAATCCAAATTTATTGTTTTTCTGAACTTAAGTTTTCTTCAAATGCCACGCGATTCTCTTTTAAGAATTCTATCAAGAATCTTTGTATGAAGACACAATTGTTAGTCTTAGAATGTTAACAACTGACCCCATATTTACAGTTCTTTCATTTGAAATTTTACTTTCTAAAAATATAGGGCCTATTAAAATCAAATAATCCTGCCATTATCAAGAGAGAACTCTATTGAATTGAGCAGGGGTAAAGATCTCGTCTTTTTATAACTTAACCCATTCAAAATATATCATGAAATTTAGAAGTATGTATTTTTTTAGTTTCATCAATCTTTATGTTATTTTTTTGTCAGCTCCAAGACTATGGTAGAATGAATATCTGAAGCTATCTGTATTTGGTAATTGATCATTGTGATTTTATTTGCGTTTTCATATGACCTTTTGGTTCCGTCATCAAATTCTATTTCATATTCACGATCAGACATTTTTAGTAGCCATTTACGGACTGAATTAAACCCAGCTTTTTCCTTAGAAGAAGTTAGCACATATTCACTTTCGCCTTGTTGATTTAATTCATTACTTAGGTAGTTGTACTTTAAAATTTCTCTTTCAAATAAAAAATCTCCAATATCACCTTCAAAATACCAAACACTGTCCTGACTTAAAGGAACGCTTCCGAATGTGATTATCACTTCATTTACCTGCCAATCTCCTAGTAGATTATGGGTTGCTTCAGACTCATAATCATGACAAGAGTAAAAAATAATCGATAGGAACAGTGTTAGATTTCGACAAATGGTTTTTCCAAATTTTGCATCTATTTTCAAGTGTAATAAGTATTCCATAGCAGTCGATAAGAATCTTGAATCATAGCACATCTGATGTTTAATACGGATTCTCTTTGTATGATTGTTTGTCCTGTTTGTTTCCATAAGAATATTATTTTTTCAATAGATACACCACTTTTCTACGACATACAGTTCGAACAATCTAATCCAGAAGTTCTTAGGGTTTTTAGGATAAGTTTTCACTTCGTTGTTTATACTTTCAACCTGTAGTTCATTTGTTTATAAGCAGGAATTCAATAGGATTACTAAAAATACATATTTTCTTGTTTAATCTAAACTACCCGCTACAACCAAGGTGATCTTTGTTCTTAGCACTTGGGAAAGAGATCCAAAAGTCATTCATTTCAATAATTAAGACTCCTCTTTAGGATTGACTGAATCGTCCAATCTCAGGGAAGGTTTTTTTAAGCAAATGAACTTAAAATCTGACAATTGTACCAAATTTTTCAGGTCAAATTTCTGATTTGATTAATGGAAAAAAGTACATTTTTGCCTAATTTTTAATAGATATATTACTTGAAAGAAATATCCATACCTGAAAAAGTTAACTGTCCCTATTACTGTAATAGACTAAAAGCAACGGTATTGTAATTTTTTAACATGTTGAAAAGAAAGGAAGAGGTCAACCGTATTTGCTAAATTGTAAAATATTATGAATACATTTTTTTTATGTTTTTTGCCCAAATATTATAATACTTTAAACCGAAGTCTATGCAAACTATTTTAAAATATTCAGATAGCTTCATTATATCATGCTAATAACCTAAATTATAGTATTCTATTTTGCTTTTGAAAAGTAAAAATCAATTCACAAGTTTTACTTTCCATTCATTTCCTCAGCAATTTAGGATATCATCTCCCACACATGGCAAGAGACTACGGCATAAAGCCGCGGCGCTTTGCTTACTGTTTATTCCGTTTCCTCTTGCATTCAGTGGGGGCTGAATCCTCGTAGTGCTTCATAATTAAATCTTTAAACTAAAAAGAAGAAATCATGAAGACTATTGTGACAAAACAAAAGAAGGATGTTTATCAGGTGGTGACCGATCTGATCATTGAAAAGCTTGAAAATGGGATTGTGCCTTGGAGACAAGTCTGGGAAGGAGGAGAGATCCCTGCAAACTACCTGACCCGGAAATGCTATAGTGGTATCAATATGTGGATCCTTATATCAGCGTAGTGTAGACGGCCATATTTTATGACTTTTAAACAGGCGCAAAGTTTGGGAGGTTCGAAAAGGAAAGGTTCAAAGGGATTGCCTGTTTGTTATTGGGGGTTCAGCTACTATGACAAGAAGAGTGGCAGGAAGCATATGGAGGAAGAAGCCTATTCCACTCCCTCATAGTTGAAATTATAGGGAAACCGGAGTGAAAATGTTGTGCCCACATTCTCAATACTCTCAAAATCCAACTTTCCGTTCATGGCAAGAACCAACTCGTGCACAATATTTAACCCCAGCCCCGTGCCCTTTATGTTGGAGACATTACTTCCCCTGTAAAATGACTCGAATATCCTGCCTTGGTCTGACTTTGGGATTCCAAGTCCGTAGTCCTTTACCTTTATTTCAAAGAAAATCCCTTCATAGGACAGTTTCAACTCAGGTTGTTTGTGGCTGTTATGGGAATATTTGAAGGCATTTTCAATCAGGTTTCTTAGGATGTGCCTTAGTTTTGCAGGATCACACTGTACTGTACGGGGTTGGTCGGGTGTGGTGACCTGAAAGTCCCTGCTTTGGGCAATGTTCTGCTGTACTTCAACCTTGAACATGCCCAGAAAATCCAACAGCTCGAAAGTTTCCATGTTGATCCTGATGTTTTTGTTCTCGTGTTTCTCAATGATCAATACGTCGTCAATGACAGATGTAAGCCTCTTGACCTGGTCGTAGATTCTATTGATGTGGTGTTTCATCTTGGAGATCAGCTGGCCGTTGGATATTTCATCGGAAAAAAAGTTCAACAGTTCGTTGCTGCTCATGATGATGGAAAGAGGGGTTCTAAACTCATGGGAAGTCATGGAGATGAATCGGGATTTCAGACTGTTCAGCTCTTTTTCCTTTCTCAGGGATTTTTGGATTTCCCTATACATATGCTCTTTGTCGGACACATCCCTAGCGGTGCTGATTACCTGTAGTACCCCACCATCTTGGTCATAGATAACCTTTGATATGATTTCCAGCTGAATGGGTTTCTTGGTATCCATGTGGAAGATAGAGAGGATTCGTTTCAGTTTCCTTGATTTTCCACTGCTTTTTTCCACCACTTCCATCATGTCCAACACCTCCTTCAGACTCTTGCCGATGAAGCAATCGGGACTGTACCCCGTAACATGAAGCACAGATGGGGAAATATATTCAAAAATGAGGTCTTTGTTGAGCAGGCATATCACGTCGCTGATATTCTCCTCCAGGAGCTTGTAACGCTGCTGTGCCAACAGTTTCTGGAGTTCCAACTCCCTTTTTTCGTTTAGGATCCTAGTGAACTTGATCAGGTTTCCATAAGAGAAGACTATTGGACTGAGAAATTCCAAATCTTCACAGCTGTATGGAGTGTCCCTGTTGGCAAGGCCGATTAGGCCTAAAAACTCGTCGTTCTTCCATACGGGAATACCCATAAAGCGCATAATTGAAGGATGACCCTTTGGAACACCTGCACATGGTTGTTCCTCGCTGGTATTGTTTGAAATATAAACCTTTCCTGTCGATAGGGAATGTCCGTAAAGGGAGTCGTAATTTGAGAAACTCATTCCCATCTTGAAGTTTTTCTTTATGAATTCCTCATTTCCGGCAATCGCAAATGCATGGGGCGTCATCTTCCTCTTTCCGGTCTGATCCTCTATTACCTCACATATAAACCCCATTTTGTCCCCTGTAAGTCGGATAAGTTTCTTGAGGATTGACTGGAGGATGTTCTCAAACCCGCTGTTGGTAAACAGACTCAACTGGGCCTCGGAAATAATCTGTAAAATATCACTGAGCCTTTTTGCCTTTGCCTCACTTTTCTCCAGGTTGATTTCCTGGTTGATGCTCTTGACTGTGTCCGAAAACCGCCCATGGTAACCCACAACACCACCAGATTGGTCAAGCTGTTTCCAGATCCTGACGGCAATCCTGAAAACCCCTATAGGGGTAGTGATCCTACTGATGAAGCCGATTTCATTCATTTTTTCCAATTCCTCCAACTTTGAATTTGTCAAGGCCAATTCCTCGGGATGGATGGTCTTTCTCCAATGGTTGGGGTTTTGAAGAAAAGGTTCTTTTTCCAAACCGTAGTTGGTGATGGAATCCGAAATGAAAATACACCTGTCCAATTCAGATGTGAAAGAAAAGTATACTTCCTTGACAGGTGCCTGTAAAGCTTGTTTTTGTTCAATTACGGATATAGCTTTTTTTACCGAATTGATTTTTTTCTGGTTTTCCAAATGCTTTTTCATGTTGTTTGGCATAGGGTTTTGTAGTATATAGGTTTTAAAGGGTACAGGTAACCCTAGGGCAGCACCAAAACCTGATCCTCGATCATTTTTAATTTTTTTAAAATCTGTGGCCAAATCCCCAAAACTGGTGGTTGATGGAAATTAGCCTGTGAAGTAAGAAAAATATGTCTGTTTATGAAATGGACCAACAAAAATAAATGGGCCTGCCGGTAGTTTCATAAGGGTTGTTTGATTTACCATTTGGCATTGTTACTGGCAACTATGTTGCTCAAAACAAAGGGAGGATTATGTGTTTTTATCCATTGAATGGTGGTTTTTAGCGATTGAATATTTCTGGTTTGTGTGTGTGCTCACACTCGTGAAGTTATTGCTTAAATTATTATTTATCTAACTTTTAATCAAAAAATGTATGGTTTTTTTAATTAAAGGTTGAATTTTTTATGAAAAAGAAAAAATAATAATTATAGGATACAGCTGGTTAACTAATAACCACCATTGATTTACACTGAGGCGCAATGCCTTAATTTTTGAACTATTAGGTTTTTAACTTCACACAGAAGGAAGTCGGACATCATTGCTTTTTGATACAAAACAGACTTCGAGATAAGCATCATGTTTTATTTAAACTCTTAAATCCTATGAAAACAGCACAACTACTAGACAACCAAACAGATTTCAATTTAATTTTAGACAGTACCGAAGATCCAATTCTGTTTGATACCGAAATGTCCCAAGGCTTCAACCTATTTAATCTTTATATTAAAAGATTTCTGGATCTACTTATTGTGACATTGTTTATGTGCACAATTGGGTTTTGGCTTTTTCCAATTATGGCCATTCTGATAAAATTGGATTCTTCTGGACCAGTGTTTTTTAAACAGTTGAGACATGGTAAAAACAACAAGCCATTCTATTGTTACAAATTCAGAAGTATGGTAGTCAACCAAGTGGCAGATACAAAACAGGCAACCAAGGACGATCCAAGAATCACCAAAGTAGGAAGGGTTATTCGTAAAACCAGTATAGATGAACTTCCCCAGCTGATCAATGTGTTTTTGGGTGAAATGTCTATTGTTGGTCCCCGACCTCATCCGTTAAAACTGAATCAGGAATTTTCCACGAAAATTGATGGCTTTATGAACCGTCATCTGTCCAAGCCAGGACTGACTGGTCTTGCCCAGGCAAGGGGGTTTAGGGGAGAGACTGCAGAATTCCACCAAATGTATTCGCGATACAAACTAGATTTGCTATATCTTAAAAAATGGTCTCCATTGCTCGATTTGAAAATAATTTGGATGACAGCCCATTCATTGGTGACAAAAAGGGACAATGCCTATTGAAAATTACTGCTCAAGTATAAGTTAAATTACTACTACTATAGATTAAAAAGAGATCGCTATCTTAGCGGTCTTTTTTTCTTGGTTGCCAATGAAAAGGGCTGAAAACATTTCAGCCCATTTGCATATAACCACCTATAATTCCTATCGAAACAGATTGAACAATAAGAATACTTTAATTTAGGAGATTTATATAGAGCTAACTAACATATTACCAAAGAAATATAAAGGTTGCTTGTTTTTATAAATGAAATGCAATCCCCATATCGGGTAACTTTTTCAGCAATTAAATTCCTTTGGTTTATACTCTATGAGACCTGCAATTCATAGGGGATTTATCCAAAATAGCAATAGGGCTAGTTTGTTTATTGGTAGTATCATTTTTATGGATCCCCACTTTCTTACCCGTAGTCATTTATATGAATGTTTAAATACTATGGACTACACCTCTGCCAAGTGTCAGCTGTTATTCTTGACTATTATTCGCATGAATACATGTGAAAATTCACATACTGGTTTCATTGCGGATAATCTTATTCTTTATATCTGATTTGGGAAAAAAATACAAGTTGTTTTGGGTTTCTCAAAATTTGTAAACTATCCAATTGAATCAATTAAAGAATGGTGTGAGTTTTTTTATTTTTGGAATTGGGGGACTTCTAAAACCGTCCTGCCTTAGCCCATCAATTCAACTTGCGGGAATCTTAATCTTGGAGAGATAACTAGTATCTCCAAGTGAAAAATAAAGTTCATGTAACAGATTGCCTGGACGATCATAGATTTTAATGGAATAGTCACCTTTAAATCCCCTGGTTGAGATGTTGTTCGATTTGGTCAACTGATGCTCTTCCTGTGTCCACCATTCCTTATGTACCAAGTCCAACCATGCTTTTCCATTAGGCTTAATTTCCCATTCACTTGACCAGAGAGCGGCGTCTGGATACCAATGGTTCTGCTCCCAAAAACCCCATAACATTATTCCCCTCATTTTCGGATGGGAAAAACACATGCGTAGAAAATCTTCGGTAAACTGTGCCTGCAATTGGAGATCATTTTCATTGGGATATGATTTTATGCCTCTTTTTCCGAACATAATATCGAATTCGGTAATTTTCAAATCCACACCCAATGAAGCAAATGTATCTAACCTACCGTATAGTGTATCCATATCAGGTAGGTTGTCTGGTTCAAAATGTGACATAAAACCAATTCCGTCTGGTGACAGGTCTTCAGCTTTCATTTTTGTGACTCTTTCCAAATAGGGGAGGTATTTTTCACCCCTGGAGGTCAGAACCTTGCTTTCATTGACATAATAGGAGAGGCCAAAGTACTTTCTCAGTGCAAAGACTTCCCTATAAATACCCAGTCCGTACTTTTCTTCCAACAGCAATGTGTTTTTATGATCCTTGGATACCAGATGGTTGATAGCATCCCATTCATTGATGTAACCTTTGGTCTTGTGAAGTAGATCTTGGACGTGGGAAAGCTGGGCTTGGATGAAGCGTTTGTCATTTTGGTATACGTTGGGGCTTATAGCCTGGTCTATCCTTTCGTAATCAAGGATCGGAGCCCAAAGTAGACAATGTCCCCTGACATTTATTCCTGAATCCTTTAAGTTTCTTATTGCCTCCAATGTACGGGATTGACGATACTTACTTGTAGGTTGTTTGTTACTCCATTGCTGCCACTTCAGATCATTTTCCAATACTACTTCATTGAAATATCTATGGATCTTCTGGGCGTATTCGGGTATGGCCGTATAGTCATATGCATCTATGGCTGTTCCGAATGAAAAAGAATGCCTGAGCTGTTCTATCTTAACTTCAAGATATTCATATTTGTTGCTGTCAAACTCTATGTCAAGAATGATATCACTTTTCCGGTAACGGTCTATGCGCTCATTGGCAGCACTTTTCCATTGATCGTTTTCAGGGTTATAGGTGATCGGTCTTTTAGGTTCCCGGATTAGTGCCACACTGGCCAAAACAGCAAAACCCAAGATCATACAGAGCAGCAATGGACGTAAAGGGCTCATTTGGCATATTTTTCCTTAAGAACGAGATAGAAGAAATTCGGGAGGCCAATGAGGTATCTTTTCCATAGTTTTTTCGGTTGGAAAATCAGCCTCATCAACCATTCCCCTCCATTGTCTGTGACGAATTTTGGACCTCTTTTATCAATGCCCAGATAATGTCTAAACAATGCCCCTGTTGCAAATACAGTAGATACATTCAATTTTGGGTGATTGTCATATGCCCATGTTTCCTGTATAGGCATGCCCATTCCGGTAATTACAATATCAGTCTGGGAATTGTTGATCATTGAGACCAGACGGTCGTTTTCCGGGCCTGACTTATCAAAAAAACCATGGTAGTATCCTGATATCGATAGACCTGGATGTTGTTTTCCGATTTCAATGGCAAACTTTTCAATAACCTCAGCTTCATCACCAAGAAAAAAAACCCTCTTTTTTTCTTTCGTGATCAGCTGTATCAAATCTTCAAACCAATCAGGTGGTGTCATTCTGTCCCCAATGGATTTTCCCAGTAGTTTTCCTGCTATCCTCACCCCAAAGCCATCACAGAATAGCACAGTTGAAGCATTGATCCGTTCTTTGTACAATCGATTTTTTTGAGCCAAAGTCAACCCATGTGCATTGACATAGTTGATCAGGGATATAGAATTTTGATCCTGTAGTGATTTTTGGAAATAATCCAGAAGACTATCTTGGTTTACCTGATGAACATTTACCCCCAAAAGATTGACCTGGGGAAATGGACTTTCTGTAAGGGTTCTAGAACGTTGATTGATTTCCATAATTAGCTTGATTGAAATAAGACTTCATAGTTTTTTAGGATATGGTTGACATCAAAATCCTTGGCACGTGCAATCTGTGTAGACTCATCAAGTCGCTTAGCCAAAGCTTTTTGGATGGTTTTCGCCATACTTTTGGGATTGCCGACAGGCGTGAGGTAGCCATATCTTTCCATGTCCAGGATCTCAGATGGGCCACTTTCACAATTTGTTGAAACTATTGTGGTTCCAGTGGCAAGAGCTTCCACCAGGATATTCCCAAATCCTTCCCATAGGGAAGAAAGGACAAAAACATCGCATTTTGCAATCCATGCAACAGGGTTCAATTGAAACCCGGCAAAATCTACCCGATGGCCTAGTCCGAGGGATGCTACAAGCTTCTGCAGCTTGGGAAGTTCATCTCCTTCACCCACTATAATCAGCTTGACCTCCGAATCGTCGATATGGGTCATCGAAGTAATCAATGTTCCAAAATCTTTCTGGGGGGTAAGACGGCCCACTGCAATCAGCAATTTTTCTGAGCGGGGACTTTTTATCCAAGGATGGTCTACTTGCTCGGATTTTTTGGTCAACATGGTTTCGTTGAATGCAGGGTTGTAGACTACCGTGATCCTTGATCTTGGAATCATTGCTGCCTTTGCCAAATCATCCGCTACACCTTTGGATACGGCGACAATTTCGTTGGCAAAACGATATAGGAATGGGATAAGGAAAAAGCTTATTTTGTAAAATCCCCATGGAGACTTTTGGAACTCCTGAAAGGTATTGCTTCGCTCGGAAATGATCAGTTTTACCTTGCTTCCCGAAATCATTTTGCACATGATTGCAATCAGGTTAAAATGCGGAACAGCCGTAAATATGGTGTCATGGGGATTGAGCTTTAAGAACCGGGAAAATTTTCTGAGGAGTTTTAGCCTGTTGTCAGTGTCGGCACTGTAAAGTTTGATGCCAGGATTTAGATTTTCAATATATTGTCCCTGCTTTTTTGCCAGATAAAAAGAAACCTCATGCCCATTCTGGTCAAAATAATTTGCTACATTGACCATCATGCGCTGTACGCCACCTTGGTTTAGATTGATATAGAATAACAGTATTTTCATTTGCTTTTGTTTGATTTGTTGACCCTGTTGTGCAATGCTATCGTGACGACGAAGAATAGCCAGAAGATGTCGTTATGTTTGATGGAAGTGCTTTCGATTAAGTTGTAGGTCAGAAAGAAAAATAGAAATGCTATACTCCATAAATAAGTGTAGTCCAACTGCTTTTTCACGAGTGAAATTCCGGAAAAGAACGTGTAGAAGAGTAAAATGGTCAAAAGCAGGAAACCAATGATCCCTGTACCTATCAATACATCTATAAAGCCGTTATGGGCTTGATAGATATTTTCCCAACTCATCTGTGTCCATACTATATGCAGGATTTCCTCGTTCATCCAAAAAGATTCAAACCCATAGCCCAACCAGGGCTTTTTTTCAAAAAAATCCAATAGAACGATCCATAAAGGCACACGTCCGGTAAGGTCTGACTCTTTTCCAAACAATCCAAAAAAGGCTTCGATGTCTAAGAAAAAGACCGTGAAGACAACTGCAAGGATGGATAGCATGACAAATAGAATGATGTTTTCTTTGCGTAACGAGAAACGGCAGACTGTGAGAAATAGCAGGTTGAGCAACGCTATCAACAAGGCACTGGTGGAGTCCGAATTGTAAATGCAGACAAAGGAAAGTAGAATGGGAATCAAATACCTCTTTTTATGGTAAACCATATACAGAAAGCCATTTACGAGGATCTGCATTGACATCACCTTCCCAAACTTGTTTTTATGTATGAATACACCTTTCCATGCGCCCATGTGCATTCCCATGTTTTGTGTTTCATCCATTTTACCCAAATCCCCCATCAAAAAGATAATGGCCATTGAGGAAAGTGTAATGATAAGCAGGGCTATTTGGCTGATTTTGAGAATGGACAACACATTCATCCTATAACCTATGGAAATTCCGATCAAGGAAGATAAACAGAACATGATGGATCTTTTCAAAGACACTTCCGCCAATTCACTCCAGAGAAAGGAGACAGTGACATAGGTTATCAGTGCAAACAACAGCTTGTTTTGCAGGAATGCCCCCAAAAATTCATTGAGGTCGAAGTATAGCATGTAGATCATATAGATCATCATGAAAACGAGTAAATAGATAACCCCCGATTCACCATCAGAACCATCTGTACCCCTGGTGAGCAATGGGAAAAATGCTCCGGTAAACATGATTACCAGAAATATATAGTATGATTCTGATAACTTTGAGACTGGGTAATGTTGGCTTCTCATTTGAAAAAATCGATTTTAAATACCCTAAGTAACAGTAGGTAAACCAAGGCTCCCAATGGGACTAGAACCACCAGACGCAATACGTAACCCTCCATGATTTCCTTTCCATAGAAAAGCCCCAAGCCCATGATACTGGATGCCAAAAGGACTTTAAGGAAATAGATAAAGGGAAATGGGAGGGGATATACCCTTCTGGAAATGACAATACTCATGGTCAGGGCAATGGAAAAGCTGATCAAGGTAGAGATCACCGCACCGATTACGCCCAACCAGCTAATGATAAACATGTTTAGGCCTACATTGACGACAGCCGCTGCTATAACTGGGTAAATCTGTAAGTATGTGCGTTTCCCCAATTGGAAACTTTGGTCAAAATAGAAGTTTTTTGCACCAACCATCACAGTCCCTCCAATGATATACGGCACTATTTGCTTTGCTTCGGCAACGAATTTTTCACCGATGAACAAATCAACCACTTCTGAGGATAATGCGATGAAACCCAATGAAATGGGGAGTGAAATCTTAAGCAACAATTGAAGGTTTTTGATTAGCTGGATATTGGCTGCTACGACTCCACTACTCTCCAAAGCACGGATTGCAAGGGGAAAACTTCCCAGATTGATCGCAGACATCACCACCCAAAGGCTTTGCCGTGCCAGATCATAAGCGACTGCATACAAACCAGTTTCCCGGTCTCCCAGAAAGTAGTTGATAAAATACCTGTCGGATGAATTAAAGATAAAGGTCATTCCAAAGGTGACTGTAAAGGGAATCCCATAAATAAGGAATTCGCGAAAGAAACTAAGTTTAAAGTGTCGAAAGCTAATTGAGATGGCCAACAATATGGATTTCATGCTCAATATCGTTGTCAGGATGGTGCTGGCAGCAAGGGAAATCAGGAGTCCACGGACTCCAAAACCATTGTATACCATGAGAATCCCCATACCCAAGGCGAAAGAAGATTTTAGGGTGAAACTGAGGGAATACCGGATGACTTGGAGATTGGAACGTAAGAGTTCTAAAGCTATCTCAAAAAATGCTTCAGTCCATAACAGAACCATTCCAAAAACAGCAAGTTTTACGACCATTTCCCCTGGGTTTATGATGTACAGAAGGCCGGTCATGAGAAGACTTACGAATATGGCAGTGGCATATCCCACTGCTATGTTGGCATAGAGTGGAGCCCTTTTTAACTCGGTATCGAACTTGGGCAGGTAACGGAGGAGTCCCATTCTGATCCATTGGAACAGCAAGGTGTTGCACAGGGCCACAGTTGAAATCACTATGGCGTATTGGCCATAGTCTTCTGGGCTTAGCAATCTCGTATACACTGATAAGGCTGCGAAATTGATGATTCCTGGTATACCTCTGCCCACTAAATAAATAAGACTATGCTTTCCTTGTTTGCTCACTTTTGGTTATTAGAATTCTAGCATGTAAGATTGATGAATCTGAATTGGTATTGTTTTGGGTCTTGTATGGTCTGAAAACATTCACGTTTCGCTTAAAAAGCAAGTGCTTGCTGTTATTGAGAATTAAATATAGAAGCTAAAACCCGAAGGCCATAGTAACAGCTTGGTGCTTTATGGCACTTTACAACCAATGGCCAATAATTGATAATGAAGTGTATTCGGGGAATTGAAAGAACACCTCTTTATGACTATTCCTTCTGGTAAAGCTCGTCATAAATAGAGGTTCGAATAAATCAGGAATCCCACAACAACCAAAATGCAATACAGGGAGAAGTATCTTAGTTTTTGCCTTTGGACAACTACCAACATGAAGCGACAAGCAAAGTATCCAGAGATAAATGCTGCAAAAAAGCCCGTCAAAAGAATTTGGAGATCAAGGCCATAAAATGCGATTTCTCCACTGAGACAGTCCAATACAATTTTACCAAATATCAACGGCAGCACCATGATAAATGAAAATTTTGCTGCCAAATCCCTTCTTACACCCCCGAGAACTCCGGCTGCGATGGTGGATCCAGAACGGGAAATACCAGGCAATAGGGCGATTGCCTGAGCAAATCCCATCAACAAAGCACTCCCCATCCCCAATCCTTTGGTATTTCCAGAGCGCATATCTGTCAGGTAAAGCAAAAGAGCTGTGATGAGTAGGAAAAAAACAGTAAACCCAATATTTTTCCCGAAAAAATATGACAACTCCTTCTCAAAAAACAAACCGACAACACCGGCAGGCACTGTAGAAAGGAATATTTTGACAAGGATGTGTTTTTCCGTAAATACCCTCCTGTATTTTAGTGGCAACAATATATCTGTCAAATCCTTGCGCAGTACCAACATGGTACTCAATGCTGTAGCGCAGTGTAGTACAACTGTATATGAAAGGGCTTCATGCTGGGTCATTTCAGTACCCAGTATGAAATTGGCAAGCTCCAGATGTCCACTTGATGAAATAGGGAGAAACTCAGTCAAACCCTGTACAATCCCCAGAAGGAGTGCTTCGATCCATGTCATAAATCAATAAAATTGGATTTGTTGTATTGTATAATCAAAATGAATTACTCAGGCAAGTTGGTGGGACTTGTCCAAAAGGTCATAAACGGACTTGACTGGTGTGAAATGCTCACTGCCAATTTCTACGAAAAGTGTATTCCAATCCGACATAGCTCCATTCCAAAGCCCCGGCCACTCAAATACTTTGATCTTCTGGCCGTTTTTTGTTTTTTCTGAGATGAATCCTGCATCAGGATCTATATACTTGGCCAAGTCGAAACGATCTCCCCGATAATTTCTTAGTGAACAGACGATTTCCACTGGGTTGAAATGTGTGGACTTTTGAAACAATTCATTATAAACAGGACGTTCCCTGTCGATTTGGGCAGTTTCCACAATTTGGAGTGATTGACTGCCATCTTGATTTTCAACCCAAAAAGGCCCGCCTCCGGTTGCACCTTCATTTTTGACCATACCACAGATACGCAATGGTCTATTGAGTTTGTCAAATATGTATTGCTGTTGATGCTCCATGTCCCAATCCATATAGTTAGGGGGGAGCTTGAAACCAATTTGGTTGATAAGGAAGTTTTCAGCATATCTTATCAGCTCTTTTTTGGGACTAGACCCAATCAACTGGGGTAATAGCTGGGCAAGTTCATTTCTGACCATCAGCAACAGGCCTGCCATTTCTTTTTTGTAGGTCAGTGCTGGTTTCGTTTCTTTCTCAATCTGAATGTTATCGATGTTTTTCAGAAAAATCAAGTCGGCATCTATTTGGTTGAGATTATGGATAAGTGCCCCATGTCCTCCTGGTCTCCTGTAAAACGTGCCATCGGGCAAGTGGATGGGAAGGTTGTCCCCGTCCACCGCAAGTGTATCAGTTTCTGGATTCTGGACTGAAAACCCAATGGTGATGTTGTCTTTTCCCAAAAATTGCAAAACGCTTGACGATTCTTCAACAAATGCTTGTTTGAAAAGTGGATTTACAGTAAAATGGATATGGATTTCCCCATTCCTTCCGCTCCCATAGCTGCTGAATTCATAAATATGTTCGTGTATTGGTGTCCTCTCGTGATCTTGGTACTGATGAAACTTTACCAAACCCTTCGGCAAACTCCCGTATGACATAGAGGAATCATCCAAAAGTGTCTGGAGGATTGTTTTATAATCCTTCTTCCGTATCAAATCATTTAGGTCAAGTCCTGCTTCTTCGACTGTTGCTGACAACTGCCTGTAAAAAGCAAATTGATGTATCTGTTCAAAAAAGACGTTTAACAATTCCTTCTTTCCAACTTCGTTCAAGAATGCAAAGAAATCTTTGAACATTCTTGTTGCAGCTCCACTGGAAGGTACAAAATATACAATTTTAAGCTTGCTGCTCTCCTTTAGATAATATACTTCAAAAACCCTTTTGGCAGTGGGATCATCTATTCTTCTTATGCCGTTTCCGACAGTGGCAGGTTCCATTACGGGAAGAAAAGGAATTCCATTTTCAAAATAGCGCAGTTGCTTTTCGTATTCTTGGTTCAATTCGGAAACCATAGCGATAAGTTTGTTAGGTTCTAAAACAGGTTGGTTTTGAGGTGGATTTGGGTTTATTGCCAATTTTGTCATTAGGATTTCCCTATGGAATACACCCTAAATCCTATTTTTTCTAATTTTTCCTTGTCCAGAAGGTTTCTTCCATCGAAAATCTGGCAGGGCTTCTGCATGGAATGGTAGATAACTTCCCAATCGTAGTCCTTAAATTCATCCCATTCCGTCAATATGGCAATCGCATGTGCTCCTTTGCAAACATCATACGGATCATCTTCTGACTGCAGCAACTTTCTGTTGTCAACTTTGCTACGGGAATTTAGATAGTCGATGTCGCCATACATCTGTTCTTCACTGACTTTTGGATCATATACATATACATTGGCCCCCTCATTCAACAAATGGTCAGCAACATAGATGGCAGCTGATTCCCGGGTGTCATTGGTGTCTTTTTTGAATGCCCATCCCAAAAATGCGATTTTCTTCCCACTCACTGTGTTGTAGAGGGATTTGATGATTTTTTTTGCGAAACGTCCCTTTTGGTGGTCATTCATTTTTATCACCTGCTCCCAATAGTCAGCTACCTCCGTAAGGCCATATGACCTGCTGATGTAGACAAGGTTTAGGATGTCTTTTTGAAAGCATGAACCACCAAAACCTACTGATGCCTGTAGGAATTTTGGGCCTATCCGGCTGTCTTTTCCAATTGCCCTAGATACCTCATGAATATCAGCTTCAGTGCTTTCGCACAATTCTGAAAGAGAATTGATAGAGGATACCCGTTGCGCCAAAAATGCGTTTGCTGTTAGTTTAGAAAGCTCTGAAGACCAGACGTTAGTACTAAGGATTTTATCTCTTGAAACCCAATTTGCATAGATGTCTACAAGTGATGCTATCGCCTCCAATCCATCTGGTGATGAAGTATCTCCACCAATCAGTACCCTGTCTGGATCAAGCAGGTCTTCTACAGCTGTACCTTCGGCCAAAAATTCCGGGTTGGAAAGAATTTGAAATTTGTGTCCATTCCCAGTATTGTCGAGAATATCCTTGACAGCTTCAGCAGTACGTACAGGCAAAGTTGATTTTTCGACTACTATCTTGTCTGAATCGGAAGCTGCAGCAATTTGGCGGGCACATTTTTCAATCCATTTTAGGTCGGCTGCTTGGCCCTTTCCTTCGCCATAGGTTTTGGTAGGCGTATTTACTGAGATGAAGACCATGTCTGCCTCCTTGATAGCTTGATCAACATCAGTAGAAAAAAACAGGTTTTTTCCTCTGGCATCAGCAACGATCTTGTCCAATCCTGGTTCATATACCGGCAATCTGTCAAGATCTGAATCGTTCCAGGCATCAATCCTGGCTTGGTTTATATCAACAACCTTCACTTGGATGTGTGGACATTTCTGGGCTATGACTGCCATTGTCGGTCCACCAACATAACCTGCACCGATACAGCATATTTTTGAAATTTTCATAAGATTAAAATTTGTTTTGAATAGGTAAACCAAAAGTTTACATTACTTAAAAGGTTTTTTTGTGGTACTGCTTAATGGAAAATCAATGACATTAAATGACTTCAGAAAAGTATTTGATACTCTCCTTGAGTCCGTCCTCCAATTTGATTTTTGGTTCCCAGTCAAGCTCTGTTTTGGCAAGCTCTATAACAGGCTTTCTTTGCATAGGATCATCTTGTGGAAGTGGTAGAAATATGAGCTTACTTTTGCTGTCTGTTAGCCGAATGATGATTTCGGCGAGTTCCAACATGGTAAATTCTGTTGGGTTGCCAATATTTACCGGGCCGGTGAAGCCATCCCTGGAATTCATGAGCCTATACATTCCATCTATCAGGTCGGAGACGAAACAGAAACTTCTGGTCTGTGAACCGTCGCCAAAGATGGTAATGTCCTCGCCCCTCAATGCCTGTACTATAAAATTACTCACAACACGGCCGTCGTTGGGGTTCATCCTTGGACCATAGGTGTTGAAAATCCGCATTACCTTGATATCAAGACCATGCTGGCGGTGGTAGTCGAAGAAGAGGGTTTCAGAACACCTTTTCCCCTCATCATAACATGCCCTGATGCCCGTGGTGCTGACCGAACCCTTGTAGCTTTCCGGTTGGGGATGGATTTCGGGATCTCCATAAACTTCGGAAGTACTTGCCTGGAGGATTTTTATCTTCAGACGTTTGGCAAGTCCGAGCATGTTGATTGCGCCGATAACAGAAGTCTTGGTGGTTTGGACTGGATCGAATTGGTAATGAACAGGACTGGCAGGACATGCTAGATTGTAGATTTCATCGACTTCCACATATAATGGGAAAGTGATGTCATGCCGCATGAATTCGAAGTTCTTATGGGAAGTGAGGTGGTGGATATTTGATTTTCTACCAGTGAATAGATTGTCTACACACAGTACTTCATTTCCTTCCTGCAACAGTTTGTCACATAAATGGGATCCTAAAAATCCAGAGCCCCCGGTTACTAAAATTCTTTTCATAATGATGACTTAGTCGTGATCTTATTGAATATTTTTTTATAGAAATCCATGAATCAACCGCAGTTACAAAATCTCATATTGGCATGCCGGCCTATCCAATATTTAACTTCAATTCAATGTTGGGTAAAAATAGTGATGTCAAAAAAATACACCTATTATAATATAATTTATTATTTGAAAAATTAATGAAAAGTATTTTAATGTTAATTAAATGTATTTATATGTTTAAAATGTTGTGTTAAAAAATTTTAAACAAGCCGTAGCTTAGTCCATCACAGTTCGGATGGACTAAGCTACGGGTGGTTATCCAAATAATGATTTGAAGAAAGAGGGTTTTTTCTTTTCCATGCCATATTGTTCATATACACCATATCCGTAGGTATATCCATAGCCACCTCTATTTGTATCTACCGAAACATCGTTCATGATGGCATAGAATTTTTGCCCAGCTCCCTTTGAAACAATATTGTTCAGTACATGGACATTGGTTTTGTATGAAACATTTTGACGGAATACAAACAGATTGATATCTGCCAATGGCGTCATCTGTAAAGTCTCCGAAACAACACCAATTGGTGGACTGTCCAAAATAACTATATCATAAGATTGCTTGATTTCCTGGATAAGTTCGTAAAATGACTCCTGTCCCAGCAATTCTGAAGGGTTAGGTGGGATAAGTCCCGAAAGCATCAAATCAAGATTTTCATATTTGGTTTGTTTGACAGCAGACTTCCATGGGATATTTTTGCTTAAACAAGTACTGACACCAATGTCATTCCGAAAACCAAAATGTTCTGCCAGCTTAGGTTTTCTCAAATCAAGATCAATTAATATGGTTCTTTTGCCCAGAAGCGAAAAAACACTGGCCAAGTTGATCGAGCAAAACGTCTTGCCCTCGCCCGGGATGGCAGAAGTGGTAAGAATAGTGAGCCTTTCATAACCGGGCTTGAGGAAGGACATATCAGAACGTAGGCTTCTAAAAGATTCAGAAATGATTGATTTGGGGTTGTTGAATACGGCAAGATGGTCTTTCTCGGGACTTTTGCCAATGGTACGGAGCAAAGGTACGTCAATGCTGGACTCAAGGGCTTTGGGATCTTCAATGGTAGTTTTGAAATAATCCCTAAAAAATATAATGAGAAATGGGAAAAGAAATCCAGAAAACGCGCCTATCAATAGATTTATCCCTTTGCGGGGCGATACTGGCTTATCCAATGTTCTTGCATACTCCAAGACGGAATTCTTTCCCATATTGGATGCACGGCTGATTTCTGATTCTGCCCGTTTTTGAAGGAGGTACAAGTAAATATTCTCATTGATCGTGAACTGTCTTTGGAGTCCCACCAACTGTTTTTCGGTCTGGGGCAATGAATTGATCTCGGCATCTACTTGCTTGATTTTTTGGTTGATTTCCAAAAGTGAGTTTTGGGTATTCCTAATCGAAGATTTGACGTTTTCAAGTAAGTATCCCTTCGAGGACTCCAGTTTTTTGTTTACCTCTTGGATGGCTGGAGCATTTACCGAGTAATAGTCTGCAAGGACAGATTTTTCGGATTGAAGTTCCATGATGTTTGATACTAACGTATTTAGAAGGATATCCTCAAGACCGACTGTGGATGGTGAGATGAGGTTTTCGAATTGATCACGATTGAGGTATTCAAGTAGATCAGTATAGTATTTGAATGAAAGGTCGATTGTGGATTTTTGCTTTTCAAGCTCTAGGTAGCGTTGAAAAATCATCGTTCCTTCCTGGCTCAGGTTAAAGACCCTGTTTTCACTGCGGAATTGCTGAAGCCTATTTTCAAAGAATGATAAGGAATCTGTAATGCCTGCCAATTGGTTATCAATGAATTTGACGGTGTTTTCGGCAGCCCTGTTTTTCTCCAGAAGTTCCTTTTCCAAGTAAAAGGACATTAAATAATTAAGGTAGTCTTCTCCAAGTTTTCTGGAGGGGGAGAGGTATATCAGTGTGATGACAGACGCAAGCTTATTCTCAGTTGTCACCTTGGTGTTTTCCTTAAAACGCATAACTAAACCATGGGTGTCCTCTACAAGGAAATGTATGGGGTCACTCTCGGTCATATGTATGTTTTGAACCTTAAATTTGAAATTGATTCCTGATATTTCTTCCCCAAACCCGAAAGTTTTCCCATCTAAGCCTGAAGGCTCTTCATTAGGGCGGAGAAAGCCAGGGTCACTCGGTAGGTAGAGATGTTGCGGTTCTTCGATTACCTGCAAGCTAAACTTGTTTTTATTAAGCGGGTTTACCTGAAATACTCCGCCAATTAGCTGCGGGTGATCCCAATCAATGACTACTTTGATAGGTATGGAATCATATAGGATTTCTTTCTTGAATAGGCTAGGCTTAAAGTAGGATACGTTTAATTGGAGTTCCTCAATGGTCTTTTGGATGATCGGGTATGATTTCAGTATCCTTATCTCATTTTCCACATTGCTTTTGGGTTGCATGAACCTCATCGGCTCAAACAAATCCATACCAAGTGAGGGGATTTCTTCACCTACCAGGATTGTACTTTCAATCTGGTAGACTTCTGGGCTACTTTTATTGAAGATATAGGCTATGATTATCCCGGTAATCATTCCTACGGTAATTATCTTCCAAAACCTTAGTATTCTGATAATTTGAGATTTGAATTCTGAAATCTCATCTGTATTGATAGATGTAGAGTTGAATGAGGTATCTTGAACCTTATTTTTATTGTTGTTGTCCATGGGGAATTCAATTATTGATTAGGTTTAAGACTAGCGCAATTGCCGTAATGGAGCTTGTAATCAGGGTTAGGGTTTGTGTTGCATTGATGCCTGAACCCAGCTCCCTTATTTTCATTGGCTCAACATACAAAAGGTCGTTGGGCTGGATAAAGTAGAACGGGGAACTGATGAGGTTGATATCATTCAGGTTAACATGGTGTTTTCTGGATCCTTCCGGATACTGCCTTATTAAGATAAGCTCACTTCTTTTTGCTACAGTAGTAAGATCCCCAGCCTGCGAAATCGCATCAAAGATTGTCATCCTATCCTGTAGCATTCCGTATTTCCCAGGTTTCTGAAACTCTCCTAAGGCTGAAAAACGCATTCCACCAAGCTTAACTTTGATAAAGTAATTGTTTAACAACATACTGGAGAATTTATCGGTAAGTGAGAGGGTAACCTCATCCAATGTCATCCCCTTAACATATACATCCCCCAAGACTGGTAGGGTAATATTACCTTCCTTGTTGATAGTGTAACCGGTTGTATAATAAATGTCACCACCGGTTTGCGCAATCTGTCCAACCATCATGCTGTTTTGGTTCAAGCCCTGCTTGCCAATGTTAAAATCATCGGCTATGATGTCTTTATGGGTGATAACTTGGACTTCTAGGATGTCATTGTGTTGGAGTTGATAGTCCGGCATTTGGTAGTTTATCAATTCTCCCGCTTCTATTGGTGTGTTGCCGGGGAGATTTTGAAAGTATACCAGCTTTTTGTTGGGAACACATGAAAGCATGATAAAGCATGATAAAAAGCCTAATGCGAAGGCATGTTTTTGATACTTCATAAACTGAAAGAATTGGAATAGTTTTGAATCGAATCGTGATATTTGTTGTCTATAAAGTGCAAGTATAGGTATAATATGAATCAGTGGTGAAATTGGAGTTTTGGATGCTTTTTTCAAGAAAAAATCTGTTTTATGCTCCTGAAGGCATTTTTAAGCACTTTTTTTTGCCTGTTTCCACTTTTGGTAAATAATAAAAAGCCATAAAAAGTAAACCAAGTGCTGCTTGGATTTGTACAAAAATTGGAAGGGTTGGGTTTTTATGGATTTACCTATAGTATATAATTCCAACCAGATCATTTACAAAAACAGACAAAGGATAGATGTTGCGTTTAAATGCCGGCTTGAATGTCTTTATCATTGTATTTACTTTGATAGATAACTATTATTTTCTTATGACTGAAACTTTTGGATGTACTAGTGGGATTGGCGAATTAGTTGGCCTAAAAAAAGTGTTGCTTGTTGAGGACAATGAAGTGATCCAATTCGTGTTGGAACATTATTTAAAGTCAATTGGGGTTGAAGTCGTGAAATTCTTAAATGGAGAGGATGCTTGGGATTATTGGAAAAGTAATAAAGATATCGATTTGATTATCACAGATATAATGATGCCCAAAATGAATGGTGTGGAATTGGCCCATTTGGTACGGACATGCTTGGAGGGTGGGGATATCCCAATTATTGCTGTTTCTGCTTCTGCCCAAGATATTTTTTGTGAATCGCATTTGTCTGTTTTTAATGGATTTATCCGCAAGCCATTTACAAGGACAGAATTTATGCTATCAGTACAGAAGTATCTTAAGTAAAGCGAAACTAATTTGATTGATAGTTATTACAGGTTAATATCGCATTGAATTGGAGGTTTTCGTCTATATAAAACTTAGTTTCCGATTGGTTGATTTCTGCATATTGTGAAGCTAAATACAAACCTAATCCCAATCCCTGTTGCTCGAAATGTTCCCTTCCAAGCTGCTGAAAGGGGAGGGGGGTGAATTTAAGGTAGGGTTCCATAAATATTTTTTGTTTATTTTTCACCCTGATACTTCCATTTCCAACCCATACTTGAATGTCATCAAAGTTGTAATTGCTGAATTTCAAAGCATTATCAATGAATTCTTCCAAAATGAACCTTATGTGCTCTTTATTGAACCTGAAGATGAAATCTTCCATATTCAATACGAATGTGGTTGGAAGATTCATTTTTTGAAGGGTAGCATTGATCGTCTCGCATGAGGATAGGTCCTCTTGGATGATTGGAATATTCTCTATTTCTTTCAGCTCTTGAAAAATTTGCATTTTCAGAAAGGTGTTTTTCAGTTTGAGCAAGGATGATTTTGCATGTTTTATAATTTCCTTGATCTCGTTATGTGATAGTTCTTCCCATGACTTTTCCAAGATCTCAACTAATCCCAAAAGCCCGCTGATTGGGGTGCCTATCTCATGGAGCTTGATGCTTTCGTTCCATTTGCTCTCCTGTAGCACCTGGCTTTTGTAAAACTCATTCCGCTTCAGGGATTTTTCCAAGGTGGCGTTTATCGAACCTATCAGCTCTTTTATCCTAACAGGCTTTGAAAGGTAGTCATCAGCTCCTGAGTCCATCCCTTCCCTTACACTGGAGTTTCCTGCCTTGGACGTCAGGAAGATAAAAGGGATTTGGAACCACTTTTTGGTCAGGCGTACCTGGTTCAAAAGCTCTATGCCGTCCATGTTTGGCATCATGATGTCAGAGATGATCAAATCAAACTTTTCAAACCGAAGCATCTTCAGTGCTTCCCTGCCATCGTCTGCCACCGCGACCTTGAAATTGTTTATCTCAAGTATTTCCCTGAGATTGGACTGAAGATCAATCTCATCCTCTACCAATAAAATACTGATGTTTCCCGGGTTGTTGTCAATTGTTTCCATGTTCATTAATTTTTAATACCATAGAACATCTTATTCTATTCGCCAATGTGGGAAATCTGAGGTTGCAAATAGCTAAATCTAGATTCAGTTAGAATAAAAATAGTTTTTAATCATTACCGGTCCAGGCAGTGATAAGGTTTTTGCTCTAGGATATTCATCAAATAAAGATATATTTTTCTAATTGTTGGAATTTTTGTATTAAAATATATATAAATGGTTTGACAAACCTAAGTGAATAGCAGAATCCTGATGGTAAACCCATAAAATTGACTGCAGACCACAATGGGGATACCGTCCAATTCTCCCAATGCCAACCCGATCACACCAGTCTTCCATACAGCTGGTCCAGCAATACCTGGCGGGGAATTCTATGTTCCAGTTTCCGAAGGGGAAATGTCCTGTCGGAAGCAATATTCTTTCAATCAGGAACTTGTGTCGGCCTGTCAAGGTGACAACGATGTTCTTCTTCATGTCTAGGAAACCGAAAGTTTCCCATGAAAAACAGTACACTATAACCATTGTGATAGGGGGCAACCCGCTTGGATGCAATCTGGTATGGATCAAAAAAACCTGTTTTCTAGGGCGGTCCATTTGATATGTGCCAGAAGGGTAAGATTGTTCAAATACAGAATTTTGTTTATTGTGATGATTTTTTTGTCTTGATATTTTTTTTGTACCAATTATATTGGTTGGTTTACTGATCTTTTGTTTTAGGGATAGTTGGAATCTGGTGACAGAAGTTTTATGCCTGATATTTTTTCTGCATTTACTTTACATAATACCACATTTCATTTAATATATGTACAAAATTGCGAGGAAAAGATTTCTTTTGGAGAACTTTAATCCTAATAAGCGGCCATGAAGAAAATACTTATTGTTGAAGATGAATTTGAACTGGCGGAAAACCTAAAAGATATTTTGCAGGTTCTTGGATATCAGGTGACTGCCATAATTTCCAATGGGAGGGATGTGCTTTTGGATTTGGAAATGGGCATTCCCGACTTGATAATCATGGATATCCTCATCAATGGGAACATTGACGGGATAGATCTCGCTTATAAAATCAAAGACTCCTATCAGATCCCAATAGTATTCTTGACAGGATATACGGACAAGGTTTACCTGGAGCGGATTTCCAACATACTCTACGAGGGTTACCTGTTGAAGCCATTTACCCTGGACCGGCTCAAGTCTTGCCTGTACCTGGCCTTTAAGGAGTTTGAAAAGAAAAGGAAGGCTGTGCCAAAGCAAAAGACCCTGAAAATCAGGGATAAGGGGTTTCTCGTTCCCGTCCCAATAAACGAAATAACACACCTGGAGGCAGACGGCCTATACACCAAGGTGCACACCCTCAACAAACCTTACACCGTCAGGGATATCCTCAAGGATGTGGCAGAACAGTTGCCCTCCGAGAACTTTATCAGGATCCACAAGTCTTACATCGTAAACAAAGACCATATTGTTGGATTCAATGCAAAGGAACTGAACGTCGGCCTGAAAGTGGTCCCCATCAGGAGGGGGTTCTACAAGGAATTGAAAAAGATGATCATCGCCGATGAATGAGCCCTCACCCCACCGGAAACAGGTAAGCTACAATGCCGGATTATTCTGCCAACATGCTCCCATCCTAAGACCATCCATGATGCAGGTTGTGGTGAGGGGTAAAAACGGGATCGAAGCCGATGTCCGAATCGCCTAAGGAATAGCAGCGGGTTGTGATTGCCACGTGGGACAGTTGCCATGCAGACCAACCAAATACCATAACATGTATTCAAAGGTGCTTCTCGGTTTCCATTTCCCTTTTTGTCCAACATTAATCTGACCCATGCTCGATCAAGTCGATGAACGGATGGATAAACACCTGAAAATTGAATTTTCCCCCATTATCACAATATTCGATTTCAATTAAGTTGACCACTTCCCTTTACATTGGACTTCCATATGAACCATTGAGAGCAAGATGCTAATCGGTTCCTGCTTCAGCGATATGTTATTTCACCAAAAGGATAATTACAACATCGGCAATCATTATACGGATGTATAATTAGTTGTTTTGGTAGGTACTTTCAAACGTCTCGAAATTTTCGAAGTGTGTTTAATTCAAATGCCTGTAAACTTGCTTTACAGTGAGTTCACTCAAGGGGTATTTTCAAGCCAGTACAAGTTAGTTTTTGTCTTTTTTTGGTATGGAACAACAACAAATTGATTGGTCTGTTTAAGCTGTATTTGAAATGGGACATGAGAGTTTGGAGGGCCTGGTTTCTTTTTGTTGCATGCATACCCATTCCCAAATATGAAAGATAGAAAAAGGATATCATTCCAGATTTTGGAGGATATCCTTTTTCAAAAAAATTGTCTTTATCATAGCTGTTGACTCGTCCAACCTCCCCCCAAGGCTCTATAGATGCTCACTTTTGCGCTCAATTGTTTCAGTTTGATTTCCAAGAGTTCCATATTTGATTCCAATGCCTCCCTTTGGGTAAGCAGAATCTCCATATAATCAGCCCTTGCTGAATTGAACAAACTATTGGAAATGTCTATGGATTTGACCAGAATGGCAACTTCCTTTGATTTGGATTCATAGCTTTTGTTATAATTGTCAACCTTTCCAAGCTGGTTTAAAACATCCAGATAAGCATTTAGGATACTGCGCTCGTAATTGAACACCGCTTGCATTTGCCTAGCATTTGCACTGTAATAGGTAGCTTTGATCGCATTTCTGTTGATCAATGGAGCAGCTAGATCCCCTGCAAATGAATAAAGCATGGATTCGGGATTCAGTAAAAAGGAGGGATTGAAAGATTGGAAACCAATTCCTGCCTTTATAGTAAAAGATGGATAGAAATTGGCCTTGGCTATACTTACATCCAACTTTGAGGCAACCAATTCCAGTTCGGCTTGTCTGATGTCAGGTCGATTTGTCAATAGATCTGATGGTATCCCGGAGTAGATTGATTCAATTTCAATCTCTTTGAATTCTTTGGAACTTCGGGGGATGGACTCTGGAAACCTGCCTACCAAAAGGTTGATCCTGTTTTCTGTTTCAATAATTTTTTGCAACACTTCAAATTGAAGGTTTTTGGTATTCAACACCTGGGCTTCAAATCTGTTGACGGCGAGCTGCGTGACTTTGGCAGCCTCTTTTTGCTGTTTGAGTACTTCATAGACAGTCGTTTGAATGGAGATATTGCTTTGGATGGTTTCCAGAATATTGTCCAAGGCCATCAGTTCATAATAGGCATTTGCAATTTCGGCAACCAAATTTGTCACCATGAAATTTTTGCCTTCCACGCTTGCCAGATATTTTGAGAGGGCTGACTTTTTGGAATTTCTCAGTTTTTTCCAAACATCCAACTCCCAACTTGCAATCGTGCCCAGCATGAAATCAGGAACTGGTTCCGGGAAGGCTTTTCCTGGTTTGAGCTCAAGATTCTCCTCAACAGCTCCATTTCTGGTAAACCTCCCCACTTTTTCTATACCGGCTCCCCCCATAAAACTGACAAATGGCAAGTACTCACCCTTTCTTGCCCTGACTTCATTACTGTTGATGGCAAGCTCCTGTTGAACAATATTCAACTCCTGGTTATTTAGCAATGCACTATCAATAAGTGCTACCAAATTTGGATCGTCAAAATATGAATGCCAATTGATCTGTTCAGTCCTGGAAGTTTTTTGTTCCGCCGGGTATGGATAACTTTCAGGGGTTGTCTTATTTTCCTGTTTTGATGGTACATCAAAAACCTTACACCCCGAAATTCCCAAAATCATCATTAAAGGGAATATTATTATAATTAATGGTTTATTTTTCATCGTTATTCTTTTTTCTGTTGGAAGCCTTAAGGATAAACCCAAGCTTTTGAATTTTCTTCATCAATGAAAGTTTTGATCCTTTCTCCACAAAATCCTCAGTAAGTGGATTTGAGTCTTCATCCCTTATCAGTGAGCGACCTTCTGCCAATGTTCCAAAAATAAAATAAAGTCCGGGTACCAAAATTGCCCCGAAAACAGTACCGAATAACATCCCACCTAATGCGGAAGACCCTATTGTCCTGTTTCCGACAGCACCGGCACCGGTAGCGATAACCAAAGGAATCAACCCAGCCATAAAAGCAAAAGATGTCATCAAAATGGGACGGAAACGTACTTTTGTCCCTTCTATGGCTGCATCAAAAATGGACATTCCCTGAAGATGCTTCTGCACAGAATATTCCACTATCAAAATGGCATTCTTGCCCAAAAGGCCAACCAACATAATCAAACCTATTTGGGCATAAATATCATTAGCTAAACCCATCCATTTTAGCAACAGAAATGAGCCAAAAACACCGGCCGGCAGCGAAAGGACTACTGCAAGGGGAATGATAAAACTTTCATACTGTGCAGCCAGAACCAAGTAGACAAAAATCAGGACGACAAGAAAGATGTAAACTGCTTCGTTTCCCCTTCTGGATTCATCGTATGAGAGTCCTTCCCATGCAATGTCATAGCCATTGGGAAGGGTCTGTTCGGCTACCTCGGTTATTGCCTTAATAGCATCACCCGATGTGAATCCAGGAGAAGGCACACCCCTGATCGATGAGGAGGTGTAAAGGTTGAACCGTGTGATTTCATTTGGCCCCTGTTTTTTTTCCATTCGCATAAATGCTGAATAGGGTACCATTTCACCCTGATCATTTTTGATATAAAGGTTCAAAACATCTTTTGGCAACTTTCGGTATTCGGGTGCGGATTGGGTATATACCTTATAAAAAGTATTGAATCTTACAAAGCCTTGTTCATAAGTGCTGCCAATCAATATATCCAGATTCTCCATAGCCTTTCCAATGGAAATGCCTTTTTGCATGGCAAGCTCATTGTCAATGATCAATTCATATTGGGGGTAGTTGGCTGCATAGAAAGTAAACAATCCGGAAAGCTCTGGTCTGGATTTCAAAGCCTCCATAAAATCGGTGTTGACTTTGTCAAACTCCAAATAGTCCACAGTACTGTTCTTGTCTAGCATCCTAAGCGAAAAACCATCTGAGGAACCATAACCAGGAACAGCAGGGGGCTCAAAATATTCAATTACCGCCCCCAGATTCTCTGTCTTTTCCTCCAGTTCTTCAATGATTTCCTTCACTGAATGATGGCGGTCTTTCCAGTCCTTCAAGTTGATCATACAGGTTCCCGCATTGGATCCCCTTCCTTCCGTAAGGATTTCATACCCTGCCAAAGAAGATACCGATTGGATTCCATCAATCTCCTCTGCGATGGCTTGCAACTGCCTTGATACTTCATTGGTTACCTCCAGAGTAGAACCTGCTGGGGTTTGGATAATGGCATAGATTTGCCCTTGGTCCTCGTTGGGGATGAAGCCGGTAGGAAGTGTTTTGTTTACGGCAAATATCCCGAACCCAAAGGCAAGCAAAACCCCATAAGTGATCACTCTCCTGTTTACAATTAGTAAAAGAAAGGAGGTGTATTTTCCTGTAAGTCGTTCAAAATTCCGGTTGAACCAATCCATAAGCCTTTTCATCAAGGTTGGCTTACGGACTTTGCCATGGTTGTTTTTGAGGATCATTGCACAGAGTACAGGGGTCAATGTCAGGGCAACAACCCCAGAAAGCACTATGGCACTTGCCATAGTGATGGAAAACTGTCTATAGAATACGCCAACAGGACCTGTCATAAAAGCAACGGGAATAAACACTGCCGTCATTACCAAAGTAATTGCAATGATTGCCCCACTGATCTCACCAAGAACTTTTCTAACTGCCTTGTATGGTGACAAATGCTCGTCTTCCATTTTGGCATGTACCGCCTCAACAACTACAATGGCATCATCCACCACGATCCCTATCGCCAATACCAAGGCGAATAGGGTAATCAGATTGATACTCAAACCAAAAAGCTGCATGAAGAAGAATGCACCTATCAAGGACACGGGAACCGCAATCAATGGGATAACTGTAGACCGCCAATCACCCAAAAAGATAAATACTACCAAGGCAACTAGGATAAACGCCTCTACCAAGGTATGTAATACCTTGTCAATGGATGCATCCACAAATTTGGAAACATCGTAATTGATCTCATATGACATTCCCGGCGGTAAGTCAGCTTCCATTTCAGCGAGCTTATCTTTCACCAAACCAATTACTTTGCTGGCATTGCTTCCAAAGTTTTGCTTCAAGACGATGGAGGCAGCTGGAAACCCATCTTTGTTTGAATAAATGTCGAAGAATTCACTCCCCAATTCCACTTCGGCGACGTCCTTTAACTTCAACAACTCCCCATCTGGGTTTGCCTTGATGATGATCTGTCCATATTCCTCCGGCTTGTTGAAGCGCCCCGAATAGGTCAAAACATACTCCAATGACTGGGCGGTTTTTCCTGATGCCTGCCCCAATCTTCCGGGACGGCCGATCACACTCTGTTCATCAATGGATTTCAGAACTTCTTCGGTCGACACATTGTATGCTCTCATTCTGTCAGGTTTCAGCCATATACGCATGGCGTATTGCCTACTGCCAAGTATCTGGGCACGCCCCATGCCACTGATCCTTTGGAGCTCGGGAAGTATATGGACATTTGCATAGTTGTATAGAAATTTCTCGTCAGCATTTTTGTCGGTGCTGTAGAGATTGACATACATCAGCATACTAGGTTGGATGGGTGTAATTACCACCCCCTCCCTTTGGACAAGAGGGGGCAGATTGTTCATGACCTGATCTACCCTGGTTTTTACATTCACAACGGCAGCATCTGGATCTACACCAGGCTCAAAAACAATTTGGATTGTCGCTTCCCCTGCACTTGTAGCATCGGAAATAATATACTGCATTCCCTGAACCCCATTGATCGCTCTTTCCAAGGGGATAAGGGTAGAATTGACAAGTACTTCTGCACTGGCTCCGGGAAAGGCTATGAATATATTCACCCTTGGTGGGGCAATTTCAGGAAATTGGGATATAGGCCTTGTGCTGATTGCCAAAATGCCCAAAAACACAATGGCAATGGAAATGGTTATTGCAAGAACCGGTCTCTGGATGAATTTGCTAAACATCTTTTTATTGGATTTTAGTTCTTACTTTATTCGGCATGAAGCCTGGAAAAACCAGCCAGCATTTGCTCAAGGGGCACAAAATCAGCATTGATTTTCTGTCTGTTTTTCACTTTTCGCAAGCCTTCTACCAGAATCCTGTCATTTTTGGACAATCCATCGATGACTACAAACAAGTGGGGGATTTCCTGGCCGACCGTAATTTGTCGTGTTTCCAGGGTATTATCATCACTTACCACATAAACATATTTCTTGTCAAGAATTTCAAAAGTGGCTTTTTGTGGGATCAACAAAACATTGATTAAGGGTACCGGCATGAGGATATTTCCAGTTTCACCATGCCTCAAAAGCCCTTTGGGGTTTTGGAAAGTAGCCCTGAAGGCGATATTTCCATTCTCATTGTTGAAATCAGCTTCAATGGTTTCAATGATTCCCTGTTTCTCAAAAGGCTTGTTATTGGCCATCCTAAGGATTACCTCAGGAAGATCTTCAACAGAATTGCTGGAGACGAAATCCAAATATTCAGATTCTGGAACATTGAAATAAACCCACATCTTACTGTTGTCAGATAGGGTAGTAAGCAGCTCTCCTTCATCCAAAAGGCTGCCAAGCCGAACTTGAAACCTTCCCATGATCCCGTCAAATGGTGCTCTTATTTCCGTAAATCCCAAATGTGTGTTGGCCAGGTTTAACTCTGCTTTGGCTTTTTCAAGCTTGGCTTTGGAAAGGCCCAATTCACTTTTCGATACAATATTGCTATCCAAAAGACTTTTGGTGTTCTGGTATTCGATCTCAGCATAGTTTAACTCCGCACTTGCTTTACCGACTTCCGCCTGATATACCATGGGCATTACCTGAAACAAGAGTTGGCCTTTTTTGACAAATTGTCCTTCGTCCACATGCACTTTTTGCAGGTATCCCCTTTCCAAAGCCCTGAGTTCAATATGCTGGAAAGATTGTATTTGGCTTACATATTCTTGGTATATTAAAGTGTCCTGCTCCAATGGTTTTGTTACCTGAAGGCTTATAGGTTCACTATGGTTGTGCTTTTCGCTATTGCAGCTTACGCCAAACAGCATGACAAGCATGCCGAAAAGCATTGTTGATGTTTTCATGATGGTTTTGATAATTTGAAAATTAAACAATAGGGGTAGCCTGGATGGAATCCTTTGGAATACGCCTAAATGCCTTGCCTACATGTGGTAGGAAGACAAAAACATTATCTTGTAAAAATCAGGATAAAAAGCTTTTCCACGAATGGAAAAGAATAAACAAGGGAATACATTCCCTGCTTTGCGAAGAAGTACTTTGGTAATCGGAATGAATTTTCCCAAGAAAAGGAATGTTTGGGAAAAGCTGTTTTTTAATACTTTCAAATCCCTCTTCAACCTCTTTTTCCTTCTCATCAGAATCCTCCAATTCCTCTGGAAGGGACTCTGGATAAGCTGGGGTGAAAGGTGTTTTATCTAGCGGATTAAAGAATGTTTCAGGCAAGATGCCCAAGCCTTCATCAACCCTTATGCTATGGCTATCAAGGTTTGGTGCTTCATTTGAAAAACAAGCACCTGGAAAAGTGAAAAAAGCTATTATAAGCAACAAAAAGGCAGGTGAGCCTCTAGTCAATGTGCTTGCTTTATCTTTTTTCATAATGGAAGATATCAAATCTTTAATAATGGCTCAAATGTAGTGTTTTTATAATTTATGATGCTAATTTTTTCTTTGTTTTTGAATTTGGCAAAAGTATGTTTTTTAACACTTTAAATGTTGCTCTTGGTTTTATGTTTTGATTTTCCCATGATTTTGTATTCACAGAACCTGTTTTGTTTATATTGTATCCTGTGTTCTAGAAGCAGTTGGGAAATTATTTCACTGGTCTCATCTTCATCGAGCCCCAGTTTTTCCCCAAGTTCAATTTCATTGTGCTGGCCATTGTCTTTTTTTAGTAGAAGGTAATATCTGTTTTTATTTTCCATGAGCTGGTTGTTTTTTTGCTGCTATCATCATATGAGGGCTAAATGGCAAAAGATAAGGATCATTTTCTGTCAATTGGATAAGTTCAAGCAAAGTCCTTTTTCTTTTATCGATTGACATATTTTTGAAGAAATCCTTGTCAAGCCAGGCTAAACCCTCAACGGCATAACTGTTGAGATGGATTAATCCTTGACTGACGAACTCGGCTTTGAATTGTTCCGGTTTGTAATAGAATGCTTCTGCCAAAAGCCATTGGAAATCATCCGGTGGATTATGAATTCCTGTAGTCAACTCTTCCCTACACATTTCAAAGAATGGTTTTTTATGGATCAGTCCGCTGAATAATCCAACCAAGGTTGAGGCGGTGTAATTGATGGCAAAAGCCAGGATAATGCCATCTTTTTTTAAAACACGCTTGGCTTCACGTATGGTCAAATCCCTGTCTTCCTTTTTTTGGAGATGGTAAAGGGGGCCGTGTAAAATAATGAGATCTGCAAAGTTTTCGGAAAACCCAAGGTTTCGAGACTCTCCCCTGTGAATGGAAAACTTGTTTTTTAATTTATTGGCCCTATTCATTGCGATCTTTATGTGTTTGGAAACAGGTTCTACCAAATGCACTTGATGCCCTTTTTTGGCAAGCCATTCTGAATACTTTCCAGTCCCACCACCTACATCAATTATTTTGGAGGGTGTGTCAGGGGTATGTTTTTCTATCAGTGATTTGACCCTTTCAAATTCGAATATTCCCATTCCCTTGTTGAGTCTGGTCTCTTCGGAGGCTTTATGATAAAAGAGCTCTATATTTCTACTTATTAACTGTTTATTATTCATTTTATATTCATTGTTTTATTACCACTGTTGTATTAATAACAGCACAGTGTGATAAGGCAATTGATTTGGGATCAACCGCTATTGAAAAGATTCAAATAATTAAAAGGGATATATTACCTATAAACTGAGATTGATAAACCTCAAAAGTTTTTCCACTCACTATCTTGGTGAGTTAGTCCTTTGCAAAAGGATGTTTATAGATAATATGTTATGAAGAATAAATCAGATTGCTAAGATAGTAAAATATAGAATTGGATTGTTAGGCTTGTTGTAGTTTTTAGGTTTTGACATCATCAAAATAGCTGTTATGTTTTTTCCATTCAATTCTTCAGCAATTTAGGATATCATCCCCCACACATGGCAAGAGACTACGGCATAAAGTCGTGGCGCTTTGCTTACTGTTTATTCCGTTTCCTCTTGCATTCAGTGGGGGCTGAATCCTGGTAGTGCTTCATAATTAAATCTTTAAACTAAAAAGAAGAAATCATGAAGACTATTGCGAGAAAACAAAGGAAGGATGTTTATCAGATGGTGACCGATCTGATCATTGAAAAGCTTGAAAATGGGATTGTGCCATGGAGACAGGTGTGGGAAGGAGGGGAGATCCCTGCAAACTACCTGACCCGGAAATGCTATAGTGGTATCAATATGTGGATCCTGTTATTAGCGCAGTGTAGACGACCATATTTTATGACCTTTAAGCAGGCGCAAAGTTTGGGAGGTTCGATAAGGAAAGGTTCAAAGGGATTGCCTGTTTGTTATTGGGGGTTCAGCTACTATGACAAGAAGAGTGGCAGGAAATTGATGGATGAAGAAGCCAAGAAGATGCATTCCTCAAAAATCAGGAAAGTGGGTTTTTTGAAGTATTACACCGTATTCAATATAGAATATGTTGAAGGGGTTGATTTTGAGATTCCCGAAACTGGGATTTTGGAAAAGATTGAACCGATTGAAAGATGTGAGCAGATCTTAAGGGAAATGATCAACCCTCCAAGGATTGTACATAATATCCCGGAAGCCTTCTATGCACCTGTGTCAGATTACATCAACATGCCAAAGATGAAAAGCTTTGAATCTGCCGGGTTTTATTATTCTGTATTGTTTCATGAACTTGTACATTGTACAGGGCACCAAGACAGGCTCAATAGGAAAGAGATCATAGAGTACAATGAATTTGGTTCTGATGCTTATTCTAGGGAGGAACTGACAGCTGAAATGGGTGCCAGCTTCCTCTGCAACTATGCTGGGATTATGGATGATAGACTGTTGGACAATTCAGCTGCCTATATCAAGATCTGGTTGGACAGGTTGAAGTCGGATAAAAAACTATTAATTGAAGCAGCGTCCAAGGCCCAAAAGGCGGTTGAGTATATTCTCACGAGTTGTCCATTTTGAGGAATAAAAGGGGATGGGATTCCCTTTTTTGGTCATGGGGAAATTCAAAATGATTTCTGATAATATATCCAAAACTGCTTCGATGAGTTCTGTTATATGCTAAACAAAAGATGTTTTGGAAAAAAAAACTATTTGACAGATTAGTTATTGCGTTGGTTCAGCCTTACTGGTAAAGTGCATATAATCATTTAATGCTTTTTTTATATCTAAAAACAAATTGTCGTTACTGACAATATCATGGATATTCAATTGAAGTTTATGTTGTTAGTATTCAAAAGTAACTGATAAATAAGCTGAAATTCTCTGTTTCATTGCTGGAAACTAATATTCTTATTGAGTGAGTAGTATTGCGTATATGTAAAAATGATTTTAATACGTGAAAAAAATACCTTTGCATAAGAAATATTCTTTGTTAACAAGATACGCAAGGAAGATCAATAAATTATTTAACATTAAGTTGATTTTTATATGGAGAAATTTTACAAAGTGTTTTTATTTTTTTTGTTGTCAACCGCATCGATAGAGGTAGTTGGTCAACAATTGCCCCAGTTTAGCCAATATATGTTCAACGGGCTACATATAAACCCTGGATACGCAGGGTATAAGCAAGAGGGATATGTGCAATCGACATACAGGTCTCAATGGGTTGGTTTCCCAGGTGCTCCAAAGACATTTTCAATGTCTGCAGACTTCAGCGCAAATGAAGGGACTATGGGATTGGGAGTTTCATTCTTGAATGATGTGCTAGGTCCAGCAAGAACAAGCGGTGCATTGTTAACCTATGCATATAGAATCCAGACAGGTTTTGATTCTCAATTAGGTTTAGGGATAAGTGCTGGTGCTTCAGAGTATGCAATAGACAGATCTATGCTCGATCCAAATGATTGGCCAGATGAAGTTTTGATGGGAGGGATAGCAAATATCTTCACTCCTAATTTAAATGCAGGTTTATTTTTCAATACATCTAACTTCTATGCTGGAGTTAGTGCATATAATATGGTTGGAAAAAAACAGGTGAAGCGTGAAGATATTGCATTGGCATACCATGATTTCCATTATTATTTTACTGTAGGAGCTTTGATACCTGTATCTGATATCATTAAAGTAAAGCCATCTATGTTAGTTCGTGAAATAAAGGGAGCGCCTACCCATTATGATCTGAATGCCATGGTATTGTTTTACGATAGAATTTGGTTGGGTGGTTCATTAAGATCCAATGTGAAATGGTGGAAGGATAACTTAGAATCAAGCCTGACTTCACGAAATGCTGTAGCCCTATTGATGGAAGTGTTTGTTACAGATAATTTGAGGTTTGGTTATGCTTATGATCAAAATCTTAACGCATTAGTTGATATGAGGAATAATTCACACGAAATTTCTCTAGGATATTATATCTCTCCAAGAAACGCAAGAATGAAAAACCAAAGATGGTTCTAATATGAAAAAAGTTTACAAATCAATTATCATATTTTTATTAGCATTTGGGTTTCTGCATACAGTAGATGCTCAAAATCAGATGTTGAGATATGCTGATCAGCAAGTTGAATTGGGGAATTTCAATCATGCTGCAGAAGTATTTTCCCAAGCGTTTGATCGCAGAAATACATATAGATCTGCTAAGGGAGCTGCACTAAGTTTTGATAAAATTAATGACTACGAGAATTCGTATCAGTGGTGGAATCGAGTAATTGATTTTTCATCTGAGATAGATAAGGAAGATGTAGAAAGTTACTTGCTATCCGCGTATTTGGTGGGAAAGCAAGATCTAGCAAAAGATAAATTATCAACTTTGGGCTATGCAATAGAGGAACTGGAAGATTCCAAATTAGAAATGATTTTAGCGTCTTTTTCCAGTTCAAGTAAAATGGAATTGGAATATGTAAGTTCATTAAATTATTCATTGTCAGCTGATTATACTGGAGCAAAAGATAAGGAGGGTAATATATATTTTGTTTCTGATAGAGATAGGGTAGCAGAAGGAAAGTCTATGCCTTTACTAAGATTTGATGCCAAGAATAAAATCTTCGACAAGAATATTTATGATTGGACAGGCAGGGAATATTTAAAAATATATAAGAAGGATGATGAGGGCAATATTGAGGAAATCCAAGTAGATGGCCAAAGGTTTTTACACATGAGTGATCCTGCTTTAGCAAAGATCAATGGTCAAGATTATTTGTTCTTTTCTGCGACTAGAGATATTACCAAGAAGAAAAAGACAAAAAGTCTTACGGTACATCCAGAATTGTTTTTTGGGAAATTGGATGGCAATGTGATTACCGATGTAAGGGACTTTCCACTTAATAATGTTTTTACGCATAGTTTAATAACACCTTTTGTTGATCAAGAAAATAAACGTTTGTATTTCTCGTCTGATATTGAAGGTGGTGTTGGAGGCTTTGACATTTATTTTGTGGAATTTGATGAAGACTTTGTTTTTTCTGAACCTATAAATATAGGTGAAGAGATTAATAGTAATGGAAATGAGAGAGATCCATTTATATATGAGAATAAATTGTTCTTTTCTTCCGATGGACATGAAGGATTTGGGGGCTTCGACATTTTTCAGGCAGATTCCAAGGGTGATGGAATATTTTTCAACCTATCAAATCTAGAAGCCCCCATTAATTCTATCAAGGATGATTTTGGCTATAAAAAATTCGATAAAGAGGAGGTTTATCTAAGTTCTAACAGACTAGGAAACTCTGGTTTGGATAACATATACAAGCTTGTGCTCCAACTAAGACAATTATTAGTTAGAGTAGTGGATTGTGATGGTGAGTTGGTGATGGACTATGATCTGCAGGTTGTGGAAAACCAAGGAAACAAACTTGATATGAAACTCAATGATAAGGGCGAGTATATAGGTGATTTGGAAGCAGATACTGATTACATGTTGAATCTGGCCAAAGGAGGACATTTCCCTGTAGAGGATCACAGTATCACAACAGTTGATATGGAGCCTGGAATCATTGAGAGAAATTACAGGCTGATCAGGATACCAAGTGATATGATCGTCTATACCGACATCATTTATTACAACCTTGACAAGAGTGATATCAGAAGAGACGCAGACCAGATTATAGATAAGGTACATGCTCTCATGGAAAAATATAAATTCTTGGATTTGAAAGTCTCTTCCCATACTGATTCCAGGGCTTCGCACGAATACAACGAAGCCTTGAGCAAGCGTAGGGCAGAAGCGGT
>NZ_JBHUHR010000032.1:0-12140 GCF_042682445.1 Belliella marina
CTAAAATCGGCCTTGCTGAGAGACTAGTAATTTACAAAAAATCTTGCCACGATGCTCTCAAACGTTAGCTTACGAAATCAACTTTTTTAAAGTAGGGGGAATTGTGGCTAACGATTTCTCTACGCCATTATGGCGTAGAGCATTCCAATTCGGAGAGATAGGTGCCATTATGGCGTCTATATCTGAATTATCAAACCTACTCAATCCTCCTCAAACATAAAATACCAACTACAGGGTATTTTTCACTGAAAAACTTTTTATTTTCAACACAAACCGCCTGATGCGGGCAGGACGACGGAGATCCGGGCCGGCGGTGGCATTGTGGGCAGATAGGATATCTCCGTCTTGATTTTTTGGTTACTTTTTGCATCAAGGCAAAAAGTAAAAACCACGTCACTGGGAACTGGGATACAAATTAGTCTAACAAAATGGACTATCCGACTGCATAGAGCTTCCACAATAAGCGGTACAGGCTGTATGAAATGCCAAAGCATTCGTGAATACCATAAATATAACCACCATGAACAATCGAGAGATTCATCCCGATAGCTCGGGAGTATCTCCCGCATTGCGGGACAAGTTGTGAGAGGTTTAGGGGTGGGATTCCCCTTTACCTCGACTATCGGTTTTTTTATTTCTGTATTTATCATAATCAGGATCATCAAAGACTTTTCCATCAATTCCTGAATATCACTCATTTGATTTTGGTTTTCAAAAAAGAACTTCTTTTTATCTGGAAGATTAAGAAAGTTCATTGTCTCAATCGCTAGAAAAGCAGAGTAAACCAAAGAATCACTCATAAGTCTCAAATAATGACCCGTGTTAGCCTTCTCTTTTTCTTCTTGTGATCTAGATTCTCGTTCCTCAATGATTAGCACTCCTGTCTCATCTCCGTGCATCACAAGACTACTCATTCAATAACTGTGAGCAAGGGTAATTAGCATTTCTAATGGCTTTCCTTTATTCTCTATTGATATGGATAGAATGATTTCGGAAAACGACCATTTATGCTCTAATCTTTGTCTATCAGGCTTAGGCCACTTTTCACGAAGTTCTTTTTCCAATTCCTATGGAAGAACTAAAGGTGAATATGCAAGATCATGAATTTCACTATCACCAAAGAATTCAAGATTCTTTTTAGCTTGAGTTGATTGCTTGATGGAGCTTACCTCTGCGAGCAAGTTCCAATATTAATTAATACGTTTAGTCCGTTTCTCTTCTTTGGCTGTTGAAATAAACATGAATTTCACAAAAGTTTCAAGAGCAGAGCGGAGTACAATTTCAGCATCCCAAAGTCGATCACTGGTTGTAAGAGTTGTAACAGTTTCTAGTCTGGAAATAATGAACTTTATTATAGGAAAGACTTGATTGACCTCTTCAAGATTTTCTTTAATAATTCGAAAGAATTCAATATTGTTTATATTTATAGCCTCGAAATACCTTTCAGTGATTATTCGTTTGTCTTCGATCCAACCCATATTATTAAAATCTTATTTTTTCATTCTGATAAAATGTTTCATGAATGAAGATGTGATTTCAAAGATAAATTCAACTTCTTCTTCAATTACTTTATCATCATGTTTAATGTAGGTATTTTGATACTTGGTGAAGTATTCAACGAGTTTTTGAAACATGTTGCCTAATTCTTTTGACCCTCCATTGCTTTGAATAAAAGATCCAAGGTCACTTAGTTGGTTTTCAAGTGATTTTGAATTACTCAAAATTTCTCTGACAAGCTTTTCAAGAGATAATCTTAAGTCATCAAGTAAATTACGTTCAAAAATCGAGTTCTTGAATTTTTGTAACGCATCTTCATATAACTTTAGTGGTTCATCATAACCATGAAGCCAATGTTTAGTTTCATCAATTAGAATTTTATTAACACTATCCGTTTCAGTACTTAAATTCCCAAACCTGGTAATTAGTTTTATTTTTAGATCTTTTGCTTTTGCATTGTCTGTAAACTGTTCATGTTCGCAGAGTTCTTTTATGACCTTAAATTGTTGCTCTGGAGAAAATGCTTCCAAGTTCTTTTTTAGGGCAAATCGTTTATTAGGAACAGAACCATCTGAAGGAAAAGGGGAAGTTGGATAAGGTATATCAGCACCAAAATCAAAAGCATAGGATGAACAAAGAGATGCTATTTTAGAACCACTTAGTCCTCCTTCTGTTTCGCCTAAAATCTCAGATGCTTGATTTATAAAAGTACTTGGTATCATTTCTTTAGTTCACAGGTTCATTAATGATTTCATCGATTACAAACTGATTCTCTGAAGGCACAATAATTGAAACCACAGTTTTCTTCTCTCTTTTTGCTTCTGTGATAGGAGCTGACTCTGAAAAGGATTCTAAAATTTCTTTTTTTAATGAATCAATTTCATCGAAATTCAAAAGCTTTCCTATTCTATAATTTGAAAGCGTAATTTCTTGGCTTCCATAATTATTTCGTAAAATTGCTCTTAATTTATTTGCGAAGTTGTTGTGAATTTGACTACAATCGTATGAAACAATTACTTCAAATTGTTTTCTCTTTGCTCTAAACTCTTCGAACGTGTCAATATATTTTCTCATTTGTTTAGACATAGCTAAAAGTTTTTTCTATTCATTTTTAATTGCCGATAACAGTTTGCTCTCCGAAACTTATGCGTATGGCATGCTATACGCATAAGTGTTGCGGATATTTCTTAATTATCTCCAAACATAACCAATCCGATCTTAACTTGAAATACCAACTACAGGGTATTTTCACTGAAAAAACTATTTATTTTCAAAACTAACCGCCTGATGCGGGCGGGACGACGGAGATCCGGGCCAGCGCTGGACTAGAGCGCAGATATGCCTGTCCCGACGTATGACGAGAGATATCTCCGTCTTGATCTTTTGTTACTTTTTGCATCAAGGCAAAAAAGATGAAAGATTTATTTAAATAAAAAATAGACTTAATTTTTCTAGCCACAAGTGATATCCTGCGATGAAAATATTTACACTATTTATTCTTTTTAGGTAAGGGAGGGATGTAATCAGGATTTAATTCAAAATCAAAATCTAATAACTCTTTTGGATGGACACCTAAAGCTATTGCAAATCTATAAATTTCACTTGTGCTAAAATTTGTCTCAGCATTGATAACTCGCCCAATTTGCCTAACATCATTTAAGTGCATTCTTTCTGCTAAAATCTCATGTGATAAATTCTTTGATTTCCTGATTGATTCAATCCTTGAACCTACTAATTTTAAAAATTCTATGTTTTTAAATTGCCCCACAATGCAATGTTTGAAAAAATATTAAAAAAATAACAGGACATATTTGTCGTGTTTAGATTTATTTATTAAATTTACCGATGTCAAATGATGGAAAATCTTTTCATTTTGACAAAATTGCGAATGTAATTTTAATAGCATTTGCACTTAAGCGTCTCGTCTTAGAAAACTGGTAATTTGAAGAGGAACGGGATAATTAAGTGAGAATGCTCACGCCATTGGCGTGGGCTACTTGCTTTCTTGTTCCTCAGGTATACCAGTACCTCTAAGACAGTTAGTAAGACCCACGCCTCTTTTTTGGAAGCACTTCTTACTTACTTTATAGACATTCTAATATATAATTGAGTAAGATGGAACAGATAGTTGAAATATTTTCTAAGCTTCAAAGTAGCCCCAATCCTTTGATTTTGGAGAATAGCAGTTATCTGATTCGATTTTTCTCTCGAAAGTTAAGCTTGTTGGAAGTTCTAAAAAATATTATCAAATCTCCGGTTTGATAATTAAAATTTGAAAGGTAAAAAAGGTTAAACTTAATTTCTTTCAAATTCTTCTATTTTCAAGAGAGACGGGGCATCTACTTAGATACGTTTTTCCAAGGTCGATACGCCATGGATGTACCCGCACCCTTTCCGGAACTATAGCTACTGCAGGAGCACTGTCGGGAAGGATCCATATTCTAATTTCTTATTCGTCAGGAGCATTTCCCTGTTTCTGGACCCAGTTGGAGAAAACACAGGTTTTTTCCAGGATGGAAGGGGTATGTCTTGTTTTTGAGATGCGAGAAGCTAGAGATGAGAGACTAGAAGCTAGATGCGAGAAGCAGAGAAGAAAAAGTGTACAAAGTACGATCCGCCACGGCGGACAAGTTGTACAATCCACCACGCCTGTACGCCGCGGCGTAGCGGACAAGTTGTACAAAGTATTAAAGTCTGTCCTTCAACATTGTGGGAGGACTATCAACCCTAGTTCGAGACATCTCCTACGCCTCCCTGAGTTGGGAGGTAAACTCGATGTGACTGCCCTTAAAATTGATAACCTATTCAACCAAATAATCTAATCCGCCACGGCGGACAAGTTCCTCCAATCCATAACCCTATGAATCTCACTAGACCCCCAAATCATAAATCTTCCAATTCCGATAAATCGGGACAAGCTCTTCAAACACTGTAATCCCTGAGGCATTCCCCGTCCAACTTTCTTTATCAAGGTTAAGCGATGAATATAAACCCAAGTAGTACGGAGACACAGAAGGTGACGATGCTACCGGACGGAGGGGTGGGGCTGAGCACAGTCCTGGCCGGCTTTGATTCCACTATACCGTAGGCCGGCCACCTTTGTTTTGAGAGGCAAGAGGTAAGAGACAAGAGTCAAGTACAAATGGAAGATGCGAGAGGCTGTAGACTGTGTTTAAAATAAACAGATTGGGCCAATGTTGGAATGAAAATTTTATTGACACTATGCTAAGAGAGCCATTAAAAACACCGGAAGAAAGCGAACCACCTCGCCTGATTGCTATACTGATCATCATGGGCAAAAAGAGGTGGGGGAATTTGAGTATATAAATAAAACCAATTAATCACGAAAAATATGGAAAAGAGAAAAATCTTCTTGTTGGCATTGCTTTGCCTCATTGGGAAGGGACTTTATGGACAACAGATTTCAGAGAGGCATTCCACACAACTGAAGGTAGTGGCCCCAAACAATGTGGTGGGCGACAACCTTCCGGGTGTCCATGGGCTCCCGATAGTAATCTATGGTGTGGTAAGGGACAAAGACCATCGTCGATTTATGAATATCCATTATTGGGATGAGCTGATAGATCCCGAATACCCCAGGGATATCCAAGCCTATCAGGACTCCCTCCAATTTGGCAATACACTGCAGGGTTTGTGGCATGGGTTTGACAAAGTATTCAGGTTTGTGCTCCCTTCCGTGAATAGGCCTTCCTATATTACCTTGTTTGATTCGGGCAAGACATACCTTGAAAGATATCTGGTGGAACCTGGGGATAGTATCAGGATACAGTTTGACAACATCAGTTCGAGAATTTCCTTTGCCGGTCCCGCATCCCCAAAGTTCAAATGTCAGCAGGAATTGGATAATGCTTACCATCATATGGTATTGGAAAAACCAAGTAGGCCAATAATGATCTCAAATAAACCTGTGGATGAAGACCTCAAGCGTTTTGTTGAAGAACACAACCAGTCTTTTGCCAAAAAGGTAATCCCGACAAAGGATCTTAAACAGGCTCTAAGTTCTCTTCAAACGCCTGAAATTGAATTGTTCGAGACTGAGGTTGAGCGGATTTTGTCGGGTTATCGAGACCAAATGCCGGAGGGGATTGTGAGTTTGCTGAAGCAGGAATACTTTTCCAAGGCACATTTTTATACCATCAACAATTTCCAAAGATATTTCTTGCCGAGGGCCATCAAATCGACGGACATGGATATATCAGATGATTACAAAGAATTCTTTTTCAAAAAAATATATCCGTTGAGGGAGAAACTGTGGGATGATTCCGGCAATTCCTACCATGCTGCCAAGGCGATGGATATCATTATGAGGGCTGAGGCAACCTTATCAAACAAAGGTATGCCTGAAATCTGGGCGACAGTTCCCAAGGGTAGATTCCGGGATAAAGTAATTGCCACCTACCTGATGGACAAACTGATCATGATGGATAAGGGTGTAGGGATACTGCCAGAATCATTGGCCCTTGTGGAGGGACATGACATCCGGGAAAAGGTAATGGGAATCTATGGGAACAGCTCATATGGTTCAGCCCTGTTGGAGGCAGAGTTTTATGGTCTGGAAGGTGAGACGGTCAGTACTTCCAGCTTCTCTGGCAAAGTAACACTTATAGATTTTTGGTACACTGGGTGCAAAGCCTGTATCCAATTGAATGAAAGCCTTCTGACTCCACTGGCAAATAAACTATCAGGTGTAGAAGGTTTTCAGATGGTTTCCATTTCAGCTGACTCCAATCTGGAAAAATGGACTAAGAGCCTAAATGGAGGAAGGTATTCCCCGGCTGAGGCAGTCCACTTATTCACAGGGCAGGATGCTTTGGCTCACAAGTTTCTCAACTACTATGATATCAGGTACTTTCCTTTTCTGGTCATTTTGGACCACAGGGGGAAGATCCACAAGATGGGGTTTGAAAACCCTGATTATGAGGGGATCCATTTGATCATTTGCGAATTGCTAAATAAATACCAACCAAACAATAAATTCTGATTATGAAAAAAATATTACTGTGTTTTTTTGTGCTCTTATTTTATACGCAGGTAAGGGCACAGGATATAAGTCAATTTCAGGTTTCGGGCTTTGTATATGACAGCCTAACCAATGAGCCTATTCCCGGAGCTTTGGTTGAAATAAATGATTTGGGGAAAAGGGTGATTACAGGTGTGGAAGGGGAGTATTCATTGTCTGTTGGGCAGGGAAGGCATATTGTAAGTGTAAGCTTTTTGGGGTTCGAAAAGAGAATGTCACAAATCAATGTCCCAGGCCAATTGAAGTTGGATATTTATTTGGTTCCAGGGGATTTGTTGATGGAATCGGTAGAGGTAGTGTCCACAGGATACCAGTCTTTACCCAAGGAGAGGGCTACAGGTTCATTTGTCGTATTGGATAAAGAGCTTGTCAACAGGAGGGTAAGCACCAATCTGATCGACAGGATGGAAGATGTGACTGCCGGGATGATATTCAACAGGTCTGGTCCAGCCAGTGACCCGATAAGCATTAGGGGAAGGAATACCATATTTGCCAATACGATGCCCCTTGTGATCGTTGATGGTTTTCCCTATGACGGGCCATTGGAAAACATCAACCCCAACGATGTGGAAAGCATTACAGTCCTCAAAGATGCAGCTGCAGCAAGTATATGGGGGGCAAGGGCCGGCAACGGGGTGATAGTGGTCACAACGAAACAGGGGACTGTTTCAAAACCTGCGGTTACATTCAATTCAAACATAAATATTACAGAATCCCAAGACCTGTTCTATAGGCCTCAGATGTCTGTGACAGATGTAATTGAAGTTGAGGAAATGTTGTTTGCCAGAGGTTTCTACAATGCATCCGAAAATTCGTTGAACAGGCCGGCATTGTCACCTGTAGTGGAGACTTTGATTGCCGAAAGGGAAGGTTTGATTTCGGGTGGGGAAGCAGGTTCTAGAATAGATGCATTTAGGGATATGGATTCAAGGCGTGATTTGTCAAGGTATTATCATCGGCCATCGGCCAACCAGCAGTACTCCTTGGGAATTACGGGTGGCACTTCCATCCATAAATACGCAATATCGGCAGGGTGGGATCAAAATTCGGAAAATATCACTGGGAATTCCAATTCCAGAAAAACCCTTTCCATCAACAACAACTGGAATTCAAGGGATGGCAGGTTGAGTATGGGATTGGGGGTATACTATACTAAAAGAAGCAGGGACATCACCACCGAGGTTCCGTCCATGTACCTTTATGAAACCCTTGCGGATGCCTTGGGCAACCCATTGCCCATTATCCAAAAGTACAACACAAGATATGTCCAAAGTGAAGCTGTTGCCGGGTTGTTGGACTGGTCATATGTCCCGTTGGACGAAATAGGCCGTCATTCAAATAGAAATTCCTCGGATGATTACCGTTTAAACCTTTCTTTGGGCTACAAAGTACTGAAGGGTTTAAAAGTAGAAGTACTCTATCAATATTGGCAGAACAATTCAAAGGGAGAAAATTTTAGGGATGAGGCACTTTTTAGTGTTCGGGACCAGATAAATATATTCACACAAACCAACCCGGACGGGAGTCTGGACAGGGCAGTACCCATGGGAGGTATTTTGGATTTGAATATGGTGAATTCAATGAGCCATACATTAAGGTCCCAAGCATCTTATTCCAAAAACTGGGGCAATCACTCCATAAATGGGATAATGGGATATGAAGTCAAAGATTTTGAAGCTTTATCCAACACTACAAGGTATTACGGGTATGATGACCAGTTGGGCATCAGTAGGCCGGTTGACAACATCAGCAGGTTTCGGCAATTCCATAATGGATCACTCGCCACAATTTTCCCGGGTATAGGCCATAGTGGGATGGTTGATAGGTTTTTGTCATATTACACAAATGTGGGGTATAGTTATTCAGGCAAATACCTCGTTACGGTGAGTGCCAGAAAAGATGCTTCCAATTTGTTTGGTGTAGAAAGCAACCAAAGGGCGGTGCCTTTGTGGTCACTTGGAGGTGGTTGGGTTATCAGTGAAGAGGACTTCTTCAATCTAACATCTATTCCTTATGTGAAGCTTAGGGCATCTTATGGGTATAATGGAAACATTGATAAATCACTGACGGCATTCACTACAGCACAATTTTTCACCATTTCGGGAAATGCCTTGCCTTCAGGAGAATTGGGAGCGAATATTTTAAATCCGTCCAATCCATTGTTGAGGTGGGAAAAGATACGGATTTCCAATTTAGCACTTGATTTTGAGAGCAGAGGGGGCAGACTGAGCGGATCGGTCGATGTTTTCAAGAAAGTAGGTGAAGATTTGATTGGAGATGCCCCAATCCCAACCTCTACCGGGTTTTCAAGGTTTAGGGGCAATACAGCCAATACAGAAAGCAGGGGGATGGATTTTGAACTCCAAACAAAGAATCTGGTGGGCAACTTTAAATGGCAAACGAATTTCATGTATAGCCACCTGAAGGAAAAAGTGACCAAATATTTCTTTAAAGGGACAGCCATCAATTATCTTGAACTGGGTAACCTGCCTTTTGAAGGCAAGCCGCTTTTTGGCATGTACAGCATCCCCTGGGCCGGCCTGAACCCCGATACAGGAGATCCAATGGGTTTCTTGGACGGGGAACCAAGCAATTCCTATTCCCAAATCCTTAACTCAATGACACCAGAATCGATTCAATTCCATGGGTCAAGAAGACCGACTTCCTTTGGTGCCATCAGAAATACTTTTCAGTGGAATGGTTTTTCCCTATCGATTAATGTGTCATATAGACTTGGGTATTATTATAGAAGGGAATCTGTGAGATACCAAAGCATTCTGAATGGACAGGGAGGGCACCCTGATTATGCTGATAGGTGGCAGGTTTCCGGAGATGAGGAATTTACTTCGATACCCTCAATGCCTTCCTCAGTAAATATATTGAGGGATAATATTTACAATTATTCAGATATTCTGATAGAAAGGGGAGATCATATTCGGTTACAGGATATCCGGATAGCCTATAACATCAAGAGTAGCATAATTGGAAATCTACCTTTCAGAGGTGCGGAAATTTATACGTATGCCAATAACCTGGGGATTTTATGGAAAGCTTCCAAAGACCCATTGGATCCGGACTTTAGGACGATGCGGCCATTGCGCAGTATAGCAGCTGGAATAAGGTTGGATTTTTGACATTGATCAAACGTATTCCCCCAGCTCCAAATTACAGGAAAAAATAATAGACAGAAAATCCCTGGGTTTTCTTTTTTCTGAGATTGGATATGAAATCCTGAAAAAAGCTGTTTCTGTCTGTCTAACCAAATTATACAAATAATCAAGATATACCAAAATGAAAACCTATAAAAAAATACTCATAATTGCCTTCCTGCCCATAGTGGTGGGTTGTGAAGGTTTTTTGGACGAGAAACCAAACAAAAGTATCACTGTCCCTGAAAATATTGAGGATCTTCAGGCTTTGTTGGACAATGTAAACGTATTCAACCTACATCCCATATTGGACATAATTGCCGCTGACGAGTATTACACCACTCCGGGAGGGTTTGCTTCCTATGGAAGTTCAATGATCCAAAGATCCCACATCCGTGAATTTGAAAGTGTTTTTGAGGGGTTTACAGTTGCTACCGAGTGGTTGAATCTGTATGCCCAGATTTATTATTCGAACATCTGTTTGGAAGTTTCCGGGAGTATAACGCCTAAAAATGACCATGAAATAAAAGCTTTGGAAAATATTGTTGGATCGGCTTATTTCAAGAGGGCAACTGCTGTTTTCAATCTTCTGAAAAACTACGCTTTACAGTACGATCAGACAACATCTGCTACTGATTTGGCCATACCGTTTCCTTTGGTTCCTGATATAACCAATTATAGTGAATTCGGTTCGGTGGAACAGGGTTATGCCCAGGTAATTCAGGATCTGGAATCAGCCCAACAGTTTTTGCCTGATCAGCCGAAATATAAAAGCCGGCCATCAAAGAAAGCGGCATTTGCTTTATTGGCCAGGACATATTTATCGATGAATGATTTTGCGAAAGCACAAACCTATTCGGAGAAGGCGATGGAATCGGGTGTAAACCTACTGGATTTTGAAACCTTAAACCCAAATTTAAACTACCCGGTACCGTTGGCAAATAGCGAGGTGATCTATCATTCAAATGCTTTTCAATTTGGGTTTGGCATCAACCGTGAAACAAGGATTGATACTTCACTATATAACTCCTATGATGAGTTGGATTTAAGGAAGAAAGTATTTTTCGTCCGTAGAAACAATGATGCGATTAATTTTAGGGGTAGTTTTTCAGGGACTTTCCATTTGTTTGGCGGATTGACAGATGCCGAGTTGCTTTTGATTTCGGCGGAATCAAAAGCAAGACAGGGCAATCTGAAAGGTGCCGCTGGAGATGTTTACATGTTATTGGAAAGCAGGTATGAAAAAGGTGCTATAAGTATGGACGAAATATTGGAAGTAAGTGATATGCTGTCCTTTGTTTTGGGTGAGAGAAAAAAGGAGCTCGTTTTCAGGGGGTTGAGGTGGAGTGACTTGAAAAGGTTTGCTTTGCTTAATCCCAATGATGTAGATTTAAAGAGGGTTTTAGGAGATGAGGTTTTTGTTTTTGACCCTAAGCCAGAAAATTTTGTATTCCCCATACCAGAAGAAGAAATTAATTTAAGATAGTTAAAAACACCCTTTCCATACTTTTGGAAAGGGTGTCGATACTAATTAGGATCCATTATTTCCTTGAACCGGTATAAACAAATCGGCCGTTTGGAGATTGGGGATGAGGGGTTTCCAATGAGGAGTCAAGGTAAACACAGGTCTCTTCGATCGCTAAATTACATAGGTAATCACCGCTTTCAAATTCCACCTCTATTGGTTCAGAGTTTGGTGTCTCTTGGCCCCATACCATTTCCTGATTGATTGGCTGCGTAAATGCAAAAGCAAATACGGCAGCGAGCATGAGTACTCCTCCACGTAGGAGGTTTTTAACTGAATTTTTCATAATTGAAATTGTTTTGATTGTTAATGTTCCTGCCAATTTGGATTTTGAGAGGGTTGGCTGGTTTGGCCCCCTGCCGGTGCTAGCCTAGTACCTGGTATTAGGGATAGCGTGAATGTCTTTGGGTTTGGGGAATTTCCGCCACGGCGGACAAGTGTCCCGATTTATCAAGATTGGAAAATTGTAAGATTGTAAGATTGGGTTTCTCGCAGATTTTCCGGGGTTTTGTGGATTTTATTTTTGGAGATTGACTTTGTGTTTTTGTATATGTGGTGGACTGTGGTTGCAGAGGTAGGCCGCCAAGAGTGAGATGGACAGGAATGTGAGGTTGAACATAAGGTGTTGGGACCAGGTGAGTTTGGAGACTACACCGCCACAAGTGCATGGGATCCTTCCAAATATGCCTGTCATCACGATGGCTATATAGGCTGTGAATGCGGCCATCATCAGTAGGCTGAGGTATATCCCTCTAAGCCTCCACTTGGGGATCACCAATAGGAATGCTGTAATCAATTCTATCGGTGGCAATGTGTAGAAGATAATCTCTACCATCCAAGGTGCAAACACCTGGTTTCTTAGGGAGTGGTAGGTTTCCTGCCAAGCGATGATTTTGCTGGTGCCTGTATACAGGAAGAGGGCTGCCAA
>NZ_JBHUHR010000032.1:12150-29221 GCF_042682445.1 Belliella marina
ATTTGGCAATCATGGTTGCTGTAATCTGTTGACTTGTTGTTCTTTATGTTGCTTGTGTAAGCTGTGATGAAGGTATGTGGGGCATTTGAAAAATAAAAATCAAATTGTCCAATGAGAATTTTCAGGGGACGAACGAGGCTGTGGCGTCGACGAAGTGATTTTGGGGTATCAAAAATCAGGTGGGTTTTTGGGTGTTTTTCTGTGGGGACACAGACATAAAGGTAAACCGCAAGGGGCGCAAGGGTTCGCAAAGGGGAGGGAGGGAGAAGCGAGAGACGAGAGGCGAGAGGCGTGAGACGAGTGAAGGTCTCGCAGAGATCGCAAAGTTGCAGAGATGCGCTGAGGATAGTAGATGCTGGATTACAATCAAGTATCTGGCGAATTCTTGATTCATTATTCGGAGTTCAAAATTCGTAATTTAAAAAATGCTGAATTATGAAGTCCCATAAGAAAAAGCAAGTCTCAAAAAACAATGAAAAAGAGGCAAGTAAAATCAGGACGAGACAAAGAAGCGAGAATATGCTGGTTGTATGGTGGTGAGTGAGTAGGATGTTCTGTGGGGATACAGAATAGACCTGATGGTTTGTGAGGACACAAACCATGGGTGAAAAGATGTTTTGTGGGGACATAAACCAAAAGGTCGCACTATCCCTTACTTTGGTGTTACTTTGGTATTACTTTGATGCTACTTTGGTAGGGCTTTGGTATGGTGGTGAGTGAGTAGGATGTTCTGTGGGGACGCAGAAGATAAAGGTAAACCGCAAAGGGGCGCAAGGGTTCGCAAAGGGGAGGGAGGGAGAAGCGAGAGGCGTGAGACGAGAGGCGAGACACGAGATGCAAGACGTGAGATTCAAGACAAGGAGGCAAGACTTAAGACAGAAGTGAATATGCTGGTGAATAGGATGTTCTGGGGGGACACAAACCATGGGTGAAAAGATGGTTTGAGGGGAGAAAAAACTATGGTTTGGAAATTGCCTTATGTGCAATTATCGTCGACGAATGCGTATTTAGAAGAGACGAACTGGTGGTTTGGCGGGGACGAAATTATTTTGGGGCTTTGAGAAGGCTTGGTGGTGGGAAGGGTGGTAAACCGCAAGGGGCGCTGTGGGTTCGCAAAGATTTGGCCACCGGCTATGTTTCAAGTCGGTGGTTTTTATGGTTCTAGGATCTTGTTGAGTTTGAGATATTGTAGCAGCATGATGGTTTTGGCATCCTTGATTTCCCCTGTCGTGATCATTTCATAGGCATTTGTAAATGGAAGCTCCAAGACCTCTATATTTTCCTGCTCGTCTTTCGCTCCCCCGCCACTCGATACTTTCATGTCTTGAGAGTATTCAGCAATAAAATAATGTAGGATTTCTGTGACGGAACCGGGAGACATATAGGCTTCGAACAGCTTATTTACTTTGTCAATCCTGTAACCAGTCTCTTCTTCCACTTCTTTTCTAATGCAGTCCTCGGGATTGTCTTTGTCCAACAAACCGGCACAAGCCTCGATCAAAAAGCCATCTGCATTTCCATTGAGGTAGGAGGGCATCCGAAACTGCTTGACAAGGATCACAGTTTTTTTGGCTTTGTTATATAGCAGGATTACGGCACCATTTCCTCGGTCATAGGATTCCCTGCTCTGGGTCTGCCATTCTCCATTTTGTTGTTGGTATTCAAAAGTGACCTTTTCCAACCTATACCAATTGTCTGATAACAATTCCCTTTTGATATTTTTGACACGATTGTTTTTCATTGGGTTGTTTTAAGTTTGGGGGTGGGCAATTTAATTAATATGATATGGGAACAGACATAATCACTATAATTGATTTTAGAATAACGAAACTTAAGAGTTTCAGGATACAAAGCTTCTTGTATAGTTATTTTTGCAAACATATATTTTTCAAATTAAAAGATTCTTTGGATTGGGTTTTAAAATGCAAAAAGATGGAAACAAAGCATCTGGATTTTATGAATTCCATTACAGTACAAATTTAGCTTTTTGCCTGCTGCAGCGCCCAAGAGCTTCCGGCATAAACACATGCCTTCCCGCCATTCCTTCATTTATTCCTTTGCCTCTTGGTCTTGATTGGCAAAAAGGCTGATGCCGCACCATAATCAAATTCAAAACCTAAATGAACATATTATGGAAACGGTAATCAGAAACTTTCAGGACAATCAGGTGGCAGAAATCAAACTGTCTTACAGCCATGCAGTAAAGCCTTCTTTAATGCCTAGGATCATTAGTTCCAATGATGCAAGCAGGTTGTTTCGTGAAAACTGGGACGAAGACAACCTTCAGTTTATAGAGGAATTCAAGGTGATGCTTGTAAGCAGGTGTAACAAGGTAATAGGGATCTGCAATATTGCAAAAGGGGGGACAAGCTGTGTCACTGTAGATATCAAACTGTTGATGGCTGCTGCAATCAAGGGGGTTGCTTCGGGATTGATATTGGCGCATAACCACCCAAGTGGAAACCTGAAAAGTTCAGAGCAGGACAGGAGGTTGACAGCCAGGGTCAGTGATGCCTGTAGACTTTTTGATATTACATTGTTGGATCATATAATCCTGACAGCCGAAAGCTACTATTCATTTGCAGACGAGGGGTTGTTATGACCTCTCTTTTTGGCCATTTTATCAATAGATTTTAAATGGCTGCCATATATGAACGAAAATAAGTCAAAGAATAATATGTATTCTAAGGATTGTTGCCAGTCACAGAGTAAATGTCTGCATGATGATTTAACTCGCTATTAATTATAGTTAGATCTACCATGCCAGTAGAGTAGCGGACAAGTTTTTTGTGGTTTTTAACCATTTCAACCATTGCTATTAAAAATTGCGATTATTGGCAAACAATTCTAAAGCCATGAGATTTTGAAGATTATGTTGTCAAATTAACATGCCACTATCCCAATATCCAAAAACAAAAATAGTTGTATCAAATACCCCTTCGGTAAATAACATTTCGATAACCTCCTGGAATGGTATTGAAGAGTTGGTGGTGAAAGTTTTGGATGTGCTGCCATCGATTGTGTCAGAGACTTATGAAGATGAGGCTGAATTAAGGGTGTTGGAGACTGTTTTTTTTTAGTTTTCATTAAAGAAACGATGCCCAGCTGAATTTTGTCTGTGACAGATTGGAACCGGATGATGGTACTGGACAAGTTGGGTATTCCAAAAAAAAGCAGATAGAATAAGGTGTTTTGGTTGGGGATGGAATAAAAAAGCTTTTGTTTGAAGTATCTGATGCAAAGTGTTTCCGGTGATGATTTCACCTGTGTATATATCAATAAACAGCTTTTCCTTTTTTAGTATTTGATTTCATCTTTTCTCTATCCCTAAAAGCTTCAAATACTTTCAGAAAACCAATAGACCATAAAACACTATTGCAGCCATGAAATCCCCCAATTCCATCCTTAAATGCTTCAAGGCCTTATGCAACTGGTTTTCTACTGTCCTTTTGGATATCTCTAAGTGCTCTGCTATTTCCGTGATAGTCAAATGTTGCTGACGGCTCATCCTGAAGATCTCCTGACAACGGGCAGGTAGTCCCTGTACACTTCTTTCGATCGCCTCCTCAAGGTCATTAAGCATCAGGGTATCTTCCGTGCCATGATCCTTCGATGTGGAATAGTACTGTTTGAAGGATTCGGCATACTGGGATCGCACCTGACTGTGGCGGATATACTTAAAAATCTGGTTACGCATAGCGTGGAAAAGATAACCAGACAAAGAGGTGTGAAGCTGGAGGTCCTCCCGCCGCTCCCACAGACTTATAAAAATCTCCTGTGTTAGCTCAAATGCTATATCAGTAGGGATGACACGCCTATAGGCATACATGTACAACCGATCCCAATATTGATTATATATCGACTCAAAGGCTGATTCTTCACCGCATTGCAAACGCCTCATTAATTCGGCTTCCAGAGGATTGTCATCTACCATAATTCGTTAATTATTCAAGAAAGTTAAACCTAAATTAATTAAATCAAATCCATATAAAAAAGCCTTAAATAGTTAATTAAGGTATTTTTATGTTTTTGTGATTTTTTTTCATTTCTGCGTGTGCGTATATGCTTTGTCAGCGTACTTCATCATATAAGCAATAAACCAAAAAAGTTAAAAAGTGTATTTAAAGCTCTTATGATGACAGATAAGTATTTTTATAACCTGCTCGAAAAATCGGAAAAAGGAACCTGCACCAGGGAAGAGCAGGAGTTGCTGGAGCGTTGGCTCGACGATCTTTCCCTCAACAGTCAATCTGCTTTTAAGGATGAAAGGGATAAAGAAAACCTAAAGGTCAAGATGCAACATGCCGTTTACAAAGAAATAGGCATCAGCAGAAAAGAAGCCAAGATCAGAAAGCTTCACATACCCCCTGTCTGGAAGGTGGCTGCATCTATCGCTATTCTCGCATTGGTTGGATATTTTGGATATGGTACTTATGAACATTATGTAGAAAAACCATATGCCATTACCCAGTCCATATCGGGGGAGGAGATCAATAAAATCCTGCTTTCCGATGGCAGTATTATCTGGCTGAAACCTGGCAGTAGCTTGGAATATCACGGAAAATTCAGGAAAAAGGGGATTCGTGAAGTTACCCTGCATGGAGAGGCACTTTTTGAAATAGAAAAAGATCCATCAAGACCTTTTATAGTAAATTCCGGAGAGATCACTACGACCGTTTTGGGAACGAGTTTCAACATTAAGGCAAGTGGGGATCTTACCCAAGTGGTGGTGCTGACCGGCAAAGTGAAGGTGACTGCAAACCAGACCAAAAAAGAATTAGAGTTGCTACCCAATGAAACGGCAGTATATGCCCATACTGATCAACTGCTTTCCAGGATAGAAGATAAAGAGCTGGAGACTCCAGTGGAAAGCCTGATTGCAGGTACGGAATACGATATGGATTTTGATAATATAACGGTGAATGAGCTGGTCCAAAGAATAGCCGGTAAGTTCAATATTCAGGTATCCGTGGAAGGCTCGGTAGGGAAATGTCTGATTACTGCTGACTTTACCGGCCAGTCCCTTCGAAACACCCTTGAAATGGTGACCGAAGTGCTCAATGCGGAATTTACAATCGACGATAAAAAAGTAACCCTCAAAGGGGAAGGATGTGGTTAACCACAACCCCAAAGCAGTGAGCAGACCCTGGGAATAAATCCCGATTAATACTTGGAAAAAGATAAGATAAGATACCCAACCATTAACGCAAAATATATGATCCCGTGCCATCCAACATAAGAATCGCCTCCGAATTCTGGGGATACCCAGTAATGAAGGAGGAAAAAAAAAGCAGGAATGCTTTAGCACCCCTGCCTCAACCCGTTTCCTTTCCGCCAAGATCAAAAACGGGTAGTTTGTCCACTAATCAACAAACCATAACAAAGATATGAAAAAAAAATCTACCAGTAAACTAATTCTTTTTATGAGAATTACCTTTGGCCAGTTGTTGCTCATGTTCCTTTCCGTAAGCATTTCCTTTGCCCTTGAGGGTAAAGCACAGACACTTGAGAAGGAAGTGGCTGTTGATTTTAGGGATATACAGCTGAAAGAAGCCCTGGGATTCCTTGAAAAGAAAACAGACATAAAATTTGTCTACAGCGAAAGCAACATAAACCTGGCCACAAAAGTAACACTGAATGTCTCAGGCCAAAAGCTTGGACAGGTACTCGACCAGCTTTTGGCACCTCTCTCCATACAATACTCGATGAAGGACAGGAAACATATATTGTTAAAGAAGTCTGATCCCAAAATTTTTCCACGTTTGAGTGAAAATATTGAGGTCAAAATGCAAAATGACAGATTGATTACCGGCACAGTCAACGATCAGGCTGGTCAACCCCTCCCAGGTGCTAACGTGGTTGTTAAAGGAACTTCTATAGGTACTGTCACGGATTTGGAAGGTAAATATGTTTTGAATCTTTCAAATAATGCAAAAATTCTAGTTTTTAGCTATATTGGATATAAGGCACAAGAGGTCCCGATAAACAATAAGAGTATTATTGATGCCATTCTTGAAGAGGATATCGCAAGTCTGGAGGAAGCAGTAGTAATAGGCTACGGAACTACCTCCAAACGTTTTAATACCGGATCTGTTTCCAGCATTAAAGCAGAAACAATTGAAAAGCAAACCGTAGGAAATGTATTAACGGCTTTAACAGGCCGCGCTACCGGCCTGGATATTACGCAGGAAAGCGGAATCCCTGGTAGTGCTGTTACGGTAAGGATCCGTGGGCAAAATAGTCTTAACCCAGGGGCCAATGAACCACTTTACATTATTGATGGAATCCCTTTTTTACCTAATTCAACTTATTTGATCCAAACCGGGCGACCACAGGCTGGTGGAAATAGCCCTTTTAGTGCCTTGAACCCAAATGATATCGAGAGTATTGAGGTTTTAAAGGATGCCGATGCAACAGCCATTTTTGGGTCACGGGGAGGAAATGGTGTAATTCTGATAACTACTAAAAAAGGAAAAAGCGGGAAGACAAATGTTGATGTAAATCTATCCTCTGGTGTAGGTAAAATAACAAGAAAGCTGGACGTGCTGGATAGAAGAGATTATTTGGATATGCGATATGAAGCTTTCCGTAATGATGGCATAGACTGGACTGCTCCAGGAGTGCCTAATGCATTTGACCTGACAGAGTATGATACCACCCGTACTACAGATTGGCAGGATGTATTGATTGGTAATACTGCCCATTATACTAATGCCCAGGTAACAGCATCCGGAGGAAAAGACGGTACGTATTTTTCTGTCTCTGGAGGCTATTGGAAAGAATCCACGGTCTTTCCGGGAAACCTGGCAGATCAAAAAATATCCGGTCGTTTTAGTATAAATCATTCCCCCACAAATGAACGCTTAAGTATTCAGTTATCAGGTATTTACCTGTTTAATAATAATAGGATTTTAGGAAGCGATCTAACACAGAATGCTATCAGTCTTGCCCCGGTGGCCCCTCCCATATATACAGAAGATGGAAGATTGAATTGGGCAAATAACACATGGGCTAATCCATTAGGGGCTGTTTCAGCAACACCCTTCACGGGAAAAACCAATAATATGAATTTCAATACGACCATAAGTTATCGGTTGTTTGACGAGTTCCGTTTAAAAATAACAGCGGGGTATAACAGGATCGGATATAGTTCCACCTACCGCAATCCTGAATCCATACAAAATCCCTTTTATTTTCAAGGTCCCTCAAGTAGGATCACAGAATTTTCGAATAACCTGACTGAAACTTGGAATGTCGAACCAATGGTAGAATATAACAATGACATTGGACTGGGAAAATTATCAGTATTGTTTGGAGGTACTTTTCAAGAGACAGAGCAACAGGCTACAGTTTTATATGCACGGGGATTTTTAGATGATGCCCTGATGTATGATTTACAATCTGCTACAGATGTCTCCACTAGAAGCATGCAATCTATTTATCTTTTTAGTTCTGCTTTTGCTCGGATCAATTACAATATTTCTGATAAATACCTTCTCAATCTGACTGCTCGTCGGGATGGGTCTAGCCGTTTCGGACCAGGCAAAAAATTCGGGAATTTCGGTGCGGTAGGTGCAGCCTGGATCTTTTCTGAAGAAGCGGGTATAAATTCTGCACTTCCTTTTTTAAGCTACGGTAAGATAAGGTTCAGCCACGGGATTACGGGAAGTGATGCCATTGGCAATTATGGATTTTTACCTCTCTACAGGACTAAATCTAATTTTTATCAATATTATGGTCCCAATGGCGGAGGATTATATCCAAACAATTTGTTTAATCCAGATTATCAATGGGAAAGTAATCGAAAAACAGATGTCGCACTGGAGTTAGGACTTATTGAGAACAAGATTTTATTGACCGCGAATTATTATATCAACCGTTCATCCAATCAGCTGGTAGGATACCCGTTACCTTCCATGACAGGCTTTACCTCCATAGATGCTAATTTGGCCGCTACCGTGCAAAATACTGGCGTGGAATTGGAATTAAGTACTATCATTATTGACAATGGCAGTTTTACATGGAGTACAAATTTTAATTTTACATTACCCAGAAACAAGTTAGTCGAGTACCCAGGCTTGGAAGGGTCTTCTTTTGCTAATAATTATGCTATTGGTCACCCGTTAACGCTGGTGAAGGCATATGATTATGTTGGCATCAACTCCGAGAATGGATTGGCACAGTATAAAAAGGCTAATGGTGACACGGTATCCAGTATATGGAGTTTATCTTCAGCGGTAGATAGGACAGTATTGATCAATGTAGGTAAAGATTATTATGGGGGATTATTGAACAGCTTTCAATACAAGAGGCTGCAACTTGATATATTTTTTCAGTATGCAAAAAGCATAGGAATTACTCATATGTTTGGCCACCCAATTGGGGTTAATGTTAACCAACCGCAGTTTTTGTATGACCAACGTTGGACAATGGTCGGAGATGATGCAAATGCAGTGAAAGCCACCCAAAGCACGAGTTCGGAGGCATATAATTCTCGCCTTCGAAATACCGACAGCAACGCATATACAGATATATTTTTTATCAGGTTAAAGAATGTCGCTTTATCCTACCAGCTACCATCGTCCATTGTAAACAAAATAAATGCGGAGAACCTGCGGGTGTATATGCAAGCTCAAAACCTGTTGACAATAACGGATTATCTGGGCATGGACCCTGAAAACCAATCGGGAGGATTACCTCCGATTGCTTCAATAAACCTAGGAATCCAATTAACATTTTAAATGACAAGAATATGAAAAAGTATATAATCATCTGCGTTCTAAGCTCTTTATTATGGGCACCTTCCTGTGAGGAATTTTTAGAACTAGGTCCTCCGAATACTTCATTGGTAAGTAGTGCAGTATATGAAAATGATGCCCTGGCTACAGCTGTATTAACAGGAGTTTATTATGACTTTGCGGTTCAGCAGGATTTTATTGCAGGAGAAAGAGGCTTGAGCCTTATGGGAGGGCTTTCGGCCGATGAGTTCTTAAACTATACGACATCTTTGGATGTGGTAGAAGTTTATACCAATTCCCTTTCCGCAACAAATTCAGTGACATCCGGATTATGGAGAAGGGGATACAATTTAATATATATTGTCAATGATGTGCTGGAGAATATTACCGACTCGGACAAGTTATCCCCACATGTTCGTGATCAGCTTGTAGGAGAATCAAAGTTTGTAAGGGCATTTGTTTACTTCTATTTAACCAACATGTACGGAGATGTTCCGTTGCTCCTTTCTACTGATTACAAGGCTAATGCCACGAAGCCAAGAAATCCGGTAAGTGAGGTGTATGCACAAATTATACAAGATCTGGAAGATGCTCAGGAATTGTTGTTGGATGACTATCAATCTGCTGAAAACTCTATAACATCAGATCGTGTACGTCCAAACAAGGTTGGGGCCGAGGCTTTACTGGCACGTGTGCATTTGTATTTAGAAAACTGGATGCAGGCTGAAACCTATTCATCAGGTGTTATTAATCGCGGGGAAACGCATTACAAACTGGAAGATGATCTGAATAGTGTTTTTTTAGTGAATAGCAAGGAGGCGATATGGCAGGTGGGGATAGCATCAAATAATGGCGGAATAAATACCATGGATGGTTACACATTGAAAATTGTTTGGGATCCATCATTTTACGGACAGCAATTAAGCGCCAGCTTCTTAGGGGCTTTTGCGGATGGGGATCAACGAAGAAATGATTGGGTGGGAACATTCCTTTCCGGAGGTAATACTTTCTATTATCCATATAAATATAAAGTGCACCAAAGCCCTGGAGAATCCATTACGGAACATCTCATGGTTTTACGATTAGGAGAACAATACCTTATAAGGGCTGAGGCCCGGGCACGACAGGGAAAGTTGTATGGTGTTGGTTCCGCTCAGGAGGATGTCAATGCAATCCGTACCCGTGCCGGTTTGGATCCTATAGATCCCGAAAGTTTTACAGAGGATGAAATGATGGCGGCTATTGAACAGGAGCGTAGGGTGGAATTATTTTCCGAATTGGGACATCGCTGGTTTGACCTTAAGCGGTGGGTAGGATTTAGTAACGCTGTAACACGTGCAGATGAAGTAATGCCTAATGTTTCAGTTGAAAAAGGAGGTGTCTGGCGGCCAGAAGCGAAGCTGTTTCCAATACCCCATGATAATAGGTTGAGTAATGTTAATTTAAGTCAAAATCCAGGTTATGAACAGTAAAATATCACAAGTTATGAACAGTAAAACATCAATTATATCCAAATTAAATTTTTGGCACAAAAAGTATTTGTTATTCTATTTTTCAATGCTTCCTTTACTTGTTTATGCGCAGGATGCGGAAGATTTCTACATAACAGGTACAGTTTCCGGGTATGTAGGAAAAAAGGATAATAGTGCGACCGCTCATTTAGTCCGTATTTACAATGGTGAGACCATTACTGAATCTTCCGTCCTAAATAATGGGGTGTTTAAATTTAAGGGGTCTTTACCGGAGCCAATGATTGCGGATATTTCTCTGTCACATCCCGGAGATCATCAAGATTTTCATGGAGATTCAAAACGATTTTACCTCGAAAAAGGACACATTCAGTTTATCGCTGAAGATTCTATTAAACACGCTTCTGTATCAGGCTCCCCACTGTCTTCTGGTATGTATGCTTATCAGGAACTGGTGGACTCTGTTAGAACAGCCTATAATCAGTTTAATGACCTTCGATATTCCAGAAGATCGGATTCGCTGTTCCAGGCACAGGTGGTTAAACCAACATTGGCAAAATTGGAAGTGTCATTAGATTCTCTTCGTAAATTGTTTATAACAGACAATCCCGAATCATTATACAGCTTGGATGTAATTAAGGAACTCGTAGGAAATTCCTTATTTGACAAATACCGCAATACATTGACGAATGAACAAATAGAAGCTATAAAAGGATTATTTGACAGTCTTTCTGAAGAGGTGCAGCATAGTGAAAGAGGTCAAAAAACCCTTGATGGAATAAAAGGATTGTCAGGTGGAATGGTTGGTGAAAAAGTTATCCATTTTACCGGCAAAGGCTTGGAAGGAGAGAATGTTGATACAAGGAAATTGGTGGGAAAAGTATATCTCATCGATTTTTGGGGCAGTTGGTGCCCTTCATGCAGGGAGAGCCATCCACATCTAAAGGAACTGTACAATGCTTATAAAGACAAAGGGTTTGAGATCGTAGCAGTGGCAAAGGAGCATGGAAATGAAGAAAAACAAATAAAACTTTGGAGGGAAGCAGTAGAAAAAGATGGTATCTCCTGGATACAGGTATTGAATAGTACCGCAGGGACTGATGTTGTGACAGCCTTTGGCGTTGTCGCTTTTCCTACGAAAATTTTGATTGACAGGGATGGCACAATTCTTCTGCGTGTAACCGATGATCATGAGCGTACACTTGACGCTAAGCTAATAGAACTATTCACTCCTGCCCACTAGCAAGTTTAATTCAGAAAATAATTTTAAAACAGGATTATGAAAAGAAATATATTAATACTACTCCTATGCCTATTTTGTGGGGTGACTGCTGCTCAGAAGACAGCTGTAGATGCAAAGGAAGGTGAGATAACAATAACGGGAAAAATTGGCAATATAAACCCTCCACAACAGATTTGGATTTATATGGGTGATGAATCTATATGGGACTCTCTAAATGTAAAAGATGGAGTATTTGAATATAAGAAAACCACACAATTACCTGCTTACGGTGCTATCATGATAAAATACAAACCCTATTACAAAGGGGTTGAAGGTAATGAAAATTTCTTTGGTGACATGAATTTAATAAGTGTGTTTTTCGAAGAAGGGCATATGGAGATCTATAGTCCTGTGGACACGTTGAAAAGACATGCCATCATCACAGGTCCGGCTGCAAAGCTCCAGCAAGAGCATGAGATTTATTGGGAGAAGGAAGGAGAAATCATTAGGGCTCAGAAAAGTATAGCCGCTGACTTTAACAACGCAACACCAGAACAATTACAATCTGAAAAATTCCTGGCTGCTTATGAAATACAAAATGCAGGTATCCAGCAGCGACTGGACTCTTTAATGAGCTGGCAAATCACAAACTATCCAAAATCATTGGTAAGCACATTGGCCTTTTTTAGTTACCTGCGAACAGGAGAGGATAAAATTCAACCGGAGAATGCCAAAATAATATTTGATCTGTTTTCACAAGAGGTTAAAGAGAGCCAGACAGGAACAACTATGCTTGAAGTGATTCAAAATCTTGGGAAGTCTAAGGAGGAGATACCTGTTATATCTATCGGCGATATAGCGCCCGAATTTCAACAATTGGATTTGGATAGAAAGGAGGTGAAGCTATCAGATTTCCGGGGCCGTTATGTATTCCTGGATTTTTGGGCCAGCTGGTGCGGTCCTTGCCGTAAAGTAAACCCTCAACTTGTCAAGCTCTATCAGGAATTCAAATCCGACAGTCTTGCTTTTTTAGGTATTTCACTTGATGATGATGAAGGTAAGTGGAAGGCAGCTATAGAGGAGGATAATCTGGATTGGTACCATCTTTCTGACTTACAGGGCTGGAAAAATGGGGTGGCTAAGCAATATGGTATTGTGGGTATCCCTCAAAACCTCCTTATCGGTCCTGATGGTAAAGTGATCCTGAAAAATGCAAGCAAAGAAGAGCTGGAGGCTAAACTATCAACTCTTAATTTATAATGGGATGTATAAAAAATTAAGAAAGTACATAGGGTTTTGTATGCTGTTGGGGATAACTGTTGCGCCGGCTTTAGCGCAAGGGGATAAAGAAAAAGCATTCCCCTTTGAATTAAAGGATACGTTAGGCCAGGTGGTAAAGCTGGAAGACTTTGCCGGCAAAATATTGGTAATGGATTTTTGGTTTACCGGCTGCAAAGGCTGTGTCCAGGTAGCCAAAGCCTTGCATGATACTATAATGCCGGAGTTTTCCAATGACAGCAGTGTGGTGTTTATCTCCGTATCATTGGATATAAATTTCCTTCAATGGAAACGGAGTCTCAAATCAGGGTTGTATACCAGTGATAAACAGGTGAATTTATTTACGATGGGGATGGGGAGCACACATCCCTTATTCAAATACTATCGCTATAGCGGTGCTCCTCAGATGTTATTAATAGATAAAGAAGCTAACCTTATCAGTAGCTCACCTCCAATGCCTTTTCCGGGGAGCCCTAGTATCCATGAATTTATTTCTTTAATTAAAAAACATCTGTAAATAAAAACTGATTAATACAGCAACAATTATGTTCCAGGCAATAGATCTATGCAAATCATACAACGGGCACCTGGCTTGAATAATCTAAGCTTAAAGGTAAATTAGGGAGAAGTATTCAGCCTGCTCGGCTAAAATGGCCCCGGTAAAACTACTACTATTAATATATCCCCTTGGTTTTCTACAGCCTACCAGCGGCAAAGTGCTTATCAATATACCCATGTCGACCTTCACGTGTACCTGCTGGAGCAAATTTACAGGCTGATGCAGATTGGATAACTGCCTGTAACGTAAAACCAAACTATATGGAAGCTTATGGTGATGAATATGATCTTGAAGTACAAGCCAGACATATCTGGCCTTGCTCGAAGATGACCCCACTTTTGATTTCACACATGGTGTAGGCAACCTTGCTATTAGCGGGCACAAATTCATTGGTTCACCCGTACTCTGTGGTGTGGAAGATCTTGATATGTTTATAAGTGATGTCATCGAGGTTTGCTTATGAAGTTGGAATTAAGTCTATGGTAGCTTCTCTTATCTATAAGCTAAACAATTTAACCAATGACTTAAAATAACATTTTGACAAAATCTTCAGATAAGCTGTTTTTGCACAGGTAATTATCACTTCAAGGTTCATCAATCAAACCCACTGCCCCAGTCATTTAAAAATATATGCCAACCCTTATAAGTGTAAAGATACTTCCGGGGTACTTATATTATGACAACGAATATAAACCCAAATAGAAACCGCTATCCAGATGGCCTGTGTCCTCACAGACCATCGAAGCGGGAATTGAATCCTCTTTATGATAACCAATGAAAATAATATAACGGGCAGGAGTCTTGACCCCTTACCCAAGGAAGTATGCCAAAAGTTCAATCACCTGTGGTTTCTTGTTGGCAATACCCCGATGCTTGAAATAAAATACAGTTATAAGGGAAAGAATGGTAAGATCTATGTAAAATGCGAACATTATAACCTCACAGGTAGCATCAAGGACAGGATGGCATTGTACATACTCCAGGAGGCATATCGCAATGGCGCTATCAAGCAAGGGGATACTATCGTAGAGGCTACGAGTGGAAACACAGGGATAGCCTTTGCCTCCATAGGCAAAGCACTGGGCCATGAAGTACACATCATCATGCCCAACTGGCTCAGCGCAGAACGTGTAAACATCATAAAAAGCATGGGAGCCAAAATCACACTCGTCTCCAAGGAAGAAGGTGGTTTTTTGGGCAGCATCGCAATAGCGGAAAAACTGGCGGCCAACGATCCGAATATATTCCTTCCAAGGCAGTTTGACAATAACTACAATGTCGAGGCACATAGTTTCACAACAGGTCCTGAGATTATAAAACAGCTGAATACGATAGGGGTATCACCTGATGCTTTTGTAGCCGGAGTGGGTACAGGGGGGACAATTATGGGCGTGGCAGGATTTTTAAAGAACCGTAATAATGATATCGTACTAAAAGCAATAGAGCCATCCGAATCCCCGACCCTAAGCACGGGATATAAAGTTGGCTCACACCGTATCCAGGGAATATCCGATGAGTTTATTCCCAATATCATGGTTCTGAATGAGCTTAGTGGGATAATTAAGGTCAATGATGGGGATGCCATCTTGATGGCACAGAATCTAGCTTCGAGCCTCGGCCTTGCAGTGGGGATCTCATCGGGTGCCAATGTGATAGGTGCCATAAAAATAAGCGAAGAGCTTGGAAGAGAGGTAAATGTGGTAACGATACTGTGTGACAGCAATAAAAAATATTTGAGTACAGACCTGATGAAAGAGGAGCCAGTGAGAGACCATTATATTACACCGGAGGTAAAGCTGATTGATTATACACCGATAGGTCGCTTGGTAGACACCGGAGCAGTTTCATTTAATAATTGAGATCCATTAAATTAAACAAACAGAAAAATGAAGAAGAGTTTTCTATTTATAACCATATTATTGCTACTTATCAAACTGCCCTCAATAGCCCAGATACAGGATCCTGTAAAATGGAGTTTCAGCAGCAAAGCAGGTAGTGCAGAAGGTGAGGTAATCTTGGTGCTAAAAGCACAGATAGATTCCCATTGGCATATCTACTCACAATTTATTGAAGAGGGAGGACCAGTGCCTACCTCGTTCACATTTACACCTTCTGATGATTATGAACTTGTCGGCAAAGTGAAAGAGATCAGCAAAGTGATAAAGGGTTTTGACCAGACCTTTGGTATGGATATAGCTTGGTTCGACTCAGAGGCTATATTTGAGCAAAAAATCAAACTCAAGAAAGAATTCTCTTCAGTTTCGGGAGGATTGGTCTATATGGTATGCGATGATGCACAATGCCTTCCACCAGCAGATGTTGACTTTACCATCCCTGTAAAAACCGTACTTCCAAAAGACACAAAGGCGGAATCTCCAGAAAAGAAATCGGAAGTACATGCGCAATCGGCGGTACAACCTAAAATAAACCAGGAAGCCAAAGAGACTCTAGGTGTGGCAGAAACCAATGAGATGGATGCCGTTGGTATGGAGGGGTCAGATCCCCCTGTAGAAAAGCAGGAAGGTGCATTGGACAATTTAGATCAAGATGGAGAAAACTTCAAGGAAGCTGGTATTGTAGATGATTCCATATCAGACAGGGCAGAGGAGAAGAATGAAATGAAGTCACTTTGGACCATTCTGATAGCGGGCTTTTTGGGAGGACTGGCGGCATTGCTGATGCCCTGTATCTTTCCGATGTTGCCCTTGACGGTAAGTTATTTTACCAAAAGCAATGACAAGGGCTCCGCTGTAGGCAAAGCCCTGATCTATGGGGCATCGATCGTGGTGATCTATGTGCTTTTGGGGCTGGCGATCACGGTGGTATTCGGAGCGGATGCCCTGAATGCACTGTCGACCAACGGGGTATTCAATTTCTTCTTTTTCCTGCTTTTGGTTGTGTTTGCGGCATCCTTCTTCGGGGCATTTGAGTTGACCCTGCCACATTCCTGGGGCAATAAACTGGACCAAAAATCCGATAAAAGCGGTTTGGCGGGGCTGTTCTTTATGGCGGCAACCTTGGCGATCGTATCATTTTCCTGTACCGGCCCCATCATCGGGACATTGCTGGTGCAGGCCGCAAGCATGGGGGAATACCTTGGCCCTGCAGTGGGGATGTTGGGATTTTCGGTGGCTTTGGCAGCACCTTTTGCATTGTTTGCCCTATTTCCCTCCTGGCTGCAATCCCTTCCCAAGTCTGGGGGATGGCTGAACAGCGTGAAGGTAGTCCTGGGTTTTCTGGAGTTGGCGCTAGCGCTGAAGTTCCTCTCCAATGTGGACTTGGCCTACCATTGGGACTGGTTCGATAGGGAGGTGTTTTTGGTACTTTGGATTTCGATTTTCGGATTGTTGGGCATGTACCTGTTGGGCAAGATCAGGTTTGCACATGACAGCCCGGTGGAGTATGTCTCTACCCCTAGGATATTCTTGGGTATCATAGTAGTCGCATTTACGATCTATATGATCCCGGGACTCTGGGGAGCACCGCTCAAGTCCATATCGGCATTTTTGCCACCCCAGCATACACAGGACTTTGACCTGTATACACCGACGGTAGGGGGGATCCCTGTGGGCCAGGCACATTCGGGGACATCTGGTCCCCAGAGAAAATATGCCGGGCTGTTTCATGCCCCGCTGAACCTGGATCCATTCTTTGACTATGAGGAGGGGATGGAATATGCCAGGCAGGTGGGCAAACCTGTATTGATAGACTTTACGGGCCATGCCTGTGTCAACTGCCGGAAGATGGAGGCCAGCATCTGGCCTGATCCGCAGGTGCTAAAGCTTATCAGGGATGAGTATGTGTT
>NZ_JBHUHR010000032.1:29231-32272 GCF_042682445.1 Belliella marina
GTCTGCCGGAACTGGAGCATTATGTGTCTGCCTTCAGCGGCAAGAAGATCAACAGCATCGGCAAAAAGTGGAGCGATGTGCAAGCCCAGAAATTCAATTCCAACTCCCAGCCCTACTATGTGCTGATGGATCCCAAAGGGGAGAAGGTGCTGGTGGATCCCGTAGGTGCAATTTATGATGTGGGAGGCTACCGTGATTATCTGCAAAGTGGGATAGCTAATTTCAGTAATATATAACCCAAATATAGTTTGACGATAGGGGAAAGGCAGCTGGAATGTTCCAGCTGCTTTTTTGATGCTGATTGCTTTTTGCATACACCAATCTCGTCCAAAGAATGTTTTTTGTAAAAAACATTGTGCCTCTTTATGGGTAATCAATGATCATGTGCAGGGTATTTCAGCGAATGAACACAAAAACCTTGCAATATATTGACTTGCTTTTGTTGGCCAGCTTTATCCCGATACGCTTTGCCATCCGGGACTATTTCCTTGGCTTCCGTTCACAGTGTATTTATACAGCTTTACTTCACCAACTTGGATCTTACTCAATTCAGACTTTTTCAGCAGCTCCTCTGTAACAGCTCCATTTTTCTGAGGGCTCAGTGTTTATTTCCATTTGGAGTGATTGGGTTGGTTGTCATCTAAATTGGTCGTCTTTCCAGCCCTTCTCCCTGGCCCTTCGCTAAAAACCTTCACTGAAGGTTTTCTGAACGCTCAGTCCTAATTCCTGTATGGAGTGATTAGAGGCTTTGCCTATCCCTGACTCCATCTACAAGAGCCGTGACATGCATGGACTGATACAGAAAAACTGCCACCAAACTCAAATGCAATGTCTGGATGTGCGTAAGTCCCGCCATATCGCCCTGCTGTTGCTTTCAGTCCAATGGCATTGGTTTTTTCAACCCAATCTTTCACACTGAGTTTGTAGCTATTCAATCCTGCCTGACTTTTAATTATGGCGAATCCGCCATAATTAAAATCTGGGCTGTAAACTGTCCCCCAAATTCCAAGATATTCAACAGTATATCTATTGCGAAGCCAATCAGAAATAAAGAAACCTCCGTCTTTGGCTTTAAGCATATAAATAGTGAGAGGCACGCTCCTGCTTGGAAGGGACAGGCTGTGAGTTTATGGCTCACGACCGTCTACGATTATAGGGTGTTGTTCTCTTATTTTCTTGTCCAAATTGCTGGTCCACCGTGACCAATTTCAAGTTTTAAATATTTTCTTCCATTCGAAATTTCGTCAAGAAGCTCGGAAATTTCTTTATTGTCTTTTGTTTGTTGCCATGTCCGATTTAAATGACTATGTTTTTAGTCAATAGTGTCATTAAAGCACTATTTTTGAAGTGGTCAAGGTTTTCAAAGTTTTTGAGTCTAACAATTTCTTCGTCAGGAATACAGCAAGCGTGAAATTCAATTATTTTCCAAAAAGCTTTTGCAGCTTGTCTTTCAGAGTCAGATTCCTTTTTAATAGAACGGAATTGGTTCTTATGGTTTCCTGTTGTGTCGTAAAAAAAGCGAAATAATTGTTCTTTTAAAAGTCCGTTAATGTCTTCACTTGAAAGTTTTAAATCGTCTTGTTTTAGTTCAGGTTTTGTGTTCTGGATTTGATTGGCAATTTGGTCAAAGGTTTTTGAGTTACTTGTCAAACTGTCTGAGTCGATTATAAACGCTTCAAGTTTGGTTAAATGATTTTCTTTCTTGATGTTTTGGCAAGCAACAAAAGTCAAAGATGTCAATCTAAATGTTAATTGTCGTGTCATTTAATTGCCCCATTTACAAGCATTAAAATAAAAAGTCCAAAACACACCATTAATGCATACAAAATATCTTTCTTTTTAGCTTTAATTATTTGAATAGCCAAAATTGTCAACGCTATTGTGAAAATTATTCCTTCGGTCAGCATTACTGTTGAGTAAATTTCGGGGTTGTCATAATACCAAGGGTTTTCATTAATTGGTCCCCAAGGATAGCCATCTGTTTGTTTTTTTACTTTAACTGTCGACCATTCACTTAGCGACATAAAAGTCATAAGTCCAAAAAAACAATGTTGCCAAAGTCGTTCCTGTCCAAAATAATATGTTCTTCGTTTTTGTCATTTACAACCTCCTTTAAGGAGTCTCTTCACGCCATCATGACGGATATTTCCCAATTACCAAACATAACCATTCCGATCTTACCATAAAATACCAACTACTTGGTGTCTTTTTTAAAAACACTTTTTATTTTCAGCTCTAACCACCTAATGCAGGTGGGACGACGAAGATCTGGACCAGCCTCCCTTTTCCGGGAGGCCGGCGGTGGCATTTATCGTGGATAGATCCTGTCTCGTATATGGGAATATCTCCTTCTTGATTTTTTGGTTACTTTTTGCTTCCGATCTAATCGGAAACAAAAAGTAAAAGACATCCTATCCACGCATTTTCTTGCCTCTTGAATCTTATGTCTTATGTCTACCGTCTCATCCGCCGTGGTTAAGTTATCTCATATCTTTCCAACTTCATCCTTTTACTTACGTCCCAAATCTCGTGTCTTATGTCCACGATCCATCGGGCTGGCCCATCTCACATCTTTTTTTATAACTTAAATATGGTTTTTGGAAAGAAAGCTGTTACTTAGTTGTCATACCTATCTTATACTTTCCAGTTCCAATAATTCATGCAGGTTTGAACGAAACAGATAAATCAATCTTTGATACCCCGGCAGGGAAAATAGCAGGTTGGATTGAAGGCAATGTTGTCCGTGCTACAGGTATCCATTATGCAATTGCAGAAAGATTCCACAAGCCCCAGCCAATAGTACCAGCCACTCACACAATCTTGGCTGACAAATGGGCAAGGGCATGTCCACAACTTAAAGTCCCTTTTTTGGAAAAGGTGCTTGGGGGCACACCACTTTCAAGGCTGGAGACCGATGAACATTGCCAACAGCTATCCATCACCCTTCCAAAAGGCACCACAGCCAAAGATGGACTTCCGGTCATGGTTTGGATTCATGGAGGATCCTATACCTCAGGGGCAGGGGATGCAGATGTGTTTGA
>NZ_JBHUHR010000033.1:0-28166 GCF_042682445.1 Belliella marina
GCTTGAAAGGGGCTATGCCATTTGCTTTACAGTATGGCCATGATCCCCTGCCAAAAGAAGCTGATATCGACGAAGCCTGGAGCAGGGTTGCCACTAAATACGAAATGTTGATAGGCTATGCCAAACAGGAAGCCTCAATTTATATCCCTAACCTAAAACCTGTTCAAAGATTCGTAAAACTGCCTTTCCTGGGCAAGTATTTTGAGAAGGTTATTGTTAGGCTATTGAGCTATAAAGTCTACAAAAAGGCCTCAAATGAATTCGCACAAAGGCATGCAAAAGCAGGAGGGAAGGCCTACCTGTATGAGATTGCATGGGGTTCCAAAACCAACGGGTTCGGGGCAACCCATACCATAGACCTGCCATTGTTGTTTGGCGATAAGGCCACTTGGGAAAAAGCTATGCTGACTGAAGGGATCGAATGGGAAGAGGTGGAACTCGAAGGGAAAAAATTCCGGGGAATTTGGGCTGAATTTGCCAGGTCTGGGTACCTTCCAACCGAAAATGATGCGCTTCTGGATTTGGTGAAGATCTCAAGGGTTTGAACAGGGTTCAAATTTCACTTTGGGATAGCGCTTTCAGCAGTTGTTTTCCTTCAGCTTCTTGAAGCTGGTGATGGCATTGCTGATCTGCTTTTCAACAGTACGGATCGATAGGTTCAGCTTTGCTGCGATTTCCTTGTTGCTAAGCTGCTCAAACCTACTCAACATAAAGATCTCCCGGGTACGCTTGGGCAGCCTCTCCATGATTCCATTGATCTCACTTTGAAGCTCTTTTTCAGAAATAATCAATTCTGTCTTGTTGACAAACTGAAGATTTTCCATCAATGCCAAATGTTCCTGTTGTACTTTGCGCTTTCTGAGTGTATTGAGGATTCTGTATTTTAGATCCTGATGGAGAAACCCTTTTACATGGCTCAGCGTCAGCTTGTGCCTATTTTCCCAAATATTTATAAACACCTGTTGAGCCAGGTCTTCTCCCTCATCCCTAGGCAAAACCTTGCAGGCGGTGGCACACAGCTCAGGCCAATACCTATCTATCAAGAGCGAAAGCGCTTTGGTATCATCTTCCTGCAGTTTTTGGAAAAGCTCCAGGTCGTTTTCAGGCGATAAGTAGTCCATCAATTTTTTATTTCCCCAAATTTCCTGAGGATAAAACCGATTTGCTAATAGAATTTATTATCAAATAATTAAGTGTTGTCCGTTCTTTTTGGATTGTTTTAAATTTACTTAATGACTTGTTTTTAAGGTGTTTGGGTTGTTTTTTTTAAGGGAATTGTTTCATCTTGGAGTTATCAAATTGTTACTTTTGGCTTTTTTGGCTTTTTGCAGTACGTGATGTTCGCCCCCTATGCATCTACAGTCAAATTGATAAAACAGGATGACGGAAAAAGATTATTTTGAACTCCTCAACAGGGTCCTAGACGGTACTGCAACCAAAGAGGAAAAATCCTTGGTTGATGCTTTTTATGAAAGGGTTTCTACAGTGGGATCGACACAGGTTGGCAACAAGGAGAGTTTGGGGAAAAACAAAGAGGCTATTTTCAGGAAATTGAACCTGGAGAACGGAGCCACTCCCCCCAATGAAAAAACAGCTATTGGTTTCTTTCCAAGAATAATCTTGGGCTTGGCAGCATCCATCACAGTGGTTTTGGTATGCTGGTCCCTGGCATTTTATTATGCCCAAGCCGGCAGTTATGAAAACATGGGGGAAGCCATCTCAATGGTTGACTTGCCCGATGGTTCACAGGTCATGCTTTCACCGAACTCCCAAATTTCCTATTACAAAAATGTCCTAGACGGTGGTAGGGTGGTAAAACTCCAGGGGGAAGGTTTTTTTGATGTTCATAAAATCAAGGGCAGCAAGTTCACAGTACATTTTCTGGATTCCAAGCTGGAGGTGCTTGGAACTACCTTCCATGTCGATGCAAGACTGTCCAATGAATACCAGGTGGGACTATTTACAGGCGCTGTTGCTGTTTTCCCTCAACACACCAAAGAGAAGATATTGATGAAACCCGGTCAAAAGCTGCTGGTCAACCCAGGCTTGTCAAAGGAAGGGCATCAGCTGCTCTCCTTTTTTGACAGGGATACAGATGAAAAAATCCTCCGATATGATTCCATTCCACTGGTAAGCCTGATGAAGGTTTTTGATGCGCAGTTTGGTACCAAGACAAATTTTGGGGACAGCAAACTGGAAAACCAAATCGTGGGGGGACATTTCAACTTTGAAGAAGCCGATGACCTGCTGGAACAAATAAGTTTTATCCTCAACATAAAGTATGAACAACATGAAAACCAATTGACAATCTATGAAAACAAGAACTGAAAGTAAAACAATAGAGGTCCCTGCTCTGCCAAGCAAGAACCTCTGATTAAAACCAAGAAAAAAGATTTTAATTATGGAATGTAAAACTAACAAAAATTTAAAAAGACGCTTGATGTCAAAGGTTTATTTATTGAATTTATTCCTTGTGATGATTTCATTGAATACTTACGGACAAAGCAGTCTGTCAGAAAAGGTATCTTTAGCAAAAGGTTCCTACAATGTCTCTGAGGTGCTTGAGGCCATCATCAAGGACTCTGGATACCTGTTTATCTATTCGGAAAAACCATCGGGGAATGTCATCCTTGACAGAGATGGGATGGAAGTGGAAAATGTTCTCAAAAACCTCCAGGCCCAACTGAACCTGGGCTATCAGGTGAAGGGCAAACAGATCGCCTTGAGCAAAACTGCCAAAGCAAGGGAAATAGTCGAGGGGGTGGTCAAAACAAGACAGGGGGAAACCCTTCCCGGGGCAAGTGTCAGAGTGAAAGGGGGAACAAATGGAACGGTGACCGATTTGGATGGTAAGTTTCGTCTGAATCTCAGCACGGGAGAAGTGCTCTTGGTTTCATTTGTTGGCTACCAAAGTACTGAAATAGGAGTCGACAGGCCAAACCTGGAAATCATCCTGATGGAAAATACCAGTTCCCTTGACGAGGTAGTGGTAACTGGACAGGGGATGAGCATACAGAAAAGAAGGCTGTCTACCAATGTGGTCAGTGTGAGTGGCAAGGAATTGGAAAAATTCCCCGCAACAAGATTTGACCAATTGCTCCAGGCAAAAATCCCCAATGCACAGATCAGGTTGACCGGCGGTCAGGCAGGAGCTACTTCCATCATCCGGGCCAGGGGGGTGGTTTCCGCATTTGTAAACTCAACCCCGGTGATCTATGTTGACGGTGTCAGGATGGACAACCTCAACACAGCTTCGACAATCGGAGGGGGAGGTGCACAAAGTGCAGGGATCAGTTCACTCGCTGACATCCCTATGGACAATATCGAAAGGATAGAATATGTGAATGGAGGAGCGGCAACAACGCTTTTTGGGTCAGATGCTGCAAATGGGGTAATCCAGATTTTCACCAAAAAATCGGGTGACGGAAGGCTGAACCTGACCTTTGGGACACAGGTGGGGGTAGAAACACCGACCGCTGATTTTTTGAGGTTCAAAAGGGTCGAAGAATTGTTGTTTCAGAATGGTCTCTACCAAAGATATAACCTGGGGATTAACGGGAGCACCCCAGATGGCTTTGGCTACAGCTTTACCATGGGATACCTCAACAGTGAAGGGGTGCAGATCTATGACCAAAACAAGAATGACAGATTGGATATGCGCTCTGGATTCAGTGCCAAATTGGGAAAAAAAGTCATTTATGAGAGTAGTTTCAGCTTTATCAACAACAGGTTCAAAAGAAACAGGAATGGAAACCAGGGAGGATATACAGGTTTGTGGTTTACCGAAAGTGGCGCCTCTGCCACAACAGGCCCACAACCGAGGTTTGATCCTGAAATAGACAATCTATCCGAAGGTGAATTTGAAAGGATGAAGGCCTATGTCCGAAAAGCCGAAAGACTACAGGACAATGAAATCGTGGTAAACAGGTTCCAGACTTCCCAGAGCTTTACCTATAACCCCATTGAATCCATCACCATGAAGGCCGTGGGTGGCATTGATTACAGAACACTCAGGAACCAGGTGATAACAACCAACGAATACCTAACCCATACTACTGGAAACCCTACAACAAACCAAGGTTCTATTTCCAATGGGGACAGGAAGTTTTGGGGCCTAACCTTGGAGGCAAACGCCCAGCATAGAATGAACATAGGCGATTTTAGCTTTGTGAGCACACTGGGAGGCCAACTGTTCAGGAATGAGGACAGGCAGGTTTCCTATGTAGGTACCAACATCAGGGATGGCGCAAGAAACATTGCGGATGCAGCCTTGAAAACAAGCAATGAGGTTTACTATGAAGTGGTTAACTATGGGGTCTATTTTCAGGAGAACTTGGGCTACAAGGAAAAAATGTTTTTGGAACTAGGATTAAGAGGGGATGGCAACAGTGCCTTCGGCAAGGATATCGGTGTGCAGTATTATCCCAAAATTGGCTTTTCATACATCCCTACTTTTGAACCCTTTTTTGAAAATGTAAACTGGCTTTCATCGCTCAAGCTTCGCGGAAACTACGGGGTTGCGGGGAATTTTCCTACTCCATTTATGAACTTGAGAACCATTGCTTTTCCAGGTTACCTTGGGGAGCAGGCAGCAGTATTCGGCACCCCCGGTGCAGACCTGAGACCGGAGAAGACCTCGACATTGGAGCTTGGAGTTGACTTTGGGTTATTCAAAGACAGGTTGGCACTTTCATTTGGATATTATAATGCCAGCACAAACGATGCATTGTTCAGGGTTCCTTCCTCACCATCTTCAGGGGAATCCGATGCCTTCAGAAATGTGGGTGAAATCAACAACAAAGGGATTGAATTCAACATGAACTTTATTGCCTTGCAGCAACGAAACCAATCCCTGTCATTCAACCTTTCCATCAATACCAACGAAAACAAAGTGGTGAATGCCGGTGGTTCTGCACCTTTTAATATCAACGGCTTCTCCGAAAGGACAGTACAGACAGTGGTACAGGAAGGGTTTCCTGTTGGCTTTATCAGGGGAAGCAAAGCTGTTTTCGGGGAAGATGGCCTACTTGACGAAGTGATTCCCCTCCAAAACCTTGGGACTACCATCCCCAACCTTTATGGAAGCATGGGCTTGAATTATGAGTTTAAGGCTTTCAACTTCTTTGCCAATGCAGATTACCAAAAAGGTGCATTTGCCAACAATTGGGATAGCCAGTTCAGGTACTTTTATGGTGCGGGAAATGAAGGTATTCCCCAGGCTGAAATCGACAGAAGTGGCAGGGGAGGCTGGTTGGGCCTCACCAACATGTTTGTTGAAAAAACCGATTTTATCAAAGTCAGGGTAATTGGGGTCAACTATATCGCCCGACCAAAACAAGGCTTTATCAAAAGCATGACTTTGGGATTCAATGTTCAAAACCCTTTGAACTTTGCGGCATCCTCCTTTGATCCGGAAGCAACCATCAGTGGCAGTGCCACAGGCCAGGGTGGTGCTACTACAGGAGGTATCGCCTATGCGACATATTCCGCACCAAGACAATTCATCGGTTCCGTAAAATTTAGCTTCTAAAAAACTATGAAATCGAGCATGATCCCAGGAATCACACAAATGAATGTAGTTCATGCGAGATTCCATATGTCCAATGAAAGACAAATTATAATCATATGAAAAAGACAATCGTTTATACAGCATTCGCAATATTGGCATGTACAGGCCTGAATTCCTGTAACCTATTCGATGTGACCAATCCCTATGTCACCGAAGATAGGTTTATCAACAGCCCACAAGCAGCCACCATCTGGATGAATGGCGTAAAAAGACAAGCCAGCCAGACAGTGGGGACAGTAGTTGAATTTACCGAACTGGTATCGGACAACTATTTCAACAACTATACCCAAAGCAGTAAGGTCTTTGATATTCCAGAGATCAACCATTTTGATATCGATGTGAGAAGGGTGCAGACCAGCATCCACCTTTTGTTGGAGACTGCCAGGTTTGGAATCGACAAGGTGCTTCCAAATGACCCGGAGTCAACCCCCTTGCAACTGGCGGAATGCAATTTCTACATGGGCTATGCACACCTTTTGGCTGGGGAACTCTATGTGGCAATGCCGGAGGCTCCAAATGGCGCCGTCCTAAGTCCACAACAGCACCTGGAAAAAGCCATCCAATATTTCACAGTGGCCCAGAACAGCTATCCGGATGCAAAAGACAAACTTTCCTGTGATTTGGCAGTTGCCAGAGCATACCATAGGATGGGTAACAAAACTGCGGCGAGCACTGCAGCCTTGAAAATAACGGATGCAGATCCCCTACTGTTGAGACAGGTGTTTTACGGTACACAATCAGGGCCTGGCAACAATTTTCAGAATGCCATTTTCTCTGGGACAATCAACCAGTTTGCACCACTTCCAAGGTTGGATTTTCTCGATCCAAAATATTTCAACCTCACTTCCGTGATCGTAGATGACCAAAAGCCAATCAGCATCCTGAAGGCTGAGGAGGCATTCCTGATCCTTTCCGAAGTAGCATTGGCAGACTCCGATATCCAAACTGCCAAGGCATTTCTGGTTCGTTTGGTGGAAGATGTGGTCAGCAAAAGGCCAGTAACAACATTGGATGATTCCAGGGAAACCAGAAATGGTGGGAACAGAAATGATTATCCACTCACAGAAGTGGATGTCAGGTTTGATGCCAACAGCCCCTGGAAATCAGGTTTGGTGCTGGACAGACAAGCTGGGGAAATCAACGCTTTCAGTGTCTCAGGGACACATGTGACGGTAGCAGATATCAACCATGCTGCAACTGTCGATCAGCTGCTTTACCTGACCTATCTGATCAGACAGGAAGTGTTTTTTGCCGAAGGCAGAAGAATGACAGACCTGGGCATCCGTTTTCCAATCTCAGAATTGGAGTTCAACAACAACAGCAATGTGAATGAATCACATCTGGTTACAATGATGCCTGCATTTATTCCCTTAAACCTTGAAATGGATGACTTTACTGTTGACCCTGTTACAGGAAATGTCACCATGAAACACGATATGAACAAAGTTCTGGTTACCAATAAACAGTCTGATTTAGTCATCCCACTCTTCTGAAAACCATGAAAAATCCAATAATCATTTTGTTGATATGTTTATCTATTCAACATTTCGCAAATGCCCAGGAAATCCCCGAAATCAAGCATGTAGTCCTGATCTCAATAGATGGCCTTCGGCCTGAGTTTTATCTGGACGAAAGTTGGCCAGCTCCCAATATCCAATATATGGCAAAAAATGGGATTGCCGCCTCTGGGGTAGATGGCGTATTTCCTACGGCAACCTACACTTCCCATACATCCATCATCAGTGGCAAACTGCCCGTAAACCATGGGATCTATTACAATATGGACCTTGATCCAGAAACCTTCAGGTCACAATGGTTTATGGAATACAAGGATGTGAAGACCAAAACACTTTGGGAAAAAGTAAGGGAGAAGGGCATGACTTCGGCAGCATTTAGCTGGCCGGTGACAGCCGGAGCCCCGATTGACTACAATATCCCGGAAGTTTGGGCTAGTGAAGCCCCAAATGACAGGACCGTTGCCATCAGGAAGTGGAACAACCCATCTAACCTTCTTGAAGAGCTAGAATACAATGCTACGGGTAAACTTTTGGCAGAAGACATCAGCCTTGGGTTTAGGGTGATGGACCAAAACCACAGCAGGATGCTCGGCTATGTCCTCAGGACCTACAAACCAAATCTCTCTACCATCCATCTGGTTCACACAGATGGGGCACAGCATAAGAAGGGAAGGGAATCTGAATTGATCAGACAGACTCTGGCATCTGTAGACCAAACGGTAGGCCATATCTTGGAATCCATAGAAAGGGCTGGAATCGCCGACCAGACCGTGGTAATGGTCATCGGTGACCATGGATTTGTGGATATCCACCATGCTATCCAACCCAATGTACTTTTGAGCCAATTGGGTCTGATAGGGGATGATATCGAAAGGGAAAATTGGAAAGCATTTTTCCAAAGCTCCTCAGGAAGTACCTTCCTGCACCTCAAAGATAAAAACGACAAAGCACTACTCGGTAAGATAGTCTCAGCATTGGAGGAATTGCCAAAGGAAATCCGTTCTGGTTTTGAAATCCTCGACAAGCAAAAATTGCTGGAAGCAGGGGCACATCCCGATGCAGTATTGGCACTTGCAGCCAAAGAAGGCTATAAGTTTGGGACTTCTTGGAATGAAGAACTGTTCAGCGCCTCTTCCGGTGGTGTCCACGGTTATTTTCCTGATTTCAAGAATATCCAAACAGGGATGATCATCTATGGAAACCAGAATCATTCTTTGGAAAAGCCTGTTGACAATGTTCGTTTGATAGACTTTGCACCGATAATTTCCGAATTGCTCAAGCTTGATCCTGAAGGTTTTGATGGGAAAATCCCAGATTCGATAAAAGGAAAACTACTGAAAAAATAGGTGGAATGTAGATAGAAAATAAGATTAAGGAGGCCGGATGATTCCGTGCCTCCTTATTTTATTGAAATTTTTATTTCCTTTTTGGAAGCTTCTTAATAATCCGTCCCATATAATTTATTGTACGTAGCAACATCTTCTGGGCTCAATTTTTCCAACCTGCCTTTTGGCAGTTGGGTACTCTCTGGGCCCAAGTTCCCATGTTCTGTAAATATGTTTCCATCGGGACTTTTTACCAAGTCAAAACCATCATACTTTTTGCCATCTGCTGTGAAACTCTCGTATTGCAACTGGTTTTTGTTGATGCTGATGATCTGATATAGTTGGATGTTGGCACCGGCCCTTTCCATCCAACGTTCCAATGAAGGCGTATACATTTTTGGCCCAGCTACGGAGACCACATACATAGGCCCCTTGGAAGCTCCTTGGGAGATATCTGGTTTAAAACCCCTTCCATAGGTATGGTCGTGTCCCTGAAATACGATGTCGATTTTGTATTTTTCAAACAAGGGTTGAAAGAGTTCCCTTAATATTGGGTTGTCCCTTTTATCGCTCACTGAATATACTGGATGATGCATCAGTACTACTTTCCATTGGTTTTCTGTGTTTTTCAATACCTCTTCCAACCAGTCCCTTTGGACTTGCCTGGAAACAGAGTCCAACATAATCAACTGGGAGTCCAGACAGATGATCCGCATATTGCCAAAGTCTTGGTAATAGACAGAGGATTGGTGGGGGATGGGGCCATTCTTTGGAAAATTGAACTGCTTGTCCCAATGATTGTCCAATTGAAGATTCCTTTGCTCGTCCCGTGTGTATTCATGGTTTCCTGGGGTTGCCAATATGGGGATCTGTGCATGTGCCCAGCCTCCCGTCCCATACCATTCACCCCATTCATGGTCGTTGTGGGTCCTGTTGATCAAATCACCTGCATAGAGCATAAACGAGGCTGATGGCTGATGCATCAAGCTTTTTCTTACCACTCTTGAAGCCAGAGATTTAATTCCGTTTTGGATATCCCCCAGGTAGATAAAGGAGAAAGCTTCCATGTTTTTGGATGAAGTGCTGACCTGATGCCATTCACTCCATGCATCTTCACTCCCTACCCGGTAGACATATAGTTTCCCCGGATCCAGTCCTGTGACATTTACCGAGAAATAATGTGCCTCAACCCCATCTGAATCCAACACTTTTCTGTCAGCTTTCTTTGTGGGGAGAATTTCACCGAGTTCGGGGCTGTTGTTTTCGGTACTGATTTCAATAAAAGCTTCTTCCACCTGCGTGGAAGTTCTAAATCCAACCGAAAAAGCGGTTTCAGGATCCTCCCCCAAATGGAGGGTGATCCTGTCAGGTGTAGATGTTGGTAAATTGTTCTGGGCATTTGCTCCCTGTATTTCAAAGAAGGAAATGATGGGAAGCAGGATTAATAGTTGATGGTATTTCATGTTTTTAACTCAGTTTTCATTTTTCTCTTACTCATATAACTAAAATACTTGACTCTTTAAGATCATTCTTGCCTTTACCAATTGGTTTTTGACGGTGTTTTTTGAGATATCCAGCCTTTCCGAAATTTCAATATATGACAGGTTTTCGAAATAGCTCAACTCCAGAATCTTCCTCCTCTTGACAGACAATCCTTGAACGGCTTTTTCCAATTTCACATAAATATCTTCTTGTGAGCCTTCTTCAAGGGTAGATTCCTCTTGTCCATAGTACTCCAGCCAATAAGCTTCTTTCTTCTTAGAGTCAGATTTGAGCTTTTTGAAATAATCGAAAACTTCATTTTTGGTAATTGTAAACAAATAGGCCTGGAACCCGGCTTCCAAGGATAGGGAATCCTTTTTTTGGATAATTTTCAGGAAGACTTCATGGAATATGTTTTCTGCTGCTTCCCTGTCCTTTATAAAGGACTGTACAAAGCGCATCACTGGGACCTTGTAGATCTCGTATACTTTTTCAATGGCTTGCTTTTTTCCGTTTTTAAATTGTTCGAAGGTATTATTATCAAGGGGTATCATGGCAGTCGGATTGAATTTGACAGATGAAATTTTGATATAATACCCTTGTTTTTTAACGCATATCACGTATAATTATCCTCATATTGCGAAAATTTTGTAAGTAACAATAATATAATACCTGGAGAATGATTTCTTAAAATTGACTGGGTGTTTGGATGTTGGGTTAACCAAAAATTAATGTTTGTTGCTTGGATTTCTGGAAATAAAAATTTAATTGAAAAGGCAGCCTTTGGGTAAAGACTGCCTTAATCACGTTTTCTTTGGAATATCATTATCGGATGACTTCCAGATATCTGCCCATCCAATAAGGGAGCAACCAAATATCTCCAGCACTGTATTCAGACATTCCATCATTTCCTCCATCCAATTTGAACCGGTTGGAATTGTGTTTTCCAACAACCGCTTCTGATGGGGGCAAAACCATTTCTGTACTTTGTTTTCTGAAATTGTCTTGGACAAGTACGATGTCCTTTCTATGGCTGTTCCTGATATTCCAATTGATAAGATCCATAGGATGCTTTTTCAAAAACCAAATTGATTCCTCCAAATCAAAGTTGTCAGGCTGGACCATGGCTGTAAAAATATTCCACAATGCATCTTTTTCCGGCTTTTCAGCCTCCCAGTGATCAATGATGGCTTTTTTGTATTGTGTTTTAAGGGTGTCGTTGAAAGCATATCTGTAAAGTCCCCAATAACCCAAAAAATACATTTCGTCATCAGAATGGTTCCAAGCTTGGGAAAGCAGGTCAGCCCACTGGTCATCTCCATTTTCTGTCCTACCAATGTGATCCATAGACCTCGTGAGATTTTCCAAATAGCCATGTTCGTTCATCAGCTCAAATGCCTTTTCCCTGTATACCTCTTTCCCAGTAAAATGATAGGCAGTCTGTAACATGGCGATGATGTTTGAGGAATTGAGTTTTCTGTCACCAACCTGTACTGGGAAACTGTTGACATATTCGGGATTCCACTTACCCCATAATGTAGGTTTGCTGTCATAATCGATCAGGTACCAGTCATTTTCAACAATATGTGTCATTAGGGTGTCAATCAGTGCTATGGATGTGGATTTGATCCATGGATCATCTACTATTTCTGCCAATACACCGAATGCAAAGATGTGTCCTATTGCCTCATCACTGCTGGTAGTTGCCTTCCAATCCCATCCCGGTATTTCGGAATGCTGCCACCTTTCAGGGTCAGACATTTGATTGCTATAACCACTTCGTTCAAAGGAACGTGAAGGGAAACCGGGTACTGGGTTGATGGAGTATAGCCTTTCCATAGCCAAAAGGGATTCTTTACAGTTTTGAAGCGCCTCAGGATCTTTGGTAACAGCATATCTGAAAGCCTGTCCTCCCAAATACATGGCTGTCCAGAGCCCATCGTTGTCTGAGTCCTTCAAGCGGGCATTGTAAATATTTCCTTTTTCGTAAAGCAATAAGCCCGAATTGAATCCGTATCGAATATGCCTTTCCCGGACTTGCTTTTCATAATACTGTGCTTTTTGGGCTATAGTCATCTCCTCGAAAATAATTTTGGATAGCCCAGCCTCTGTAAGGATCAGAATTTCTTGCTCATTTTCGGTATTGATAGCAATTACGCGATCACCCAAAATCCACCTTTCACCGAAATAATATGAAATATCCGCTTCCACCCCCGCCTTATTTCTGGAGATACTGAATACACCCTTAGTCGTTCCGAACCATAATTTTTCCCCGGAATAGGACACTGTGGTGATTTCTGTCCATGGGATTTTACGTTGCCATATTATTTCCTTTTCTGATAAAGTGAGGGGGATTTCACAAAAGCCATTTTCTGAACCTATCAATGCCCTGCTACCACTTGAATCCAAGTCAAAAGAAGTAAGGCTATCTGCCATGGCAAAGCTCATGGCTTTTTCAACTTCAAAGTCTAGCCTATAGAGATTTTTTTTGCTTAATGCCCAAAAACTGTTGGTAGCGGGATGGTATTTCAATTGCAGGACTTTTTGGCCATCGGGAAGGAGTAGCTCCTGGCTATCCATGCCTTCCCTGATCAATTTGACCCTATTATCCTCAGCGATGGAAAAGTTAAAATCCTTCCCTACGGCAAAGGCTGAAGGACTTTTCAAATGGTGATGTATAAATACAGTACCAGCATAGCTATTGGAAAAAACAGCTTGGGAATCAAGGTAGAAAACCTGGGAATCATACGAGGAAATTGCAAGTACCTGCTTTTCGGCCATGGGCAGATAGTAGTTGTTGGCAAGGAGTTTTCCAGGTACCAAAAATTCTCCGGTCGAAGGACTGAGGAGTTTTGTTCCTGCAAGCACCTGAATATTTCCGTTGCTTTCCCGCTCTAGCCCTTTGAGGTTTTCGTTTCCATGATATTGATATTTGATGGCATAGTCTTGGAGAAATAATTCATCCTCATAAAACTTCGCTTCTTCTTGCAACTGGTTTCCATTTTTCAGATTACAGGCGTAAATGACACATAGTAAGACAAAGTAAATCAAGTTTTTCATCAGGGTTTATTGTTTGGAGTTCTTTCTTCTTTCCATAACTTCCCTCCAAGTAGTAAGGATGATGTTGTTTTCCTGAAGGTAGTTTTTCAATTTAGGATCAATCATCGCAAGCATGTCTGCATACCTGGAATCACCGGAACCGGATATCCTGTCAAAAAATTCTGAATATTCATTGCAATGGACGATGAGCATCAACAATCCAGGCTCCATCGTTTCAAGCACCCTTTTTATTTCTGAAATCTTGTGTTGGCCTAATTCTTCAAGGGTATAGTTTTCCTTTTCAGGTTTCCACTTTCCGCTGACGGTATGAAGATCGTCCAAAACAGGCAATCCCAAAGACCATATTTTTTGCCCTACAGGAGTGGTGTTCTTCAATAATTTTTGCTCAGGAAGCTGCATTCCTTCCTTGTACTTCCCCTCTGCTTTTAGTTTTTGAACGATAGGGTAATTAAGGCTCTCTTCCAGAAGTTTGTTGTTGCCACCTGGAAACATCACCGGAATACCGTATTCAGCACCGACTTGGATGTACTTTTCCAGGAAGGGCTCATGTGCGAAAAGCGTACCCATATGTGAATCCAAATGGGTGGGCTTGAGTCCCAGACTGATTGCCCTGTCGACTTGGGCTTTCATTTCAATATAGACTTCTTCCGGACTGCCATTCTTGACAACAAGCTCTACAGAATTCCACATAGCTCCTTCATGATCTTGAAGTGAGGGGCTCAAAGCCTTGCCCGATAATGGTTCCCATCGGTAATCTTTCCATTCAGAAGTAAGGGTTAAATGGACACCTACATCCATTTGAGGGTTTTTATTGGCATAATTCACAAAGCTGGCTGACCAGGCACAAGGCATCATGACGCTACAGGAAGTGGCGACACCCTCTTCCATGGATTTGATGGTTCCCAAATTGGATTCATAAGACATACCTGAATCATCAACATGGAAAATTATTACTTTTTGTCCCTTTTCCCAGCCTAGTTTTTCGGCATATGTCGCCTGGGCAAATAAATGTGTGGTTGCTCCCCCATATAATAGAAAGAAGCATGCTGTCAGGATGGATAAGGTGTGTTTATTTTTCATAGCAATTGGATTTACTTGGATTGATAATTTTAATGGGGCTCTTCACTATTCAAGCAGTATGTTTTTATAAATATAAGATTTTCAATTTTTTATGGTGGGGTTTGTTGGCTGTTATGGGTGAAATCTAATTGACAGAATATTCATGTGGAGTGAAATTTAAATTGGAGGGATCGAGAAGCTTTGTTATTACCTTGCGCTCATGCAGACTTTCAGTTTTGGCTCTTTTATTATATACTGCAACTTAGTGGTGAAGGACTACTTGAGAATTGTGTTTTATTAAAACTAAGACTGGAATGACTTTGGCTTTTGTATTTGCCCTTACGAATATCCATGTCTTTGTTTGGGAAATGTTGGGTGGCATCTTCTAATGTTATCTTTTTGTTATTTAGTGGTTTATGCCAGTCTCTTGCGTTGGATTTTCTGTATTGGATTGACTTTTTTTAATAGCTTTACCTGTGGAAATACGCTAAAGAAACTAGGTGTTGTAAAGCTGATTGGTATGGTCTAGATGGTGTTAAATCACCAATCATCTTGTTTTGCTTGCCTTTTTGAAATAAATAAGAAAACATTAACACCCGCTATTGCAGCACTCCCTGCATTGGCATTTTACCCAGGACATGTATAAAGTAATATTGCTTTTGGATTTTGCAGAAGAGTATAGCAAAAGTCTCTTGAAAGGAATTTCAAGATATTCTTCTGAGTTTGGACCTTGGTCTTATTGCAGGATGCCCTTGTTTTACAGGGAAACGATGGGGACCAGGGGAATTATAGATTGGGCACATGATTGGGGAGCGAATGGTATCATTGGCCAACTGTACAATGAAATGGAATCGGATTTTTTGGACTCCGGAATTCCTGTGATCGTACAGGATTTCAAGGAGCGGTTTCGAAAAATCCCCAACATAACAGGGAGTTACCGAGAGACCGGAAAACTTGGTGCAGATTACTTTTTGAAAAAAGGTTACTATCATTTTGCATTTTATGGGTTCAACAATATCGTGTGGTCAAGGGAAAGAGCTGAAGGGTTTGAAAAAACCATCAATGATGCTGGCTATCAGGTGCATTATTTTGAACATAAAAAAGCCAGATCCACTGATGTGTGGTACTATAAAAGCAACTCATTGAGCAATTGGCTCCTAAATTTGCCCAAGCCCATTGCTTTGATGGCATGTGACGACAATCAGGGGGGACATATCACAGAGGCCTGCAAGCAGATTGGAATTAGAATCCCCCAGGATATTGCCGTGTTGGGAGTAGATAATGATGTGATGCTTTGTGAATTGTCAGACCCACCTTTATCAAGTATCTCTTTGGATATTGAATATGGAGGATACCAAGCGGCGCAGATTTTGGCAGAAATGATCAAAAATAAAAGCCAGTTCAATAGGGATATCATCGTTCCGCCGCTTAAGGTGGTGACCAGGTCTTCAACAGATATTTATGCCTCTGCCAATGGTTACGTTGCCAAAACATTGGATTTTATCCACAAAAACATCGATAAATCCCTCCAGGTAGATGAGGTTGTCAAAGAAGTGCCGATGTCTAGAAGGTCATTGGAAAAGCTATTCTTGGAAATTACAGGAAAACCTATTTATAAATATATCTCCGATTTGAGAATAGAAAAGGTAGCAGAAAAACTGGCAGAGACAGACTTGACTATATTTGAAATTGCTTTGGATATGGGATTGCCGGACAGTAAAAATATCTCCCGGCAATTTAAACAGGTAATGGGCTGTACACCTGTGGAATATAGAAGGCAAGAGATGCAGAAAAACCGGCTTGAAGTATTTTCGGAAGCATCTGATTTTTAGTATGCTGCTGTTTTGCCTTTTGTCAAGTAAGCAGGGATTTTATTTTTTACAGATAGACAAACACCTTCGCAGGGAAATTGCTTTTAACAATTACAAAGTGAGAAACCTTCGAGGGGTATCCAATTTGGTGGATTGGTCTGTGGGGGTACAGTCCAATGGTGATAAAGTTCAAACCCTCGAAGTTTTTTGGATATAAGCGAATTCCCTGAACTCCCTTGTTCCTTTTTTTGTCAATGTCTCTTTAAGTTGCATGGTCAGGACTACTTTTTTAACTGAAATGAATCCAAGAGCTTGCCATTGAAATCGAAGGCCTGCAACTTTAACGTATTGGAAGAAATGTCGATTTTTTGATACATATAGTCATTGGGCAGTTCGATGGCAGCGAAATCCCCCCTGCTTTTTTCACCCTCGTATCCTTTTCCTTTGGTGGAAGCACTGTGTACAAAGACCGTTTGATGTTTGCTGTCATAAAACTCACGCAATGGTTTGGATCTCATGTAGTAGTGGAAGTGTCCACTTAAAACCAAGTCTATCCCATATTTTTCAAGTATAGGCAACCACTCTCTTTGGATATCTTCATAAGGTTCCTTTGAGTTGAAGGGAGGGAAATGGATGGTTAATATTTTCCACTTGGCAGGATGGGACTTCAGGGTTTGTTCCAGCCAGGTTGTTTGTTCCTTTATCGGCAAGGTGCCATCGATCATTATGAACAGTGCATTAGAATAGGAGAATTGATAGGTGAATTCCTCAAAGTCCTTGTTAGGTCCATTTTTGGGGTAGTCAAACATTTCCCTAAACATCCATGCACCAAGACCATCTTGGCTATCGTGGTTACCGGGCACAGCCATCAATGGCGTTTGTGCGGCTGCCTTACCCAATGAACCAAAAAATTGGTCCCAGTCATTTCGGTATAAGCCCGTTCCAACAAGATCACCGGAATTCAAGACGAAAGCACTTTCAGGGAATCTGTGTAATGCTTTTTGATACATTCCCCCTGTTTTCATGTCATTGTGCATGTCCCCAAACCATAGAAAAGAAAAATCTTCAATACTGTCGGGGGCAGTTTTGAATGAAAAAACATCAGAAGAATTCCCGTTCTCCGTTATAATCCTGTATTCATATACTGTGTTTGGCAGTAAGGAATCTAACCTGAATGTATTTCTGTTGATATACCGGTCATTGACCAACAGCCTGTCTTCCATCAGAAACTGCTCTGCCTGGGAAATCTGCTTTTGGGCTTTGCCTTTCTGCCAGTACTCCAAACTTACATTGCCTGCCTGTGGGTTGGTTCTGCATTGGATACTGATGCTGTATCGGGCTGAACCCTCCCAGGTTAATAGGAGCTGATCTGCATGGTTGCCGGAAGGAAACTCCGTCCTTCGGAAAGCATCCAGTAAATGGGCTTCCCTTGCCCTTCCCCGAATAGTGGTAAACAGAATTTCTCCTATCATCGATGCGGGAACTTCCTTGATTTTGAGGCCATCCCAGTCATGGTAGGTAAATGCACCTTCCTCCATTGTTTGGAATTGTTGGTTTTCCGGAAATACTGGGTCTATTTCTAATGGATTTATTTTTTCAATAGGAGTTACGCTGATAAAATAGACAGGGCGGTGCATGTCAAAACCATTGATACCCAGCCTTACCATTCCTTTTTCAAAATGCTTTTGCCAAACCTCGTAGGTAGCATGTTCATTTTTTACCACCATTTCGGTAAGTTGGAATCCCGATTCTGAAAGCCAAAATGGGATTTCCTTTTGTGCTTTGTCCCTCATAAGTGATACCCTTACTGGTTGGTTGACCCCAAACACCCAATAATTTCTTGCCAAGGCATCTTTTTCTTCATCCCTTAAAAAATCCAATACATCCCGGTGATTTAATTGGGATAGGTCCTCAGAATCTTTTTCCAAATAGAGTCTTGATACGATACTATCCATGGCTGTATCCACAGAAATCGACTCCACATGGTTGGGTTGACACCCAACCAAGCAGATTGATAGCAAGAGATTGATGAACAGCAGGGGATAGGACAATTTATTTTTCATGGCAATGGGAGTTTGGCTACCAAATGAATACCCAATAAACCAGAAAATAGGCTATTGAAAAAAATAAAAAATAAATGAGTAGCCTTTTCGGAAAGATCTCAGGTACTACAAATGAAAGACCTGAAAATGGAAAAACATAGCCCATCAGAGATGATTCAGAAGCTAGTCAATGGGGAATTGACAAGGGAAGAGTTTGAAATGGTTTTGGATGCTTTTGAAGATCCAGTACAAGGAGTGGCTTATCAAAAAGTCCTCCAGGAATATTTTGACGGTCTGTGCAAAGTCGAAAACACAAACAGAATAAATAATCAAGTTTAAGGAAAACCAATTAATCAAAATTCAAACCTAATAAGCTTATGAAACACGTTGTTTACTTATTGAATTCTTTATTGGGATGCTGTTCCAGAATGGTCTCCATAAAGGCTTGTTGTTTGGTGATGGGGCTACTAGCCATTGGCCGGTCTGAGGTTTATTCTTTCGGAATGATGGAAATGCAGCAATCAGAGCAACAGGTGGCAGGGAAAGTAATCTCTGCACAGGACGGGCTGCCTTTGCCAGGTGTGACGGTAATGGAAAAAAATACGGGCAATGGTACTGTAACAGACATCAATGGTGAGTTTTCACTTTTGTTGAGAAACCCAAATCCGGTATTGGTATTTTCATACATAGGGTTTGAAACCTTGGAATTTTCATTGGCAAACCAGAGTAGGGTAGAGATCGAGCTTGTTGAAGCCATACAGGCAATGGGCGAAGTTGTAGTTACTGCCCTTGGTATAGAAAGGGAAAAAAGATCTCTCGGATATGCAGTAGGGGAAGTCAAGGGAGATGCACTCAGGACGGTGGTGCAGGAGAACCCTATGAATGCCTTGGCTGGAAGGGTAGCCGGGGTGACTGTCAACCAAGTGAGTGGGGTTGGTTCCTCTACCAATATTGTCATTAGAGGTGCCACTTCTTTGACTAGTGACAACCAGCCTTTGTTTGTAATCGATGGAGTGCCTGTTTCCAACTCAATGAACAACATCAGAAATATGGGTGATAGAAACGAGGTAGATTATGGTAGCCCAATTTCCGACTTAAGCCCAGAGGATATAGAGGAAATAACAGTATTGAAAGGACCGAGTGCTGCTGCTCTCTATGGATCTAGAGCTGGAAATGGGGTAATCCTGGTAACGACAAAAAAAGGGAAAGCAGGTGAACCAATAAAGGTGAACTTTACCACCAGTAATGTCTTTGAAAGGCCCTATAGGTATTTGGACTTTCATTATATGCATGCATCTGGCGTTCGTCCCAACCTCTTGGATGAAAGGTCTGCAGCCTGGGTAGGGCCAAGACTAGATGCAGGAATTACTGCTGTACAGTGGAATAGCCCCATCGGAGAAGATGGCAACAGGACGCCTACAGAACTTCGCTCTTATCCAGACAATATGAAAAACTTCCTTGAGACAGGCTTTACCTCTACCAATTCCATATCGGTATCAGGTTCCAGTCAACGGGCAACTTATAGGTTTGGTTTTACCAACATGATCCATAATGGCATGATCCCAAACACGGATCTCTTTAGAAACAACCTGTCTTTGTCCAACTCATTCAAGATTACAGACAAGTTGACCTTCAATACGGATATCAATCTGACAAGATCCAATTCCAATAACAGGGCTGCAACTGGCAACAGAGGAGCAAATCCCCTAGAAGCAGTGTATAACTGGCCCCATGTTGACATTCGGGAATTAAGGGATATTTGGGTTCCGGGACAGGAACACATCCAGCAATTATCAGTTTCCCCAAATGATGACAACCCATATTTCATTGCTTATGGGATCAACAACGCTTTTGTTAGGGATAGGATATTCGGGAATGTAAAGCTTAATTATCAGTTTAACGAAAAGCTATTTTCCCATTTACGCATGACCATGGATACCTATACAGAAAATAGGGAAACCAAGATCCCATGGTCATACACCAGGGAGCGTAACGGTGCTTTCCATTTGCAGGACATGGGAAGGACTGAAACCAATATCGAATTCCTGACCACATATACCAAACAAATCAATGATATCAGTCTGTCTATTTCAGGTGGAGGAAATATCATGAGGCAGATGTATAAGGATAATTATATGGGGAGTGCCCGTAATGCGGGCCTTATAGTCCCTGGACTGTACAGAGTCAGCAATATCCCAAATGCAGGACTTCAATATAACAACTTTTCGTCTGAGAAATCAATCTATTCGGTATTTGGAATAGCTTCATTGGGCTTTAGAGACCAAGTTTATTTGGATTTGACAGCTCGAAATGATTGGTCTAGCACTTTGCCTGCCCAAAACAGGTCTTATTTTTACCCTTCGGCGTCCTTAAGCTGGCTGGCAAATTATACTTTTGACTTGCCTTCCAATATCTCCATGTTGAAATTCAGGGCTGGTATTGCACAAGCGGGGAATGATACAAACCCCTATGCGCTCGAACCGGTTTTGGGGACATCCAACTGGGGGGATTTGATAACCACGAATTATCCCGGGACTTTGCTAAACCCCAATTTAAAGCCGGAAATCAACACCTCCCAAGAATATGGGTTGGATCTAAATTTGTTCAATAACCTGATCCGTTTGGAAGCTACCTATTTTTACCAGAAAAATGAAAACCAGATATTGAACATTCCAACACCACAATCTACCGGATTCAATCAAAGACAGATCAATGCAGGCTTGATATCCAGTAGAGGCTGGGAGATTCATCTGGGAGCAACTCCCATCCGTAACCAAAATGGTTTGACTTTGGACATTGGTGCGAATTTCACCCGCATGAGAACCAAGCTGGAGAAATTGACTGATGGGATGGACTTTTTGGTCCTTTGGGAGGACAATGATGGCGGTGCATCCACTTTCGTAGGAGGTCAGATAGGAGATTTATGGAGCAGGGGCTATGCTTATGTGGAAGATCCCAACTCACCTTATTATAAATGGCCTATCTTGGACAACAACGGATCATGGACTTTGCTCAACGGAAGGGATACCAGAAAAAAGGTTGGTAATTTCAATCCCGATGCCATTATAGGCCTACAGACCTCCTTAAAATATAAAAGATGGACCTTGGATGCCAATTTTGATTTGAGGCTTGGCGGGGATTTCATGTCTTTTACCTACAGGTATGGGGAATCTAACTGGAAATCAAAAAGGCAGATGGACTTGTTGATTCCGGGTGGATTGTACTCAGAGGAAGAGTTGATAGCATTGCTCAAATCCGATCCCGATAGATATATTATCCCATCCAATGGAAATTTTCCAAGAGTGGGTGGCTATGACAGTTATGCAGGAGGACTTCCCGTCAATATGGGGCCAGAAGGCAATGATGGGGTATTTGTACCGGGAGTAATAAGAAATGCCGAAGGTGAATATGTAGAACATCTCGGCGGCCCTGGAACAAGAATACATCCAATAGCATCTGCTTTCTCTTGGAGATTTAACCAACAGGTGACATTTGATGCGTCGTTTTTGAAATTGAGGGAATTGTCTATAGGGTATCAATTTCCAAAAGTGCCAGGCTTTCAAAATGTTCATGTTTCAGTATTTACCCGAAACTTAATGCTATGGACCAAATCCAAGATAGGGATTGATCCGGAAAGGGCTTTTCAAGCTACTGGTTCCAAACAAGGTGATTCCGCAAATTTATTCAGACAGGGGATTGAGCTTCAGAATGTGATGCCATGGACTTTGCCATTCGGTTTTAAATTAAACGCCAATTTTTAATTAGGTAAAAAAACAGTCATACAATGGAAAAAATATTAAAACTTATCGGAAAATCAATCTTGGCATTATCATTATTGTTTTACTCCTGCCAAAGTTTGGACGAAATCAATGAGAACCCCAATGGAGTCGCACCAACGATAGCAAATCCAAACATGTTGATGCCCACCATCATGGTAGGGGTGGGGCAAAATTTAATGAACCTTGGCTATCAGGATATTGCGGGAGTTATGCAACATACGCAAAAAGATGGATGGTATGGTGGGCATAACCATTATGAGTGGAACCTGCAGGATTGGGGCCACTGGTACGCACTGCTCCGAAACAACCAATTTATGATCCAGAGGGCTGAAGAAACAGGATCGGATTTTCATAAAGCCGTAGGGCTTGCCATGAAGCCCTTGATATTCGGAATGATTACCGATTTGTGGGGAGATGCCCCATACTCTAAGGCTTTGCAGGGTAATAATGATGATTTGGAATATCAGTTTCCTGAATTTGATAGTCAGGAGATGATTTACAAAGGGATTTTGGAAGACTTGAGAACAGCTTCTGAGCTTTTTGGACAAAATCCTGCTACAGGTATAATTCCAGAATATGACCTGTATTTCGGAGGGAACGTAAGCGGTTGGCTGAAGTTTACCAACTCCTTGAGATTGCGTTACTACATGCGTTTATCTGAAAAGCTACCGGACTTTGCCAAATCAGGAATTGAGGAAGTTTATACAAAAGGAAACCTTATCACCTCTGCAGCAGATGATGTCATGATGGATTACATTGGCGCTTCATCAGCAGACTCCTGGCCTTCGGCATCAGCATTTGACGCAGGGTCAAATTTCAGAAGGTTAAAGCCTTGCAATACCTTGTTGGATCCGATGCTTGAAACTGAGGATCCGAGGGTTTCGGTATGGTTTAGGCCAGTACACTGTCCATGGGTAGAAGATCGATCACTGCATGTTGCCATGGATCCTTTTATTAGAAAAAATGGTGTGCTACAATCTGGGGTATTGTCCTTGGATGATGCTGTATATGTGCAGGAGATAGCGGCAGGAAATGTCTTTACCAGACATTACAATCCAGATCTATTGGGTAAGAACTTAGATACAAGAAAATTTGTAGGTCTCCCTCCGGGTCATTTACAACCATCAGCACACAACGAAAATCCAACACCTGGTCAACTTCTTGAAAATCAACATGTATCACAGTTGGCGGATGTTTACCGGCTTTCCAAACACAATCTCCTCAAAGCCCGAATCATCTCGGCGGCAGAGGTGAATTTTATCCTTGCTGAGGCGGCACTGAAAGGATGGGCTGTAGGAGATGCTGCTGGTCACTATAATGAGGGAATCAGAGCTTCATTGGATGCATGGGGCGTAGGTGAAAGTTATGATGACTTTGTTAAACATCCATACATAGCATACAATGGTACCCAGAGACAGATTATAGAACAAAAATGGATAGCATCTTGGACAAATGCTACCGAAGCTTGGTTTGACTTCAAACGTACAGGATATCCTGCTTTGACCCCTGGGCCAGCATCCCCTGAACCAGTTTTGCCGGTAAGGTTCAATTATGGTAACAATGAAGTCAACTTCAACAATGCACAGGTTGAAAAGGCTATCCAAAGATTGGAAGTTACCCCTTATGAAAAAGGTCGTGGAGCCAATAACCAGTGGTCTAAACCTTGGCTATTGCAAGGTACAGGAAAGCCTTGGTAATTAAGAGACTTTATAAACGAGACGTTTTTGTAGTGAACTATTCCCAAGGATATTTTCTTTGGGAATAGTTTTTTGTTTTAATTGATCTGTTTTGATCATGAGCTATTTGAATAACTCCATTAAGTAGTGACAATAACCAAAATCACTTTCGCTGTTTTTTAACAATAATTGATTTGCGCAATTCAGGCCTTTTTGAATTGGGCTTACTGTTTTGCATTCATTTATTCCTTTGCCTTTTGGGCTTTCTTGGCAAAAAGGCTGATGCCGAACCTTAATCAAATTCAAAACTTAAATGAACACCATCGAACCATATAATCCTGACAGCCGAAAACTACTACTCATTTGCAGACGAGGGGTTGTTATGCCCTCTCTTTTCACAACATCAAATAGGCTGTCTTTAACTGTTTGATCCATCAGTCTTTTCGGAATTGTCAAAAATAATCCCAACAAAAATACAATCAAGCCAAAACATTGTCGTTTGTTTTTTGTTGGATAGCCAATGGAAATGGTCTGGTAATTGGGCCATATCCAGAGGAAAATAGCCTGGATTTTCTTCAAAAAAATTATTGGGAAAAAAATCTTCAACTTTTTTTTGGCTGTTTTCGAAATAAAATTTTTGGTTATTTTTTTGGTAAAAAATATAGTTGGTAAAAAATATAGTGAAATGCGTTTTTTTGTATTTGAAAAATGGTCATGATAAGGATCAAAAATCCAGCTATTTACGAAGAATATTTGTTGCAAAAAATACCTACTTGTAGGTATTTTTAATATAAATAAGAATCTATATGTTTGTAGCCGAAAATAACAACTAAGTTTTATTCATCTGTTTCTGTTATAGGGGATTTTTACTGGCTAGGAAAGAATTCTTTTTTTATGCAAAAGGTCATAAGGCAGGAGAACATGAGGATTGTTCGATTAAGTCCCAAGCCAAACAGGCTGTTAAAGAAAGATTATGAAAAAGTCACTTGTCTTGATCTCCATTTTGGGTTTTAGTGATTTTGGGCTTCTCTATGGCCAAGGCAGGTATTGGGAAAACAGAGCCTTCTACTGTACTCCATAAAAAATGTGAGATGGAATGAAAATTAGGATGGCAGCATTCTGTTTTTGATAAGTGATGAAGAAGTTGATATTGTGAATGAGAAAGTAAAAACAGATTCGATTAAGGGGGCTGATCTGTTTTACAGATTGAATGACAAGTGCTTGGAATAGCAAAAATTTGTTGTATTAAAGTATAATTTCAATTACAGAAAGTGTAAAATACAGTTAGTAATAGCATTAAAAATATATTTATTATAAAATTAATTTATGTTAAAAACATTATTTATATGAACAGAATCGGATCATTACTTTTTTTTTCGTCTTTGATGGCAATCATTTCATTCAGTACATATGGGCAAGAAACCTTACAGTCAGTTACCGATCAGGGAAACAGTACTTCCAATAGGCTATTCTTATGGGATGGTGCTGTTATGGAAAACAATAACCTTTGGCTCAAAGGCAATACAATGGGGTATAGAGACCCCTTAAGAGTATCACCTAATCTGGATAATTCGGGTATAGTACTGGAAGATGCAGCTTTGCGTTTTGACCAAGCATATGATGTGTTTGATGAAGCAGGATCCTCTCTTTTATTCCATTATCCACACTCTGGGATTCCCTATTTTCGAAGGTATGGCACCGATTTTACAATCTTGAAGATATGGAGTCCTACTGAATCCCGTCAAGCATATGAATCTACACTGGCTTTAGTGAATGGGGATAATGAAGAAGAGTTTTTGGATTTGTATAATTTGAATTACCCGAGTAATTCCAGTTTTGGGATAAGACTTCAAAAAAGAGAGACAGGGAACTATAAAAAATTTCATTTTGAATATAGTGATGGAAATGAGTTGTTTAAGGTGCTATCTCTTGCCCCTGATACCACAGCTGTTTTTTATGGAAGGGTAGGCATCAATACAGAAGCCAATGAATACAATTTGGCAGTGGCAGGTAGGATTTTGGCAGAGTCCATTGATGTTAAGTTGCAAACCAATTGGCCTGATTATGTTTTTGATGAAGGGTATGAGAAAATGAGTTTGCAGGAGATTGACATATATATTGGAGCAAATGGAAGATTGCCAGAAGTTCCTTCTGCAAGAGAAGTCAGTGAAAAAGGTGTGAACCTGGGGGAAATGGATGCTCTATTGCTTAAAAAGGTAGAGGAGATTACTTTACACCTTATCGAACAGGAAAAGAGGATTCTCAATTTAGAAGAAGAAAACAATAAACTAAAGACATTACTTGGAAAACAGTAAGATGAGGCAAGATTTAAGAAAATGTCTATTGGTGCTGTTGTCCATTGGATGGGGAGCAACTTTTTATGCAATCGAAGCAAAAGCCCAGGTAAAAGAAGGAAATAAAACAGATATTGATTTCCGAAGATTTATTCTACAAGATGGTAAATATGTTGGCGGAAATATCCATCAAAAAAATGAAGTAAAGAAAGCATCCGTACGAAAACAAACTGATAAATCTGGTGAGATGGGGGGGGAGCGTTTTGTTATTCAGCGTGGGAGGGATCTAGGTGCCGGTTCAATGTATCGCAACAAAAAAGATATTCGAATGGCTAATCAAGTAAAATTAGAAGAAGATTCTGTTAAGTCCTTAACTTTCCCTCTCCGGGGGGCAGGTAAGGTTGATTCTATTTCCAATAGAAGAATTTATTTACAGGAGGGAAGCTTTATAGGAGTTGGTCCTGATATGAAGAAGGACTGATTTGATACCCGAAATCTAAGTCATGGGGAAAGAGAGTATTCTTTTTTTCTTAAAGAACCATAAGGCAGGAGAACAAGAGAATTGTTTAATAAACCCCAAGTCAAATATCTGATTAATATATGGTGAAAACTGTACTGACATTTTTATTAGTTATGATGTCTGCAAGTGGATTGCTTGCCCAAAGTTTCCCCACTGAAACAAGTAGAGGGGATGTGGTAGAGACCTATGTAAATAGCAATAATGCAATCGAAATAGGTTTGGCAAACTCCTTAAATGCCAGGAGAGCGTGGATATTGAGCAGGCACAATACCACATCGGTGTATGGCGATTATTATTCGACATTTCATTTACAACCTGATATAGGGGACAAATCAAGATATAGGGGTGTAGCAATTGGACATCCTGCTTCAACCATATTGCCTGTAGGAGTACACCTAGCGGTTAATGGCCGGGTTGGAATTGGTATTATCAATCCTTCTGTCGAGCTGCATGTAAAAGGGACTGTAATGGTAGATGGACAATTCTCTGTTAAATCAGATGACGGGAATACAGCTGGATATATAGGCACTACAGGTGATGCTGGGACGGCCAACGGTGTTAATATCAGTTCAAACAGAGGAAATGGTAAGATTGTTTTCAGCACTTTGGGCGGTAATCTTCAAGAAAAAATGAGAATTACCAATACTGGCAATGTCGGCATCGGCACCACCATCCCGACCAACAAGCTCGAAGTCAACGGCACCATCCGAGCCAAGGAAGTAAAGCTTGAAGCAACCAACTGGCCTGATTATGTCTTTGAAAAAGGCTATGAATTGATGCCATTGAAAGAGGTAGATGCTTTTATTGGGGAAAATGGACATCTGCCTGGGTTGAAGTCGGCAAAAGAGTATGCCGAGGAAGGGGTGGATATGCTGGAACTAAACCAGAAGCTGCTGGAGAAGGTGGAGGAGTTGACACTGCATTTGATCGAACAGGAAAAAAGAATCAAACAGCTGGAAAGGCAGCAACAAAAATGATCTAAGATGATGGCAAGAATTGTTTTTAAATTTCTCCCCTTATTGCTTTTGGCTGTTATTGGGGTTTGTGCTTCGGCAAAGGCACAGCAAAATGGAAGTTTCAACGTGGGTGGGGATATCAACAAATTCTATCCAGTAACCTGGAGTGATGGTGCTTGGAATTTCAACAAGCAGACAGAATTACACTTGGGCAGATCCGCAGTCCATACCAACAGCCAGTGGAGGGGAGCCATGATTGCAACTTTTAATTTCCATGCCAATAATTGGGGGAATCAGGCGCATTTTATTGATGCACATATAATCAATAGTTCTACTGGTGATCCTTCTTTAAGGGGATTTGTAGCAGGTTGGTTGGATGTATCAAGTAACAATAGTAGCAAAAGAATTATTATATGGCTTCGGGGAGGCAATACAACTTATCATTTTGATTCCAATGTGACTGTTTCACCAATTGTATATGATGGTGTCCAGAACCCATTGCCTTATGTAACTCCCAATGGTAGTGCTTCCTATGACATAAAAACGGAAATAGATCAGTATGCCAAGGTTTCCGGGACTGTGTTGAACCATCCGCTGCATGTCCGTGGAGGCAACAGTGCAATCATGGGGAATCTTGGCATCGGTACTACAGTCCCTACCAACAAGCTTGAAGTGAACGGCACCATCCGAGCCAAGGAGGTAAAGTTGGAAGCCACCAACTGGCCTGATTATGTTTTTGAAAAAGGCTATGAATTGATGCCATTGGATGCCGTGAATTCTTTTATCGGGGAAAATGGCCACCTGCCGGGATTGAAACCAGCCAAGGTATATGAAGAAGAAGGGGTCAATATGCTGGAACTGAACCAGAAGTTGTTGGAGAAGGTGGAGGAGTTGACACTGCATACCATAGGTCAAGAGAGGAAATTGGAAAAAATGGAAGCCGAGATTGAATTATTGAAACTACTGATAAAAGAAAAATTATGAAGAAATTTTATGCAGTTATAATGATATGGCTCATGCTCTTATCAAGTAATTATGTGTATGGTCAAGCCAATACATTTCCAGCTTCTGGAAAT
>NZ_JBHUHR010000034.1:0-651 GCF_042682445.1 Belliella marina
CTTTAAGGAGACGCTCAGAAGAAGAAAAGCACTTGTCTATCTTCTGAACAAAGGAATCTGCCAGCTCCAGAATGTTTTGGATAAAAACAGGGGAGCAGGACTTGACCTAAAAGATTTTGCAAGATTTGGTGTGATAAAGAAGGGGTGTCAGCAACAGGGGTTTTTGCTGGACAATCCTCCTTCAAAATTGAAAGATAGAATTGTATCACTCCATAAACCATATCTACGGCCAATAGTAAGAAGGAAAGAAAAAAAACCTGTAGAATTCGGTGCCAAAGCCCACGTTCTTCAGGTTGATGGCCTTACATTTATTGACAAACTCGATTTTAATGCATTCAACGAGTGTACCAGGCTAAAACTATCAGTAGCGAAGCATAAAAGGTTTTTTGGTCCTACCAGACAGCTTGGGGCGGACAGAATATATGCTACGAACAAAAACCGTGTATTCTGCACTGGGAAAAAAATCTTTACCTGCTTCCCAAAGAAGGGACCGAAAAAGCTAAGCAAAGCCGAAAAAACTTTGAGCTCGGAAATTTCCAAACAGAGAGCAACCGTGATGGAGGGTGTTTTTGGAACAAATAAAAACTATTACGGACTTGGAAAAATCAAGGTGAAAGGGGAAAAAAGAGAGAAATTGATGATATTTTTTGG
>NZ_JBHUHR010000035.1:0-1986 GCF_042682445.1 Belliella marina
ATCCCTACGCCATCTATTCCATCCTGACCGTCTGCACCATCAGCACCGTTGATATTTGTCCAGGTATTGGTTGTTTCGTCGTAAACCCAAACTCCGTCTGCGTTATGTACTATCGTAACACCTTCTCCCGGACCGCCTGGCTCTCCAGGGGTACCAGGAGCTCCGCTCTCACCAGGCATTGACTCTGATGAAAAGCCAGGATCTCCCTGAGGACCTTGAGAACCATTGATATTTGTCCAGGTATTGGTCGTTCCATCATAAACCCATACTCCGTCTGCGTTGTGCACTATCGTAACACCTTCTCCCGGACCGCCTGGCTCTCCAGGGGTACCAGGAGCACCGCTCTCACCAGGCATTGACTCTGATGAAAAGCCAGGATCTCCCTGAGGACCTTGCGGACCATTGATATTTGTCCATGTATTGGTCGTTCCATCATAAACCCATACTCCGTCTGCGTTGTGCACTATCGTAACACCTTCTCCCGGACCGCCTGGCTCTCCAGGGCTACCCGGAGCTCCGCTCTCACCAGGCATTGACTCTGATGAAAAGCCAGGATCTCCCTGAGGACCTGTAAGGTCTGAAGTAGTAAAGGTCGATCCGTCTGTATAGGTTATGGTGAACGTACCGTCACCGTTGTCTGTCGTAGAAGAAATCCCTACGCCATCTATACCATCCTGACCATCAGCTCCTGCTGGCCCATTGATATTCGTCCAGGTATTGGTCGTTCCATCATAAACCCATACTCCGTCTGCGTTGTGCACTATCGTAACACCTTCTCCCGGACCGCCTGGCTCTCCAGGGGTACCCGGAGCTCCGCTCTCACCAGGCATTGACTCTGATGAAAAGCCAGGATCTCCCTGAGGACCTTGAGAACCGTTGATATTCGTCCAAGTATTGGTCGTTCCATCATAAACCCATACTCCGTCTGCGTTGTGTACTATCGTAACACCTTCTCCCGGACCGCCTGGCTCACCAGGGGTACCCGGAGCCCCGCTCTCACCAGGCATTGACTCTGATGAAAAGCCAGGCTCGCCTTGTGCACCTTGCGGACCTGTAAGGTCTGAAGTAGTAAAGGTCGATCCGTCTGTATATGTTATGGTGAACGTACCATCTCCGTTGTCTGTCGTAGAAGCAATGCCTACGCCGTCAATACCAGCCGGACCATTTGCCATATTAATGGTTACAGGTACATTAGCTTCATTGGTATATGTTATAGTACCATCGCCGTTGTCCACCAAAGTAGTAAGGGTCTCTTCAAAAAGGTCACCCATATCAATCAAAACCATATCTCCATCTCCGTTGGCATATAAAAATTGATTGGTGGCTGGATTGTAGGTTACAAAGTTATTGGAACCTACTCCAGCACCAGTCCAAGCCAATCTTCTCCATCTATCTTGATACCAATAGTAATAACCTGGAGTGATTAAGTCATTGTCCGTAGTATTGTACACCAATAGACTTTCCACATTTCCTGCCTGGATAGTAGCCTCATCAATAACACTCGTTAGTGCTACCCTAGGTATCAAAATACCTTTGTCAGAGGCCACAATCTCAAGTTGGCTGGAATGAGACGGTTCCGTAGTCCCTATTCCCACCTGAGCAGACGCATCAATAAAGATGGCTGCAAACAGCATCAAAAGTAGTATTCTTTTCATATTATTAAAATTTAGATAAAACCCTGTATTATTTTCTGTAAAATCTGGTCTTTTCGCCATAATCTGTTTGATTATACTATTCTTTAATTACCTGAATCCAGCCTTTAAACACTTTCTCCTGTCCGTTGGCTTCTGTGACTTTCAGGATATAGAAGTAGGTACCTGCGACAATTCCATCTGCACCCCAGTCATTTTGATAATCATCTGTTTCAAAAAGATGATCCCCTAACCTATTGAATATCACAATATTGTTTGACACAAACCGGTTCAATCCCTTGACTTCAAAAGTATCATTATCACCATCTCCATTTGGAGTGATTACATTAGGTAT
>NZ_JBHUHR010000036.1:0-1049 GCF_042682445.1 Belliella marina
AGTGATGTTGTCTGAATTTGCCTTGATATCCAATATACTCTCAGAAACCGATGCTTCCAAAGTGGAAATGTCTGTGGTGTTTTGGGAAATGTTGGCAATATTGGCTTGAATGTTACTGGCATTCGTCTGGATCTCAGATGTATTCGCCAAGATATCTGATTTGTTTTCATCCGTCACGATCTTCAAAGCATCAATCTCTCCTTTGCTCAAAGTGATGTTGTCTGAATTGGTTTTGATATCCAATATATTCTCAGAAACAGAAGTTTCCAAAGTGGAAATGTCTGTGGTGTTTTGGGAAATGTTGGCAGTATTGGTTTGAATGTTACTGGCATTCGTCTGGATGTCAGATGTATTCGCCAAGATATCTGATTTGTTTTCATCCGTCACGATCTTCAAAGCATCAATCTGTCCTTTGCTCAAAGTGATGTTGTCTGAATTTGCCTTGATATCCAATATACTCTCAGAAACCGATGCTTCCAAAGTGGAAATGTCTGTGGTGTTTTGGGAAATGTTGGCAATATTGGTTTGAATGTTACTGGCGTTCGTCTGGATATCAGATGTATTCGCCAAGATATCTGACTTGTTTTCATCCGTCACGATCTTCAAAGCATCAATCTTACCTTTGTTCAAAGTGAGATTATCAGAATTTGCTTTGATATCCAATATATTCTCAGAAACAGAAGTTTCCAAAGTGAAAATGTCTGTGGTGTTTTGAGAAATGTTGGCAGTATTGGTTTGAATGTTACTGGCATTCGTCTGGATGTCAGATGTATTCGCCAAGATATCTGATTTGTTTTCATCCGTCACGATCTTCAAAGCATCAATCTGTCCTTTGCTCAAAGTGATGTTGTCTGAATTTGCCTTGATATCCAATATACTCTCAGAAACCGATGCTTCCAAAGTGGAAATGTCTGTGGTGTTTTGGGAAATGTTGGCAATATTGGTTTGAATGTTACTGGCATTCGTCTGGATCTCAGATGTATTCGCCAAGATATCTGATTTGTTTTCATCCGTCACGATCTTCAAAGCATCAATCTCTCCTTTGCTCA
>NZ_JBHUHR010000036.1:1281-4476 GCF_042682445.1 Belliella marina
TTTGTTTTCATCCGTCACGATCTTCAAAGCATCAATCTCTCCTTTGCTCAAAGTGATGTTGTCTGAATTGGTTTTGATATCCAATATATTCTCAGAAACAGAAGTTTCCAAAGTGGAAATGTCTGTGGTGTTTTGGGAAATGTTGGCAGTATTGGTTTGAATGTTACTGGCGTTCGTCTGGATCTCAGATGTATTCGCCAAGATATCTGACTTGTTTTCATCCGTCACGATCTTCAAAGCATCAATCTCTCCTTTGTTCAAAGTGATGTTGTCTGAATTTATTGCTACCACTTGATTTGTTTTTATGATCTCAGCTTCAAAAGTTGATCTATCCGTTTTCAAATCAAGAGTTGGTTGAATTTTAGACAGCGTTAAATATGGCATCAACATTTTTGAAGTGTCTGAAGTAAAAACTATTTCAGGAATATTATTCAAGTCATTAAATTCTCCTGAAAGTCCTGCTTTAGAGATCTGTGGTTTATTTAAAATTTCAGCCCAACCATCAGTAGCATTCCAATCTGCATTCATTTGCGAAATATTCTTCAACAATATCCATGAATTTCCCTCATAGTAATAAAAGCCGACGTCACCGTCTGTTTGAAAAATCAATAAAGCAGTAGCTGGATTTTGAATTGCTTCTCTCTGAACAGAAGTCATCCGGGAAATTAATAGCCCCTTATTGTTTGATTCAATTTCTAATGCTGCCGAAACATGTGGATTCTCTGTTCCTATCCCAACTTGAGCTTGAATCAAATATGGAATAAAAAATAACAGCGTAAGCAAGAGTAGATTTTTCTTCATTTTACTTTATATAAGTTTTGGGATAATTTGGCAATCTGATAGTGATGGAATGATTGATTTCAAAATTCAACATGTTCTTGACACTGTATAAATTTTGTACTTAATTTCCGTAAATCACACCATTTCCCTACGCACTTTCAACTTATGCATGTTTCAAAAACGGTTTTTGAAACACATAGTCAGAGAAGTCCATTTCTGGCAAAATGAAATACAAAATAGGTATAGTGAAAATTGAAGTCTAAAAAAGAAAATAAGTTTAAATCATGCCCAAATAAAAATCCAGATAATTATCTCATCGAATTGTTAAAGAATTGAGCAAAAAAACAACATTTGAAATACTCTAAATCATCGGCAACTGAGTGGAGGTTTTGCTTTTTTTAACTTTAAATGAAAGAAAACAATTTACATTTTTCCCGAATTAAAATCTTGATTTCTACAAGAGATTTTTTAATCTACAAATACTCCATCCCCTCCCCATCTTGATATCTCTTCCAGTATTCATTCGGACTACAACCTTTTTCTTTTTTGAAAGCATTGAAAAAAGTAATTCGAGAATTGAACCCAGAAACCTGACCTAATGCTTCTATGGTTTGCGTATCCAGAAAATTATCATCAATTTTTTTTACAGCAAATTTTACACGAAGCCGATTTATTAAATCTTTAAAAGTACACCCATATACACTTTGTAGAAGAGCCGGTAATTCTCTTGCATTAATCTTTAATAATTTAGCTAACTCTTTTGCCGAAATACTGTTATTCAAATAAATCAAATCAGTTTCTATCAATTCCTTTAATTTGGTTTGACTCTCAAACTCTTCTGATGAAATAGGAATAGGATCAACTTCCAGGGTGGAACTTGATTTAACAGAAGGTTTATTTTTTTTCTTTAGAGATTTTTTTTGAGTATTCTTTATGAAACTAAAATTGAGTGTGGAATATATACTGAAAATATAGATAGAAATAATGACCAAAATCGAAACTATCAATGTTTTTCGAACTTTTGGAAATTCTTGATTTGACAACTGAATAAAATAAGATGAAAATGATAATAAAATCATCAAAACCTTCAAAGTAAAAATAAAGATCAGTGTAGAATAAAGCCATTTTTTATATCCATCATGCTCAAGTAACCTGATTCGTTTAGACTTCAAAAAATAATAAAGAGAAAATACAAAATAAATTATAGTCAAAACCAATCTTGTTGAAAAAACATAAATACTAGGTATTATTCCAGTTATATAGAAATTAATTTTTGCGGGTGAACTCAAAATCAATTTTACTATTTGCTCCTTTTCTTCGATGGAAAACAAGTAAAAGGGTAATAAATCCAATAAACTCAACAATGCAGGAAGAAAATGTATAAAGTCTCTTTTATAAAATTCATTAGTCCCCTTACTGATGTTCCTTACTGCCAAATAAAACAATGGCGCCGGCAAAAACATTATCGGACTAAATATACCGAGGAAATAAATATTCGTTGAAATTAAACCAAAATCAAACCAAATAATCCTAGACATAAAAAATAAGGAATAGATCAACAAAGTTAGAGCCAGTAACTTTTCTTGATATCGGAATCCATTATTTTTAATGAGATAAATAAAAGATAACAAAGTATAAAAAGAGGATATTATGAGAAGCAATAAATTAAATCCGGACATTTATAGAAAGTGGTGATTAATTCGCTGTTTGCAACTTACAAAATGCATATTGCATCATTGCGAAATTATTCATATTAGTTCAAAATCCAACCAGCTTTCTGTTTTTTTAAAGAAACAAAGGAATTTTAGAGGTAGTAGTAGGTAAATATAAAAAACTCCAGTTGATTTTATAAAATCCTTCTCAATTATACTAACTTGTTCTAGTGCAAACAAGACATTATACCATCGTCAAAATCGAAAGGATCTTTGCCCATATAGCATTTTTCGGGAACCATTCCTTCTTAAACATTACCTGATAAGAAGCCTGAGGTTACCCACTGTTTGTCGTTGTCTTTCACTCTACACCAGTCCACCATTGTTTAAATTGCTGATCGTTATCATTCAAATTTACAATTTCCCCGATAATTGGTGTTACCAAAGGTATGTTTCCTTCATTCAGTTCCGTGATTTTTATCAAGGGTTCGTCCCAGGGGTGATATGCCATTACAAATTTTGAAGAATGGACAGGAAATATGCGTTTGGCATTTAGCTCTTTTGCCACTTTTAATACTTCGTCCGGCAGCATATGTACTGCCTGCCAGGCTACATTATATTGGCCATTGTCAAGAATTGCCAGGTCAAATCCCCCGAATTTCTCACCGATTTCGGCAAAATGCGTATCATAACCACTGTCCCCTCCCATGTATATTTTCAGGTCAGGTGTTTGCAGGATATAGGACAGCCACAGGGTATTGTT
>NZ_JBHUHR010000037.1:0-627 GCF_042682445.1 Belliella marina
ATCACCCTTCCAAAAGGCACCACAGCCAAAGATGGACTTCCGGTCATGGTTTGGATTCATGGAGGATCCTATACCTCAGGGGCAGGGGATGCAGATGTGTTTGACGTCAAAAGCCTGGTGGAAGAACAACAGGTCATTGTGGTCAACATCACCTACCGTCTTGGGCTTTTTGGCTTTCTTGGTGGTTATCTTGACAGGCCTGCTAACCTGGGGCTTTTGGATATGGTGGCAGCACTCCGATGGATCAAAACAAATATCAGGTCTTTTGGAGGAAACATAGATAACATTACCCTTTTTGGGCAGTCGGCAGGAGCAGATGCAATCGCGCATTTGATGATAGCAAAGGATGTAGATGGTCTGTTCCATCGGGTCATTATACAAAGTGCCCCATTTGGGATAGGACGCAATAGGGAAAAGATGACCCAGGCAATGAAAGTGCATGCTGCCGAAATCCCGGATGGGATCAGTGCGGGGAAGGTTCTGGAATACCAATCCAAGGTTTCCAATGCTGCATCCAAATTTGGCTTGAAAGGGGCTATGCCATTTGCTTTACAGTATGGCCATGATCCCCTGCCAAAAGAAGCTGATATCGACGAAGCCTGGAGCAGGGTTGCCACTAAATACGAA
>NZ_JBHUHR010000038.1:0-218729 GCF_042682445.1 Belliella marina
CCGAAAAAAGCTGAATACTGCCAAATTCGGGGTTTTTATGTTATGTTTTTGTTAGGTATATAGTTGATATTCAGTCGTTTAAGTGTTGAGCAAGAAGCCCTAAAAAAAGCGATTGCCACTTGTGAGGACACCTCTTTTATTATTCATTTTTTGAACCATCTTTGTTCTCAATATCTCCCAACTCCTTTAGATCCTTCAACTCCCCTACCGACTTTACCTTCTCATCCAACAACCCTGGAAAAGTACGGAAATTCAAATCTCTCTGAGGGAAAGGAATCTCTACCCCATTTTCCTTGAATGACTTAAAAATCCCCCTCATCACCGTGTTCCTTATTTCCACCCAAAGATCAAAATTTTCCACCCAAAACAACACCCGAAACTCTACAGCACTGTCTGCAAAATTTTGCAAAAGCACCCTTGGCTCTGGTTTTTTCATAATCTCTTCCAGCTGAATTTGTTCAGATAGAATTGAAGAAACCAAATCCATATCTGATTTATAACTAACTCCGATAATCAGTTCTACCCTACGTTTTTTGTCAGAAAGTGTCCAGTTGATCAAGTGCTGAGAGAGTAAGTCCCCATTGGGGATGATGATCTCAGAGCCATCATAAGCTTGGATTTTGCTCGACCTGATCCCGACATCCTTCACTGTACCCGATCTTCCTCCCACCTCTATGGCGTCTCCTATTTGGATAGGTTTCTCAAATGCCAATATAACCCCGGAGACCAGGTTGTTCACTATGGTTTGCAGACCAAAACCGATTCCTAGGGAAAGAGCTCCCAATACGATTGCGATCTTATCAAAACCAATCCCCGAAGCTCCTACAGCCATAACAAAACCGACAGAAAGCACCCCCAGTCTGATCAAAAGTATAGAGGATCCAAGTCTTTTATCCCGTGCAGACCCTTTCTGCTGATCCTTTATAGTGGCAAAATAAGCAACATTGTTAGCCAATACACTGGAGACATATACTATCACGAAGAAAACCAGAATATTCCCGAATGTGAAGGTAGTATTGATTAGACTCCTTTGGGTTGTGAGAAATTCATGACTGTACTCTAGGACTATATCCAATAATGAAAGATTATCGAAAAAATAATAAACCCAAATCATTCCGGCCAATCCGAACAAAACCTTTTTCAAGCGAACCTGGATACCGTGGAAGTCAATATAGGATGTGAAATCATTTTCCCCTTTACCCCTCAATTCGATTTGAAGGTATATGACTTCCATGATGATCAGCACAAAGAGATAGAGCACGACAGATTGGGTAAAGCTGATCGTCGCCGCTACACCAAGTAGCTTACCCAAGGTAAACCTTCCCAGAAAGTTGGCAAGTAAAGACAAGCCCTGCATGGCAATATAGAAGTTTACCAAAATTTTGATAAAAGAGGGAAATGAATTGGGATTGTTTTTTTGGAATTTGACAATTCTCAAAGCCAAATAAATCCCAACTAAACTCAGCAATATAAGGTACCATCTTTCCGAATAGTTGATATCTCTATAAAGGTTGCTGATTGTGTAAATCAAAAATATAAACACAAATACAAGCCAATTTTTGAAGAGTCCCTTCGGAAACCTTCCTATCAATAAGATCGTCACCGCAAAAACCACTATCCAAAGCAATACAGTCATAAAAGATATGGTAGGGTTCGGGTAAAAAAATGGAAGTATAGGCAGTAAAATCACCAAAACACTCAAAAAGGGACTTTTGGGAACGTACTTTGCCCTTTCAATAATGATCTTGGAGAATTCTTTTTGGGATTCAATCGCAGCCAGAATATTCCTTATCCAAAAATAGATTGCCAATATCACAAGGATAAAAAAAACGGTCAAACCTAAATGACTTTTCAAATATCTATAAAAAATAGCTTCATTCAACCTGATTGATTCTATAAACACCTCCCTTAACCTCGACGAACTTTGATAATCAGGCTTTTCCCATATATAATTGAAATCTTTTAACAGAAGTGCTTTTTCGGATTTTCTCAACTCCATGGCAATAGCCTCAGACAACTCTGAGAGCCTAACCATCACCCCTGATATTCTAGTCTGAAAACTTGCCGTGTAAATCCGCTGCTCACTCAATACCCTTTCAGTTTCCTGAACTTGACCCCGCAATTGGGAAAGGGCATTTTGGTATTCAGGCAAAATGGACGAATCCCTCAAATCCAACCGGAACAATTCATCTTCCTTGATTTTTTCCAACTGTTCCCTAACAGAAACCAATTCCTCAATTCTGGCAGTAACTTTCCGCTCAGCTACCAACACTTGATTCCTTATGTTTTTCAGCAGATTATCAAGCTCTTGCAAGTATCGCATACTGAGCGTCGATTCATTGTCTTCCAATCTATTCTGAACCACCATTGACAAGCGCTCAACACTAGGGAAATCTTCGATGATTTCCAATGAATCCAATACCTTACCCAAGGTGAAATTCATTCTATTGAGTTGTATGGTATAATCTTGGCTTTTTCTGATGCTTCCCTCCAAAGATGGCTTTTCGGCTTCCTCCACCTTTTGCTTCTCTACTTTATCTGACACTTTCAACAAAGTATCAAGCCCTTGCACATCAAAATGTATAGCATTTGCGGTAAAAGCAAAGAATATCAAGTATACAATTAGGCTGAAGAATTTCATACAGGTTAAGATTTCTTTTGAAATAAAATTCAATATACGTGATAAATTGAAAAAATCAGCTTGGAAGATAGACGAATCGGAAATGTTTGGGGAAGGAATTCTATTCAATTTTCTAAACTCATTTGTGTTAAAATTGTTGTATAGATATAGCATCCAACAGCTTTTCACAAAGTGTTAAACCATGTTAAATACATAGATCGATCTTTTGAAAAGCTTGATTTTTGATAACCGATACTCGTAAATTTCGTGTATCTTACTTAGAACTTAAACGCAAATCAAAATGAATAAAAAGCAGTTTTTCCTAGGCATTATTTTAGCCTCTCTGATAGGTGGTATAGTTGCTTTGGCAGGCGCCAGCTATTTATCCAAACAAAATACAGCCACCAATTTCAGTGAAAAACAAGATGCCAGTTTGGTAAACTGGTTGTCAGATTCCAAATTCACTGTCCCGGATGGCATCAATTTCGTAGCCGCTGCCCAACAAGTCACTCCGGCAGTAGTGCATGTCAAAAGCTCTGTAACAGTCTCCCAAAGACAAAGAAATGCAGATCCTTTCGAGGAATTCTTTGGGTTTAGGCCACCTGAAAGAAACCAACCACCACGAGAAGGCAGAAGCTCCGGGTCAGGTGTGATCATTTCGGAAGACGGGTACATTGTCACCAACAACCACGTGATTGAGAATGCAACCAAAGTAGATATTTCATTGGAAAACAACACCAGATATACAGCCCGGGTGATCGGAACGGATCCTACTACCGACTTGGCATTGTTGAAAATTGAAGCAAAAGGTCTTCCCTACGTAAAATTTGGCAACTCAGATGACACCAAAATCGGTGAATGGGTACTGGCCGTCGGAAACCCTTTCGACTTGACATCTACAGTTACTGCCGGAATTATCAGTGCAAAAGCAAGAAATATCGGCATTCTCAGAACAGCTGAGAACAACCTTTCCATAGAGTCATTCCTTCAAACGGATGCAGTAGTGAATCCGGGAAACTCTGGTGGAGCTTTGGTAAACCTCGCAGGGGAACTGATAGGAGTCAACACCGCAATTGCATCTAGGACTGGCACTTTCAATGGCTATGCATTTGCCGTGCCAAGTACCCTGGTAAAAAAAGTCATGGACGATCTATTGGAATTCGGAACTGTGCAAAGAGGTTTGTTGGGGGTCACAATCATCGATGTCTCTCCTGAAATGGACGAGGAATTAGACCTCAATCTTGGGTTAAGCCAAGGGGTGTACGTTTCCAGCGTCAATGAAGGAAGCGGCGGTGCAGATGCTGGCCTCCAAAAAGGTGATGTCATTATAGGTGTCGATGGTGTAAGGACAAACACTACAGCGACCCTACAAGAAATGGTAGCCCGTAAGCGCCCTGGAGATCGGGTTTCCTTAAAATATTTAAGAAATGGAAAGGAAATGGAAACACAAGTAACCTTGAAGAACATTTCCGGTGACACAAAAATCATCAAAAAAGAAGTCCCTGTCGTAGCTAGTTTCAATGGGGTTACATTTGAGGATTTGAAAGAAAACATCAAGGAGAAATTGAAAATCCAGGGGGGTGCAACAATCCTAAGTGTTGAAAATGATATCTGGAAAAAATCCGGCGCACGTCCCGGCTTTATCATAACCTCCATACTGGGGGCTGAAGGTAGGTTTAGAATCACCAGTGCAAGTGATGTGCTTTCGGTATTGGAAGAAAATAAAGGTGAGGAAATAGTAGTCTTGGGATTATATCCCAATGGCCAAGAATATTACTTTGAACTTAAAGTCGAATAAGAATACCAAGTGTTTGAGTTGTTTGGAAAGAGACCGGTCATTAGATCGGTCTTTTTCTTTTCTTCACAAAACAAGATCAATACATCCAGCGTATAGGTTTGTGGAGTTTACAAACCCTCCACGTCCTGCTGCCTGCTGTAGCAGTCGATACTCTCTCCCAACCCCGAAGTCCTTGATAACAGCCGTGTCTGTAAATATCAAATCCTATTGAGCAAGAGCACTTCCCAAGCTATCAAAAAAATTTCGTTAAATTTATTTTTTTCTGCAACCACGAAGGCTTTTACATAACAAACTATCTTACAGATCATTAAAACACCCCTTTGGAATCTAGGTCCGAATAGGGGAAACAAATAAAAATAAGTGTTTCTATTGTGGAATTAGATTTGTATCTTAAAGAAGATTAATGATTTAAAATCACTCATGGGAAAATTTATTGAATCCAAGCAGAAAGGCATATGCCTTCAAACGAAAAAATCCATAAATGTTGGGGACTCTGTATTTTATTTCCCCGGTAGAGGAATGTTTTGTATGGAATCTCAGATTTATCAAGAACACCTCAAGAATGGTGCATATTCAGAAAATTCAGAGCCGGAAATCCGAGAAGATATAGCAGATGTTTTTGTCGAATAAAATCGTCAAACTCCAAATTTTAAAATAATTGGATTATAATTAAGTATAAAAATCCACTTTATTCATTTTATCAATTTTGAATATGGGATTTCACACTGATTTGCCATCAATGCTATTTTGATAGGCCATAGCATCAATTGGGTTTCTGTACTCTCAGATAAAGCTCTGTTTGCAGATTTCGTAACAAAAAAAGCAGCTCGAAAGCTGCTTTTTTTGTTACGCTGTATATTGTCAACTTTCCACAATCCTTTTTGTCATCAATGGACAGGGTTGCGGATAATCATTTTTACTTTTTAGGGAAAATAGCTGAATCCCCCAATTGTTCTTCGATTCTAAGCAACTGGTTATATTTCGCCATTCTGTCAGATCTTGATGCAGATCCAGTCTTGATCTGCCCACAGTTCACTGCTACCGCCAAATCAGCAATGGTAGAATCTTCTGTCTCTCCAGATCTATGTGACATCACTGCTGTGAATCCAGCTTTGTGGGCAAGGGAAATCGCATTCAAAGTTTCAGTCAAGGTACCGATTTGGTTTACTTTGATCAAAATTGAATTTGCGGATTTTTCCTCAATTCCCCTTTGAAGGAATTTCACATTGGTAACAAACAAATCATCACCAACCAATTGAACTTTGTCTCCTATCTTAGCTGTCAACAAAGCCCAACCTTGCCAATCTTCTTCCGCAAAACCATCTTCGATTGAGTCAATTGGATATTTTTCAGTCAATTCGGTAAGGTAAGCAACCTGCTCTTCCCTAGATCTGATTTTACCGGAATCTCCCTCAAACTTCTTGTAATCATAGTTACCGTCTTTGTAAAATTCGGAAGCTGCGCAATCCAAAGCAATCGTCACATCATCACCTGCTTTGTAACCAGCATTTGAAATCGCATCAAGGATACAAGCCAATGCTTCTTCTGTACCACCTGAGAAGTTTGGCGCAAAACCACCTTCATCACCAACAGCCGTACTCAAACCTTTATCATGAAGGATTTTTTTCAAATGGTGGAAGATCTCTGCCCCCATTCTGATAGCTTCTGAAAAACTGCTAGCACCAACAGGCCTAACCATGAACTCCTGAAATGCGATTGGTGCATCGGAGTGCGACCCACCATTGATGATATTCATCATAGGCACAGGAAGTGTGTTCGCATTTACCCCACCTACATAACGATAAAGTGGCTGGCCTGCTTCCATAGCCGCAGCTTTGGCAACAGCCAAAGAAACACCAAGAATTGCATTGGCTCCCAACTTGCTTTTGTTGGGGGTACCATCTAAATCGATCATGATCTGATCGATTGTATTTTGCTCAAAAATATCAAGTCCCAACAATTCTGGTGCAATGATATCATTCACATTGGAAACAGCCTTTAGGACTCCTTTTCCGAGGTACTTGGACTTATCCCCATCACGAAGCTCTACAGCTTCATTGATGCCAGTAGAAGCTCCACTAGGTACAGCTGCTCTACCAAAAGCACCGTTCTCGGTGAAAACATCCACTTCTATCGTAGGATTTCCCCTTGAGTCTAAAATTTGTCTTGCGTGAATTGATTGAATTAATGTCATAATTTAAAATGGTTTATTAGGTTTTAATTTTTGGTCATTAAAGATACGAAATCATCAAACAAATACCTCGAATCATGAGGTCCTGGAGATGATTCAGGATGATATTGTACAGAAAAAGCAGGTTTGTTCTTCAATTTAATCCCAGCTATCGTCCCATCATTGAGATGAACATGTGTAATCACAAGTTCTTTGTTGTTTTCCACGTCCTCCTTTTTCACCACAAAACCATGGTTTTGGGATGTTATCTCACTTTTACCCGTCAGGATATTCTTGATTGGATGGTTCAAACCTCTGTGGCCATGGTGCATTTTGTAGGTGGATACTCCACATGCTTCGGCAAGAACCTGATGTCCAAGACAAATCCCAAATACAGGCAAACCAGTATCCAAGATACTCTTTGTGGTACTTACTGCATAATCCATCACTGCTGGATCGCCAGGTCCATTTGAAAGGAAATAACCTGAAGGATTCCAAGCAGACAATTCTTCTATACTAGTTTTCGCAGGAAAAACTTTACAATAAACCCCTCTATCGGCAAGATTTCTCAGGATATTCTTCTTAATCCCAAAGTCTAGGCAAGCAACACGGATTTGCGAGTTTTCATCTCCAAAAAAATATGGCTCCTTGGTACATACCTTGGAAGACAATTCCAGTCCATTCATATCCGGCACCATGTTCAATTCAGCCTTGAGTCCTGCAAGATCTCCTTCATACTCTGAGCTGATGATTGCATTCATAGCTCCTTGGGAACGAAGATGTCTTACCAATTTCCTTGTGTCGATATCGGCAATACCTGTAATATTGTGGCTGGCAAGATAATCTTGAAGAGAACCACTTGCATCCAACCTGCTATGTATTTCAGAAAAGGAATTGACAACTATACCTGCAATGGTAGGGCTATCAGATTCAACCTCATCTTCTATTACACCATAGTTTCCAATGTGTGAGGTCGTAGAGACAACAATCTGTCCAGTATAGGAAGGGTCAGTGTAGATCTCCTGATAACCGGTCATCCCTGTATTGAAACATATTTCACCGCCATTTGTCCCTGGCTTACCAATGAGAGTGCCATGGAAAATTGTTCCATCGGCCAATAATAAAGTAGCTTTTTGTTTGTTCATTTTTTCTTTAAGACTGGTCAAATTTAAGAAAATTCTAAGGATATGTCTTCTTAATATTCAAAGGATATAAAAAAAGGGATTGAACCAAAGTCCAATCCCTTTATATGAAGATCATAGCAACATATTATTCTGCAGCGTTATCTTCTTTTTTATCATCTTCTTTCACTTCTGTCGCAGTCTCATCAGCAATCACAGCTGATTCTGCAGCAGCACCGGAACCTCTTCTACTTCTTCTAGTAGTTTTCTTAGCAGGCTTAGCTTCTTTCAACATCAATTCGTTGAAATCAACAAGCTCAATGATACACATTTCAGCGTTATCGCCTAAACGATTACCAGTTTTGATTATTCTAGTGTATCCACCAGGTCTAGTCGCAACTTTTTCAACTACTTCTCCGAAAAGAGTCTTGATAGAATCTTTGCTTTGAAGGTATGAAAATACAATTCTTCTGTTGTGTGTAGTATCTTCTTTAGCTCTAGAGATAAGAGGCTCTACATATTTTCTCAATTCCTTAGCCTTTGCAAGCGTTGTAGAAATACGCTTGTGAAGAATCAGTGAGGAAGCCATGTTAGAAAGCATTGCTTTTCTATGACTTGCCGTCCTTCCAAGGTGGTTAAATTTCTTACCGTGTCTCATTTTATTTACTCTTCATCAAGTTTATACTTAGACAAATCCATTCCAAAAGTCAAACCTTTTTCTTGGATTAATTGCTCTAATTCAGCCAATGACTTCTTACCGAAGTTTCTGAATTTCATCATATCAGAAATCTCCAATTTGGCAAGATCACCTAAAGTCTTCACGTCAGCAGCTTTCAAACAATTGAATGCACGTACTGAAAGATCCAAATCACCAAGAGAAGTTTTCAATAACTTTCTCATGTGCAAGAATTCTTCATCAATAGGCTCTGGTTCAGAAACTCCAGAAGAGTCCAATACCATTGTTTGATCAGAGAATAACATAAAGTGCTGAATAAGAATCTTAGCAGATTCCTGAAGTGCTTTTTCAGGATGGATAGAACCATCTGTAGTTACTTCAAGGATCAATTTTTCAAAGTCAGTTTTTTGTTCTACCCTAGTGTTTTCTATGCTATACTTCACATTCTTGATAGGTGTAAAGATGGCATCGATTGGGATTACTCCAAAAACCTGTTCTTTTGGTTTAGACTCCTCAGCAGGAAGATATCCTCTTCCTTTTTCTATTGTAAGTTCAACTTCTAGACTTTTTGATTCATCCAAGTGGCAAATCACCAAATCGGGATTCAGAACCTCAAAAGAAGAGGTGAATTTCGCGATATCTCCAGCAGTGAAAACGGACTGATTTTTAACTTCTACGGTAACTTTACTGTCGATAGCTTCATGTACCTTCTTAAACCTAACCTGCTTCAGGTTAAGGATAATATCGGTAACATCTTCTACAACACCTTCGATTGTGGAAAACTCATGAACCACCCCTGGAAGTTTCACGGAAGTGATGGCATAACCTTCTAAAGAAGACAATAAAATTCTCCTTAAGGCATTACCAATGGTGACCCCATAGCCTTTTTCAAGTGGTTTGAATGTAAATAAGCCGTGAAAATCATCAGCTTTTTCCATCACCACTTTTTCGGGCATTTGAAATGCTAGTATGGACATATCAATAGTTCTTTTTAAGTCTGAATTAATATTACTTAGAGTAAAGTTCAACAATCAGTTGTTCTTTGATATTCTCCGGAATATCCTCTCTCACTGGAATGCTTACGAACTTACCTGCTAATGAAGCGTTATCCCACTCTAACCAAGAATAACGTGCTGTACCTTTTCCTGCCAAACTTGCAGTGATCGCTTCAAGAGATTTTGAACGCTCTCTTACGGATACAACATCACCAGGTTTTAAATTATAAGATGGAATATTAACCAATTCTCCGTTTACTAAGATATGCTTGTGGGAAGTCAACTGTCTAGCAGCTCTTCTTGTAGGGGCGATACCCAATCTATAAACGACGTTGTCCAATCTAGACTCCAACAATTGCAACAAGTTTTCACCTGTGATACCTTGTTTTCTGGAAGCTATATCAAACATTTTGGAGAATTGTCTTTCCAAAATACCGTAGATGTATTTAGCTTTTTGTTTTTCGGCAAGCTGAATAGCATATTCAGACTGCTTTTTTCTTCTACCTCTACCATGTTGCCCTGGAGGGTAGTTTTTCTTCTGAAGTGCCTTGCTTTGTCCTTCAATAGGCTCACCGAATTTTCTGGCAATCTTTGCCTTTGGACCTCTATATCTAGCCATTCTATATCTTCTTTAATGAATTAAACTCTTCTACGTTTTGGAGGACGACATCCATTGTGTGGAAGTGGGGTCACATCTATAATCGTAGTTACGTCAAGACCTACATTTTGCAAAGTTCTGATAGCAGATTCTCTACCCGCTCCAGGACCTTTTACAAAAACCTCAATTTTTCTCAATCCTAAATCATATGCAACCTGGCCACAGTTTTGTGCTGCCATTTGTGCTGCATAAGGTGTGTTCTTCTTTGAACCTCTGAATCCCATCTTACCGGCAGAAGCCCAAGAGATCACCTGTCCAGAATTATTGGTAATAGAGATGATGATATTGTTAAAGGAAGCTTTGATATGCACTTGGCCTACCGCTTCTACTTTAACTACTCTTTTTTTACCTTTAGCTTTATCGTTTCTTTTCTGAGCCATAATCTAAATCAAGATTTATTTAGTTGCTTTCTTTTTGTTAGCAACAGTCTTTCTCTTACCTTTTCTAGTCCTAGCGTTATTTTTGGTTTTTTGACCTCTCAAAGGAAGACCTTTTCTATGTCTCAAACCTCTATAACAACCAATATCCATTAATCTTTTGATATTAAGCTGAATCTCAGATTTCAAAACACCTTCTGTTCTGTATTCTTCAGCTATAATATTTCTAATAGCGGTAGATTCTTCATCATCCCACTCACCCGCTTTCTTGTCAAAGGAAATGCCCGCTTTCTCAAGGATAGCTTTTGCCGCACTTCTTCCTATACCGAAAATATAGGTTAAGCCGATTTCTCCTCGCTTGTTGTCTGGAATGTCAACTCCTGCAATTCTTGCCATAATTATTAACCTTGTCTTTGTTTAAACTTAGGATTTTTTTTGTTGATCACATAAAGCTTTCCGTTTCTTCTGATCACTTTACAGTCAACACTTCTTTTCTTGATTGATGCCTTTACTTTCATGACAGTTTATTTGTATCGATAAACAATTCTACCTTTAGAAAGATCGTAGGGAGACAGTTCTAACTTCACTTTATCTCCTGGAAGAATCTTTATATAGTTCATTCTCATTTTACCTGAAATATGCGCAATCAATTGATGCCCATTTTCAAGTTCCACTTTAAACATTGCATTAGACAATGCTTCTATTATAGTACCATCTTGTTCAATAGATGTCTGTTTAGCCATATTTAGAATTTATAGTTTTCTTCTATATATTGATGTGTAGTCAAGATCTCAGTTCTATCTTTGAAAATGGCTACTGTATGCTCATAATGTGCAGATGCTTTTCTATCAGCTGTCCTGATTGTCCATCCATCCCTCTCTTGTACAATATTCCTTGTCCCTAGATTTACCATCGGTTCGATCGCAATGACCAAGCCTTCGTTCAGAAGCGGTCCGCTGCCACGCTTACCATAGTTTGGAACCTCAGGAGATTCATGGAGATTTCTCCCCAATCCATGCCCTACCAATTCCCTTACAACAGTAAAACCTTTTGATTCAACATATTTTTGAATCGAATTGCCAATATCGCCAATCCGATTTCCAAAAACTGCCTTTTCTATTCCCAGAAACAAGGACTCCTTTGTTGCTTTGAGCAATGACAAAATATCTGAAGAAACTTCACCGACAGGGTAAGTATAAGCGCAATCGCTATGAAAACCTTGGTGAAAGACTCCACAATCTATTGAGATTATATCGCCATCTTTCAAAACATAATTACTCGGAAATCCATGAACCACCACTTCATTTACTGAAATACAAAGTGATGCAGGAAAACCATTGTAACCTTTGAAGGAAGGAACACCTTTGTGATCCCTTATATATTCCTCCGCTATTTTGTCAAGAAAAGAGGTTTGTACACCTGCTTTTACATGTTTGGCAACTTCCCCATGGGCTTTGCCTAATATTTGAGCACTTTCTTTAATTAACTGGACCTCCTCGAAAGTCTTGTATTGAATCATATTACGGCTGCGTAATCCGATGGATTATTTTTCATATTCCCACTCTTCATCATGCCTTCATAATGTCTCATCAACAAGTAACTTTCAATCTGTCTCAATGTATCCATGATCACACCTACCATGATAAGTAGAGATGTACCACCATAGAATTGAGCAAATTCAACCCCAACACCTGCTATAATGGCAAAGGCTGGAAGTATAGCTACCAATGCCAGAAGCACAGAGCCAGGAAGCGTTATTCTAGAAATAATGTTATCAATAAATTCAGAGGTAGGTGCACCTGGCTTGATGCCCGGAACGAATCCACCATTCCTTTTCAAATCTTCAGATATCTGCTCAGGATTGACCGTGATAGCAGTATAGAAGAATGTGAATAGAATAATCATCAAGGCAAATACCAAATTGTACTGCCATGAAGTGAAATCTGAAAAGGTACTACCTATGTAATTGGCGATATCATTTTCCGAAGACCAGATCTGCGCAATCATAGCCGGCAAGAACATCAATGATTGTGCAAAGATGATAGGCATTACACCTGAAGCATTTACCTTGATTGGTATATACTGTCTTTGACCTCCATAAACTTTCCCTCCCACTACTTGCTTGGCATACTGTACAGGGATTCTTCTAGTGGCTTCAGTCAATGCTACTACACCATATACTACAAAGAACAATATTGCTGCCTCTATAATGATAAGTAACATTCCCGAAGTCCCTTTTGAAAGCCCTTCTGCAATAATGGCACCAGGGAATCTTGAGATAATACCGATCATGATCAACATGGAAATACCATTGCCGATACCTTTCTCGGTGATCTTCTCTCCCAACCACATACAGAACATAGTCCCGGCAGAAAGCAATATCAATGAACTAAACATAAAGAGCGTAGTACTTACCATTACTGCCCCAGTAGGAAGGATAGTAGCTGTAATATAGCCGATACCCTGTGCCACAGTGATTGCGATGGTCAATACCCTAGTGATCTGATTGATTCTTTTTCTACCAGATTCACCCTCTTTTTGTAACTTCTGAAAATAAGGTACTCCAACAGTTAATAACTGCAACACGATAGATGCAGAAATGTACGGCATAATACCCAAACCAAAAATGGATGCATTGCTAAACGCACCCCCAAGGAATGTATCTATTAAACCGAATATACCTTCAGGTGCATCACCCAACTTTGATGGATCTACTCCTGGTAAAACGATAAAAGAACCCAATCTGAATACAATCAGAAAACCGATTGTATTCAAGATTCGAACTCTTAAATCTTCAATAGTAAAGATATTCTTAACTGTTGAGATAAACTTTTTCATTTATTAAATCTTGTTAACTGTTCCGCCAACTTTCTCAATAGCTTCTGTTGCAGATGCAGAGAAATAATGGGCACTTACATTCAATTTCGCTGTAAGTTCGCCTCTACCAAGGACTTTTACAACATCTTTTTTAGAAACTAGTCCATGCTCAACCAAACTATCGAAAGAAACAGTATCTAAACTGAATTTATCGGCTAATTCCTGCAAAGCAGAAAGGTTGATTGGCTTGCACTCAATTCTATTAAGACTTTTGAAACCGAATTTAGGAACTCTTCTTTGAAGTGGCATTTGACCACCTTCAAATCCCAATTTGGATTTGTAACCAGATCTAGATTTAGCACCTTTGTGACCTCTTGTAGAAGTTCCACCTCTACCAGAACCAGTACCACGGCCTATTCTTTTCCTAGCTTTTACAGATCCCTCAGCAGGTTTTAATGTATGTAATTTCATAATTAAGCTTCCTCCACTTTTACAAGGTGACTTACTTTTCTTACCATTCCAGCAATCTGGGGAGTATTTTCAACTTCCACAGACTTGTTGATTCTACCAAGACCCAAAGCAACGATAGTCGCTTTTTGATCTTTTGGTCTTTTGATAGTGCTTCTTACTTGCGTTACTTTAATCTTAGCCATATCCTTAACCGTTAAAAACTTTTGACATTTTTACACCTCTTTGCTGAGAAACAGCAATAGCATCTCTCAATTGGATCAAAGCATCAATAGTAGCTTTTACCACGTTGTGAGGATTGGAAGAGCCTTTTGATTTAGCCAATACGTCTGTAACACCAGCACTTTCAAGTACGGCACGCATCGCACCACCTGCTATAACTCCAGTACCTGGAGCAGCTGGCTTGATCAATACGAAACCACCACCATACTTACCTAATTGCTCGTGAGGAATGGTACCTTTCAAGATAGGAACACGTACAAGATTTTTCTTGGCGTCTTCGATACCTTTGGTGATAGCATCTGTTACTTCGTTAGCTTTACCTAATCCATAACCTACTACACCATTACCATCTCCTACTACAACTATAGCAGAGAAAGAAAATCTTCTACCACCTTTTACTACCTTAGCAACACGGTTGATAGCAACTACTTTCTCTTTTAGTTCTGTATCTGTTGCCCTTATGGGTTTTCTTTTAAGTTGAGACATAATATCTATTAAAATTTAAGGCCACCTTCCCTTGCACCATCAGCAAGAGCTTTAACATTACCATGATATAGGTATCCACTTCTGTCAAATACGACCGAAGCAAAACCATTAGCAACAGCTCTTTCTGCCAATTTTTTACCAACCTCCTTAGAAACAGAGATCGTATTATTCTTAGCTCCAAGTTCTTTGGAAGAGGCTTGCGCAAGTGTATGACCCTTAAGGTCATCAACCAATTGTGCGTATATACCAGTATTGCTTTTAAATACTGACAAACGAGGTCTAGAATCTGTTCCGCTGATTTTTCTACGGATACTTTTCTTGATTCTAAGTCTTCTTGAATTCTTATTAAAAGCCATCTTAATTATTTTTTACCTGCGGTTTTACCAGCTTTACGTCTTACAATCTCACCTACGAAACGAACACCTTTACCTTTGTAAGGCTCAACTTTACGTAGAGATTTGATTTTTGCAGCTACTTGTCCGATCAATTCCTTATCGATACCTTCCAAAGTCACCAAAGGGTTTTTACCTTTTGGAGTTTCTGTCTTCAATGCTATTGAATCAGGAAGTGAGAAGAAAATGTTGTGGGAGTAGCCAAGTGACAATTCAAGAATTTGACCTTGGTTGGAGGCTTTGTAACCTACACCTACCAATTCCAATTCTTTTTTGTAACCATCGGAAACACCGATAACCATGTTGTTCAACAAAGATCTATACAATCCATGAAGAGATTTGTGTCTCTTGGATTCAGTAGGTCTTGTCACGACGATTTGATTACCTTCAACCGCAACGGCAATATCGGGATTCACATCCTGAGTCAGAGTACCTTTGGGACCTTTAACAGTGACAGTATTGTGTGCTGACACGTCTACAGTAACACCCTCTGGTAGATTTATTGGTTTTTTACCTATTCTAGACATAACGGTTAATTAATAAACGTAACAAAGTACTTCGCCGCCTATACCTTCGGTACGGGCTTCTTTATCGGTCATTACACCTTTCGAAGTGGACATGATAGCCACACCTAGACCATTGATTACTCTAGGAAGCTCGTCATGTTTAACATATTTTCTTAGACCAGGCTTACTAACTCTAGTAAGGCTTACAATCGCATTCTGCTTGGTGGCAGGGTTGTATTTCAAAGCAATTTTGATGGATCCCTGAGGACCTTCTTCTTCAAACTTGTAATTTTGAATATACCCCTTATCATGAAGGACTTTGGTAAGTTCCTTTTTGATATTGGAAGCAGGAATCTCAACGATTCTGTGAGACGCCTTGATGGCATTTCTCAATCTGGTCAAATAATCAGCTATTGGATCAGTCATATTTATATAAGTCTAACTGCACACCCATTTCGGGCGTGCAAAGTTACACAATGATTTTAAGAATAAAAACTTTTGTCCGATTTTTACCAGCTTGATTTGGTAACACCAGGAATTTTTCCAGCAGAAGCCATTTCTCTGAAAGTTACCCTGTTTACTCCAAATTTTCTCATATAACCTTTTGGACGACCTGTCAATTTACATCTATTATGAAGTCTGACAGGAGAAGCATTTCTAGGTAGCTTATCCAAGGCTTCGTAATCACCGGCAGCTTTTAGGTCTGCTCTCTTCTTTGCGTACTTGGCTACAAGACGTTCTCTTTTTCTCTCACGAGCTTTTAATGATTCTCTTGCCATGATTATTGAGGATTATTTTTGTTGATAAAAGGCATACCGAAAGCTTTCAATAAAGAAAAACTTTCTTCATCTGTCTCAGCAGTGGTCACAAAAGTGATATCCATACCAGAGATTCTGTTTACTTTTTCAATGCTGATCTCAGGGAAGATAATCTGCTCAGTCACACCAAGCGTATAATTTCCTCTTCCATCAAAACCTTTATCACTGATACCTTTGAAATCTCTTACACGCGGAAGAGCTACAGTAGCTAATCTGTCAAGGAATTCATACATCCTATCACCTCTCAAAGTCACCTTTGCACCGATTGGCATCTCTTCTCTCAACTTAAAGTTAGAGATGGAGTTCTTAGCCTTAGTAGCTACGGCTCTTTGCCCAGTGATCAAAGAAAGTTCTTCAACACCTTGATCTACCAATTTCTTGTCAGCTACAGCTGCACCGATACCTTTGTTCAACACAATCTTTGTCAACTTAGGTACTTGCATTGCTGACTTATACTGGAATTTCTCCTTCAATGCCGGAGCAATTTCAGTAATGTACTTTTCTTTCATTCTAGGATTAGCCATTGATCACCTCCCCAGTTTTCTTAGAATATCTAACTAATTTTCCGTTTTCACCTAGTTTTCTACCGATTCTGGTAGCTTCACCTGATTTAGGATCTACCAACATTAGGTTACTAATATGTACAGCAGCCTCTCTCTTCTCAATTCCACCTTGGGGATTGGTAGCGGTAGGCTTCACGTGTTTAGTCACTGTATTGATGCCTTCTACCACTGCTCTCCTTTTCTCAAGGTTTACAGAAAGTACTTTACCTGTCTTACCCTTATCATCACCTGACAATACTTTTACAGTATCACCCGTTCTGATGTGTAATTTGGGTTGTTTATTGAATTTTCTTTCCATGATTACAATACTTCTGGGGCCAAAGATACAATCTTCATAAACTGCTTCTCTCTCAATTCTCTCGCGACAGGACCGAAGATCCGAGTTCCTCTAGGTTCGTCGTTGTTGTTAAGGAGAACGGCAGCATTATCTTCAAATCGGATATAAGAACCGTCTTTTCTTCTAATTTCCTTCTTTGTTCTCACGATCACCGCTTTGGAAACGGTACCTTTTTTCATGTTACTGGAAGAAAGAGCGGATTTAACAGTCACTACAACTTTATCCCCGATAGAAGCATATCTTTTCTTGGTTCCTCCCAATACGCGGATTACAAGCACTTCTTTAGCACCTGAATTATCCGCTACGCTTAGTCTGGATTCTTGTTGTACCATGTTATTTAGCCTTTTCTATAATTTCTACTAATCTCCAACGCTTATTCTTACTCAGCGGACGAGTTTCGCTTATCTTAACGAGGTCGCCTGCTTGGCACTCGTTATTCTCGTCATGAACCATAAATTTGGTAGTCTTGGCAACAAACTTACCGTAGATAGGGTGCTTCACCCTTCTCTCCACGGCAACTGTGATGGACTTGTCCATCTTGTTGCTGACTACTTTTCCTATTCTTTCTTTACGTAGATTTCTCTCAGTAGTAGCCATCTTGATTCTTATTTAGCTAATTGTGATGCCGTCAAAGCAGTCTTCAATCTCGCGATTGTACGCTTTGTCTCTTTTAATTTATTAGGATTCTCAATCGGAGAGATTGCATGGGCAAAACGCATTTTTGTCAAATTTGCTTGCTCAGCGGCGATACGCTCGATTAGTTCACTTGTCGAAAGTGAGTTGATTTCTGAATTTTTCATAGCTTGTCTTATCCTACGTAATCCCTACGTACTACAAAATTTGTACTTACAGGAAGTTTCTGTTGTGCAAGTCTCAATGCCTCTTTAGCGACTTCTTGACTCACTCCTGTTGCTTCGAAAAGGATAGTACCTGGTTTGATTACTGCAACCCAGTATTCAGGAGCTCCCTTACCTTTACCCATACGAACCTCTGCAGGTTTTTTGGTGATAGGTTTGTCAGGGAAAATTCTGATCCAAACCTGACCTTCTCTTTTCATCGCTCTCGTCATAGCAATCCTTGCTGCTTCTATCTGACGGGAGGTTATCCATCCAGCTTCAAGGGACTTGATGCCAAAGTTGCCAAAAGAAAGCGTGTGCCCTCTCTGTGCAATGCCTTTGACTCTGCCCTTGTGCATTTTTCTATATTTAGTTCTTTTTGGCTGTAACATGATTTCTCACTTAGGGTGAAAATTAGTTATTTCTCTTTCTTCTTTTTGGACCGCCTTCTCTTCTCTTTCCTCTAGCGTTGTTTCCACCTTTTGGCTCGTTGGCTGCACCTACGTTTGGAGAAAGATCTCTCTTACCGTAAACTTCACCTTTGAATATCCAAACTTTGATACCAATGATACCATAGATGGTGTTTGCTTCAGAAATAGCGTAATCGATGTCAGCTCTCAATGTATGCAAAGGAATTCTTCCTTCTTTGTACATCTCGGATCTTGCCATCTCGGCTCCGCCCAATCTACCTGAAAGTTTTACTTTGATTCCTTCAGCTCCAACTCTCATTGTAGCAGCAATGGATTGCTTCATTGCCCTTCTGAAAGAAATACGAGCTTGTAGTTGTTGAGCAATTGATTCTCCAACCAATTTCGCATCCAATTCAGGACGCTTAATTTCAAAAATGTTGATCTGAACATCTTTGTTGGTCAATTTTTTCAACTCCTCTTTAAGTTTATCAACTTCAGCTCCACCTTTACCAATCACAACTCCCGGACGGGCAGTGTGGATTGTAAGGGTGATTCTTTTCAAAGTCCTTTCGATAATTACCTTAGAGATACCACCTTTGGGAATTCTAGCATTTACATACTTCCTGATTTGTTGGTCTTCATAAAGCTTCTCAGCAAAATCTTTACCTCCGTACCAGTTAGAATCCCAACCTTTGACTACACCAAGTCTAAAACCAATAGGGTTTACTTTTTGTCCCATAGTCTAATCTTAATTAGAGTTTTCTTTTGTTTGTACTTCATCAGCGGTAACTGCGGTGCTGAATGCATCAACTACCAAAGTCACATGATTTGATCTTTTACGTATTCTGTGTGCTCTTCCTTGAGGAGCAGGTCTCAGTCTTTTCAACATACGACCACCATCTACCTGAATTGTCTTGATGTATAAATCAGCTTCTTCAAGTTTTTCTTCTGGATTTTTTGCTTGCCAGTTGGCCACAGCAGAAAGAAGAAGTTTCTCTAATTTAATAGCACCGTGGTTAGGTGTAAACTTCAATATACTTAATGCATGCCCTACTCTTTTACCTCTTACAAGGTCAGCTACCAATCGCATTTTGCGAGTAGAAGTAGGAACGTTGTTTAATCTTGCTATTGCTTCCATGATTATCTCTTTCCTTTATCCTTTTTGGCAATGTGACCTCTAAAGTTTCTTGTAGGAGCAAATTCTCCCAATTTATGACCTACCATGTTGTCTGTTACAAATACTGGAATAAACTTGTTTCCATTATGCACAGCAAAGGTATGGCCTACAAAATCCGGGGAAATCATTGATCTTCTTGACCAAGTCTTGATGACAGATTTTTTCCCGGACTCGTTCATTACATCCACTTTTTTGGCCAAGTGATGCTCTATATAAGGACCTTTCTTTAATGAACGTGCCATAGTTATTTAGATCTTTTACTGATAATGAATTTATTTGAATACTTCTTAGGAGACCTGGTCTTCTTACCTTTTGCAAGTAAACCAGTCCTAGATCTTGGATGTCCACCTGACGAACGTCCTTCACCACCACCCATAGGGTGATCGACAGGGTTCATGGCTACACCTCTTGTTCTAGGTCTTCTTCCCAACCAACGGTTTCTACCAGCTTTTCCTAACACTACGTTCATGTGGTCTCCATTAGAAACAACACCTATAGTCGCCATACATACACCAAGTATCAGTCTCATTTCACCTGAAGGCAATTTAACCGTTACATACTTGCCGTCTCTAGCTACTACCTGGGCGTATCCACCGGCACTACGTGCCAATGCACCACCTTTACCAGGCTTCAATTCCAAATTGTGAACAATGGTACCCAAAGGGATATTTACCAATTGCATTGCGTTACCCACTTCTGGAGCTACGCTTTCACCGGAAATCACTGTTTGTCCTACTTGCAAACCTTCCGGGGCAATAATGTAAGCCTTTGCACCGTCAACATAATATAACAAAGCTAGACGTGCTGTTCTGTTTGGATCATATTCGATAGATTTAACTACCGCTGGTATCCCAAACTTGGTTCTCTTAAAATCAACGATTCTAAGTCTTCTCTTATGGCCACCTCCAATATATCTGGAGGTCATTTTACCTACATTATTTCTACCGCCTGACTTCTTCAAAGGAGCCAATAAAGATTTCTCTGGCTTTGATGTTGTAATTTCATCAAATGCTGGAGCAACTCTAAATCTGGTCCCTGGGGTTACAGGCTTTAATTTTTTAACTGCCATGATTCTGATTCAATTAAATTTCTCCGTAAAAATCGATTACATCACCTTCAGCAACCTGTACAATCGCTTTTTTGAAGGTATTGGTAAATCCACTTACAACTTTCGCTTTGGTGTATCTGGTTTTCGACTTACCAGCATAACGCATAGTTCTTACGTCTACAACTTTAACACCATACATTTTCTCTACGGCTCTTTTGATTTCTGGCTTCTTTGCAGTTTTTTCAACTACAAATCCATAAACACCATTTTCGTTCATCGCAGAAATCTTTTCCGTAATCAAAGGTTTTTTTAGAATTTCCATTGTCTTACTTCAATAATAGGGTTTCCAAAATACTTACAGAACCTTCACACAACATCAAGTTGTCGGCGTTAAGCAATTCGTAAGTGTTTACATCATTTACTGAAACCACCTTTGCTTTAGGTAAATTTCTGCTGGATAGATAAACATTTTTGTTGTCTTCAGGAAGCACCAAAAGTGTCTTTTTATCTGTCAAAGAAAGTCCGTTCAAGAATGCTATATAATCTTTTGTCTTTGGAGCTTCAAATGAAACATTTTCCAAAACCATTAGGCTATTTTCTCTTACTTTATAAGTCAAAGCTGACTTTCTTGCCACTTGCTTCAATTTCTTGTTCAATTTGAAAGAATAGTTTCTTGGTCTAGGACCGAAAATTCTTCCTCCTCCTCTGAACACTGGAGATTTGATGGATCCGGCTCTAGCTCCGCCAGTACCTTTTTGCTTTTTGATCTTTTTGGTAGATCCAGCAATTTCATTTCTCTCTTTTGATTTGTGCGTACCTTGTCTTTGGTTTGCCAAAAACTGTTTTACATCAAGGTAGATAGCGTGATCATTTGGCTCAACACCAAAAATCTCTTCTGAAAGCGTTACTTTTCTACCTGTCTCTTCGCCGTTATGTTTTAATACTGCTAATTCCATTGTCTTACTTCTCTAGGATAACGAAAGAATTTTTTGGACCAGGGACAGAGCCACTTACCAATAGCAAGTTTTTCTCTGCGTAAATCTTCAACACTTTCAAGTTGATAACTTTAACTCTATCACCACCTGTTCTACCTGCCATTCTCATGCCTTTGAATACTCTTGATGGCCAAGAACAAGCACCAATGGAACCAGGGTGTCTACCTCTGTTGTGCTGACCGTGGGTTTGTCCACCAACACCGGCAAAACCATGACGTTTAACTACACCTTGGAAACCTTTACCTTTTGAAGTACCGATAGCATCCACAAAGTCTCCTTCGATAAATACCTGACCAGCTTCAACGGTTTTTCCAAGATCAACCTGACCTTCGAATTCGACTCTGAAGTCTCTGAATTCTACAACTTTCTGCTTTGGAGTTGTACCGGCCTTTTTAAAGTGTCCGATTAGTGGCTTCGGAGTGTTTTTCTCCTTACGCTCACCATAAGCCAACTGAACAGCGTTGTACCCGTCTGTTTCTAAATTTTTTACTTGCGTCACTACGCAAGGACCAGCTTCTATTAGCGTGCATGCGACGTTACGTCCATCGGCACTAAAAATGCTAGTCATTCCTACTTTTCTACCTATTATTCCAGACATCTTCTGATATATAATATAATTACGCACAGGCGATTACACGCAAGTGCCCTTTAAAGGACTGCAAAGTTAGGAATTTAATTCCACCTTACAAACTCCAACTTTAATATTTTCAATTATTTATGAAAAAATGTTTGGTAAAATGAAACTTATTTCTGTTTAATCAGTACCTCACCTTTTCATATGATACAGGCAAAAGAAAAACCCATCCACCGAAGCGGATAGGTTTTCCATGCTGTAAGATCCTACTGTCAGACTTTGATCTCAACATCAACTCCACTAGGAAGTTCGATTTTCATCAAAGCATCAACAGTTTTGGAACTATTGCTGTAGATATCAACCAATCTTTTGTATGTACAAAGTTGAAATTGCTCTCTTGCTTTCTTATTTACGTGTGGCGACTTCAATACCGTGAACTTTTCCTTCTTAGTAGGCAAAGGAATAGGCCCAACGACGATAGCACCAGTTGCTTTTACTGCTTTCACGATCTTCTCAGATGACTTATCCACCAGGCTGTGATCGTATGATTTTAATTTTATTCTGATTTTCTGATTCATTTTCGCTTAGAATTTAGGCTTTTTCACCTTTAACTTTCGCTATCACAGCTTCTGCGATATTGTTAGGTACAGGCTCGTAATGTGAGAAGGTCAATGAAGCTGTTGCTCTACCTGATGTGATTGTCCTCAAATCAGTAACATAGCCAAACAACTCGGAAAGAGGCACACTAGCTTTGACTACAGTAGAAGTACCTTTTGTATCCATACCTTTCATCAAACCTCTTCTTCTATTCAAATCACCAGTAATTGGACCAGTATATTCATCTGGTGTAACTACGTCTACCGCCATGATTGGCTCCAATAATTGTGGCTTACATTTCTTTGCTGCTTCCTTGAATCCGATTCTTGCTGCCAATTCGAATGACAAAGCATCGGAATCGACATCGTGGAATGAACCATGGAACAATCTAACTTTCATAGACTCTACAGGATAACCTGCCAATGGTCCATTTTTCATAGATTCAGCAAAACCCTTCTGAATAGCAGGGATAAATTCTTTTGGAATTACACCACCTACGATTCCATTCACGAAATCCAGCCCTGCTTTGATTTCGTTTGTCTCAGGATCAGGATCTTTCGGTCCAAGTTCAAATACGATATCCGCAAATTTACCTTTACCACCTGACTGCTTTTTATATACTTCTTTGTGCTCAACAGAACCAAACAAAGCTTCTTTATAGGCAACTTGAGGTGCTCCTTGGTTGATCTCAACCTTGAACTCTCTCTTCAAACGATCAATGATGATATCCAAATGAAGTTCACCCATACCTCTCAAGATAGTCTGTCCAGTCTCATGGTCAGTATTTACTACAAGGGTAGGATCTTCTTCTACAAGTTTGGCTATTGCCATACCCAATTTATCAACATCAGCTTGTGTCTTAGGCTCAATCGCATAACCAATAACTGGCTCAGGGAACACCATTGATTCAAGAACAACCTTACGTTTCTCATCACAAAGTGTATCTCCAGTCTTGATATCTTTAAAGCCAACTACTGCACCAATATCACCAGCTACCAATCTTGGAATCTGGTTTTGCTTATTTGCGTGCATTTGGAATACCCTTGAGATACGCTCTTTGTTTCCAGAACGGCTATTGAATACATAAGAACCTGATTCAAGAACACCTGAATAAGCCCTCACGAAACAAAGACGACCTACAAATGGATCTGTTGCGATTTTGAATGCAAGACCGGTAAATGGTTCTGCTTCATCAGGAGCGATTTTCACCTCTTCCTCAGAATCCAAACCAGTAGCAATGATATCGTCCTTATCCAATGGAGAAGGAAGCAATTCCATCACTAGATCAAGCATAGTCTGCACACCTTTGTTTTTGAAAGATGATCCACACACCATAGGTACTACTTTCATTGCGATAGTAGCCTGACGAAGTGCGTTAAGGATTTCAGCCTCTGTGATAGACTCAGAATCTTCGAAGAATTTCTCCATCAAAGACTCATCAAACTCAGCAACTGATTCCAAAAGATACTCTCTGTATTGAGCTACTTCTTCTTTCATATCCTCAGGAATTGGAACTTCTTCGAAAGTCATTCCGAAATCATCCTCATTCCAAACGATAGCTCTGTTGTTGATCAAATCAACAACACCTCTAAATTTGTCTTCTGCACCGATAGGAAGCTGCAAAGGAACTGCATGGCTACCCAACATTTCTTTCACCTGCTTACAAACCTCAAGGAAGTTGGCACCGGCACGGTCCATTTTGTTTACGAAACCGATACGGGCTACTTTGTAATTATCAGCTAGTCTCCAGTTGGTTTCTGACTGAGGCTCTACGCCATCAACAGCACTAAAAAGGAATACCAACCCATCCAAAATTCTAAGGGAACGGTTTACCTCTACGGTAAAATCCACGTGTCCTGGAGTATCGATGATGTTGATTTGGTACTTGTTGTCTCTATAATTCCAAAAAACTGTGGTTGCAGCAGAAGTGATGGTAATCCCTCTCTCTTGCTCTTGCGCCATCCAATCCATGGTAGCTGCACCATCATGAACCTCACCGATTTTATGGCTTACACCAGAATAAAATAGGATACGTTCAGTAGTTGTAGTCTTACCTGCATCAATGTGTGCAGCAATTCCAATGTTTCTTGTAAATTTTAAGTCTCTTGCCATTTCAATTAAAATCTAAAGTGTGAGAATGCTTTATTTGCTTCAGCCATTCTATGGGTATCATCTTTCTTCTTCACAGCAGCACCTTCACCTTTTGCGGCAGAGATGATTTCTCCAGCTAATCTATCCATCATGGTCTTCTCACCCCTTCTTCTGGCATAAGTGATCATCCACTTAATTCCTAGGGACAACTTTCTTTCAGGTCTAACTTCCATTGGGACCTGGAAAGTAGCACCACCAACTCTACGACTCTTCACCTCGACAGCGGGAGTTATATTGTTAAGCGCTTTTTTCCAAACCTCAAGACCGTTCTCACCTACTTTTTGTTCAACTTTCTCGACTGCGTCGTAGAAAATCCTGTAAGCAATACTCTTCTTACCATCCACCATCAGACAGTTAACAAACTTTGTTACCAAAGTATCATTAAACTTCGGATCAGGAAGAATATATCTCTTTTTTGGTTTCGCTTTTCTCATTTTTTCTAAATGTTTTTGTAATATTATTTCTTAGCGGCCTTAGGACGCTTCGCACCATACTTGGAACGACCTTGCTTACGGTCTTTTACTCCTGCTGTATCTAGTGCACCTCGGATGATGTGGTAACGTACACCTGGAAGATCCTTCACACGACCACCTCTGATCAATACGATCGAGTGCTCCTGCAAATTGTGACCCTCTCCAGGAATGTAGGCGTTAACCTCTTTTCCGTTCGTCAATCTTACCCTAGCCACTTTTCTCATCGCTGAGTTAGGCTTTTTAGGCGTGGTAGTGTACACCCTTGTACAAACCCCTCTTCTCTGAGGACATGCATCCAAAGCTCTAGACTTGGACTTGGTCTCAAGGGTAGTTCTACCTTTTCTTACTAACTGTTGTATAGTAGGCATTAACTGATAAAATTTATTTTGTTCCTTGTAAACTTGTGAATTTTGGACTGCAAAGGTAAACAAATAGGTAAAACAAACAAAATTAAGACGTTATATTTTTATTATGCCTCCCCTGGAGTCCCTCCGAAATTCAATGGAAAAGATGGACCTTCATCACCTCCCTGTATTTTTCCAAATGCACTTTCGTATTTATTGATATTATCCTTCAAGGCCGCAAGCAATCTTTTTGCATGGTCAGGAGTCATTATAATCCTTGACTTTACTTTCGCCTTGGGTACTCCAGGCATCAGTCTGATAAAGTCAATCACGAATTCCGAATTCGAATGTGCTATCATCGCCAAGTTTGAATAAACTCCCTCTGCAACTTCCTCGGATAGCTCCACATTGATCTGCTGGTTTTGGTTGGCCAATTTATCGTCTTCCATAAGATTGTATAATTGTAGTTTAATTCAGGGAAAGATTCCCGACCTCTATTTACTAATATATTATTCTTTGTGATTATCAGGAAGGAAATCGTCAATAGAGAACCATCTATATCCCAAACTCTCCTGGCTATGGTTATTGAAATATCGAAGATCGTATATAATACAACCTCTCAACAACTAAATCCCCATTTTCAAAAAGAAGATAAAAAAGGCCTGCTTTTACACAGGCCTTTTTTATCTTCATCAAAACAGTTATTATTTCAATACTTCTTTTGATTTTTTGATTGATCTTTCTTTTTCAACCGAAAGTCTTTCGTATTCATCCAAAGAACCAACAATGATATCCTTGAAGTTACGCTGACCAGTTCCCGCAGGAATCAAGTGGCCTACGATTACGTTTTCTTTCAAGCCGAGTAGTTCATCACGCTTTCCTCTGATAGCCGCTTCACTCAAGACTTTGGTAGTCTCCTGGAATGATGCTGCAGAGATAAAGCTTTCTGTACCCAAAGATGCTGCTGTAATACCCTGTAGTGTAGGCCTAGAAACGGCTGTTTCAGCATCTCTAACTTGTACTAATTTCAGGTCTTTACGCTTCAGGCTTGAATTCTCGTCTCTCAATCTTCTTGCAGAGATAATCATACCTGCCTTCAATGTGCTCGAATCTCCAGGTTCCATCACAACTTTCTTATCCAAGATGTTGTCATTTTCTTCCCTGAAAGCCCATTTATCAACAACTTGGTTTTGAAGGAATCCTGTGTCACCCGCATCAAGTATTTCTACTTTTTGCATCATTTGGCTTACGATTACTTCAATATGCTTATCGTTGATTTTTACACCTTGAAGTCTATATACTTCCTGGATTTCATTTACCAAATATTCCTGCACAGCAGTTGGCCCTTTGATAGCCAAGATGTCGTTTGGAGTGATAGCCCCATCAGATAATGGTTCACCTGCTCTGATGAAGTCATTTTCCTGAACAAGGATATGTTTGGACAATGACACCATGTATCTCTTTCTTACTCCATCTTTGGATTCGATGAAAATCTCACGGTTACCTCTCTTGATACCACCATAAGTCACCACACCATCGATTTCAGAAACTACAGCCGGGTTGGATGGATTTCTTGCTTCGAACAATTCGGTAACCCTTGGAAGACCACCGGTAATATCCCTTGTCTTACCTACTGATCTTGGGATTTTCACCAATATCTGTCCAGCCTTCACTTTTTCACCTACTTCAACAGCCAAGTGAGCTCCAACTGGTATGTTATAAGACTTATTCTCCTCACCATAATTTACAATTACAGCAGGGTTTTTGGTTTTATCTTTTGTATCGATGATTACTTTCTCTCTGTAACCAGTCTGATCATCTGCCACTTCCTTGAAAGTAATGCCTTCAATGATTGCATCAAATTCGATTTCACCATCAAATTCTGACAAGATCACAGCATTGTATGGATCCCAAGTACAAAGTGAATCACCTTTTCCTATCTTCTGACCATCTTTCACATTCAAGATAGCACCATAAGGTACATGGTTGGAAACAAGCAACTTTCCTTTGGAATCGTTGATCTTGATCTCTCCTGATCTACCCATTACGATTGCGATTGCTTCGCCATCTTTATTGGTAGTGTTGATCCATCTTAATTCCTCTTCAAATTCGATCACACCTTCAAACTTGGCGTTGATGCTTGCTTCTACCGAAATGTTAGATGCAGTACCACCAACGTGGAATGTTCTCAATGTCAGCTGCGTACCTGGCTCACCGATAGACTGTGCTGCAATTACACCAACAGATTCACCATTCTGAACCATGTTGCCGGTAGTCAAGTTTCTACCGTAACACTTGGTACAAACTCCCCTACGAGTCTCACAAGTTAATACAGACCTGATTTCAACTTCTTCTACGGCAGATTCATCAATTCTTTTGGCAATGTCATCAGAGATTTCCTCACCAGCACTTACCAAGATTTCCTCTGTAATAGGGTCTACTACATCATGTACAGAAACCCTACCAACAATCCTCTCTGAAAGCGGCTCAACGATTTCGTCATTGTCTTTCAATGGCTGAACGACAAGACCTCTCAATGTACCACAATCCTCTTCAGAGATAATCATATCCTGGGCAACATCTACCAATCTCCTAGTCAAGTAACCAGCATCGGCAGTTTTCAATGCAGTATCGGCAAGACCTTTACGCGCACCGTGAGTTGAGATAAAGTACTCCAATACATCCAAACCTTCTTTGAAGTTTGAAAGAATCGGGTTCTCGATGATCTCACCTACAGAACCTTGTAGGTTCTTTTGTGGCTTGGCCATCAATCCCCTCATACCACCCAACTGACGAATTTGTTCCCTGGAACCCCTGGCTCCTGAGTGCATCATCATGTAGATTGCATTGAAACCTTGCTTATCTTCTTCCATTTGACGCATCAAGATGTTGGTCAAATTAGAGTTTGTTCTTGTCCAGATGTCAATAACCTGGTTATATCTTTCATTGTCTGTGATCAGACCCATCAAGTAGTTGTTCCAAACTTGGTCAACTTCCTCTTTAGCCTTGTTGATCAACGGATCTTTTTCATCAGGGATAATAACATCGTTCAATCCCATGGAAAGTCCACCAGTATATGCCATTTGGAAACCTAGGTGCTTGATATCATCAAGGAACTGGGCTGTTCTGGCTATACCACAGATTTTTACAACTTCCGCAATGATTTGCTGAAGCTTTTTCTTCGTCAATAGTTCATTTACATAACCTACTTCCTCAGGAACGAATTGGTTGAAGATCAATCTACCTGCAACGGTATCGATGATTTTTTCAACAATCTCACCATTTTCCTCTCTGACCTTCACTTTACATTTGATCAAAGCATGTTGGGAAACTCGCCCTTCGTTCATCGCAATGATCACTTCCTCCTCACCGTAGAAAGTTTGTCCTTCACCCAAAACAATCTCTTCAGGTGTTGATTTTTTTCCTTTGGTTACATAATAAAGACCCAAAACCATATCCTGTGATGGTACAGTAATAGGTGCACCATTTGCAGGGTTAAGGATGTTATGCGAAGAAAGCATCAATGTAGAGGCTTCCAAAATAGCTTCATGTCCCAATGGTACGTGTACAGCCATCTGGTCACCATCAAAATCGGCGTTGAATGCAGTACATACCAATGGGTGCAACTGAATCGCTTTTCCTTCGATCAATTTTGGCTGGAAAGCCTGGATACCCAACCTGTGAAGTGTAGGAGCTCTGTTAAGAAGTACCGGATGTCCTTTCAATACATTTTCAAGGATATCCCATACCACAGGATCTTTTCTGTCTACGATCTTCTTAGCTGACTTTACAGTCTTTACAATACCTCTTTCGATCAACTTTCTGATGATAAAAGGCTTGAAAAGCTCTGCTGCCATATTTTTAGGCAAACCACATTCGTGAAGCTTCAATTCAGGTCCTACGACGATAACGGAACGACCAGAATAATCGACCCTTTTACCCAATAGGTTTTGACGGAATCGACCTTGCTTACCTTTCAACATATCAGAAAGTGACTTCAGGGCACGGTTACCATCAGATCTTACTGCGTTGACTTTTCTTGAGTTGTCAAATAGGGAATCGACAGCTTCCTGAAGCATTCTCTTTTCGTTTCTCAAAATCACCTCAGGCGCCTTGATATCGATCAATCTTTTCAGACGGTTGTTTCTAATGATCACCCTTCTGTAAAGATCATTCAAATCAGAAGTAGCAAATCTACCACCATCCAAAGGAACCAACGGTCTCAATTCCGGTGGAATAACTGGAACCATTCTAACAACCATCCACTCAGGACGGTTTTCGATTCTGGTTCTGGCATCTCTGAATGCTTCTACAACTTTCAGCCTTTTCAAAGCTTCCGCTTTTCTTTGCTGGGAAGTATCTGTAGCTGCCTGGTGTCTCAAGCTGTAGGAAAGGTCATCAAGATCAAGTCTTGCCAACAACATTTCGATCGCTTCAGCACCCATTTTGGCGATGAATTTATTTGGATCTTCATCATCAAGCATTTGGTTTTCCTTTGGAAGCTTATCCATGATATCCAAATACTCGTCTTCAGTCAAAAAGTCAAGATACTGTATCCCGTCTTCAGCTTTTATACCAGCTTGAACGACTGCGTATCTTTCATAATATACGATTTGATCCAATTTTTTTGTTGGAAGACCCAACAAGTATCCAATTTTGTTTGGAAGGGATTTGAAATACCAGATATGCGCTACAGGGACAACAAGCTCAATATGGCCCATTCTCTCTCTACGCACTTTTTTCTCGGTCACTTCAACACCACATCTGTCACAAATGATACCTTTATATCTTATGCGCTTATATTTTCCACAATGACATTCCCAGTCTTTTACAGGACCGAAAATCCTCTCACAGAACAAACCTCCCATTTCTGGTTTGTAAGTTCTATAGTTGATTGTTTCGGGCTGCGTTACTTCACCATGTGAACTATCCAGAATAGATTCTGGAGAGGCCAAACTAATAGTGACTCTAGAAAAGTCGTTGTTTAGTTTTTTGTTTTTTCTGAACGCCATAATATTTGATGAGTATGTTAAGGGCCTTGCGGCCCGTATTTTTTGAATTAGTCTAAGGTGATTTCTAGAGCAAGACCTCTAAGTTCATGAACCAATACGTTGAAGGATTCCGGAATATTTGGTTTCGGAAGGTTTTCTCCTTTTACGATTGCTTCATAGGCTTTTGCTCTGCCCACTACATCATCAGACTTCACAGTCAGGATTTCCTGAAGAACATGAGACGCACCGAATGCTTCCAATGCCCACACTTCCATCTCTCCAAATCTCTGTCCACCAAACTGCGCTTTACCACCAAGTGGCTGCTGTGTGATGAGTGAGTATGGACCGATAGACCTTGCGTGCATCTTATCATCTACCAAGTGTCCTAGTTTCAACATATAGGCAATCCCTACTGTCACAGGCTGGTCAAACTTCTTACCTGTCAGGCCATCATATAGATAGGTTCTTCCAAATGCCGGCAATTCTGCCTTTTCCAATTCTGTTGCAACTTCTTCCATTGTCGCACCATCGAAAATTGGTGTTGCATATTTCTTGCCCATTTTATGTCCAGCCCAAGCAAGTACCGTTTCGAAAATCTGACCGATGTTCATCCTAGAAGGTACACCTAGTGGGTTCAATACGATATCCATTGGCGTTCCATCTTCCAAGAATGGCATGTCTTCATCCCTAACGATTCTAGCAACGATACCTTTGTTACCGTGACGTCCAGCCATCTTATCACCAACTTTCAGTTTACGTTTTTTAGCTACATAGACTTTCGCTAACTGAACGATACCTGCAGGTAATTCATCCCCAACTTCCAAAGTGAATTTATCCCTTTTGAAAATACCGGAAATGTCATTTCTCGAATTGATGTAATTCTTGACAAGCTTCTGAATCAGGCTATTTACATGCTGATCATCAGTCCAATCATCCAAAATAATATCAGAAACAAGATTTGCCTCTTCCTGAACATTATAATTAGATTCATCTCTGTAAGGATTTTTGGCAGGGAACAGGTTTTGCTCGATGTTTTTGGCATTGAACTTCACTCCCTTGCTGATGATTTCATCACCAAACTTATGTCTTACTCCTTGAGAAGTCTTACCATCCAAAAGCTGAACAAGCTTGTTGATCATTCTCGCTCTCATACCCAAAAGGTCTTTTGAGTATTGCCCTTTCAATTTCTCAACTTCAGCTTTTGATTTTGCCCTAAGATCTTTGTCTTTTTTAGGTCTAGAGAATAGCTTCGTCTCAATCACAACTCCATTCAAAGATGGAGAAGCTTTCAATGAAGCATCTTTGACATCACCAGCTTTGTCTCCAAAGATCGCACGAAGCAATTTCTCTTCTGGAGTTGGATCAGTTTCACCTTTTGGAGTGATCTTACCGATGATTATATCACCTTCTTTCAGCTCAGCACCAACTCTGATGATACCATTCTCATCAAGGTTCTTAACGGCCTCTTCGGATACATTCGGGATTTCAGAAGTCAATTCCTCCTCACCTCTTTTGGTATCACGAACCTCCAATTGGAATTCTTCGATATGAATTGAAGTAAAGATATCTTCTCTGGCAACCCTCTCTGAGATTACAATTGCATCTTCAAAGTTATATCCTTGCCAAGGCATGTATGCTACCCGAAGGTTTTTTCCCAAGGCAAGCTCGCCATTGTTTGTAGCATATCCTTCTACCAATACCTGACCTTTTGAAATCTTTTGGCCTTTCAGCACCAAAGGAGTCAAGTTGATAGTAGTATCTTGGTTAGTTCTTCTGAACTTGACCAAGTTGTATGTTTTATATTCGTCACTGAAGTTAACCAATAGGTCATCTTCAGTAAGATCATATTTCACGGTGATTTTAGTAGCATCAACATACTCAATCACACCATCTGTCTCAGCGATGATCAATGCCCTAGAGTCAATTGCCGCTTTGCCTTCCAAGCCAGTACCCACGATAGGTGCCTCGGCTTTCAACAAAGGAACTGCTTGACGCTGCATGTTGGATCCCATCAATGCTCGGTTGGCATCATCATGTTCCAAGAAAGGAATCAATGAAGCTGCTACCGATACGATTTGGTTTGGTGCAACGTCCATGTAACTGATCTCTTTTGGATCCAATACAGGGAAATCACCTTCAAATCTCGCTTTGACTTTATCATTCAAGAACAATCCTTCATCATCCAAAGGAGCGTTTGCCTGAGCGATATTGTTGTCATCTTCTTCCTCGGCAGTCAAGAATACAATATCTTCTGTATTCATGCTTACCTTACCTTCTTTTACTTTCCTGTAGGGAGTTTCCAAGAAGCCCATTGAATTCACTTTTGCGTGAACACAAAGAGAAGAGATCAAACCAATGTTTGGTCCTTCAGGGGTTTCGATGGTACAAAGACGACCATAGTGTGTATAGTGAACATCTCGAACTTCAAAACCGGCTCTTTCTCTGGAAAGACCACCTGGACCCAAAGCAGAAAGTCTTCTTTTGTGGGTCAACTCAGCTAGTGGATTGGTTTGATCCATAAACTGGGAAAGTTGGTTTGTCCCAAAGAATGAGTTGATCACTGAAGAAAGTGTTCTAGCATTGATCAAATCAACAGGTTTGAAATCTTCGTTGTCACGAACATTCATTCTCTCTCTGATGGTTCTGGCCATTCTGGCAAGACCTACACCAAACTGGGAGTACAATTGTTCACCAACTGTCCTTACCCTTCTATTGCTCAAGTGATCAATATCATCGACAACAGCTTTGGAATTAATCAATCCAATCAGGTATTTTACAATGTTGATGATATCTTCGGTAGTCAATACGATCTTTTCGGAATCGATATTCAATCCCAATTTCTTATTGATCCTGTATCTACCAACTTCACCCAAGTCATAGCGCTTGTCAGAGAAGAACAATCCATGGATTACTTCTCTTGCAGTCGCTTCATCAGGAGCTTCAGTATTTCTAAGTTGACGGTAAATCACCTCAACAGCTTCTTTTTCAGAGTTGGAGTTATCCTTCTGAAGGGTATTGTAGATGATAGAATAATCAGCTACATTGACATCTTCCCTATGAAGAATGATCGACTTTGCGCCAGATTCCAAGATCAGTTCAATATCCTCATCAGAAAGAATAGAATCTCTTTCTAAAAGTACTTCATTTCTATCAATAGAAACTACCTCACCAGTATCCTCATCCACGAAATCCTCTACCCAAGTTCTCAAAACCCTAGCAGCAAGCTTTCTTCCAGTGATTTTTTTCAAATTGGCTTTAGTAGCAGAGATCTCTTCAGAAAGGCCAAAAAGATCCAATATCTGCTTATCAGAACCAAAACCAATAGCTCTCAAAAGTGTAGTTACTGGGAATTTTTTCTTTCTATCAATGTAAGCATACATCACATTGTTGATATCGGTAGCAAATTCTATCCAGCTACCTTTGAAAGGTATAATTCTGGCAGAATACAACTTGGTACCGTTGGTATGCTTACTTTGAGCAAAGAATACACCTGGAGATCTATGAAGCTGAGAAACAATTACTCTTTCTGCACCATTGATCACAAAGGATCCTTTCTCTGTCATATACGGAAGATTTCCCAAGAAAACTTCCTGCTCAATTGTTTCAAAATCCTCATTGTCTTCATCAGAACACAATAGACGAAGTTTTGCTTTAAGCGGTACAGAGTAGGTTAGGCCTCTATCAATACACTCTTCAATGTTGTATTTTGGAGGATCTACTGTATAGTCAATAAATTCAAGTGTGAAGTTTTCTCTAGAATCACTAATTGGGAAATTCTCAGAAAACACCTTGAAAAGACCATCCTGTCTTCTTTTCTCAGCTGGAGTATCCAGTTGGAAAAAATCTTTGAAGGATTGTAATTGGATATCTAAGAAATCCGGATAGTCTTTGACTACCTTAATAGATGAGAAACTTTTCCTTTCGGTTTGATTCTGGATAGCCAAGGCAGTATATATTTATAGTGATAATTAATAACCAAATGCGACAATTTTCGCTTGAAATAGTGCAATTTTTTTCCTGCGCACAAACAGGAAAAGACCTGACTTTACAGTCAGGTCTATTACCATAACCTTTACCAGATGGTAAAGCTTTTCAAATTACTTAACTTCTACTTCAGCTCCAGCCTCTTCAAGAGACTTTTTCAAAGCTTCAGCTTCGTCCTTAGCAATTCCTTCTTTTACAGCTTTAGGAGCACTATCAACTAGTTCTTTAGCTTCTTTCAAGCCAAGACCTGTCAATTCCTTCACAAGCTTAACTACAGCAAGTTTTTGACCACCTGCAGCTTTAAGGATTACATCGAAAGCTGTTTTTTCTTCTTCAGCAGCACCAGCATCACCAGCACCACCACCAGCTACCATTACAGCACCAGCAGCAGCAGGTTCGATACCATACTCGTCTTTCAAAATATCAGCCAATTCTTTTACTTCTTTTACAGTCAAGTTTACCAACTGATCAGCAAGTTGTTTAAGATCTGCCATTGTATTAATATTTAAATTGTTGTTTTTAACTAATTGATTTGATGATTATGATTATTCTTTCTCAGAGAGAGTCTTAACAAGCCCAGCCACAGTATTCTGTCCATATTGTAGGGCAGAGATAAGGTTTTTTGCCGGAGATTGAAGAAGACCGATAACGTCTCCCAAAAGTTCGTTTTTAGATTTCAGAGTTGACAACATTTCTAGTTGATTCTCTCCGATGAAAACATCTGAATCTATATACGCACCTTTGAAAACTGGTCTTGTTTCTTTCTTACCTTGTTTCTTTCTGAAATCAAGAATTACTTTAGCAGGAAGATTTCCAATTTCTTTGGAAAATACGATTCCCGAAAAGCCTTTTAGAGTAGCTTCTGAAAATTTGGCATAGTCTCCGTCAAGGTTCTCCAAAGCTTTCGCAATCAGAGTATTTTTATAAACCTTGTACTCAACGCCCTTTTCAAAACACGCTCTTCTGAAAGCATTTACCTGAGCAACATTAAAACCTGAAGCATTAGTAATGTAGAAATACGGGTTTTCTCTGAATTTCTCGGTAAGACTTTCGATTATTTCTCTTTTTTCGTCTCTAGTCATGATTAAATTCCTTGAATACTACCTTTATCTACAATAATTCCAGGTGACATTGTGCTAGACAAATGAATACTTCTGAAATAGGTTCCTTTTGATGAAGTAGGCTTCAGCTTGGAAATAGTGCTGATCAATTCCTTCACATTTTCCTGAATTTGTTCAGCAGTGAATGAAACTTTACCAACGCCGGCATGGATAATTCCAAATTTGTCGACTTTAAAATCGATCTTACCAGCTTTCACTTCCTTAACAGCCTTACCAACTTCCAAAGTTACTGTTCCTGATTTTGGGTTAGGCATCAAGCCTCTAGGTCCCAAAACCCTACCTAATCTACCAACCTTAGCCATCACGTTAGGCATGGTGATAATGACATCAATGTCAGTCCAACCGCCTTCAATTTTTGCTATATAGTCGTCTAATCCAACATAGTCTGCACCAGCCTCTTTAGCTTCAGCTTCTTTGTCAGGGGTACATAGTACCAAAACCTTAACATCCTTACCTGTGCCATGTGGCAATGCAACTACTCCTCTTACCATTTGATCAGCTTTACGTGGATCTACGCCCAAACGAACGTCAAGATCAACCGAAGCATCAAATTTGGTGTTAGTGATTTGCTTCACAATAGAAGAAGCTTCCTCTAGGGAGTACTGTTGGCTTGCGTCGTACTTAGAAAGAGCTTCTTTTTGCTTTTTTGTTAACTTAGCCATAGTTTTTATTTTATTCCTCCCAAGGTGCTTTTCCAGATACTGTGATACCCATGCTTCTCGCTGTTCCTGCAATCATTTTCATGGCAGACTCAACTTTAAAAGCATTTAAGTCAGGCATTTTCACTTCAGCAATTTCTTTTACCTGATCCCAGGTAACAGACCCTACTTTTTTCCTGTTCGGCTCTGACGAACCTCCCTTGATCTTTGCAGCCTCAATCAGCATATTGGCAGCTGGAGGAGTTTTTACTACAAAGTCAAAAGATTTGTCAGAATAAACAGTAATCAAAACAGGCAATACTGAACCCATTTTATCTTGGGTTCTGGCATTGAATTGCTTACAGAACTCCATGATGTTCAAACCCTTGGAACCAAGGGCTGGACCTACTGGAGGCGATGGATTTGCCTGGCCACCTTTCACCTGTAATTTCACATAACCAGTGATTTCCTTAGCCATTTCCTAGTCTTGTTTTTCTACTTGTATAAAGTTTAACTCTACAGGGGTGTTTCGTCCAAAGATCTTGACCATAACATTCAATTTCTTCTTATCTTCAAACACCTCTTCTATTGTACCCGAGAATCCACTGAAAGGACCGTCCATTACTTTTACGGTCTCTCCAACTATAAATGGAGTATCCAATTTCTCTGCAAACTCATCAATCTCCTCAACACGACCTAAGATCCTGTTGATTTCTGACTGACGTAATGGCTCAGGGGTTTTGGAAGCCCCCCCTTGGTTTGACCCTAAGAAACCGATTACACCCGGTATACTTGTAATTACATGATTTGCTTCACCGTGAGTCAAATCCGCATTTACCAAGACATAGCCAGGAAAGAAATTTCTATCCCTAACTCTTTTCTTGCCATTGCGCATTTCGTAAACTTTCTCGGATGGTATCAAAACCTCGGGAATATAATCCTCCAGTTTTTGTCGAACAATTTCGTTGTCTAAATAAGCTTTAGTCTTCTTCTCTTGTCCTGCTACCACCCTAAGTACATACCACTTATGTTCAGCCATCAGTAATTTTAATTCAATTAAAATAAATCATAAAACCATTTCATCAAATTCTCGAAACCCAAATCTATCGCACCGATCAACAGTGAGAAGATTAATGAAGCGACGATGACCAAAACAGCACTGTTCTGTAAAAATGAATGGGAAGGCCATGTGACCTTATTCTTCATTTCGTCTATAGACTCAACGACAAAGTTTTTGATATTCATGGTTTTACTTTCTTGTTGCACGGGCAGAGAGATTCGAACTCCCATCAACGGTTTTGGAGACCGCTATTCTGCCATTGAACTATGCCCGTAGGATTATTTGGCTCCTAAAAGGAACGCAAAAGTAGTGATAAAAGGTTGAAGAAACAAATGCGATCCCGAAAAAATATTCAAGATCGCATTTGTCAATATGTGATAATCTTAAAGATTAGTCAAGAATTTCAGTTACCTGACCAGCACCTACTGTTCTACCACCCTCACGGATAGCGAAACGTAGACCTTTCTCAAGGGCAACTTTATTCAATAAGTTAACTTCGATTGTAACGTTATCACCTGGCATAACCATTTCAACACCTTCAGGAAGTTTGATCTCTCCTGTTACGTCAGTAGTTCTAAGGTAGAACTGTGGACGGTATTTGTTGAAGAATGGAGTATGACGTCCACCTTCTTCTTTCGAAAGAACGTAAACTTCAGCCTTGAAGTGAGCGTGTGGCTTCACTGATCCTGGCTTACAGATGATCATACCTCTCTTGATTTGAGACTTTTCAATACCTCTCAACAAAAGACCTACGTTGTCACCAGCTTCACCTCTGTCAAGGATCTTACGGAACATCTCAACACCAGTAACTGTAGACTTCAAGCCTTCAGCACCCATACCGATGATGTCAACTGGATCACCAGAGTTGATTACACCTCTTTCGATTCTACCAGTTGCTACTGTACCACGACCAGTGATCGAGAATACATCTTCAACAGGCATCAAGAAGTCTTTGTCTACAAGACGCTCTGGAATTGGAATGAACTCATCAACTGCGTCCATCAAATCCATTATTTTATCTACCCATTTGTCATTTCCTTCCAATCCACCAAGGGCAGATCCAGAAATAACTGGGATATTGTCACCATCAAAATCATAGAATGATAGTAACTCTCTTACTTCCATTTCTACAAGTTCAAGAAGTTCAGGATCATCTACCAAATCCACTTTGTTCAAGAATACAACAAGTGCTGGTACACCTACCTGACGAGCAAGAAGGATATGCTCTCTAGTCTGAGGCATAGGTCCGTCAGTTGCAGCTACCACAAGGATAGCGCCATCCATCTGAGCAGCACCAGTTACCATGTTCTTCACGTAATCAGCGTGACCTGGACAATCTACGTGTGCGTAGTGTCTCTTTTCAGTCTGATATTCAACGTGAGAAGTGTTGATAGTAATACCTCTTTCTTTTTCTTCTGGAGCGTTGTCGATAGAAGAGAAATCTCTTAGTTCAGAAAGACCTTTTTTGGCCAATACTGTAGTAATGGCAGCAGTCAAAGTTGTCTTTCCATGGTCTACGTGACCAATCGTACCGATATTAACGTGCGGTTTGGAACGGTCAAAGGTTGCTTTTGCCATGCGTGAAAATCCTCTGTTTTAGTTAAAGATATAAATTTATTTTTTTCCCAATTCTAATGTTTCTGAGCCAACGACGGGATTTGAACCCGTGACCCCTTCCTTACCAAGGAAGTACTCTACCCCTGAGCTACGTCGGCTGGTAACATTCTGAATGCCCTATAAAAGCATAGAGCGGGAGACGAGGCTCGAACCCGCGACCTGCAGCTTGGAAGGCTGCCGCTCTACCAACTGAGCTACTCCCGCTTTTAATATTCTTTTTGGTTGCCACTCAACTTCCGATTGCTATCGGGATGAGCTACTCCCCCTTTTGATTACGTGATTGCAAAAGTAATGAAATTTTTGACAATAACGCAATGTGGGGGAAACAGGATTCGAACCTGTGAAGACATAAGTCAACGGATTTACAGTCCGTCCCAGTTGGCCGCTTTGGTATTCCCCCAACTGATTTCGTTTGGATAGCTCTATGCTGTTTCCGCTTTTCGCTATCTTAACGGATGGCAAAATTATACCCTTTTCTTAAACATTCAAAATTATGTGAATTATTTTCTTTGGTTTTTTTCAATGTTCAAATTAATCTTTTCGAAATCAACGAATTAATTTTCTTCAAGGTATGGAGAAAGGTAATATTCCATGTACATTTTCGCCTGTTCATCCTCTTCTTTCTCATATAATTCCTTAATCTTCTCCAGAACCCCCTCATCATCCACAAAGCCAAATAGGGATTGGAAAGCTACCGCCCGGATATAGAAAGCCTGATGGTTTGACCCCAACTCATACAATTTGTCCACTGCCACTTTACTTTCTTCTGGAGATTGAAGCTTAGAAAAATAATCCCCATAATAACCAATGAAATAATATAACGATTGCCCGCTCATGGCTAACAACCTATCGTGAAACCATCCTTCTTGACCTTGGATGTCTTCGGAAATATAATAATCGGCCAAGGCCACTACTACCCTGATGTTTTCCTCTTCTTCAAACCTCTGCACTATCTCAGCCCTGTTTACATTTTCTTGGTTCTCTAAGTAAGCACTCAGAGCCGCACCTGACACGTAATATGAAGGGTGATTCATCCACCTTAAGAATGAAGAGGCATATTTATCAGGATCTATTAGCGACAGCAACTCAATAGCACCTGATCTTACTGTATGCTGTTTGTCACTATCTGCTATTTCATAAAGTATATCCTCAACCCCCGCTATCTGCATCACCAGATTCGGGTTTCTGGCTATCTGAAGCAATGCCATTTCCCTGACAGACCATAACGGGTCGGATAAGGCTTTTCTCACAATCTCTGGGAAAAAAGCCTCATCGGCAAATGTACTCCCCAAACTATCCAGCGCTTCATACCTTGCTATCCCAAACTGTGAATCATTAAATTGTCTCACAAAATGCTCCTCCCCTCTATTACTCACTTTTTCGGCCAACAACTCTGACCTTTCATCAAAATAAAGGGCATATACCGGGTCTGCATTTTCTATTGCGAATTGTTGCCTGCCTTGATTCAATTCAAATTCTTTCTCAAATCTTTCGCCATCCGTGTACCAACTTACTTTGAAGGGGATTCTATAAAGCGGCGTGTTTTCCAAGTCTTGTTTTTGGCTAACTGTCAACAACAGATTGTTCCTTTCACTGTAATCCACTGCATATTCCAAAATCGGATGGCCAGCGGCAAAAAACCATTGGTTAAAGAACCAATTCAGATCCATGCCTGTCACTTGTTCAAAAGCCAAACGAAGGTCGTGGGTCTCAACGCTCGAAAAGGCATGTTTTGTCAGGTACAAATTCAAAGACCTGAAAAATGCTTCATCGCCAAGATGCCTTCTTAGCATATGTAGTATCCTACCGCCTTTCGCATAAGAATGGCTATCGAACATTTCTTCGGAATCCTTATGGTAAAACCTGATCAAATCAACCTGCTTTTCAACTGCCTCATCGAAATACTGCTCCATTTCAGAAATATGGTGAAGATCAGCTTCATCCGTCCCCTCTTTGTATTCGTACCAAAGATATTCGGAGTAATTTGCAAAGGCTTCATTCAAAGTGAGGTTTGCCCAGGACTCTGTAGTGACATAATTCCCAAACCACTGGTGAAAAAGCTCGTGGGCAATGATCCCATCCCACTCGCTGTCCAAGGCTTCTCTTTCGGTCAGGTTAAGCTGTTCCATAAAGACAGAAATAGTGGTATTTTCCATCGCTCCGGAAACAAAATCCCTGACCACAACCTGATCATACTTTTGCCATGGATATCTTACACCTAGGATTTTTGAGAAAAACCCAATCATTTCGGGAGTATTCTTAAATACCGTCTTTGCCCCTTCTGCATATTTTTCTTCTACATAATAATTTACCTGGACATCTTCCCAAGAATCCTGAATCTCCACAAATTCACCTACAATCACTGCCGCCAAATATGGCGCATGTGGCAAGTTCATATCCCAATGATCCGTCCTTGTCCCATCAGGGTTTATCTTTGTATCTATCAATTCCCCATTGCTGATGGTTTTGAATTTTTGGTCAACCGTCAGGCTAATCTCTTGTGTAGCCCTTTCGTTTGGCGTGTCCAATGTAGGAAACCATTTAGAATTATGCTCAGTCTCTCCCTGTGTCCATATCTGAATTGGCTTATCATCTTCACCCGATGCATTGATAAAATAAAGTCCCTTTGTATCGGTGATTGCCTTACTTCCTGATTTGGGGTTTTCGTTTGGCTTCGCAGTATATTTTATCACCACATTCAGTGTATCATTTGCAGAGAAACTACTGGGAAGATAGGCAGTAACCTGCCTAGAATCATATCGATAATTCAATTCCCTTTCTTCATTCCCGATGATTAATCTAAACGAATGGATGTCAAAATCCTTTGCATCAAGAACCAATGTGCTTTGGTCGAAAAAATAAGGCTTCAGCGTCAATCGTGCTTCTCCATATACCCATTCCTTTTCAAAATCAAAGGCCAGATCCAGCTTGGTGTGCAACAAATCAAAATGTCTGGTCCTTGAAGGATTGTAGTCCGAGATCAATGCTTCCTTCTCCCTCATGAGATTCAAGTTGTTCTCGAATTTTTCGCTGACGGGTTCTATAATGGCATTGTCTGCGCTGGTCAAGCTTTCGTTGCTTTTGCAAGAAAACAAAAACAGGATTATCAGACAGGGAAGAAGCTGGATATATTGGGTTTTCATAAAAAGACCTTTTAAAGATAAATCGTATATTGGCGCAAAATAAAAGAAATGTATTCAGTAAGTATCGATAATTCCGTAATAAAAGTTGAGAATTCAGGTGACTCAATTCTTGTCAACGAAGAAATTGTTAGCTGGGATTTCAAAAAAACAGGAGAAAGGTTCTATCATATCATCCATGGTGGTAAGTCTTTCAACCTGGAGTTAGTAGACATAAACCCAGCTGAAAAAACCATCAAGTTAAAATTGAACAACAAGCCTGCGACAGTTAAACTCCAAGATAAATTTGATTTGCTTTTGGAGAAATTGGGGATGAACACCAACCAAGGAAACCTTGCAAAAGACATCAAAGCACCAATGCCTGGTTTGATTTTTGACATCAAAGTCTCCGTAGGAGATGAAGTAAAAAAAGGAGACCCAGTATTGATCCTTGAGGCCATGAAAATGGAGAACATCATCAAATCTCCGGGAGACGGCATCGTCAAGGCGGTCAAAATAAAAAAGGGCGACAGTGTTGAGAAAAACCAAGTACTTATTCAATTTTAAGTATTCACCTTTAGAATTCTGAAATGAAGCGTTTATATTTGTAAAATTTATCATTTTCATAAATCTTTCAAACAAGCATCGCTTTTCAAAATAAACACTAAAAATGAAGTACAAAAGAATATTGCTAAAACTGAGCGGGGAGTCACTAATGGGCGAGAACAATTATGGCATCGACCCCAATAGACTGCAAAAGTACGCCGAAGAAATCAAAAAGGTAAAAGAACTTGGTGTTGAGATTGCCATTGTGATCGGCGGGGGTAATATTTATAGGGGAGTACAAGCAGAAAAAACAGGTATAGACAGGGTCCAGGGCGATTACATGGGCATGTTGGCTACATTGATCAATGCGATGGCGCTTCAAAGCGCCTTGGAACAAAACGGCATGTTTACGCGACTGATGTCGGGGATAAAGGTAGAAAGTGTATGTGAGCCATTTATCAGGAGACGGGCGATCCGACATTTGGAAAAAGGCAGAATCGTAATTTTTGGTGCCGGGATTGGAAATCCATATTTCACTACAGATTCCACTGCCAGTTTACGGGCGATTGAGATTGAAGCTGAAGTCGTGCTGAAAGGCACAAGAGTAGATGGAGTCTACACTGCCGACCCAGAGAAGGACAAGTCTGCCACAAAGTACAATACACTTTCATTCCAAGAGGCTTATGAAAAAAACCTCAACATAATGGATATGACTGCGTTTACACTTTGTCAGGAAAATAATCTGCCAATAGTCGTCTTCGATATGAACAAAGAAGGAAATCTGATGAAATTGGCGACTGGTGAAGAAATTGGGACATTAATCACATCATTATAATCCATATATAGAAACTAAATCATGGAAGAAATTCAATTGCACTTAGACGAAGCTAAAGAACTTATGCAAAAGGCAGTGGACCACACTGCTCAGGAATTAGTAAAAATACGTGCCGGCAAAGCAATGCCTAATTTGCTTGACGGCATCATGGTGAACTATTATGGAGCACCCACCCCACTTCAGCAAGTGGCATCTGTGACTACTCCAGATGCAAGAACTTTGTCTATCAAGCCTTGGGAAAGAAACTTGATCTCAGAAATAGAAAGATCCATTGTCAATTCCGATTTGGGCCTTGCCCCTCAGAATAATGGTGAAATCATCATCCTTACAATCCCACCACTTACCGAAGAGAGAAGAAAAGGATTGGTCAAAATGGCTAAAGCTGAGTCTGAATCAGGAAAGGTAAGCATCAGAACCGTCAGAAAAGACATCAATGATTCTTTGAAGAAACTCCAAAAAGATGGCGCATCCGAAGATGACATCAAAAGAGCAGAAGACACCGTACAAAAATTCACCGACCAGTATTCAACAAAAGTCGATGAACTTCTTGCAAAAAAAGAGGTGGAGATCATGACCGTATAATCCTCAACATTCAACAGCAGCCAGAAATATATGTGGCTACTGGTTTGAAAGCAGATATACAGCATTACATATTCATAAAAAAAGTCTTCTCCAATCATCAAGGGGAAGACTTTTTTATGTCTGTACTTTTCAAAATGGACTTGTTCCAACATTTATAATAATCCCATATAAAAGCGTACCTTTGCCCCTTGGAAAAATATTGAATCCCTTCCAGATGAGTTTGAATAAAGAAATAGCCAAGCGAAGAACTTTCGCCATTATTGCCCACCCTGATGCAGGGAAGACCACATTGACAGAGAAGTTGCTTCTATTTGGAGGGGCAATCCAGACTGCCGGTGCAGTCAAATCCAATAAAATCGATACTGCAACCAAATCCGATTGGATGGAGATAGAAAAACAGAGAGGTATCTCTGTGGCTACTTCCGTGATGGGATTTGAATATAAAGACATCAAAATCAACCTACTCGATACTCCAGGCCACCAGGATTTCGCAGAAGACACCTATAGAACATTGACTGCGGTCGATTCCGTTATTATGGTGATTGATTGTGTGAAGGGCGTGGAGATACAGACAGAAAAGTTGATGGAAGTATGTCGCATGCGAAATACCCCAGTGATCTGTTTTATCAACAAGCTCGACCGTGAAGGGCGCGACCCTTACGAATTGCTTGATGAAGTAGAGGAGAAATTGAATATCCAAGTACGCCCTTTGTCTTGGCCTATAGGAATGGGAAAAGGCTTTAAGGGAGTTTACAACCTTTATGATAGGAAACTCAACCTCTTCAGTCCTAGCCAAAGAAAATTGAGTGATGACCGTGCAGTTTTTGATGATCTTTCAGAGAGTCGTTTAGACGAATTGATTGGTGGCAACAATGCGGATCAACTGAGAGAGGATGTAGAGTTGATAGAAGGAGTATATCCCGATTTTGATACCAAAGAATACTTGGAAGGAAAAGTTGCCCCAGTCTTTTTCGGCTCTGCCGTGAACAACTTTGGGGTGAATGAGATGCTGGACACCTTTATCCGTATCGCCCCTGCTCCAAAAAGCAGAAATACCGAAGACAGGGAAGTACTTCCGTCAGAGTCTAAGTTTTCTGGATTTGTGTTCAAAATCCACGCTAACATGGATCCGAACCACAGAAACAGAATCGCTTTTCTTCGGATCTGCTCGGGGAAATTTGAAAGGAACAAGCCTTACAATCATGTCAGAGGACCAAAACCACTTCGGTTTTCGAATGTGACACAATTCATGGCGCAGGATAGGGAAATGGTGGATGAGGCATTTCCAGGAGATATCATCGGTCTTTATGACACAGGAAACCTAAAAATAGGTGATACCCTGACTGATGGCGAAAACATGACCTTCAAAGGCATTCCCAGTTTTTCCCCAGAGATTTTCAAAGAAGTCATCAACAAGGACGCCATGAAAACCAAGCAATTGGAAAAAGGCCTGAAACAGCTGATGGAAGAAGGAGTAGCGCAACTATTCACTTTTGATATGGGTTCTAGAAAAGTCATCGGCACAGTTGGTCAGCTTCAGTTTGAGGTAATTCAATTTAGGCTGAAGCAGGAATACAACGCATCCGTGGAGTTTGCACCTATGCAGCTTTACAAGGCTTGTTGGATCAGCAGTCTGGACAAAAAGAAGCTGGATGAATTTGTCCAATCAAAAAACAGGCACATTGCAAGGGATAAGGACGGGAAATTCGTCTTCATGGCAGAATCCAAATCTTGGCTACAAATGGTACAGGACAATTACCCTGAAATCGAATTCCATTTCACTTCGGAATTTTGATGAAAATTGAGTGACTCTATTATATCAAAGGTATTGTAGATATTTTTTGAACTTGTTAAATTTAGAAATATGAAATCGACACGATTAAAATAATCATCAAAATACACAAAAATGATTATTTTAATCGTCATCCCGAGCTTTCGGGACCATGTGACAATTGAAAAACAGTTTATAAAACATGAAAAAAAAACCATTCTCAGTCGTCTATGAAGACAACCATCTTTTGGTGGTGAATAAGGCTGCCGGAATATTGGTACAAGGAGATAAAACCAAGGATAAGACCCTCACAGATTATTGTAGAGAGTATATCAAAGAAAAATACAATAAACCAGGTGATGTATTTCTTCATCCTGTTCATAGGCTTGACAGACCTGTCAGTGGACTGGTAGTCTTTGCCCGTACTTCCAAGGGACTTGAGAGAATGATGGAACTCTTCAGAAAAAGAGACATCCACAAAGTCTATTGGGCTATCGTGAAAAAGAAACCAAGGGAGGAAATGGACAAATTGACCCATTATTTGGTCAAAGACGAGCAGCGCAATTATGTGAGTGCTTTTGAAAAAGAAGTTCCAGGCTCACAAAAAGCAGAATTGAATTACAAAAGATTGGGCAAGCTCAATGACCATTGGCTGATGGAAGTAAGGCCGGTTTCAGGAAGGCCGCACCAAATCCGAGTTCAACTGGCATCCATAGGCTGTCCGATCAGGGGAGATGTGAAATATGGTTTCGTAAAACCAAACCCTGATTTGAGTATCAATCTACATGCCTTCCATTTGGTATTTATCCATCCCATCAAGAAAGAAAAATTAATCCTTCGTGCAGCTTTGCCGGAAGAGCCATTTTGGGAGCAATACCTGGAGTTTGAAGAGATCAAAGCCAAGGATCAGTATCTGGACAATACGTTTAGTGGGTAATGTAAATCTTCTGTTAATTTAGAAGGTATGATATTTTGATATTGATTGATATTTGATCCGCCACTGCGGACAGGTTATTTGTAGTTATTGCCCGAATTGAAAAGTTAAAAGAATCACCAAATGAAGAATAGCTTTCTTATCATCCTGACATTGATCATTATTGGTTTTGGCTGTTCGCCAAAGCAAGAGGCCAAAACAGTCTACATCGTAAGGCATGCCGAAAAAATGCTGGACACAGACGATCCCCAACTCAGTGTAGCAGGCACAGTGAGATCCAAAAAGTTGGGCCAAATATTGACAGACAAGCAAATCAAGCATGCATTCAGCACAAGTACGGTAAGGACCAAAGCTACTTTGCAGCCCATTTCCAATATTGCAGGAATAGCCATTGAGATCTATGACCCCCAAAATCATGACGATTTGGTAGAAGAGCTAAAGAAAAGGAAAGGAAATGTGGTGGTAGTAGGCCACAGCAACACCATTCATCACCTTGTCAATTATTTCGTAGACGAGGGTGGTAAGTTTGAAGAACTGGAGGATATAGAATATGATTATATCTTCGAAGTGACTCTGGAATCTGACGGAAGTTCGAGTGTAGTGAGAAGGTTGTATAAAGAGTTTTAATTCTCTACAATTATGCCTGAATACCCACTTGATTAGTATCCTTATTGCAAGTAATCTTTTCTGTTAATGCCCCCTAGTTTATAAATCATTCAAAAAGAATAAACCGAACTTCGGTAAATTCAAACTTTAAAAGTATCAGGGTTTCTTCTGGTGTCCCATATCGTTAACAATGTTAAAGAAATACTGTCATAGCAATAGTAGAGTCTATAGCCTCTAACTAATTTAAAAAGAATTTGCGGATTACCATTGAATTTCAATCCAATTTCTGGAGATTTAGCTAAAAGAATAAGAGTTTTCTTAAATTCTAAGTTAAGTTTAATCGGGTAATAGGTAGACTTATTCCTATTATACCAATAATCTAAAATAGAAACTTTATCATTTATTGCTCTTTGGGTCCACTTTATTTCTCTTTTTGAGACAGCCATTTTTCAAATTGTTCAGACGCTTCCTTTTGAGAGAATGTTTTTCCTGCCAAATATTGCTCATAGCCTTCTTGAACAGCTAGTATTTCAGCTTTTTCAAATGAATGATTCCATCCAGTTCCTTCAATATTTTCTACCCATGAATAAATTTCATTTAAGAGCTCTTCATCATCAATGTGTTCGATTTTTTCAATAATTTTTGCTTTAATAGTCATAATTAAGCTTGAATGTGCAAAATAAAATTAATGAATCTTATTTATATTAAGACTTAAAAACGCAAAAAACTATCCTAAAAGGTGCATCTCCTAAAAGGAAAGCCTTCACTATATCTACATTAATTTATTCCAGTATCCTGAATGGTTATCGAAAAAACCTGAAAGATTTTAGGCAATAATATAAACTTTTGAAAAGCTGCTATCAAACCACCCTCACCTCTATCCCCATTTCTTCCAATTTTTCCCTATACATTTCCTGAATTCCGGAATCGGTAATGACCACATCGATATCATCCAAATTACAAATCTTACCGAAACCTTTTTTCCCAAACTTACTGGAATCCGCCAAAACGATGGTCTTTTGTACAGATTTGATCATTTGGGCATTGAGATGTGCTTCCATCATATGGGAGGTAGTGAGTCCAAAATCCAAACTGATCCCATCCACACTCAAAAACAATTTGCTGCAGGCAAAATTCCGCATCATTTCCTCAGCATAATTACCCACAACAGAACTACTGCTTTTCCTGACTACTCCTCCAAGCTGTACGATCTCCACTTCAGATGAGTCAATCAACGCCAAGGTGACATTCATGGCCGCTGTAAGCACTGTCAATTTTTGGTTTTTTGGAAGCATCTGGGCAAATGACACCACTGTAGTTCCAGATCCGATAATGATCGCCTCATCCTCCACCACAAGCTGAACTGCAGCTTGGGCGATTTTTAGTTTTTCCTCCACCCGTTCAAGCTTCTTTTCATGTACAGGTCTGTCATTGACATAGGGGGAATTTTGGGTCGCCGAACCATGGGAACGGTAAAGCAGCCCTTTGTCTTCCAACAACTTCAGATCCTTTCTCACTGTCACCACAGTAACATCCAGCTCCTTACTAAGATCAGTTACATGGACAATCCCCGCTTCATTGAGTTTATCCAAAATATATTTATGCCTTTCTGTGATGGTCATGTAAGCTTTCTTTTTTTGTTAAAGATAGGCTTTTGGATACAAAAAATAAATAATTTCTATTTTTTAGTTTCTATTTATTTCTTTTTGTTTCTTTTTGTATTATGTTTGAAGTAAATACTGATGAAATGAATAGGATAGAAAACCTTAAAAAACTAGAAATAGAAACCAAAACTTGGGATATCGCAGTCATTGGAGGTGGTGCTTCGGGGCTTGGTGTAGCTTTGGATGCACTTTCGAGAGGGCTTTCTGTGGTATTGGTCGAAAAAGCGGATTTTGCAAAAGGCACTTCCAGTAGGAGCACAAAACTAGTTCACGGAGGAGTTCGATACTTGGCACAAGGAGATGTAATGCTTGTCTTGGAAGCGCTCAAAGAAAGGGGAAGGCTTTTACAAAATGCCCCACACCTCACCCACAACCAACCTTTTATCATACCGATCTATACATTTTTTGATCGACTTCAATACAGCATAGGATTGAAAATCTATGACTGGATGGCAGGTAGGCTTCGATTGGGAAAATCCAGATTTATTTCAAAAGCAGAAACACTCAGCAGGCTTCCACAGATCAAACAAGATGGTCTCAAGGGAGGCGTGGTCTATCACGACGGTCAGTTTGACGATGCGAGATTGGCTTTGAGCATTGCCATCACCTGCAATGAAATGGGGGGCAATATGCTCAATTATACCAAAGTCAATGCTTTGGTCAAAAACCAGAAAGGAAAGATTACTGGGATTCAGGTCAGGGATTTGATCGGTAAGAAAAACTATAAAATCAAGGCAAGGATGGTGGTCAATGCAACAGGGGTATTCGCAGACAAAATCCTTCAACTCGACCAGCCAGATGCACCGAAAAGTATTCAACCTAGCCAGGGAATCCATCTGGTTTTGGACAAATCTTTTCTTGGTGGAAATGATGCCTTGATGATCCCAAAAACTTCGGACGGACGGGTTCTTTTTGCTGTTCCGTGGCAAGACAAATTGGTAGTAGGTACTACGGACACGTTGCGTGAAAAAGCCAAACTGGAACCAGAAGCTTTGAGTAAAGAGATAGATTTTGTGCTGGAAACAGCCGCTGCTTACATGGTGAAAACACCCACCAAAGCGGATGTCCTTTCTGTCTATGCGGGACTAAGACCACTTGCAGCACCTAAAGAAGGAAGTACCAAAACCAAAGAGATTTCCCGTTCCCACAAGGTAATCGTCTCTGAAAGTGGCTTGACTTCCATCACAGGCGGCAAATGGACGACATTCCGAAAAATGGGAGAAGACACTGTGGAAAAATTCACCACAGTAACCGGAGAAAACATCAAACCAAGTGCTTCAGCAAATATTCATTACCGAGGCTATACCACTGCTCCGCAAAAAGGACACTGGCAAGGCTACGGGGCAGATGCAGCCACTATCCAAAAGATGATTGAAGAAAACCCCCAATTTAGCAACTTGTTGCACCCATCCTATCCCTATACCGAAGCAGAAGTGGTCTGGGCTGTAAAAAATGAAATGGCAATGAAAGTAGAAGATCTTCTCGCCAGAAGGATTAGGATTCTCTTTCTCGATGCCAAAGCCGCTATCGCAATGGCACCTAAAGTTGCAGAAATCATGGCAAGAGAACTCAAAATGGACGAAACATGGATAGAACAAGCAATCACCGATTTCGAAAAAACAGCAAATAAATATATATTGAAATAGATCCGCCACTGCGGACAAGTTATTGATTGATATTCTTGGATATTGTAGATATTGGAAGTGAAATAAGCCTATGGCGAAATATTACTGGCGTGAAATAAATGGAAATATGCCTTTGGCTTTTGCAGACAAGTCTGGCGAAATATTATTGAGATATGGCTTCTCAGAAATAATAGCTGTTGATCAAAAGTATTTCCGCAATATATCAACTTTATTTCCATTGTATTTCAATCTTATTTCTACAATATTTCTATTATATCTCAAACCTATTCCCAACTATAATTCAACAAATAACCAAATACCTAATTAACCATTAACCCAAAGAAAATGTCCCAATATATTTTAGCACTTGACCAAGGCACTACAAGTTCACGAGCCATTATATTTGACAAGAAAGGTCAGATAGTGTCTGTGGCACAGAAAGACTTTAAGCAACATTTCCCAAAATCCGGATGGGTGGAGCATGATCCGCAGGAAATCTGGACCAGCCAGTCAGCTGTAATGATTGAATCATTGGCAAATGAAGATATCAAAGCAAATCAGATTGCCGGAATCGGTATCACCAACCAAAGGGAGACCACCATCGTGTGGGACAGAGAAACAGGAAAACCGCTTTACAACGCAATAGTATGGCAAGACAGAAGGACATCCGCTTACTGTGATGAATTGAAGGAAGCAGGGAAAGCCGAGCCGATCGCTTCAAAAACAGGGTTAATCTTAGATGCCTACTTTTCGGCTACCAAAATCAAATGGATTCTTGATAATATAGAAGGCGCAAGAGCGAAAGCAAAAAATGGAGAATTGGCTTTTGGGACAATAGACACATGGTTGGTATGGAAACTCACTGGAGGTGAAAACCACCTAACCGACATTTCCAATGCCAGTAGAACGATGCTTTTCAATATCCATGAAAAGCAATGGGACAAAGAATTGCTGGAACTGTTTGACATCCCAGAATCCATGCTCCCTGAAGTCAAATCAAGTTCAGAAATCTACTGCAAGACATCCGGTGATATTTTATCCGTCAAAATCCCAATCGCCGGAATTGCCGGAGACCAGCAGGCAGCACTTTTCGGACAACTTTGTACCCAGTCAGGCATGGCCAAGACAACCTATGGCACAGGATGTTTTTTGGTAATGAACACAGGAGAAAAGCCTGTAAAATCTGAGAATCGATTACTGACTACCGTGGCTTGGGAGATCAATGGAAAAGTAAATTATGCCTTGGAAGGCTCAGTATTTATTGGTGGAGCTGCCATCCAATGGCTGAGGGATGGAATTGAGTTTTTTGGAGATGCAAAAGAAAGCGAAAAACTTGCGGTCAGCCTAGAAGACAACGATGGAGTATATTTTGTCCCAGCATTATCTGGTCTCGGTGCTCCACACTGGGATCAGGATGCCAGGGGAGCGTTTTTTGGGATTACCAGGGGGACAACCATTGCCCATATGACTAGGGCTGCCCTGGAAGCCATCGCCTACCAAGTGAATGATGTCCTCAAAGCCATGGAAAAAGACAGTGGAGAACCGACAAAGGAACTGAGGGTAGATGGAGGAGCTACAGCCAACAACTTCCTGATGCAATTTCAAGCTGACATCCTCGATTGCAAAATCACCAGGCCAAAGATCATCGAAACCACTGCAATCGGCGCAGCATTTTTGGCAGGATTGGCGGTTGGATTTTGGAAAGATGAAGAAGAGCTCAAATCACTCTGGGAAGTAGATAAGAGCTTCGATCCAGAAATGGATAAGAAAAAAGTCGAGAAATATCTACATTTTTGGCATAAGGCAGTAGAAAGATCTAAAAACTGGGTAGAATAATGGATGTATTTGTAGCAGAATTTGTAGGCACCTCCCTTTTGCTAGCCATGGGCTCGGGAGTAGTTGCCAATGTGGTCTTGAACAAGACCAAAGGACAAAATGGAGGATGGATTGTCATCACCACTGCATGGGCATTGGGCGTATTTATAGGAGTAGTGGTCGCTGGTCCACACAGTGGCGCGCACCTCAATCCGGCTGTCAGTATTGCTCTGGCAATCACAGGAGATTTCCCTTGGAGAGATGTTCCCAAGTATGTATTGGCACAAGTTCTTGGAGCTATGTTTGGATCGGGAATCGCTTGGCTGGTCTACAAAGACCATTTCGATGCCACAGATGACCCAGGCTTGAAATTCGCTCCATTTGCAACAGCACCAGCCATCAGGAACCTTTCCTCCAACCTGATCTCTGAGATTGTTGGCACCTCAGTATTGATTATTGTGATACTCTATTCTACAGAGCCCATTTTGCAAGATGGGAACAATACTCCTATAGGCTTAGGCTCACTTGGCGCATTGCCAGTGGCTTTTTTGGTATGGGTGATAGGCTTATCCTTGGGAGGAACTACCGGCTATGCGATCAATCCTGCTCGTGACCTAGGACCAAGGATCATGCACCAGATCCTCCCGATCAAAGGCAAAGGCAGAAGTGACTGGGCATACAGCTGGGTACCGATACTAGGTCCGATCATAGGGGCTTCTTTGGCCGCCGGGATCTATCTCTTGCTCGGAGTCGGTGGGATGGTTTAATCGAAATGCCCCTGAGCCTGTCCCGAATCGGGATTGAGCTGATGAACGCTGATTTTTATCCGTGCCAATCAGCTAAATCTGCATCATCAGTGTTCTATTGCGTACTGAATCAATACGTGACAGTTTGATATCAATGAGCGCTGACCTATCTTATCAACCAGATATTACCAAATTGCAATTATCGCTAAGATTTTCATACGTTATGAAAATTATAATATTTTATGCAAATAAGGAATTGGATTCCAAGATTACATAAAATGACGAAAAGAAACCTGCAAGAATAAGGCTTTGGCATTATTTGGACGACATCCTTTTTTTTTGCAATAATATAATAGGCTTAAGACGATCAAGAAAGAGAAGAAATCCAAATCAGAAACTGGAAAGCAATAGAATAAAAAAACTCTTCCAAAGTTTAAAACTTTGGAAGAGTTAGACTCTTAATATATAACTACGTGATTATCTATCAAATCAACTAAATGAAAGCTACGGATAACCATCATAAGTTAGAAGATGTCATTTGAACTCCGTTGTCTATTGACAGTCGACACTTGTGCCGTGGCGTAGTTGACTACTTCAATATTTCTCTCGATATCACCAGCTTCTGAATCTCAGAAGTACCTTCACCAATGGTACAAAGCTTAGAGTCTCTATAATATTTCTCCACAGGATAATCCTTTGTAAACCCATAACCACCAAAAATCTGGACTGCTTCATTGGAAACAGCAACACAAACCTCTGAGGCAAATAGTTTTGCCTTGGCTCCTGCCAAAGTCACTTTTTCTCCTCTGTTTTTGAGATCCGCAGCCTTGAAAGTCAACAACTTGGCAGCCTCCACCTGAGTGGCCATATCTGCCAACTTAAAAGAAATGCCCTGAAACTTACTGATCGGCTGATTGAACTGCTGCCTCTCTTTGGAATACTGAATTGATGCTTCCAATGCACCTTCTGCTATTCCCAATGACAAGGCTGCAATAGAAATCCTTCCTCCATCCAAGATCTTCATAGATTGGATGAAGCCTGCACCCACCTCTCCAAGGATTTGATCCTTGTGGATTCTGCAATCTTCAAAAATCATCTCAGCAGTCTCCGAAGCACGCATGCCGAGCTTGTCTTCTTTCCTGCCTCCCTTAAATCCAGGTGTACCTCTTTCCACTACAAAAGCCGTCATCCCGTGGGAATCACCTACTTCTCCTGTCCTTGCTATCACGACTGCCACATCACCAGATACTCCATGTGTGATAAAGTTCTTCGCTCCATTGATTACATAATAATCCCCATCTTCGACAGCCACAGTACGCATATTGCCTGCATCTGACCCCGTATTCGGCTCAGTCAATCCCCAAGCACCCAAATACTCGCAGGTGGCGAGTTTTGGCAAATATTTCTTTTTCTGCTCTTCATTCCCAAACATCATGATGTGGCCTGAGCAAAGTGAGTTGTGAGCTGCCATAGATAACCCGATGGATGGATCCAACTTAGACAATTCCAAAATAGCTGTGACATATTCAAAGTATCCAAAACCAGCCCCACCATATTCGGTAGGAACCAATACACCCATCAAACCAAGTTCTCCTAGCTTTTTGAATACTTCGATTGGGAAATACTGTTTATCATCCCATTCTTTTCTGAATGGGGTAATCTCTTTTGCTCCAAAATCCCTAATCATCTGGGCGATCATCGCCTGATTTTCATTGAGCTCAAAATTCATCATAATATCAAGTTATTTATTTGGGTTATATTTTCCTCTAATATAGAAACTTCCTTCCAAACCATAAGTTCGAAATCACTCCTTAAAACCTATCATTCTGCATATATTTCCCTAAAAACCAAAAGAATAAATCCTCACAAAGTCCATATTGAAAAACTCTATTCCATATCCTTTCCAAAACTCAAAATATAAATTTTAAAATTGAAGAAGTGTAATTTACATAACCAATTGATTTCAAGCCAAAAACACATCCACAAACTCAAACTTCTGCCCATCAAAAAGCCCTTTATCACTCAACTTCAGATCGGGAATAACCAAAAGTGCCATAAAACTCAAAGTCATAAATGGAGACTGGAGTTTGGATCCCATAGACTTTGTCATCTGATCGATTTTCGTATAGGCTTCTGCCACCTTATAGCCATCTTCTGTTGACATGATTCCACCAACCGGAAGCGCGAGCACCATTTCCTTTTCCCCATCAACCGTTGAGACCCCTCCCTTTTCTTGGATCAAGAGATTTACAGCTTTGGTGATGGCGTCATCATCCACCCCAACAGCAATGATATTATGCGAATCATGCCCGACTGATGAAGCTATTGCCCCAGATTTGATCCCGAAATTTTTGATGAATGCTACTGCTGGTGGTGCATCTTCATAGCGGTTGACTACCGTGATTTTCAGAATGTCTTCGGCTACATTGGAATTGGCAAATCCACCCACCACCTTGATTGCCCCATGAATCTCAGGTGTGATCAATTGCCCATCCAAGGCTTCTATCACCCTCACTCCTGCACTATCTGCTTTGATCCGAAAATCAACACTTGTCTTCAAGGAAGTCCGAAAGTTGTTGATGACTTTATTTTCCACCCTACCAATCAAGGTCTTTCCATCCTTTGCGACAAGTTCACCATTGATATAGGTAGCCTTTATTCTGAATTCTTCCATGTCTTCCGAAAGGATAAAATCAGCAGCATCCCCTACACGGAGCATGCCAACTTCCAACCGGTAATGCTCAATCGGAGTAATGCATGCTGCCCTCAAAACATCAAAAACATTTTTCCCCTTCTTCAATGCCCTTGCCACCAGTTCATTGATATGCGAAACAGCCAAGTTGTCCGGATGTTTGTCATCCGAGCAAAACATAATCATCCCCGGATACTGATCAATCAAATCGATCAAAGCCTCAAAATTCTTGGCAGCACTCCCCTCCCTGATGGCTATTTTCATCCCCAACTGGAGTTTGTCCAACGCCTCTTCTTTGGTAAAACACTCGTGGTCTGTCGTGATGCCAGCCGATGCATATTTTGCAGCAACTTCCCCCTTCAATCCAGGGGCGTGTCCATCTACAGGTTTCCCATACTTTTTAGCCAAGGCTATCTTTTCCATAACCTGGGGATCCCTGTTCACAGTACCCGGCCAATTCATCATTTCTGCCAAGTATACTATCTCTTTTCTCTCAAGAAGTTTATTGATATCAGCTGCAGTAATTTCCCCGCCTGCCGTCTCAAAAGGCGTGGCAGGCACACAGGAAGGTGCACCAAAGTAAAACTTAAAAGGCACTTTTCTTCCATTGTCGATCATATAATCCACACCCTCCATCCCGCAGACATTGGCTATCTCATGCGGATCTGATATAGTGGCTACCGTACCATGTACCACAGCCAACCTCGCAAACTCAGAGGGCACCAACATGGAAGATTCTACATGCACATGTGCATCTATGAACCCCGGCAACATATATGGAAGCCTATCATTGTGTTGGATCTTACGGATAGAAACGATCTTTCCATTACCAATTTTGACTTCAGCCGAGAAAACTTTCCTGTTTTCTATATCAACCAGCTGCCCTTCAACACTAAAACAATCCATCATATTAGCTTTTTAAATTATTAGATTTAAAACTACTATATTTGCACCTGAAAAGAAAAGCGCAAGACAAATTTAGTAAATGAGTAAAATCGTAATTGCAATAGATGGATTTTCGGGATGCGGAAAAAGTTCCACTGCCAAAGCGGTTGCCAAGGCATTGGGTTACACTTACATAGATTCTGGCGCAATGTACAGAGCTGCTACACTTCACTTTTTGAACAACCGCACAGTACTGACCAACCCCAAAGACGTTGAGAAATCTTTGGGCAGTATGGAGGTCGGCTTTCAAATCAATCCCAATAACGGGAAACAAGAAGCATACCTCAACGGTCTGAATGTTGAGGATGAGATTCGGACCATGCGTGTCTCTGATTATGTAAGCGAGGTAAGCAAAATCAAAGAAGTCCGACAGGAATTGGTGTCGCAGCAGCAAAAGCTGGGCAAGAAAAAAGGGGTGGTCATGGATGGAAGGGATATTGGGACTGTAGTGTTCCCGGATGCCGAACTCAAGGTTTTTATGACGGCAGACCTCAGCATAAGAGCTGAAAGACGTCAAAAGGAGATATTGGAAAAAGGTGACTTGGTGGAAATCCAAAAAATCATCGACAACCTGGACGAGCGGGACAAGACCGACTCATCAAGAAAAGAAAGTCCATTGAAAAAAGCAGAAGATGCTGTAGAGATAGACACTAGTTTCTTGGAATTTGAAGATCAAGTAGATCGTATTGTATCACTTGCGAAAGAAAAAATTGGCTAATAATCAATTTGAATTATGAAAGTTACCATAGATAAGAACTCAGGATATTGCTTTGGGGTAGAATTCGCCATCAAAATGGCGGAAGATGAGATGGAAGTGTCCGACCAGCTTTACTGTTTGGGGGACATAGTCCACAATGACATGGAGGTCAAGAGACTGAGTGAAAAAGGATTGGTAGTGATCGACAGAGAGAAACTTCAGGAGCTGAACAATTGCAAGGTTTTGATCCGTGCGCATGGTGAACCACCGGAAACCTACAAAACAGCAATTGAAAACAACATAGAATTGATCGATGCTTCTTGTCCTGTGGTATTGAAACTACAGCACAGGGTCAAGACGGCTTTTGACAAAATGGAAAAGGAAAAAGGGCAGATTATCATCTATGGCAAAAAAGGCCATGCAGAGGTAATCGGACTGACCGGCCAAACACTTGAAAAAGCAATCGTCGTCATGGACGACAAGGATTTGGACAAGATAGATTACACCAAACCGGTCACGCTATTCAGCCAAACCACCAAAAGCACGAAAGGCTTTTATGAATTGAAAGAGAAAATCGAAAACAGGATCAGAGAGGCAAAAGGGATCCTGAAAGAAGTTGATTTCAATGCCAATGATTCCATTTGCCGCCAAGTATCCAACAGAGAGCCACAACTGTTGAATTTTTCCAGGGAAAATGATGTGATTATTTTTGTATCAGGCAAAAAGAGCTCAAATGGAAAAGCACTCTACCAAGTATGTAAAGGCGAGAACCCCAGAAGTTATTTTGTGGAAAACGAAACAGAGATAGACCCATTGTGGTTCAGTGTAGAAGATAAGGTTGGTATTTGTGGAGCAACCTCGACCCCTATGTGGTTGATGGAACAAGTAATGCACCACATCAACACCTTGGAAGCAAACCTTGAATTTGAAAACAATTAAAATTGAAAGACGAGTAGTAAGTATGTCATTTAGCAAGAAGGTGATAAATAATACCGAAATTATCTTCTAATAACTGATGTATTTTATTAGATTTGAGGCGTTTTTCAAAAGACCATACAGTTCATAAAAATATGTCAAAACTAGTTAAGCTTAAGAAGGGATTCGACATTAAGCTCGCTGGAAAAGCTGAAAAAAAGCTTGTAGAATTCCAGCCAGCCAAAACCTTTGCTATCAAACCTACAGACTTCATTGGTTTACAAAGACCAAAAGTCACTGTAAATGAAGGCGATATCGTAAAGGCTGGAACTCCGATTTTATTCGACAAAGCATTGGATCAAGTTCAATATGTCGCACCGGTATCTGGTGAAATCGTTGAGATCAAAAGAGGTGAAAAGAGAAAATTGTTAGAGATCAAAATCCTTGCAGATAACGAAATCAGCTACGAGAGTTTTGATAAATTCACCGAATCCTCCATCAAAGCCCTGTCCAAGGAAGACGCTATAGCCAACCTTACCAAGAGTGGTGTTTGGCCTCAGTTGATCCAGAGACCATTTGGTATCGTTGCCAATCCTGCCGACAAGCCTAAGGCGATATTCATATCTGGTTTTGATTCACATCCATTGGCACCGGACTATGCGGTTACCTTGAAAGGTGAGGAAAAATACTTCCAGGTAGGTATTGACATCTTGAAAAAGCTAACCGATGGAACAGTTCATTTGAATCTAAACGCAGATGCAGAAGTACCTTCGGTATTCGCAAATGTTCAGAATGCACAAATCAACAAGTTCTCAGGTCCACACCCATCTGGTAACGTAGGAGTTCAGATCCATCACATCGATGCCATCAACAAAGGCGAGGTAGCTTGGACTATCAGCCCATATGGTGTAGCCCAGATTGGCAAACTTTTCCTTGAGGGCAAATATGACGCTTCAAAAGTAATTGCAATTACCGGCTCAAGAGCCAAAACAGCTGCATATACCAAAACATTTTTAGGTGCTTGTGTAGACACCATGGTCAACGGAAATCTTCAGGCAGATGAGAAATCAGATATAGCCCCAGAGACACGCGTGGTTTCTGGAAATGTCTTGACTGGTGAGAAGATCAACAAAGATGGATATTTGGGTTACTACAGCAACCAACTTACTTTGTTGCCTGAAGGTGAATATCATGAGTTCCTAGGCTGGATGAAGCCAACTGCCGACAAGCTAAGCTTTCACAGGGCATTGGGTCTACTTTCATTCTTGAAACCAAACAAAGAGTTTGTTTTGGACACCAACGTCAGAGGCGAAGAAAGAGCATTTGTCCAGACCGGAGTATTCGAAAGTGTAACCCCAATGGATATTCTTCCTGTTTACCTGTTGAAAGCCATCATGGCTGAGGACTTTGATGAGATGGAAGAATTGGGAATTTACGAAATCGTGGAAGAAGACTTGGCACTTTGCGAGTTTGTGGATGTTTCCAAACACCCAGTACAGGAATTAGTTAGAAAAGGAATAGATTTAATTCAATACAGTTAATCAATATGAAGTTTCTAAGAGATCTGTTGGATAAGCAGAAACCCCTTTTTCATAAAGGAGGAAAATTAGAGAGTCTTTATTATGCATTTGAGGCAGGCGAGACGTTTTTGTTTTCGCCAAACCATACGAATGGGATAAAGGGTGCTCAAGTAAAAGACGCCATTGACTTGAAGAGGATGATGATCACAGTTGTGATTGCAATGATCCCTTGTTTGTTGTTTGGTATTTATAATACAGGACATCAACACTTCTTGGCTACAGGGCAAACAGCAGGATTGTGGGATGATTTCGCAGACAAAGCAATTTTAGGACTTACATTGGTTTTACCGATTGTCATCGTTGCCTATGCGGCAGGTGGTTTGGTAGAAGCTGCATTTGCAGTGATCAGGAAGCACCCAATCAACGAAGGCTTCTTGGTGACAGGGATGTTGATTCCATTGGTAGTCCCTGCTACTATGCCTTTATGGCAAGTGGCATTGGCTACTATATTTGCCGTAGTGATTGCAAAAGAGGTATTTGGTGGAACGGGGATGAATATCCTAAACGTAGCCATGACTGCAAGGGCATTCTTGTACTTCGCATATCCTGCACAGATTTCAGGTGATCAGGTTTGGACATATTTGGGAGATAAAGCTCCAGTAGATGGTTTTTCGGGAGCTACAGCATTGGCAGTAGCTTATAATGCAGGGGTCGAAGGAGAAACAGTCAATGCAGCACTGTCCTCTCACAACAGTGATTTGGGTGCTGGCCTTTATGAATTCGCCAATTTATTTATGGGATGGATTCCAGGTTCGATTGGAGAAACCTCAACCTTGATGGCATTGATCGGTGCGTTGATTTTGGTTGCTACTGGTGTAGCCAGTTGGAAAATCATCGTAAGTGGATTTGCAGGTGCATATATCATGGGCTTTATCATGAACCTTTTTGCGGTGAATGAATATATGGCAATGGGTCCGGAATACCACTGGGTAATGGGAGGCTTGGCTTTCGGTATTGTGTTTATGGCAACCGATCCAGTATCTGCTGCCCAAACAGAAACCGGGAAATGGATATATGGATTATTGATCGGTTTCTTAACAGTGATCATCAGGGTAACCAATCCAGCCTATCCAGAAGGAATTATGCTAGCTGTTCTATTTATGAACGTCTTTGCGCCATTGATTGATTATTATGTAGTAAAAGCAAACAAGAAAAGGAGGTTACAACGTGCAACAGTCTAACGCTTATATCATCACTTTCTCAGTAATCCTAACAGTTGTATTGGGACTATTGCTATCAGGAACTTCCCAAGTACTAGGGCCTATCCAAAAAAAGGCAGAAGACTTGGACAACAAAAAGCAAATTCTTGGTGCAGTCATGGCGCCTGAAGAATTGAAAGTAATGAGTCCTGAAGAGATATTGGAATATTACGAGGCTAGAATTGCCTCAAAGGTAGTTGACATAGAAGGCAATGAAGTAGAAAAAGATTCGGATGGAAATGCCATAGTTGCTGAAACAGTAAATGTTGGCAAAAACTATAAAAAATCTCCGGAAGACAGATTGTACCCGATTTTCATATACCATGAAGAAGGAAATGAAGACGCCGTCGATTCTTATATCCTTCCTGTATATGGTGCTGGTCTTTGGGATGAAATCTGGGGCTATTTGGCGCTTCAGACAGACTTGAATACTGTGGAAGGGGTTACATTCTCACATAAAGGGGAAACTCCTGGATTGGGAGCAAGAATCACGGAAAACAGCGTACAGGCCAGGTATCAAGGAAAGAAGATTTTTGATGAAGGAGGTGACTTACAAGCTGTCATCATGCAAAAGGGAGAAGGGAAAGACTATTCTGGTGAAGAGCACAAGGTAGATGGACTCTCTGGAGCTACCATTACGGCCAATGGAGTGAATGCCATGTTGAGAAACTATATCGGCCACTACCAATCCTACATCGAAAAGAAAAAGTCAGGCAACTCTACTGACGTAGCAGAATTAAATTGATTTTGAACGTTTCAATCTTTATATAATGAGTACAGAAACAGCACAAGCAGAAGTAAAAAAGTCCTCCGAGGCACTTCTGTCCAAAAGAAGAAAAAAATTAATATCTGACCCTCTTGTAGATGACAACCCAATCACCATACAGGTACTGGGGATATGCTCTGCATTGGCAGTGACTACACAGATGCAGCCTACTTTGGTAATGGCCATCTCGGTAATCTTTGTAATTGTCATGGCAAACTTGACAATCTCTTTATTGAGAAACACAATTCCATCCAGGGTAAGGATTATCGTTCAACTTGCAGTAGTTGCCACCTTGGTGACTTTGGTAAATGAAGTCTTGAAAGCATTCGCATATGATATGTACAAAGAGCTTTCCGTATTTGTTGGCTTGATCATTACCAACTGTATCGTAATGGGTCGTTTGGAGGCATTTGCTTTGGGCAACAAACCTTATGATGCAATCCTTGATGGGTTCGGTAGCGCATTGGGTTATTCTTGGATCATCTTGGCCGTAGCTTTCTTTAGAGAGCTGTTGGGTTCGGGATCCGTATTTGGAGTAGCCATTTATGATCCTATCTCTGGTTTGTTTGGTGAAAACTTTAGCTTGGCTACCAATGGTTTGATGGTGTCTCCTGTGGGTGCATTTATCATACTTGGATTGATCATTTGGGTACAGCGTACCAAAACCGGATATGTTGAACATTAATAAATAAAGAGACATGGAATTATTTAATTTAGCTATACGATCAATATTTATTGACAACATGGTATTTGCCTACTTCCTTGGAATGTGTTCATTCCTGGCGGTATCCAAAAAGGTAAGTACTGCATTGGGCCTTGGCGCAGCTGTAATCTTCGTTTTGACAGTAACAGTTCCTGTCAACTGGCTTTTGAATGAATTTGTATTGAAAGAAGGTGCATTGTCTTGGGCTGGTGAAACATTCGCTACCATTGACCTTTCGTTCTTGAGGTTTATCATGTTCATCGCTATCATAGCAGCCATGGTCCAGTTGGTGGAGATGGTAGTAGAGAAGTTTGCCCCAGCGCTGTATGGTGCTTTGGGTATCTTCCTTCCATTGATCGCTGTGAACTGTGCGATTCTTGGGGGATCCCTTTTTATGGCTCAGAGAGATTATACTTTGGCTGAATCAGCGGTATATGGCTTCGGGTCTGGTACAGGTTTCTTCTTGGCAATCATCGCCTTGGCAGCCATCAGGGAAAAACTCAAATACTCAAATGTGCCCAACGGTCTAAAAGGTCTTGGTATCACCATGCTCCTTACCGGATTGATGGGAATTGCATTTATGTCATTTATGGGAATTGACTTATAAGATCATCCGCATTGATATTAATTGATTAAATCAACAACTTAAATCTAGCGGATAATCGTCAACTACGCCACGGCGTACGAGTGTCAACAGATGACGGTCAACAAAAGGTAAAGATTGATTCCAACGGCCTTATGTGAAGGAAGTAAACAATCATTACAATTAATATCCCTTTAACATTTTAAAGAAAGCCTCAGAGAAATCTGGGGCTTTTTTGTAGTTTTATGCACTGAAAACTAATTCAAGATGGCATTTACATATAAGAGATTTATCACGTACTTTTTCAGGGGATTGCTTTTTGTAGTTCCCTTTGCATTGACGGTTTATGTCATTGTCCTGACTATCAACTTCCTTGATGGCATCATCCCAATTCCTGTCCCTGGATTAGGTATTCTTATTATGCTTGGTTTTATCACATTTGTGGGATATTTGGCAAGTTTGTTTATTACCAAGCCTTTGTTTGACTTGTTTGAAAAATGGGTGTTTAAGATCCCCTTGATCAATATCGTCTACACCAGTATCAAAGATCTGATGTCGGCATTTGTCGGAGACAAGAAAAAATTCAATATCCCGGTCATCGTCAAACTTTCCGAAGGCATGTCCAGATTGGGATTTATCACCCAGGATGACTTGAGTATTCTGGAAGAAGAAGGATTGGTTGCGATATATTTTCCGCACAGCTATAACTTCTCCGGCAACCTCTACCTTGTCCCAAGGGAAAATGTACGGATTCTCAACAATGTCAAAAGTTCGGATGTGATGAAGTTTATCGTATCGGGTGGGGTTTCGAATTTGGAGAGGGTGTAGATTCTAAATCATATCAAGGTTAGTCAGAAACAAAAAAAGCCGCCAAGACTATTGTCTCAGCGGCTTTTTCGATGTAATTGAAAGGGTATTCCTTATAACTGTGCATCAAGTTTCTGTGCCAATATAGACTTTGGAGCTGCCCCCACTTGCTTATCTACAACCTGGCCACCTTTGAAAAACAAAAGGGTTGGGATACTTCTGATACCAAACTGAGCTGCTACTGCCGGGTTGGCATCTACATCGACTTTACCAACTACTGCCTTACCGTCATAATCTCCCGCCAACTCCTCGACAACAGGGCCGATCATCTTACAAGGTCCGCACCACTCAGCCCAAAAATCCACAAGGATAGGCTGATCTGACTTCATGATTTCTTCAAAATTTGAATCGGTAATTTCAATTGCTTTTGCCATTTTTATATAAGTTATGTTAATCCTTAATTTTCAAATATACTACAAAAGTATTTTAGATATTAATTAGTTCCTTTTGTATCAAAATAATTGACCACAGTCCTATTTTCAACCTGACTGACTACAGAAACAGTTTCTTATCGGCAATGTACTCCTCGACCTTCTCGGGAAGTAGGTAACGGACAGAATGACCCGATTGGATCGCCTGACGGATAAATGTAGCTGAAATATCCATCAATGGAGCCGCCACAAACTTGACATTGGGATGCTTGTAGTTGGGATTGAGACCTGGGCGTGGGTATACATAAAGTCCATATCGCTCAAGGATAAGTCCATGATTTTTCCACTTATGGAAATGGTTCAGGTTATCACCTCCTATCACAAGCTTGAAATCATGTTGGGGGTAACTTTCAGACAGATAGATCAGTGTATCGATGGTAAAACTAGGCCTAGGCATGTGAAACTCCACATCCGTAGCCTTAAAATGAAAATGATCGGCAATGGCGAGCTCTACCATCTTAAGCCGATCAAATTCGTGTAAAAGAGATTTCTGTGTCTTGAAAGGATTCTGGGGACTGACCACAAACCACACTTCGTCCAGATCAGTCTGATCCTGCATCACATTGGCTATGATCAAATGGCCAAGGTGAATAGGATTAAAAGATCCGAAAAATAAACCGATTTTCAAAATTTATTTTGCTAAGAATTGTCCTACCAGTGATTCCGCTTCAGCAAAGGATTTTTGCATATCATCGTTGACAATGGTCACGTCAAATTTGTTTTCAAAGCCCATTTCGAACTTTGCCTTGAATAGCCTACGGGATAGGCTCTCCTCCGATTCGGTGCCCCTGTCTTTTAGCCTTTCGGTAAGTACATCCAAAGAAGGTACCTTTACGAAAATTGCCAAAGCCTTGTCTCCAAAATATTTCTTTAGATTCAGGCCACCTTTGACGTCTACATCAAATATTACATGCTGACCGGAATCCCAAATACGCTGGATTTCCTCTTTGAGTGTACCGTAGAAATTCCCTGCATACACTTCTTCCCACTCTATAAATGAATCTTGATCTATTTTGGACTTGAACTCGTCTGGGCTCAAAAAGTAGTAATCTTTGCCGTTTTCTTCTTCCCTTCCACGCTTGTCTCTTGTACATGCAGAAATAGAAAAACCTAAATTGGGAAATTTTCCGATCAAATGCCTGACAATCGTCGTCTTGCCTGAACCTGATGGTGCCGAAAAAATAATCGCTTTACCTGATGTCATATCCCTTATTTTATCTCTTCGATTTTTTGACGGATATTTTCCACGAGCTGGGAGGGCACTTCATGCTTCGTGCACTTGGTCTTGAGAACCTCCTTGATGGCCTGTTCCAAGTGATAGTGTTCAAAGCACGGTTGGCACTTGGCGAGCTTTGACTTCAGTACTTCTTGCGAATCAGGATTCTCATTCCCATCCAGAATACTTTCCAGCAACTGAAAGCATTTGCTCACATCAGAACACTGTAGTTTCCTTTCTCCTGTTCCTTCTAAATTATTCTCCATTTTAATCTCAATCTAGGGTAATCTTTGTTTCTTATTCTTCTATGTTACTTGATATTATTCCTCTTCATCAGTCTTGTAACCCATGTTTTGGGCATAAGAACGCAACTTCTCTTTCAATAAGTTCCTGGCTCTATGCAGCCTAGACCTAACTGTGCCGATCGGAATATCCAAAATCTTCGCCATCTCTTCATAGGTAAACCCTTCCAAGTCACATAGGATTATCACCGTACGGAAATCTACGGCAAGGCTATTGAGTGCATTGGAAATCTCGTCACCGAGCATATCTTTCACCGAATCCACCCTCAAATCTGAGGTGATACCATAGTCAACATCATCTGAGTTGTAATAAGTTTCAACTTCCTGATAATCAACTTTTGCAGGCTGCTTACTTTTCTTTCTATAATCGTTGATAAAACTGTTCTTCAATATCCTGAACAACCAAGCCTTAGCATTGGTCCCCTGCTCAAAGGAATTGATAAAGCGATAAGCCTTCAGATAAGTATCCTGTACCAAATCCTTGGCGTCATCCTCATCGAAGGTCAATCTGTACCCAAAATTGTACATGGAATCTATGTGCGGCATAAACTCCCCATCGAAAATCCGGTTTTTCTCCTGATCGGAATATTTTTTTCTCTGTACTTCAGACATAAGGTTCAAAAGTAATCAATGAGCCAAATTATAGCTAATTTTTTTAAAGAAAGTGGTTGGCAAACCACTTTTTTGCGTAGAATCACGTTTGATGATTGATACGATATCTATATCATTTTGTTGATTTACTTTTTGATATTAAGATTGATATTGGATGCTGGAATATGCGATGCAGACCTTATCTTATGGCTATTTGCCACTCTATAAATTCCCCCAAACAATTTTTCAAACTTATTGGCCAGAATACAGGTAATCACTTAGGATATTTAGATATTTGTCAATCAAAGGTCTTTCATATCAACCAAATACCTTATATCCATCAATATCAAAAAACGAAATGTTCCCCATCAAACTTATATCCTTCCTTCCTTTAAGTATCCTATACCTTTTTTCGGATATTTTGTATTTGATTGGGTACTATGTGATTGGATATAGAAAAAAAGTAATACGGGAAAACCTTGAGCAAGCATTTCCTGAGAAGACAGGAAAAGAAAGACTCAAAATCGAGAAAGAATTTTTCAGAAACCTGACCGATTCTTTTGCCGAAATCATCAAAATGTACAGTATTTCCAAAGAGGAATTGGCAAGGAGAGTCCAGATAGAAAATGCCCATATCCCACTCGATTTGATCAAAAAAGGTGAAGTTGTCGTAGGAATGACAGGTCATTTTTTCAATTGGGAGATGCACTTGCTTCAAATGATGGCAAATGTCAGCACACAATGTGAGGTGGTTTATCTTAAAGTAAATAGCCCATTTTTTGAGAAACTGATGAAAAACATAAGGGGAAGATTTGGAGGAATGCTGGTCGAAAGGGCTGCGTTTCAAAGAGAGTATTTGAGAAACAGGGACAAACCCAGACTGATTGTCCTCGCTGCCGACCAAAGGCCTACAAACACCGAAATTCGCTATTGGGCGCCATTTATGAACCGTGAGACCGTTTTCTTTGAGGGAGCCGAAAAACTTGCCAAGCGATTTGGGCACACAGTGATTTATTCTGATGTCCGCAAGCCAAAACGAGGGCATTACATCTTTACCTATAGCCTCATGGACATGCCTCCCTATGACCAAGCTGCCGAACACAGCATTACCGACGAGTTTATCCGACGTACCGAGCAGACCATCCGCCACAGTCCGAGCCTATACCTTTGGAGCCACAACCGCTGGAAAGTCAGTCGACCTATAGAACACTGATGACGCTGATGCAGCTGATTTTCACTGATTACAATTTTCATCTGTGACTATCCGCTCAATCCGTGTCATCCGTGGTCCATCCCCTATCTATTTGAAAATATTTTCCTCTTGAATTCAGGCTTTTTCCCAAAATTCAATAAAAGCCCAATCTCAAGATCCGTTGCTTTCAAGTAGTTTATCAATTGATATTCATGTTCTTTGCACAAGCTTTCAGCCGCTTTTATTTCAACAATAACTATTTCATTGACAATCAAATCTGCAAAATAATCACCAACTTCATTTTCTTCATAATAGACCTTAATTCTTTTTTGCCTTTCTACAAACAGCCCCTTAGACCTAAGCTCAATTAACAAGGCATTTTCATATACCTTTTCAAGAAACCCGAAGCCAAGAGTGTTATAGACCTTAAAATAAGCTTGGATGACCTGCTCCGTAAGACCTTGATGCAAAAATTCCATATTTCAATTTAATGATTCTAGGCCTAGAAAAAGTATAGATTAACAGTTAAAAAACATTTATTTCAACAGACATAAGCAATCCCATTTCCTGAGAGATACCGAACACTGATGACGCTGATGAGCTGATTTTCACTGATTACAATTTTCAACTGTGACTATCCGTTCAATCCGTGTCATCGTGGTCTATCCCATCCGTGACTATCTGCATAATCCGTGACACCTGCGTTCCATTAAAGCCAAAAAATCCATTAACTTTGAAGCTTGTAGAATGGATAGATTAACAATGGATTACCTCAAAGGACTCAACCCTCCACAAAAAGAAGCTGTAGAACACACTGATGGTCCTGTGATGATCATCGCAGGTGCAGGATCGGGCAAAACCCGAGTCCTCACTTACCGCATCGCCCACCTTATTCATGCCAAAGGTGTAGACCCTTTCAATATTCTTTCCCTGACCTTTACCAATAAGGCCGCTGCCGAGATGAAAAACAGGATAGAAAGACTGATTGGTTTGGAAGCAAGAAATACCTGGATGGGGACTTTTCACTCTACCTTTGCCAAAATCCTTCGTGTAGAAGCCGAGAAACTGGGCTATCCTTCCAATTTTACCATTTATGATTCTGACGATAGCAAGTCACTGATCCGTTCCATAGTACGGGAGATGAAGCTGGACGACAAGGTTTACAAAGCAAACACAGTCCTTTCCAGAATCTCGGGAGCCAAAAACAGGCTGATCTCTTGGGAAACTTATCTCACCGACCCAAACATCAGGGCGGATGATGATGCCGCCATGAAGCCGCGCATGGGTGAAATATACAAAACTTACCAAAAACGCCTTTTCAAATCATCAGCCATGGATTTTGATGATTTGCTATTCAACACCAACGTACTATTCAGAGATCATTTGGATGTGCTGAACAAATACCAACACCGCTTCAAGTATGTGATGGTAGATGAGTTTCAGGACACAAACCTTTCACAATACCTCATCACCAAAAAACTTGCAGCCGTTCACCAAAACATCTGTGTAGTCGGTGATGATGCCCAGAGTATCTACGCCTTCCGTGGCGCCGATATCCAGAATATTCTAAATTTTGAAAAGGACTATCCAGAACTTTTCGTAGTCAAGCTGGAACAGAATTACCGATCTACCAAAAACATCGTGCAGGCTGCCAACAGTATCATCGCCAAAAACAAAGCACAGCTCAAAAAGAATGTCTGGACACAAAACGGTGAAGGCGACATGATCGAGCTCATCAAGGCAAGTTCCGACAATGAAGAGGGACGAATAGTGGCCACAACTATTTTTGAAGAGAAAAACAACAAGAAACTAAGCAATAGTGATTTTGCCATCCTCTACCGGACCAATTCCCAGTCCAGATCCATGGAGGAAGCCTTGCGAAAAATGAACATCACCTACAAAATCGTGGGGGGACTGTCATTTTACCAACGAAAAGAGATCAAAGACTTGATGGCGTACATGCGCTTTGTGGTCAATAGGGACGACGAAGAAGCTTTCAAAAGGATCATCAATTACCCAAAAAGGGGGATTGGGGATACCACAGTTGAGAAAATGCTTGTGGCAGCCTATGAACATGACATCCCACTGTGGGAAGTGATGCTCAATGCCAACAGCTTCCTGTCAGGAAGAGCATCCAATGCTGTGGAAGATTTCACGACCATGATCAAAAGTTTCAGTATAGAAGTGGAGCGTAAGGATGCTTTTGAAGCCGCTACATCCATCTCCAAGCAATCTGGATTGCTTAGGGATCTCTATGAAGATAAAACAATCGAAGGGCTTAACCGTTATGAAAACGTCCAAGAATTGCTCAATGCAATCAAGGAGTATGTGGACAACCCTGAAAACGAAGACAAATCCTTGGGGGCATTCCTACAGGAAATCGCACTCCTTACAGATAACGACAGAGATAAAGACACCTCTGATTCCGTGACTTTGATGAGTATTCATGCATCCAAAGGGCTTGAGTTTAGGCAGGTATTTGTAGTGGGAATGGAAGAAGATCTTTTTCCTTCCCAAATGATGATGCAAAGCAGGGAGGATCTGGAGGAAGAGCGTCGATTGTTCTATGTTGCATCTACCCGTGCCATGGAAAAACTATACTTAAGCTACGCACTCACCCGCTACCGATATGGCCGATTGCTCAACTGCGAGCCAAGCAGGTTTCTGGAAGAAGTCGATCCAGCTTGCATTCGTGTCAACAAACGGATGACAGCATCACCTGCGGGAGCATTAAGAAATGAAGGTAGTGAAGGTAGAAATGGGTTTATAGGCATTAAGAAAAACCCATCCATGCGCCCACAGACAACTGCAAAAGTCCATACACCCAGCCCTGATTTCAAACCATCCAACACCAACAATCTTGGCGAAGGCATGAAAGTAGAGCATCCGAAATTCGGTTTTGGCAAGGTTTTGAAGATAGAAGTCGAGGGAATCAATAAAAAAGCGACCATACAATTCGATAATTTTGGAGAAAAGACTTTATTACTTAGCTTTGCGAAGCTTCGAATAATGGAATAGTTGGTTTTTTATCAAAAATTGTCATTAATTCTGTGAGAATCGTTGTTTCTGGGTTTACAGCTTTGAAATCAAATACGGGATCCTAAAGAGCAAACAGATGAATAACAGAGGTTTGTATTGCGGATTAAATTGCTAAAAGCATAAAAATAAGTCAGGCCAGATATTGTGAGATTTTTTGTAACTTCATCACGGTATTATGAATGGCACTGATCATGAATAATTTAGAAGAAAATAAACATAATCTCATTTTGAAAGAATACGGAAAAAATATCCAAAGACTAGTCATGCATGTAGCTGGTATCGAGGATCGTGAAAGACGCACACAAAGCGCCTACACACTTGTGGAAATCATCAAACAGCTCAACCCAACGCTTAAGTTGGAAAGTGACCAAAAACTTTGGGACGACTTGTATATCATGTCGGATTTCACTTTGGAAGTGGACGGTCCCTATCCTATGCCAGAGAAGGAATTGCTTGGCAAAAAACCCCTTCCGATTGGCTATCCAATAGGTGAAGTGAAATTCAAGCATTATGGAAGAAACATTGAAAAACTGATCGAAAAAGCTGTTGAAATCGAAGATGATGAGGAGCAGGAAGCTGCGATCATCTACATCGGCCAATTGATGAGAAGTTTTCACTCTACGTGGAACAGGGATAATTTTGATGACCAGATCATATTGGATGATATCAAAACCCTCTCCAAAAACAAGCTTCATATCGATTTGGAAAAAGTAAAGGAAATGGGTCTTTTCGAAACCAACACAAGAAGAGATTTCAAAATCCCTATCGAAGCTGAAAACTCCGGAAGCAACCGCAGAAACTTCAGCGGCAACAATAGAAGAAGAAACAACAACGGCGCTCACTCCAAAAAACGTAGATAAATGTCCTCATTCAGAGTAAAAGGTGGATTAAAACTTAAAGGTGAAATCACACCCCAAGGAGCAAAAAACGAAGCGCTTCAAATTCTTTGCGCAGTATTACTTTCCCCGGAAAAAATCACCATCAATAAAATCCCAAACATCCGCGACGTCAATAAACTGATTGAATTGCTTGCAGACATGGGAGTGAAAGTAGAAAAAATCGGTCCTGAATCCTATACCTTCCAGGCAGACAAGATTGACCTGAAATATTTGGATACTGAGGATTTTCTGAAGAAGGCTTCCTCTCTCAGGGGATCAGTGATGATCTTGGGGCCACTTTTGGCAAGGTTTGGTACAGGCAGGCTATCAAAGCCGGGAGGGGATAAGATTGGCAGAAGAAGGATGGACACCCATTTTACCGGTTTCCAGAAACTTGGGGCTGAGTTCCGATATGACAACAAAAGGGAAATCTATCATATTGATGGCAAAAACCTCAAAGGCGCATACATGCTTCTAGATGAAGCTTCTGTAACAGGAACAGCGAACATCGTCATGGCAGCTGTCTTGGCAGAAGGAAAAACCACCATTTACAATGCCGCATGCGAGCCATACCTCCAACAACTTTGTGAAATGCTCAACAGAATGGGGGCGAAAATCACAGGTATCGGTTCGAATCTATTGAATATAGAGGGAGTCAAATCGCTGAAAGGGACTGAACATACATTGCTTCCCGACATGATTGAGATTGGATCATTTATCGGCCTTGCCGCTATGACGCAATCTGAAATCACCATCAAAGATGCCCAAATCCACAGGCTTGGGATCATTCCCGACACTTTCAGAAGAATGGGGATCAATTTGGAATTCAGAGGAGATGACATTCACATCCCCGCACAGAAACATTATGAAATCGACACATTTATAGATGGATCCATCCTGACAGTTGCAGATGCTATCTGGCCAGGTTTTACACCCGATTTGTTGAGTATAATATTGGTGACTGCGACACAAGCCAAAGGGACTGTCTTGGTTCACCAAAAAATGTTCGAAAGCCGTCTTTTCTTTGTGGATAAACTGATTGATATGGGTGCACAGATCATTCTTTGCGATCCGCATAGAGCTACGGTAATAGGTTTGGACAGAAAATATCCATTGAGGGGCATTAGAATGACTTCCCCAGACATCAGAGCTGGCGTGGCGTTATTGATTGCTGCACTATCTGCAGAAGGCACTTCTATCATAGACAATATTGAACAAATCGATCGTGGATACCAATACATTGATCAGCGATTGAATGCCTTGGGAGCAGATATTGTGAGGATTGATTAAGATGAAAATGATATAACTTGATATCAAGATATTAGTAAATTAAAGAAACCACCAGCATTTATTTGTTGGTGGTTCTTTTTTTAACTGTAGAATCGATTAAATTGTAGTTTCATTTCACATATCTTCCTCAGTATGAAACTACAAACACTATTGATTCCCGCTCTCTTCTACGTAGGTATTATCGCTTGCTCCACACCAAAAGAAGAGCTTAACACGCCTCAAAAAGTTGCCCAAGCTTATGGATTTGACAATTTTCAAAAAGTAAATTCCATAGCCTACACCTGGAATGTTCAAGCTGGAGATGTAGTTCGGACCAGGGATTGGAGGTGGAATATCCAAGATCGAACAGTCTATTTCGCAGATGCCGATACGAGTTACACATACAGCCTTGATCTTCCCCAAGAAGAATTGCCGAAGGCTGATGCTGGTTTTATCAATGACAAGTATTGGTTGATGTATCCATTCCAACTGATGTGGGATTCTGGTTATACCTATGAGGAGACGCATGATGTGCCTGCCCCAATCTCGAGAGAGAACACTACTAAACTGAGTATTGTGTACAACAATGAAGATGGCTATACCCCAGGAGATGCCTATGATTTGTACTTGGATGAATCATATATGATCAAAGAGTGGGTTTTCAGAAAAGGAAATGGAGCAGAAGGCAGGACCTTCACCTGGGAAGCTGAGCAAAAATTCAACGGAGTCACTTTTGCAACTGAGCATTACAATGCTGAAGGGATGAAACTTATCTGGTTTACAAACATTGAAATCAAGTAATCTGATTATCCACAACATTGTCACTAGAGGAATAAATAAGCCATAATCAGGCCGTCCAACTGTCAACAGGTTGGATAGATTACCTGTCTGGGACATTTATTAAGGCTACTGGCAAGAATGCTTATATACCAATCAATTTAATTATGAAGAAGCTAATTACTTTCCTTGTACTTTCGATTTCTTTTCAAATTTCGGCCCAACATCTCAGCAAAGTAGAGCAAAAACTTGTTGATGCAATTGACAAAAATTACAACGAGACTGTCAAGCTGTTGGAAGAAACCGTCAATATCAATTCTGGCACATTCAACCTTGAAGGGGTCAGGGAAGTTGCCAAAATATATGAGAGGGAATTTGCCAAAATTGGATTCCAGACAGAATGGATCACTTTACCGGATTCACTTCAGAGGGCAGGGCATTTTGTTGCCACCAAAAAAGGAAGCAAGGGCAAAAAGCTCTTCTTCATCGGTCATTTGGATACTGTTTTTGAGAAAGACATGCCTTTCTATCCATTCACCATATTGGATAAAAACACTGCCAAAGGCCAAGGGGTGAATGATATGAAAGGTGGTAATGCGATGATATTTGCGACATTGAAAGCATTGCATGAATTGGGGTTATTGGAAGACCGTACCATTACCGTCTATTTCACAGGAGATGAGGAAAATTCCGGCAAACCAAGCTGGGTAAGCAGATTGGATTTTATAGAAAGAGCCAAGCAGCATGATATTGCATTGGCTTATGAAACTGCGCAAGGTTTCAATATAGCTACCGTAGCAAGAAGAGGTGCTTCGGGATGGACTTTGAAAACAACTGGCAAGCAAGTTCACTCCTCAGGTGTTTTCAAGGAAAATGTCGGCTATGGGGCAATCTATGAGGCTGCCAGAATCCTCAATGAATTCAGGATAGAACTTGCAGATGAGCAATACCTTACTTTCAATCCCGGACAAATTGTCGGGGGATCTGATGTGGTTTATGACCCAATCAGCGGAAAGGGAGAAGCCTTGGGCAAAACCAACATTGTATCTAGAGAAGCATTTGTGACAGGTGATTTGAGGTTTTTGGGAGAGCAACAAAAAGAAACTGCGCGAGAAAAAATGAAAAACATTGTTTCTCAAAACCTGAATGGTACTACGGCTGAAATTGAATTTGAAGATGGTATCCCCTCAATGCCTCCTACTGATGGAAATATGGCACTGGTAGACATTCTTAACAAAGTAAGCATAGACATGGGATTCGGTGAAGTAAAAGCAGGAGATCCTGGCTCAAGGGGAGCAGGAGACATTTCTTATGTTGCTGATTATTTGGATTGCATTGACGGAATTGGGGCTTCGGGAACCGGGGCACATTCGCCAGCAGAAACCATCAATATGGAAGAATATCCTGATTTGATCAAAAGAAGTACTTTGTTTGTTAATCGGTTATTGAAGTAGTTTAAAACAAGTTGTGTTTTTTTTGAAATCATCTCCTAAAAATATGATTGTCTGGACTACTGTTATTGGTTATCAGTCGATAAGTTATCAATACGTCAATGATATTGAATATAACAACCCGCTCGTCTAAGAACAAGAAACATGAACAACTTGAAACCAGTGTCTTAACTTAACATGTTGATTTTTTTTTAAAAAAAAAGCTTTTAATATACTATTCCAATTCATGAAAAAAGCAAACTAGATTTTTTATTAAAAAACAATTCGTTTGAAAATAAAATTTATTTTCTATATTTCAAAAAAATTCTAAAATACAGACAATGAAAAAACTACTAATTTTCTTGGCTTTCGTGCCGTTGGTATCTTTTGGGCAATTCTCTAAAGGAACAAAAATGATAGGTGGTAATATATCTTTCTCTTCAAGTAAGTACAATTCGGAACCAAATCTACCCAGTTACAATAATTATTTTTCTGGAAATTCTCATCTTGGGTTCTTCCTTAATGAATCATTTGCAATAGGTCCAGCTATAAATTTTACCAACATTAAAACCCCTTTTTTTAACCCAACAACTAATTCAATAGGATATCGGAACACAAATAGTTACGGTGGAGGAGTTTTCGTCAGAAAATTCTTGCCAATTTCTGAGAAGTTCTATTTTAGTTTGCAAGGTGAAGGTTTGGTAGGTAGGACAAAAGGAGAAGATGATCCCGAAAATGACACAACATTAAGACTCTCTATACAGCCAATGTTTACTTTTATGCCTAATAAAAACTGGGGATTTGATATTGGAGTAAGCCAATTATATTTCCGCTCAAATTGGTCGGATTCCCAGTTAAGAGAAAGGCATTTTCAAGCTAGTTTAGGTCAAGTAAGTCTAGGCGTGAATTATTTCTTTGGAAGAAATTGATTTTGTCAGAAGAAATCCCCCCACTCATGCAACAATTCACTGTTGCATGAGTTTAATGAAATAAATCCAGATAAGAATAGCTGAAAACCACCCTAAAGTTTTCAGCTATTTTATTATACAAAAGGACTTTTTGATTAGATTTATAATACCTGACATGTTTTTGATTTAACTATTACAAGCTTATGAGACATACCACTTTGATATTTTTGCTTACCGCTTTTCTTTTTTCATGTAAAAAGAGCGAAGAATCAACCACAGAAATCCCCGAAACCAAAATTAAAACGGGTTGTTATTTCTATGAATCCAACGGTTCTGTAGCTGGATTGAAAATCAACCAAACTGGAGACATCATTCAAGGTGAGTTGGTTTATGCCATATTGGAAAAAGATCAAAACTTTGGGAAATTCTCAGGAAAAATCGAGAATGGATTGTTGACAGGAGATTATGAATTCACTTCAGAAGGTATGGAGAGCAAAAGACAGGTTGCTTTCCAAATAAGCGAAGGAAAACTTACCGAAGGTTTTGGAGAAGTTATCGTAAATGAAAAGGAAGCAACATTCAAAGATCCATCAAAATTGGATTTCGATAATGGGCTGGTATTTCTCCTGACTGATTGTGAAGAGTTGGAATCAAATTGCTTTTTTGATAAGGATGCCGTAAAGTCAAATATGACAAACACCTGCATCACCCCCAAAGAACTTGGGTTTAAACTCAACCAAATGGAAGTTGGAGCTATGAAAAATGGAAATCAGGTATATCTTCACTTTGACGAAAACGCTGAAAATGCAGAGATTTTTCTGCCAAATTCCAAAAACGGAATCATCTTGAAAAAGACAAGCGAAGGCAACTGGAGTGATGGGAGCTATTTATTATTCGCTTGGAAAGGATTTGTGCTCCAAAAAGACGGTAAGAACATTTATGCCGGAGGAGACTGAATAGACTGCCTCCCCCAACATCAATATTATCTGACGAATGACAAATTACCGCAGAGATTTGGAGAATAATTACCACAAGGCATACTAACATTTTTTATATTTGAGCTTATGAAAAAATCCCTCTATCAAATTATTACGGTATCCTTTTTACTTTTCGGGATGATCAGCTGTGATAAACCAAACGAAAAAAAGGAATCAACTTTACAAATGGAGCAGACACACAAAGTAGTAGTTTATCAAGTTTTTACACGACTTTTTGGAAACACTAATACCACGAACAAGGCTTGGGGTACACTTGAAGAAAATGGTGTTGGCAAGTTCTCTGATTTCACAGATAAAGCACTTCAGGAAATCAAAGATTTAGGGGTAACACACATATGGTACACTGGAATACCACATCATGCTGTAATTAGGGATTATACAGCATATGGGATATCCGATGATGACCCAGATGTAGTCAAGGGCCGTGCGGGCTCTCCTTATGCTGTCAAAGACTACTACAATGTCAATCCCGATCTAGCGGATGATCCTGCAAATAGAATGGCGGAATTTGAATCATTGATTCAAAGAACACATCAAAATGACTTGAAAGTCATCATCGACATCGTACCCAACCATGTAGCGAGGAGGTATGAAGGAAAAAACAATCCCAAAGGCGTTAGGGACTTCGGTGCAGATGACGACACCAATGTGGAATACAATAGAAACAACAATTTTTACTACATCCCTGGCAAATCATTTGAAGTACCAATTGCATTGAATGAATATCGTCCCTTGGGAGGAGAAAAACATCCACTTTCTAATGGTATATTCGAAGAAAATCCTGCCAAATGGACTGGAAATGGATCCCGAGAAGCACGCCCTGATTTCTACGATTGGTACGAAACGGTCAAGATAAATTACGGAATAAAACCCGATGGCAGGAAAGATTTTGAAGAGTTGCCACCACATTTCAGAGAAGAGGATTACAAAGCCCATTTTGATTTCTGGAAAAACAAAGATGTACCTGATTCTTGGAAGAAATTTAGAGACATTGCATTGTTTTGGACCAAGAAAGGTGTAGATGGCTTTCGCTTTGACATGGCTGAAATGGTGCCAGTTGAATTTTGGAGTTTTATGAACTCAGCCATCAAAATGGAAAACCCCAAAGCATTTCTTCTCGCTGAGATCTACAACCCAAGAGAATACAGAAACTATATCCATCTAGGTAAGATGGACTACCTCTACGACAAAGTAGAGCTCTATGATACACTCAAAAACATCATGCAAGGCAGAGGCTCAACAGATAACCTGATCCCAATCCAGCAAGGTTTATCAGACATCAGCCAACACATGCTTCATTTCTTGGAAAACCACGATGAGCAGCGTATCGCAAGTCCCGAATTTGTTGGAAAGGCTGAAATAGCCAAGCCCGCAGCCGTACTTTCCGCTACAATCGACCAAGCCCCTATGATGATCTACTTCGGCCAGGAAGTAGGTGAGCCAGCTGCTGAAAATGCAGGCTTTGGAAGCCCGAGTAGGACGTCCATATTCGACTACATCGGTGTCCCCCACCATCAGCGCTGGATGAATAAGGGGACATTCGATGGTGGCCAATTAAGCCAATCCGAAAAAGAGCTAAGGGATTTCTATAAAAGACTACTCAACTTCACGGTCAAAAGCCCTGCATTGGCAGGAAACTATGCAGAAATCCATGCTTTCAACAGAGGAAATACAGAATGGTATAATGATCGAGTTTTTTCTTATGTAAGATGGTCACAGAACCAGAAATTGATCATTGTTACCAATTTTGACTCGGATAAAGCTTTTGGTTTTGAATTGCAACTTCCACCCAGCATGATAGAAGCTTGGGAACTGAAAGATGGAGAATACGATTTGGAAGAAAAGCTCTACCAAAATGCTCAAACAAACCTTATTGTATCCGCTAATCAAGCCAAAGTCAGAGTGGATTTAAAACCTTTGGAGAGCTGGATTTTGCAGTTAAAATAGATAGTCTGAATTGATACTAAGTGATTAAAGATCAATATTCTCCTCCAACTAAATAAAGAGTCAATTGAACTCAAGAGAAAGAGGAGAAAATCATTTTGATATGGATCATTTTCAATAGGGATGTGGCTTTAGCCCAGCTCTATTGATTATAGCTTACTTTTAACCGGCTTTAACCAAAACATCTGATTTTCCGCTACTTTCAGTTCCTTTACAATGCCAAAATCAAAATTCCTAAACTACTTCTACTCCTTTTTCATGGAATTTAAGGAAGAAACAATTTATCTGACAAAGTCATGGAGACTGTTGTTAATCCTATTTTGTCAGGAAGCTAGACCAAAATCTTCAAAAAACACCTTCGGCTAAATGTATTTTTAGAGTACAAAAAATAACAAAAATTGTATCTTAAAAGATACAATTTTTCGTTTGCCAAAAAAAAGCTCCAACTTTCCAGTTGGAGCTTTTTCTATAAACCATTTCTATGAATCCGATAAATACTTACAAAATTGCCTTTCCTCTAATTAAAAAAATGAATTTTGGATTGGAACTAGAATTTGTTTCCACTATAATTTTTTGTTGAACAACTCCCGGTAAAGAGGGGTGTAGATCAAATTTCAAAAAAACAGAATCACTTGGATTAAGCCAGTCTTTACTTAATTTTGGAATAGTGCAAGCGCAATCAGATTGATAATTTTTTATCCTAACCTTGCTATTTCCTTTATTCACTAATAAAATACTATCCGACGCTCCATCAGCAATAGAAAACTCACCAATCTGTAATATTTTCGAGGGAGTCCAAATTTCGGAGGAGACACTTTTTTCTTCACAGCCAAACAAAATCAAACAGTTAATCAATAGTACTAAACATCTAAGTGAATTCATTTTCTATCTAAAATTAATTTGGGAAAAAACTAAATAATAATCATTTGGAGAATTATTTATCTCATTAAAACTTTCATTTGAAAGCAAAAGATCCTGCGGATATTTTTTTATAAAGTCAACATATGCTTCTGAGGAGAATGTAAAGCATATCCTATCCTCTTCAAGATAAATAGGCTTACTTAACAATTTAAATAATGGGTCTTTTGAAGATTTTGAAAAACTTTTAAATAAATTTTTGTTTAAGCTATAAATTCCATAGAAAATACGGGATTTATAATGGTAATCAAAAACTAAGAAATCTTCATTCATAAAAAATGTAGAACCCATAAAGCTTGTTTTATGCTCAGCGTTAGTTAAAATATCAGGGCGAACTACTTTAGAAAAATCTTCTTTATTTTCAAGAACAAATTCGCTGATAGTTTCTAATTTAAAAATAGGGTTAAAGTCTTCTTCAATAGAATTAAACTCATATATCAAATCATCAAAAGGCTTTGCAAATAATATTTTTTCATTCTGAAATGTCAAAAAACCCGAGAAATCAATTACTGCATATGATTTCTTTGGATCAAAAGGAAAAAATCCTTTAGGATTTTTTAAATCTTTGTCACTTATAAATAGATTATAGTTACCTCCAAAACTACTGGGATTATGATTTATATATATCATTGTTTTATCTAACGAAAGAGGCACAAAAGAATATCCGAATAACCCTAAGCTATATTGTTTTCTAAAATCAAAATTAAATTTATCATAAACAAAAAAAGACATATCTCCTGATGACATCAATATGATATTATCTTCAAATATATTGAAATCCTCTATGCCAAGAAATTCACCTGGACCTGAGCCAATACTTCCTACCTGACCTATAAACTCTCCTAATATATTAAAACAAAAAAGGTTAGAGAATTTTTTATCCAAAACATATATTCTGTCATCCGATAAATGAATTTTATCAATTGAAACAATAAATAAAGAATCAGGAACTTTTAATGGTATAACTTCATAATCAATAAACAAAGACGTAAACTTTTCCTCATTTTTCCCCCAATTACCATTTAAAGAAAGTGCAATTATTTCTTCTGAATTTTTTAAATCACCAAAGTCTGAATTCTTGTTAGAACCACAAGAGCAAATTACAAAACAAAAAAATACAGATAGTATAAGCAAGTAGTTTGATTTCATTTTTATTTTGTCAATAATTTAACAATATTATTTTTGGTGTCACCCTAAACACCCTACTCAAACAACTGAGAAAGTGAGTCAAAAACCTCACTTTCTCAATAGTTACTTCTTAATTATCTCATTCAATAGAAGCATCTCCTCCTCCCTTATCACATGGATTAGATTCACATTGTGATCCGCAAGAAACACACGTATTTCCTACCATAATCAGCTGACCTTCTTCATTAGTTACTTGGCAAATATGCATCTTAAGAAATCCGCCATCGGCAATACTGTGCTTAATTTGTGAAACAAATAAAAAGCCTACACACATTAAAGATAAAATTGTAATTTTGACTTTTGTTTTCATAAGAGAAATGATTTATATGTGAATTAAATATTTTACCTAAAGAAAGAAAGAAAGAAAGAAAGAAAGAAACAAGCATTTAGTTTGAAAAAACAGAAAAATTCATCAAGAATTGTTGAAAACATTACTAAAATCACATCGATTATACTTTTCATAGAATTAAAGGCAAAGAGAGATTTCTCGACTATTTTAATCAACATCAAAAAAACTAATTGAATATTTATTTGGCTAAAGCATCGACAGAATCATTTCTTCATATTCCTCCAGCTAAAAAAGAAGGCAATTCAGGAAGGGAGACTTTGAATTGGGATGTGGCTTTAGCCAAATTCCTACATTGCCGCAGATGAAATGATCTATGGAATGGGAAACAAAATTCCTCTTTATCTTTTCGGTTTCTTATATTAAAAAAGCTCCAACTTTCTAATTGGAGCTTTTGCTATAAACCAACTTGTGGTTTCAAAATATCTACAAATATCAATTCTGCGAAAGCAAAATATCCATCAGCATCATTTTTTACACATAATTATTCAACATCACAGGCATCACCAACATCAGGATGTCCTCATTCTCCGACTTGTCGGAAGGAACGATCAAGCCTGCCCTGTTTGGTGCTGAGAATTGCAGTGTCACTTGTTTTGAAGTGATATTGTTGAGCATCTCTACCAAAAACTTGGCATTGAATCCTATCTCAATATCTTCTCCGTCGTGGTCACATGAAAGTCTTTCATTCGCTTCATTGGAAAAATCCAAATCTTCGGCAGAGATCTGCAACTCACTACCCGCCAATTTCAATCTTACCTGATGGGTTGTTTTGTTGGCATAGATGGCGATCCTTCTCAAGGAACTCAAGAATTCTATCCTATCGATAGTCATGTGGTTTGGATTGTCGACAGGGATTACATTTTCATAATCAGGGAAACGCTCGTCAATCAATCTACAAATCATCTTGATACTCCCGAAATTAAAGTATGCATTGGAACTGTTGAATTCAACTGTCACAGGAACATTCTCAGAAGGAAGAGTAGACTTGAGTAGGTTAAGTGCCTTCCTTGGAATAATAATGCTTGCTGCATCAGGAGAAGCGATATCAACCCTTCTGTATCTGATCAATCTGTGGCCATCAGTCGCTACAAAAGTGGTATTGGTACTACTCAAATTAATATAAACACCAGTCATAGCCGGTCTCAGTTCATCATTACTTGTTGCAAAAATCGTATTGCTGATAGCGCTGCTCAAAACCTCTGTGGACATATCCACGGTTGTAGCATTGCTAACTGTTGCGATTTTTGGGAAATCAGTGGCATTCTCTCCCGCCAATTTGTATCTACCATTATCAGAACTGATCTCGATGCTGTAAGTATCGTGGTCAATACTAAATGTAACCGGTTGTTCTGGAAGGTTTTTCAGTGTCTCTATCAAAATCTTCGCTGGCACAGCAATGTTTCCATCTTCTTTGGCCTCCACTTCGATCTCAGTCATCATGGAAGTTTGCAAATCAGAAGCCGTTACGGTTAATTTCCCTTCCTTGATTTCAAAAAGAAAATTCTCCAAAATAGGTACTACAGGATTGGTAGTCACTACCCCGTTGATAGCTGAAAGCTGCTTTAAAAGCGCAGAAGAAGAAACAATAAATTTCATATCGAATAGCTTATTTTATGTCGAAATATTATAACAGGGTAAATTTATAAATAAAATCATAAACACAGCCAATGACTTGGATTTTCATTGAAAAAAAGTGTTTTTTTAGATATGAGATGCTAGATATGAGACGTGAGACAAAGACAGGAGAGTCTTAGAAGGAAGAAGAACTCAAAAGGAGGACGGAGGAGTGGTCAATACCCCTGAAAGGGTCGGAAGTTGGTGGGGTCTTTGTCATTGTTTTCCTCGGGTTTCACCCGAGGTTATTGAGAGGTTTGACCACTTCGTGGTCGGTGGATCGTATAAAAACCGATATATCTAACGACGGTGAAGCCGTCTAACTTTTCAATAACTTGTCCGCCATGGTCGAGCCCTAGGTGAAACCTAGGGTATTGGATCAATTAGGATGGAAAAAGACAACCCCGAATGGGGTTGAATAGTAGGTACGAAAATTAAAACTTCAATTCCAAATTGAATCTTTATTCCCCGAATTATATTTTATATTCCTCCAACTTTAAAATCTACGAATCTACCATTCTCGCGCAATTTAAAATTTTTCAATATTTCAATTTTATAATCAGACAATCAAGACAAACATTTCAAATATCCCCCTTTGCTCCTCAGCGCTTCTTTGCGAGAGGCAAGGCCTTACAATCACCGCCTCCTTCGAGCCACTATCCAAATCAACGAAAGTAATCCCATCAAAAGCACAGGCAAAACCACATTAACCACCTGCCATTTCGTTCTCTCTTGGTTGACTTTGACTTTATTCAGAGGTCGGATTTGATATTGTTTCGTCTTTGTGGCTATAATACCTTCCGGTTCGACCAGATAATTGATCATGTTTTGGAGCAACAGGCGATTGGCATAATGAACTTCGGAAAAAGGATCAATCCCCAGCGGCATTGGCTCTCCTGATCTTGGGTCAATCGCACTCTCAAACAATCTTCCAGTTCCGGAGACCAAGACTCTACCTTCATTTCCTGTTTCCAAAAACGATGATTTGGACATACCGTCAGGAAGAAATCTATTTTTGAAAACCGAAGTAAACTCCCCCTCCAATAAATACAGGAGAGGTAAATTTCTCAAGCCAAACAAATCCAAATCCGGTTCACTATCCATATCCTGAAAAGCTATCCTTACAGGTGCAGGAAGCTTTCTGCTAAATTCAGAACCAAAAATCAATGGGATCTTTCTTACCCCATCAGCCTTTACCGTGTCCAAACTTGAAGTAAACCTAAACATCACCTGATCGAGTCCTTTGGTTACCGGATGCTTGGCCATTCTTCCCGCAGCAATATAAAACGGCCAAGGCAAAGGCACCAATTGTTGCTGGTTTCCAAAATTCCCAGCCATCACTGGATGGTAGCCAAAATTCATGTCTTGGACAAAGTCCTTGTTGACCCTAATCCCATATCTGAAAAGCAACTGATCCAATCCGTTTTCGAATGGCATCGCAACTGTTCCTTCTCCACCAGCTTCATCCATTTCATAAGCCAATGCATTTGGCAAAACAATCAAATCCCCCCCTTTCATCAAATATTGGTCAAGGAGATAGATTTCCTTTTCGCCATAAGTTTCTTTTGGACCAGAAATGATCAAAACATCAAAAGGATCCAAATCTTCGACTTTATTGGCTTGTTCAAAGGGAATTTTGAACACTTCAAAATCCTCCACCAAAGCTTCCACGATTCCAAACCCATCATCGCCTTCCAGTTCACCATTTCCCATCATCATACCTACTGCAAACTGTTGCTTGCTGATAAGCTTGCGAATCGCATTGATCAATTCATATTCAAGGTTCTCGACAGAATTATTCAAAATCTCATCGGGAGACATCCCTTTTTCACCTTTTAGGATCAAAGCTCCAGTTTCATATTCCGAATCTTTGACAAGCACTCCCGGAAAAATCATTTTGGTCTTTTGCCCGCCATCTTCCGTGACAAACAAATTGGTCGGCTGTATACCATATTCAGTCAATCCCACTACAAAATCTTCTTGTTCTGAAGCAGGAAGTGTCAATGGATCCAGATATGAAAAACTTATTTTTTGGGAACTGAATGCATTGAAGGTCCTGACCATTTGCTCTGCGGATCTTTGAAGTCTTCTCATGCCTCCAGGCAGATTTCCCGAGAGTAAGATCTCCACTTCAAGAGGTTCTTCAAGATTTTCCAAAACCTCAATGGAGGCGGGATGAAGGGAGTATCTTTTCTCTTCTGTCAGATCTATCCTGAAATTGATCAAGCTGAAAAGCACGTTGATCACAACGATGGTTAGAAGGATGAGGCCGAGTATTTTGAGGATATGTTTGTTGCTTTTATTTTTCATTTTCTCCTAATCAAAATAACAGTCAAACCCAACATCAATATTGTAATGGAGAGAAAATACGCTATGTTTTGCGCTTCTATCACTCCCCTACTCATACTTTCATAATGGTAGCTCAAACTCAACTCCTCCAATAAAAGTGCAAAGGAAGACATCACCTGCAGCTGAACCAATGCAGTCAATCCGAAGTAAAGCAAGAAAATCATAAATACACCCCAAATAAATGCAATGATCTGATGGCTGGTCAAAGCACTGGCAAAAATCCCTATCGAAACAAAAACAGCCCCTATCAACATAAGTCCTATCCACGAACCAAAGAATCCTGCATGATCAATATTCCCAACAGGATCACCAAGCTGTACGATGCTGTAGTAATAAACCAAAGTGGGTAAAACAGCAACGAAAACCAGTGTAAAAGCAGCAAGGAATTTAGCTAAGACAATAGCCAAATCTCCAAGTGGCGAGGTCCTCAAAATCTCCCAAGTACCTGATTTACGCTCTTCTGCAATCATCTTCATGGTGATCGCCGGAATCAGAAAAGTAAAAACATAGGGAGTATAAACGAATAAAGGTTCCAAATCAGCAAAACCATAAACCAACACCGAAGAGTCCGGAAAAACCCAGACCATCAATCCAATGGAAATCAGGAAAACAGCCAAAATCAGGAACCCCGAAAGGTTTCCGACAAAGGCGTTGATTTCTTTCCAGTACAATGCGCGCATCAAATTATTTGCTTTGGGTGATTTGTTGAAAAATAGATTCCAAATTCTTTTCCTTCTGCTGAACACTGATCAAATTCAACTCTTTTTCTTGTACAATTTGAAGCAAAGCTTTTCTGCCGACACTCCCATCTTCAACGAGAATGGATACAGCAGATTGCTTTTTTTGGATAAATTCGACTTGTCCAACACCTTCAAACCAAGCCAAGTCTAAGGATTCTTCTGTTTCCAAGACAAGTTCCACTTTCCCTGCTTCTGATTTCAAATCAGAGATTAGATCGGAAGCTACTATCTTTCCTTTGTTGATAATCACAACTTTATCACAGATTGCTTCTACTTCTTGCATGATATGGGTACTAAGGATCAAGGTTTTTTCCTTGCTGATTTTCTTGATCAGCGCACGGATTTCCACCAATTGGTTAGGATCCAATCCTGTGGTAGGTTCATCCAAAATGATCACTTCGGGGTCATGGATCAATGCCTTTGCCAAACCCACCCGTTGTCGATATCCTTTGGAAAGTTGGTGGATCTTTTTGTGTGCTTCCACCTCCAAACCACAAAGTGGAATCAATTCATCGATCCGTTTTTTGACCTTCTGGCCTTTTATCCCATAGAGCCCTGCGATAAATCCCAAAAACTCCCGCACATACATCTCCAAATACAGTGGATTATGCTCAGGCAAATAGCCAATCAGCTTGGAAACCTCTTTTGGGGATTGTAAAACGGAAATGCCATTGATCAGTACATCCCCTTCGTCGGGGAGGAGAAATCCCGTGGCGATTTTCATGGTGGTAGATTTCCCTGCTCCATTTGGCCCCAAAAAACCCAAAACCTGCCCTTTTTCCGCCTCAAAGGAAACTTGATCCAAGGCTTTTTGTTCTGCGTAGATTTTGGTTAGATTCTGGACGATCAGTGACATAGTCGATTGATGGGAAAATTATCCGACGAAGTTACGCAGATGTAGGGAAGTAGCAAAAAAAAATATGTAGCACCGGGCCAAATGGGATATTTGATTTTTGATGCTTATGGATATTCGTTTGGATGAAACTTGACAAAAAGATATAAAGCAATCAATTTCACCCAACTATAAAAACATGGAAAATTAAATGACCCCTTTCACCAACTCCTGCATCGCTTTTCCCGATTTGGTAGCCACATCCACCACATCTTCATGGGCAAAAAGCTTGTTATCAGTTGGGTTACATTCATTGGTGATGACTGAGATACCGAGGACTTTCATCCCTATTTGATTGGCGGCTATGACTTCAGGCACTGTACTCATGCCGACGGCATCACCACCCAAAGTTCTGTAATATCGGATTTCTGCTTTGGTTTCCAAGCTTGGGCCAGTCACTCCGGTGTATGTACCCTCACGCAAATTGATATGTAATGATTTTGCCATTTCCTTGGCTAGGTTTCTCCATTTTAAATCATAAGGCTCACTCATGTCGGGGAACCTCAGTCCAAAATCTGTGGCATCCTTACCCCTCAAAGAGTTTGAAGGGAATTTATCAATATGGTCTGTGATAAGCATCAAATCACCGACTTTGAAATCAGGATTCAATCCACCTGCCGCATTGGACACTACCAATCGCTCTACCCCCACCAAACTCAAAACCCTCAAAGGGAATACAGTCTCTCCCAATTCATATCCTTCATAATAATGAAACCTCCCATTCATGACCCAGACCCATTTGTCACCAATCCTCCCAAGCATCAACTCTCCCGAATGCCCTGCAACGGTGGAAACAGGAAAATAAGGAATCTGACTATATGGAATGGAAACAGCTTCTTCCAAAACTTTTGCAAATCCACCCAGACCAGAACCCAAAATCACCAAAGTGTCTGCTTGTTGGGAAATTTGGGATTGGATGTAAGCTGCTGCTGATTTTGCTTTTTCCAGGTATTTCATAAGGGTTGGAGGTAAGTTATAATGTTTTAAGGTTGATGGAATAGAAAGTTGGAAAGTTGCAAGGTTAGAAGGTTTTTGTTTAGTCAGCTTGATTGGAAGATTATTGGATTAAAAGGTTGGAAAGTTATAAGGCTCAAAAGGTTTGTCATGCCCTGAAATTACTTGACACTTTTTTCTTTTAAATGAGGAAGTTCAACTTCCCGATTACGGGACAGGCTCTCCGGGTTGTCATCAGGTCTCGTCCTGAAATAGGTGTCTTGCTTCTCGTCTCTCGTCTCTAGCTTCTCATATCACCTATAACCTCAACGTAACTCTGCACCCCTGCGTCCTCTGCGTCTTATGCATGCCCCCCTCTCGCTTCTCAAACCTCCCTCACCAACTCTTTGATAACCAAAGACATCTTTGGCTCGGCAATGGCAGCCGCGGCAAGGACTTCAGCGATACTGATTTCTTTGACATTTCCGGGAGAACATAGGTCAGTGATGGCTGAGACAGCAAAGACTTTCATATCCATATGTCTTGCTACTATCACCTCTGGTATGGTACTCATGCCGACAGCATCTGCCCCGATTGTTCTGAGGTATTTGTATTCTGCCTTGGTTTCCAGGTTTGGCCCTTGCACCCCTGCATACACGCCCAGATTGATATTGATGTTATTATCTTTTGCAATTGCAATGGCCCTATCAATGAATTCTGAACAATATGGCTCACTCATGTCAGGAAATCTCACCCCAAAAGAATCCAGGTTCTTTCCCCTCAAAGGATTTTCCGGAAACAAATCTATATGGTCGTTGAGAATCATCAAGTCACCGATTTGATGATTGGGATCCAAGCCACCGGCAGCATTGGAAACAAAAAGTTTGGATACTCCTATCGCCTTCATCACCCTTACAGGAAAAGTTATTTCCTTCATAGAATACCCCTCATAATAATGAAACCTGCCTTGCATTGCTACTACAATTTTACCGGACAACTCCCCGATGACCAACCTACCACTGTGGCTCTCTACTGTGGAAATCGGAAAAAATGGAATTTCATCATACGGAATTTCATGCTTGACATCAATTTGATTGATGAGCTGCCCAAGTCCAGTTCCCAGAATAATCCCAATATCAATATTTTTTTTAAAGACATTTTTGATATGGTCTTTAGCATGCTTTATTTGCTCCAAATAATCAATCTCAGGTTCTTGCCTCATAATTCATAATTTTGGACTAAAATACGGAAATCATTTAAGTTTAGGATGACAATCCGCTACTTTGGCAATATGGAAATGCAAACTGGACTACTCTCAACAGGCAACACAGAGGCTAGAAGAACCAAATTCAAAATCACTAATGCCGCAACAGGAAATAAGACTAGTCTTCAGATCAACAAGATTTGCACTGAAATCACCCAGAGATTCCCTAAAATTTAAGAGAAAAACCCGAAACTAAATATCTAAACAAATTGTAGTATCAGCATACAAAAAAGGAATACGAATCAGATGATCAAAATTATAGTTGGCACAAACAGAAAAAATTCGATCTCAAAAAAGATCGCTTCAATCTATCAAGAAATACTTTTTGGACAAGGGGAAACATCAGAAATCCTCGAACTCGAACAGCTACCAATTGATTTTTTATTTTCTGCTTTGTACGAAAACAACGGGAAAAACTCGATGTACAACGAATTTCACAGCAAAGTAATGGAAGGGGACAAATTTGTGTTTATCGTGCCGGAATACAATGGTTCATTTCCCGGAGCACTAAAAGCATTTATTGATGGGATGACTTACCCGAATGCATTCAGGGACAAAAAGTGTGCATTGGTTGGGGTTTCTTCTGGAATAGGCGGTGGTGGCATCGCTTTGAGCCACCTTACCGACATCTTCCATTATCTGGGCATGCATGTACTTGCCCTCAAACTCAAATACGCAAAGATCGAGGACAATATGTCAGATAACCTGCTCACCAACAGGCTGTACATGGAATTGCTTCAAACCCAAGCTGAAATGTTGATTAAGTTCTAAGACTTAATCAACATTGTCATGCAGAAATCTATTGTTTTTCAAGAATTCATTGTCATCTGTCAAATTGAACCTTGAAATACTTCTTTCAGAACTATGCTGCACATCATTCAACTTAATCTGCTTCCTTACATAAGCAGGAGTATCTAATTTATCCTTAAACTCTTCTGGGTTTTGGTTAAAGCTCTTGATGCTTTTCAGCTTTTCAAACCGCTCGTGGGCCCTTTGAATTGCTTTTTGCTTCAACTGCTCGTAGTAATCATTCCCGTAAGCTGGATTTTCAACTGGGTTCTCTTCCTCAACCGGTGCCTTTGCAGCAGGTTGCTCTTCATCTTGCAAAGTAAAGACCTTCTTCTCTGGCTCTTGGTTGTTCACTTTTACAAACTCGAACCCGCTTTCTTCCTCTTCCTCATTCAGCTCAACCTGCTTTGGTGCATCAACCCTCTTTGTTTCCTGTGGCTTGGATGCCTCTACAGAAGTCTTGCTTTCTGTTGCTGTAGGGAATAATGGTTTGTTGAAAGTAAAGGTATAAGTCTGTCCGGAGACCGCTGGAGCTTCCTCTTCGATTTTGGAAGTTTTTCCTGATTCCAAATGGATGAGTTTCTTTACCGGTTCAGCCTCCTCAGTCACTTCAATTACTTTTTTGTCCGATTTGGTTTCTTCATTACCTGAAGCTGGAGCAGCTAAAGTTGTCAACCTGTCCATTTCAAAACCTGTAGCAATAACAGTAACCCTAATTGCTTTACCCAAATCCGTATCGATCCCTTGACCAAAGATAACTTCAGCCTCTTCACCAGCTCTCTCTTGGATATATTCGGTGATTTCACTCAATTCATCCATTGACAACTCTTCATCCTCTCCAGACATGATAGACAAGAGGATTTTTTGGGCACCTTTGATGTCAACATTATTCAACAATGGAGATGCGATTGCTTTTTCAGCAGCTTTGATGGCTCTTCCTTCACCTTCTTCGGTTGCAGATCCCATCACAGCAGCACCGGCATCTTTCATGACCGTCTTCACATCTTCAAAATCAACGTTTACATCCTGGTGAACAGTGATGATTTCCGCAATGGATTTTGCAGCCGTTGAGAGAATGTTATCCGCCTTTGCAAAAGCGGATCTGATGGCAAGATTGCCATAGATTTCCCTCAACTTATCATTGAGTATGACCAGTACCGTATCGCAATTGTCCCTCAAAGATTCTATTCCCAACTGGGCAGAATTCATTTTCTTTTTCCCTTCGAAAATAAATGGGGCAGTCACAATACCCACGGTCAGGATATCCAAATCCTTGGCGATCTTTGCGATCACAGGAGCTGCACCAGTTCCGGTTCCACCACCCATACCGGCAGTGATAAACACCATTTTGGTATTGTCCGACAAAAGCTCTCTAATCTCTTCTTTGCTTTCCAAAGCTGCGTTTCTTCCTTTTTCAGGATTTGCACCAGCTCCTAGCCCTTCGGTTAGGTTTGCACCCAACTGAAGCCTCAAAGGTACAGGGCTGCTTTTCAAAGCTTGGGCATCTGTGTTGACTACCACAAACTCCACATCCTTGATACCTTGGTTGTACATGTGGTTCACCGCATTAGAACCACCTCCTCCGACACCTATCACCTTGATGATAGATTTGTGATTTTTTGGAAGATCAAATTTGTAATCTTTCATGTTATCTGACATTTTGAATTTATTTTGGTGAACTTTTATATTTTTAGACTGGACTTAAGGAAGGGGGAAATGAAAAACAATGTCTCCCAGCTCCCCTTTAATCGATAAGCCCTAGTAATTTCCTCCTTCATCCCCTACATCTCCACCGATTATATCTTTGATTCGGCTTCCTATTCTAGAGAATAATTTATCTGCATTTAAATGGATCTTATCGTTCTGTTTGACTTTGAGGTTTTGGTTGACCCCATTTCCAGCATCTACAGACCGCTCATTATAAGAAGTTTCCCTGTCATCCAGCGATTTAAAGCCCGCCAATACAAGGCCTACTGTGGTCGCATACATGGGACTCTTTACTTCTTCGATTTTACATTTCCCAAGGTGTTCATTTGGATAACCGATCCTGGTATCCAAACCAGTCATGTACTCAAACAACTGTGCAACACCTTGCAATTGGGCACCTCCTCCTGTCAATACAATTCCTGCTGCCAATTTTTTATAGTGGCCACTGGCTACCAGCTCATTTTGGACATACTCTATAATCTCTTCCATCCTGGCTTGGATGATAGCTGCCAAGTTTCTGATTGAAATTTCTTTTGGCGGTCTATTCCTAAGACCTGGGATAGAAACGATCTCATTTGGATTGGCTTCTTCGGCTATGGCTTTTCCAAATTTTGTCTTCAACAACTCTGCCTGATGATGCAATACCATACACCCCTCTTTGATATCGGTAGTAATGATGTTTCCACCCAATGGAATCACTGCTGTATGTCTAATGATATTGTCATAGAAAATGGCAATATCTGTAGTACCACCTCCAATATCAACCAAACAAACACCTGCTTCCTTGTCAATATCCCCAAGTACCGAAAGTGAACTTGCCAATGGCTCCAAAATCAAATCTTGCGAGTTTAAATTGGCCCTTTTAACACACCTATTGATATTGTTGATGGCTGTAGTCTGGGCAGTGATGATATGGAAATCGGCTTCCAATCTCGAACCAGACATCCCAACGGGATCTTTGATGCCATCTTCATAATCCACGGTATAATCCTGAGGCATGACATGGATGATGGAATTTCCCGGAGGAACGACAATGTTTTCCATATCATTGGAAAGACCACGTACATCCTCGATGGTGATTTCATCTTGGTTTTGACGTCTTATCGTCACACCGTGATGGACAGTACTCTTGATATGTTGACCTGCAATACCGACGATTACCTCACCGATATTTACATCTGCCATATCAGAAGCATCTTGCACAGCTTTTTGGATTGCATTGACAGTTTTGTCAATATTGGTCACAATACCTCTGATAACACCATCAGATACAGCCCTGCCCATACCGAGCACTTCCAATTTCCCAAATTCATTTTTACGCCCAATGATTGCGCAGATTTTGGTGGTTCCGATATCCAGTCCTACGATTAAGTTGTCATTTTCCATAGCCATTCAATTATTCACAAATAATTTGATCCTTATATTTTACATTCACCCTGCTGTATGCGTTCCATCCTTTGGCAGGAAGAATCTCATCATAAAACAGGCTGATCTTTTTAAACTTTTCTTCTATATCTACTGCTTCACCAAACTCGATCACCTGCTTGCCTACCTGTTGGTGAAACTTGATATCTCCTTTTTTGCTGATTTCCAAACCCGTGATCTGTGCTCTCCAGAAATCATTCTTTTCTATGAACTTGATCAAAGTCAATAAATCTCCATGTTTCTTACTCAAATCCTCAAACCCCAATAAACCCTCTGCATAAGCACCTTCCAAGGTCAATACCCTTGTGGTATAATTTGGGGAAGTAGGTAGAAGGATCCCTTCTGTAGAAATATACCCATCTGCCGCCATTGGACGCACGATCCTTGCCATTGGCTTATGCTGGTCAATCTCTATCCATACATTTCCTTTCAAATCTCCAAAAACCTCAGCATTCTTGACAAACGGATGGTTTTCCACTTTTTTCTCAATACTGCTGAAATTCAATTCACTCATTGAAATCCCTGTATTCAATATGGGGAACTCCGTCTTGAGTTTCTCCAAAATCTCCTTTTCATCCACAAAATACACATCGGCAATCGCATTCACTTTTACCTGTATATTCGTCATGCGCTTTTCGGAATTCTTCTTTTCGACAAACCCGATGAAGACAACCAAAACCATCACAATGACAGTGAAACTGATCGTTTTTTTCATGTTAGTTTTCATCGCGCATCCATTTAGCTATCGGTCCAACCAATCTATCAATATCGCCAGCCCCAATGGTCACCAGTACCTCAGGTTTGCTTACGTTCAAGTAGGTCATCAGACTCTCCTTGCTCTGAAGTGACTTCATACCCGACTTGATATTTGCCAAAAGCATTCCCGATGTCACCCCTTCTATCGGCAACTCCCTCGCCGGATAGATATCCAGCAAAACCACTTCATCTGCAATCGACAGACTGTCGGAAAACCCCTCCGCAAAATCCCTAGTCCTTGAAAACAAGTGTGGCTGGAATACCGCTGTCAACCTATTTTCTGGATACATCGCTTTTACGGAACCCAAAAACGCCCTGATCTCCTCGGGATGATGCGCATAGTCATCGATATACACCTTTTCGTCATTCTGCACATGGATTTCAAATCTTCTTTTCACGCCTTTGAATGTACCCACGCCTTCTCTGAGCTTCTCTACCCCAATCCCTGCATCCAACGCTATCGCTATGGCAGGAAGCACATTTTCAACATTATGAAAACCAGGCATTTTCAATTCCAAACCCTCAATCCGCTGCTCTCCATGGACATAATCAAACTTGAAACTTCCCGGCAAAGCTTCGATGTTCTCAGCCTGTATTGAACCAAATCCTATTCCATATTGGGTTACTGAAAGGGATTTATAATCTTCTTTTCCCAATTTCACAAATGCTTTGGAATGGATATACAGCTTTCCATCCGGAGCAATCAAGTCAATGAATTCACTAAATCCTTCACGCATGACTTTGTCATCTCCGTAGATATCCAAATGATCTGGATCTACACTTGTCAAGATGGCAGTATTGGGATGTAGCTGTAGAAATGAACGGTCGAACTCATCCGCTTCCACTACCACTGTTGCATCTTGCCCTGATTCATCGTGCAGAATAAGATTGCTCTCGTAATTTTGGGTAATACCTCCCAAAAATGCCGCAATATTTTCCCCTCCATACTTCAGCAAATGCGCCACCATGGAAGATGTAGTGGTTTTACCATGTGTCCCTGCTACAGCAATCGTAGGCAAATCCGAAGTAATCAACCCTAATACCGCCGCTCTTTTTTTCAAGCCAAACCCTTCATTGATGAAGAAATTCAATTGTGCTGAATCCTTTGGCATCGCCGGAGTCCAAACAATCAAAGTTTGGTCTTTGTAGTCCATTACTTGGGAAGGAATATTCCCAACCGCATCTTCATAGGAAATCTCCATCCCTTCCTCTTCCAATCTTTTGGTCAAGGGGGATGGTGTCTTATCATAACCTGACACTTTGATCCCAAGATGGTTGAACCATCGGGCCAAAGCACTCATGCCGATACCACCGATACCCAAGAAATGGACGCTATGTAGATTTCTTACATTCATTTTATGATTGCTTCCAATGCTTCAACGATTTCTATTGCCGCATTCGGCTTTGCTAATTTTTTTATGTTTGAAGCCAATTTTTCGGCTTTTACTTCATCTTTCATCACTGCATCTACAGTGGCTTTCAATTTCCCAACCGCATCTACATCTTTCAATAGAACGGCGGCATCTTGGCTTACATAAGCCATGGCATTTTTGGTCTGGTGATCCTCTGCTACATTCGGGGAAGGAATAAATACCACAGGCTTCCCAACCAAACTCAGTTCCGAAACAGACAATGCCCCTGCCCTAGACACGACTACATCTGCAGCTGCATAGGCCAAGTCCATTTCCCTGATAAACTCAAGTACATGTATATGACCCAACCCTGATGCCGTTACTTTTGAATTCATCTCTTCAAAATAAAAGCGCCCACTTTGCCACAATACCTGATAACCTGCATCCTCCAAAGCATTCATATCCTGAATGACCGCATGGTTGATTGTCCTTGCCCCCAGACTTCCCCCCAATACCAAAAGCGTCTTTTTCCCTGCATCCAGCCCAAAATGCTTTTCTGCTTCTTCTCTCTTACCTACCAAATCCATGATATCCTTCCTCACAGGATTTCCCGTATAAACCAATTTCTCCACTGGGAAAAATTTTCCCATCCCTGGATAAGCCACACATATAGTGCGGGCTCTTTTGGAAAGCAATTTATTGGTCAATCCAGCATAGGAATTCTGCTCCTGAATCAAGGTCGGAATCCCTTTATTCTGTGCTGCATACAACAATGGTCCACTCGCATAGCCACCCACTCCGACCGCAGCATCAGGCTTGAAATCATTGATCAGGCTCTTTGCTTTTCTAAGACTTCCCAAAAGCTTGAATGGAAAATTCAAATTTGAAAGGGACAAACTCCTCTGCAATCCTGCGACTTTCAACCCTTCTATTTTGTATCCAGCTTCTGGTACTTTTTGCATTTCCATCTTACCTTCCGCACCAACAAACAAGAATTCAGTGTCTGGATATTTTTCTTTCCAGGCATTGGCAATGGCTATCGCAGGGTAAATATGTCCTCCGGTACCTCCACCGCTGATCATGATTCTATATGTTGTTGACTTTTCGATAAGCTATATTTTTTATATTGTCTGCAATGTTTTTCTAGGTCTATTTTTTCCTTCCACAATCGGCTCTACCGAATCCTCATGATCTCCTCTACTCACACTCAGGATGATCCCCAAAGAAAATCCTGTGAAAATCAAAGACGTCCCCCCCATGCTCAACAGCGGAAGTGGTAATCCTGTGATAGGTCCCAAACCTACCGCTACAGCCATATTGACCATCGCTTGGAGCACCAGGGCAAAGCTCAGCCCTGCCGAGAGCAATCCCCCAAAAGGCTTGGTAGAGGAAGCTACGATCCGCATCCCCCGATACAATAAGGCCAAATAGAGGAACAATACTGTCGCCCCACCTACAAGCCCATATTCTTCTATGATGATTGCAAATATGAAATCGGAATATGGATGGGGAAGCGAATTTCTTTGTTCAGAATTTCCCGGACCTTTACCCGTAATCCCACCAGTAGATATCGCTATATATGATTGTTCTGCCTGATAAGGAATATCTTCTCCTGAGATAAAATTTTCTATCCTGGAAAAGAATGTCCCTCCCCTTTGTCCCAACAAAAGGGAAGTAGTCAATGCCAATCCGCCAATCATGACTACCATGACTATAAACCGCATCGGGACCCTTCCAATAAACATCAGCAAAAGACAAGTCATCAGCAGCAACACCGCAGTGGACATATTTGCCATCCCAATCAAACCACACACAATCGCAATGGCTATCATAATAGGCAAAAAGGTATTCTGAAAATCCCTGATATTCTGCTGCTTTCTTGCCAAAAGACTCGCCAAAGTTGCTATCAACGCCAATTTGGCCACATCAGATGGCTGGAATGCCTGGTCGATCAAAGGAATCGTCAACCATCTATTGGCTTCATTGATATTCGACCCAAAGAAGTAGGTAAAAATCAATAATGGAATAGATGCTACCAACAATAGACGCCCAATCAATCCAAATGTCTTATATGGTATTTTGTGCACAGCCCACATGACTGCAAAGCTTATGATTACCAAAAAGCCATGTTTGATGATGTAGCTTTCTGTATCACCACCTCTATATTTGTATGCAAGAGAACCGGTAGCCGAATAAACTACCAGCATGCTGATGATAGACAAAATGATCACGATACCCCAAATTATTGGGTCGCCTTTCAAATTATCATCTACAAACTTCTTCGCTGCGTTCATCATAACTCCCTTATTTTTTCAATGCCCTTACAGCAGATTTGAATTGATCGCCTCTGTCCTCGTAGTTTTTAAAAAGGTCAAAACTGGCACATGCCGGTGACAGCAATACCACGTCTCCCTTTTCACCATATTCCAACCCCCAAGCTACTGCTTGGGCAATATCTTCCGTTTCCCTTATCTTTTGTACTTTCCCGGCGAAAGCCGATTTCAATTTCTCGTTGTCAACCCCCAAGCAAATCAAAGCTTTCACTTGATCTTCAACTACCGGAAACAATACTGAGTAATCATTGCCTTTATCAACCCCTCCCGCTATCCAAACCAATGACTCCTCAAAGCTCTCCAATGCATACGCAGTCGCATCTACATTGGTACCTTTGCTGTCATTGACAAATGTGATCCCCTTGACCACGTCCACTAATTCCATCCTATGTGGGGCATTTTGGAAATCCTTCAATGCAGTCCTGATCGTTTCTTGTCCCACACCTGCGGTCAATGCTGCCAATGTTGCGCTCATCGCATTCTGCATGTTGTGAACACCTTTCAATACAATCTCCGAAGTCCCAATTTTGATGGATTTCCCATTGGTTTTGACAGCAATACTATTTCCATCAAAATACCCTCCCACATTAGATACGCTGGAAGTAGAAACAGTCAGAACACTTGCACTGATAGGAGATTTTACCAGACCATTGTGGATGTTCAGGTCATCTGCATTGTAGATCACCAAATCCTCAGCTTCCATATTTTTGAATAAAGAAACTTTCGATGCGATATAATTCTCCAACTTGTAATCATACCTATCCAAATGATCCGGAGTGATATTTGTCAAAATGGCTATCGCAGGCTTGAAACCCACAAATCCATCTATCTGGAAGCTACTCACTTCGATCACCCACCAGTCTTTGTCTCCGTCCACCAGCTGACCTGCCCAGCTTTGCCCAACATTCCCGGCCAATCCCACATCCATACCGGCACTTTTGAGCATATGATAGGTCAAAAGCGTCGTGGTAGTCTTGCCATTGGTTCCGGTGATTGCGATTACCTTTCCATTTGAAAATCTGTAGGCAAATTCCAATTCATCTATGATTGGAATCCCTTTTTCGAATGCCAATTTGACGATTGGTGCTTTTGAAGGAATCCCTGGGCTTTTGATGATCTCATCGGCACTGAGAATTTCTTCTTCAGTATGTTTTCCCTCTTCGAAGGCTATCCCCGCTGCTATCAAGGAGACTTTTCTGGAAGCACTTATTGCTGCCATATCTGATACCCATACTGCATAGCCCTGCTGTTTTGCGAGCAATGCTGCCCCCAATCCACTTTCTCCGGCTCCCAGTATGACTATCTTTTTGTTCATTTTATCTCAACTTTAATGTTGCCAAAGTGATGATGGCAAGCAGAATCCCCAAAATCCAAAATCTAGTCACGATCTTAGCTTCGTGGATGTTCTTCTTTTGATAATGGTGATGTAGGGGGGACATCAAAAATATCCTCTTTCCTTCACCGTATTTCTTTCTTGTATACTTAAAATATGACACCTGAATGATCACAGAGGCATTTTCGATTACGAAAATTCCGCATAGCACAGGAATCAACAATTCTTTTCTCAACGTCAAAGAGAGGACCGCAATCACCCCACCAAGCATCAAGCTTCCTGTATCCCCCATAAATACCTGGGCTGGGTAGGCATTGTACCACAAAAAACCAATACATGCACCCACAAATGCAGCACAGAATATCACCAACTCACCAGAATTTGGGATAAAGAAAACATTCAGGTACTGGGAAAAGATGGCATTACCCGATATATAGGCAAATATGGCTATCGTCAAGCCAATGATGGCTGAAGTACCTGCCGCAAGACCATCTATTCCATCTGTAATATTGGCTCCATTAGAAACTGCCGTAATGATGAAAATCACAATCAGGATATAGAAAATCGGTGTCGCAGCTTCCCCGAGAAAACCAAATACCCTCTCGTAGTTCAACTCATTGTCCTTCATAAAAGGAATGGTCGTCTTCATCGTCTTCACGTCCTTGAATGCGGGGGTTTCAACCACACCTTCCTCTATGGATACAGGGTTCGTAAACTCCCTCACTACAACTCCCTCATGAAAGTATAGTGTAGCCCCTACAATGATCCCAATGACGATTTGGCCAATGATTTTGAATCTCCCTGCAAGGCCTTCCTTATTTTTCCTGAATACTTTGATGTAATCATCCAGGAAGCCGATTGCTCCAAGCCAAAGCGTCGTAATCAGCAAAAGGATGATGTAAATATTGTTGACATTGGCAAAAAGCAAAGTTGGGATAATGATCCCCGCCATGATCATCAATCCACCCATAGTCGGCGTACCTTTCTTCTCAGTCTGACCTTCCAGCCCCAAGTCCCTTACAGTCTCACCAATCTGCTTATTGCGGATCCAACTGATGATATTCTGACCAAAAGTGATCGTGATCACCAGAGAAACAAGCGCTGCCATACCTGCCCTGAAGGAGATATAGCGAAACACTCCCGTTCCTGGGATATCCAATACTTGGTCGAAATATTCAAAAATCGGGTATAACATCTTTTACTTATTCAATAGGGTTATCAATTCTTTTACTATCTCGCGGTCATCAAAAGGATGCTTCACACCTTTTATTTCTTGGTAGGTTTCATGCCCTTTGCCGGCTATCAATATGATATCCCCTTTATTGGCTATGATCCCTGCCGTTTTGATCGCTTCCCTTCTATCTTCGATGATCATGGTTTTTTTGAAATCCACTGGATTCACCCCTGATTCCATTTCCTTTAGAATCTGCATGGGTTCTTCGTCTCTTGGATTGTCAGAGGTCAAAATCACCTTATCACTCAACTGAGTCGCTATTCTTGCCATGATTGGCCGCTTGGTCTTATCCCTGTTCCCTCCACACCCTACGACGGTGATCACTTGCTCTCCTCCTGACCTCACGCCTTGGATGGTTTTCAACACATTTTCCAAAGCATCAGGAGTATGTGCGTAATCCACTATTGCGGTGATTCCCGCAATCGAAATCTTATCAAACCTCCCTTGGGCACCCTGTACTTTGGAAAGCTGCATCAACACCTCTTCTTCATCTTCACCCAAGAGAACTGCTGTCCCCAAGACCCCAAGGATATTGTAGGCATTGAATTCCCCTATCATCCTAAACCAGACTTGCTTCCCATTGATATCCAGTTCTAACCCTTCCAAAGCATTGGTCAAGATCTTTGCCTTGAAGTCTGCAGGATATTTCAGCCCAAAAGTCTGTCTGGCAGCCTTGGTATTCTGTAGCATGACCATCCCTCTTTTGTCATCTGCATTGATCAGGGCAAATGAATCTTTAGGCAATTCATCAAAAAGCTTTTTCTTTGCCTTGATATACTCGTCAAATGTGCCATGATAATCCAAGTGATCATGCGAAATATTCGTAAAAACCGCCCCTGATAACTGCACTCCGGAAGTCCTTCCCTGTACTATTGCATGAGAACTTGCTTCCATAAAGCAGTGGGTACATCCAGCCTCAACCATCCTGGCCAACAACGCCTGAATACTCAAAGCATCCGGTGTCGTATGGGTAGCAGGGATAACCTCATCGCTGATCTTGTTTTCCACGGTGGACAAAAGACCAACTTCATACCCCATTTCCACGAACAACTGGTACAGCAAAGTCGCTGTCGTCGTCTTTCCGTTGGTTCCGGTCACAGCTACCAACTTCAATTTGCTGGATGGATTTTCATAATAATTCGCAGCCATAACTCCCAGCGCACTTGCTGCACTGATTACCTGAACATAAGTAATCTCTGGATGCAAATCCTCCGGAAGTATTTCACAGACAATAACCCCTGCGCCTTTCTCAATCGCAGCAAGTATAAAACCATGACCATCTACCAATGTCCCCGGTATAGCCACAAAGACACTATCCTTGACAACCTTACGACTATCAAAAACAATCTCACTGATCTCCCTGTCCATATTTCCAATGGTGGCATTCAATGAAACTTTGTACAATATGTCTTTTAATATCTTCATTTAACCCAATACTAATTTGATAACCGTATTTTGGTGAACTGTACTGCCCGCTGACATGGATTGGTTTTTCACCCTACCCTTACCTTCATAGACTACCCTAAGCCCCTTGTTTTCCAATACATAAAGCGCATCCCTCAAGGACAACCCACTTACATCAGGAACTGTCGGGGACTCTACTTTATTGGCCTTCCATTGGATGGATTTATTACTGACCGTGGATTTCACCCAACTTTCCCCTCCATCATTGTTGTAATGGTTGGAGATTCCAAACTTGTTGCAGAGCATCTGAAGTTCATCGAATTTTCCTGCTTGGATAAATGGAAACTCATCTGTATTCGAATCTGCATACTGAAACTTAGGCTGACTCTTGACATTGATCTGTAAGTCCTGGGCATATATCTTATCTGCAATTTCCTTGAAAACCGGAGCGGAAACATCCCCACCATAAGCATTGAAACCCTTTGGACTATCTATAATGACGATTGCAGAATACTTCGGATTATCCGCAGGAAAATATCCGGCAAAAGAGGTATAGTATCTTTGCGTATACCTGCCATCAATCAATTTCTGGGCAGTCCCTGTCTTTCCGGCAATCTTGTAATCGCTGTTGTGGATATTTTTTGCAGTTCCATTGTCAACGACACCTTGCAATAGTCCCTGAAGCTGTTTGATCGTTTTCTCAGAAGCAATGCTCTTTCTCAATACCTCTGTCTCAAAACTTTTCTCAACCTGATTTCCCCTCGCAATGGCCTGTACAATCATCGGCTTCACCATTTTCCCACCGTTTGCCACTGCATTGTAAAGCATCAAAGTATGCATGGGGGTAAGCTTGGATTCATAACCTATCGACATCCATGGCAAAGTCGTCCCGTACCAGTATTTTTCACCTGGAGTTTTGAAATACGGGGCACCTTCACCCTTTAGTTGGAACCCAATCGGCTGATCCAGCCCAACTTTTTGTATATAGCTGACAAATTTCTTTGGCTGGTGCCCAAAATTCTCCTCCACCAGTTTTGAGATCGCTACGTTGGAAGATTTTTCAAATGCCTCTCTGATAGAGATGACTCCATATCCTCCATTTTTGGCATCCCTCATAACCCTATCATAAAACCTAAACGTCCCATTCCCTGTATCAATGGCTTCATCCAAGTTGATTTTGCCCTCTTCCAACAGTGCCAACATTGACAAAAGCTTGAATGTAGAGCCAGGCTCAGTCAGTCCTTGGTCTCCTATGGCATAATTGTAATTCTCACCGTAACCTCTACCACCACCATTTTTTTGAAGATTGGCAATGGCCTTGATTTTACCGGTAGCCACTTCCATCACAATGACAGATCCAAATTCTGCGTCTTTATTTGTCAATTGTCTGAGTAAGGCAGATTCAGCTACATCCTGGATATTCACATCCAAAGTCGTCAAAATATCAAAACCATCATCTGGCTTGATATCTTCCGCATCAAATACCGGCTTCCAACTTCCCCCGGCAATCCTCTGAAACAAAGCCTTACCGTTTTTCCCTTCCAAATATTCGTTGAAACTATACTCGATCCCAGCTCCATATTTATCCTCATTGATATAGCCCACGGTTCTGTTTGCAAGGTCATTGAATGGCCTGTACCGCTTTTCTACCTTTTCAAATATGATCCCACCTGAATTTCTTCCATTTCTGAAAATGGGCCATTTACTCATGGCCTGCATGTCCTGATAGCCAACTTGCTTGCGGTTTAGAATCAAATATCTCTTTCCATCTGCCCTGGCATCTTTGATGGCTCTTTTGTAAGAATCGGCTGACTTGTCTTTGTAAAATGAAGAGAGCAAGTAAGCCAGTGAATCGATTCCTTTGCTAAAAACCTCCTCTTTGGCCACCGCAGGATCAATCACAACCCTGTAAAAAGGCAAGCTTGTAGAAAGCAAACTACCGTCCCCAGCATAGATATTCCCCCTCGTTGCACTGACTTGCCTAAATTGGAAATTCAGACTCTCTGATTTTGCCTGCCATTTCTCCCCCTCCACAAACTGCAAATGGGCGATCCTGTAAAAGATCAGCCCAGCAAATAAGAACACCAAAATAAAGGCTATTCTTACTCTCAGTACTATGGAACGTTTTATATTCACTTCTTATATTTTATTTTAACCGGAGGTTCATCTATTTCATATATTCCCAAAGGCTGAATCTTTTTGGCTACTTCGGACTGCTTGCTACTGAGCATATATTCCGCTTCCAACGTAGTCACATCTGCCCTTAGATCCTCTACTTCCTGTTGCATCTTTTCGATCTTTCGGATCAAATTGTCAGCCCGGTGATTGCTCCAGATATAGATCATTGCCAAAAATGCGGCAAAGAAAAATGGAGGCCCAAATCTCACCGGGATACCATCACCAAGAATTCCAGTCACATTAAGCTTCTCCTCAATCAGGGTAAAAAGGGTTTTCTTTTTACCTCCCGGAGAAGCTGCCTGCTTGATTTTCTTTTTGAAAGTATTCTGGCTCATCTTATACCTTTTTTGCAATTCTTAATTTGGCACTCCTAGACCTGTTGTTCAACTCCAGCTCTTCTGCCGATGCCGTCACTGCCTTTCTGGTGACAGGCTCAAGAGGCCTGACCAAGTTTCCAAAGAAGTCTTTTTCAACCTCGCCTTGAAACTTGCCTTTGGCAATGAAGTTCTTCACCAACCTATCTTCCAAAGAATGATAACTCATGACGACCAACCTGCCTCCCGGCTTCAAAACCTCAATCGTCTGCTGCAACATTTCCTCCAAAGCACCAAGCTCATCGTTCACTTCAATGCGCAAGGCTTGAAATACCTGAGCGAAATATTTGAATTCCCTCCCTCTTGGAGCGAATTTCTGAAGCAAAGCTTTGAAGCCTTCTATCGTCACAAACGGCTCTGCAGCCCTATGTGAAACAACAGCCTGCGCCAGCGTCTTTGCATTTTTTATTTCACCATAGATCCCGAATATTTTATGAAGCTTTCCTTCTTCATAAGTGTTGAGAACATCTTTGGCCGATATACTCATGGATGCACTCATCCTCATATCCAAATCACCATCAAACCTTGTCGAAAAACCTCTGCCAGGCTCATCGATCTGATGGGAAGAAATCCCCAAATCAGCGATAATCCCATCAACCTGGGTTACACCATAAAGCCGGAGGTATTTCTTCAAATCCCGGAAATTTGCTGATACAAAAGTGAAATTCCCACTCTCGGGAATATTTGCTTCCGCATCCACATCCTGATCAAAACCATAAAGATGGCCTTGATCCAATTTTTTCAATATTTCCCGTGAGTGGCCACCACCCCCAAATGTCAGGTCTACATAGACCCCGTTGGGATTGATTTCCAAGCCTTCAATGCATTCATGAAGCATCACAGGAATATGGTAAGCTCGATCTGCCATAACTTAAGAGAGATATTTGTCCATCAACTCGGAAAGCTCAGCTTGATCCGTCACGACGTTTTCATTATATTTTTCAGCACTCCAAATTTCCACGTAGGAACCTATGCCAATCACATAGGCGTCTTTATCAATCCCTGCGTAGGCCATAAAATTTTTGGGGATCAGCAATCTGCCAGCGCTATCCAACTCGACAGTTACCAATCCGTCAAAAAAGCTTCTCTTGATCCTTCTCATGATAGGATCCCTATCCGAAAGAGAATTAATCTGATTGTAGAGTTTTTTGAATTCTGTTTCTGTGTAAAGCGCAAGACAACCATCGTCACCAAATCGCAAGAACAGTTCACTCCCATTGGACTCCGGAATTGCCGCCTTTATTTTGGCGGGCAATGCCAGACGACCTTTGGCGTCAACCTTGCATTCATAACGACTGTTAAACATTCCCATGGATTAATCTTGAGTTTACTTCAAATACAAAAGTAATAAAAGCTTTTACACTATCCACCACTTCACCCCACTTTTCACCACTTTTTCTTAAAAGTATCTAAAAGTTTCAACTATCGCAATGATTTAGACAAAAAATCTACTTTTTTTCATTGATCATCAAGGGATTGAGTTCTTTTTTCACCGAATCAAAAATGCTTGATTTATGCGTTTTTTAAAGGTTTTGAATAAAAAATTCCAGAGCAATCCACTTAGTTGGGCAAAACTAAATTAAATAGGGGAAAAAGTGGGGAAAAATCCCAAGGATCTGAACTGAAGAAAAAAAATATCGCTCAAATTTTCCCCTACTTAATTGATAGACTAAATAGATTATTTGAATTACCTTTGCTTTTGGTTCAAAAATCACCCTATGAAATCACATATTTTATTAATTGGCATAGTTTGCATTATTCTAAGTTCCTGTGGGAAATCTGAGAACTCATCTGTAAATCTTGGCGGTACTTGGCGGGCAGAATTGGACATCAGCCCAGATAAATTGCCATTTGAACTCGAATTTATAAAAAGTGGTGAGAAGTGGGTGATAAATATCATCAATGGAGAAGAAAAACTCGAACTTGATGACGCATATATGAAAAATGATTCGATTTTTATCCCTTTGGGCATTTTTGATTCTGAAATCAGGGCAGTAGTTGAAAAAGACAGTTTACTTCGGGGAATTTATGTAAGAAATTACTCGTCGGATTACTCCATTCCCTTTTCTGCCAAGAAGGGGAAGTACGATAGGTTTGATGTTTCGGAATCCCCCAAAACTGATTTTTCGGGAAAATGGAAAACAATTTTCCAAGACTCAAAGGGAAAGACTTCCGAAGCGATAGGAAGCTTCGAACAAACTGAAAACAAGATACATGGAACATTCTTAACTCCTTTGGGAGACTATAGGTATTTGGAAGGAAACGTCAGTGGCAGCACTTTTTACCTGAGTGCGTTTGACGGAAGCCACGCATTCTTTTTCACAGGCGAACTATTGGAAGACGGATCCATCCAGGGAAGATTCCGAAGTGGACCAAGATATGAAGAGACCTTTATTGCGGTGAGAGATGAGGAATTCGAATTGCCAGACTCTTATGGGCTTACCCATTTGAAAGAAGGCTACGACGAACTGGATTTTAGCTTTCCCGATATCGATGGAAATATGGTCAGCATCAAAGATGATAAATTCAGAGACAAGGTTGTTCTCGTCCAACTATTTGGCACCTGGTGTCCCAACTGCATGGACGAGACGAAGTTTTTGGCACCTTGGTATCAGAAAAACAAGGACCGAGGAATAGAAATCATCGGCTTGGCTTTTGAGAGCAAACCGGATTTTGACTATGCAAGTCAGCGCGTGAAGAAGTCTGCCGAAAAGCTAGGCGTAGATTATACCTTCTTGATCGCAGGAGTAAGCAACAAAGAAAAAGCCGCGGAAGCATTGCCGGCTTTGAGCAGTGTAGTAGCTTTTCCCACACTGGTCTACATCGACAAAAAAGGCAAAGTCCGCCATATCCACACTGGCTTCAATGGCCCTGGCACAGGAGGACTGTACGACAGGTGGGTTGAAGAACATGAAGAATTGGTTGAGGGGCTTTTGGGGGAAGGATGATAAAACACACAACAAACCTACTAGGTGTAGTTTGAAACTACACCCTAAATATCTTGACTGCGTGGGTATTGTTATTTGAAAGCAGAATTTCAAATTTTAGGGATATGAAAGTGTAGATACAATCTACACTTAGGGGCACACACCCTATTTTTTGAGAAATCCTTAAAAAGCAACGACTAACCGACTAGGTGTAGTTTGAAACTACACCTTAAATATTTTGACTGCGTGGGTTCTATTATTTGAAAGTGGAATTGCAAATTCTAGGGATATATAAGTTTAGATGCAATCTACGCTTAGGGGCATAGGTTTATTCAAAATCACCAATAATCCAAATCAATCAATCCCTTTAACCCAGAATAATCCCTTGCGCTGGAGTATAAATAATCCTCGGGTTTTTCAACTATGGCAGCCCTAACAGGGTTTTCATGAATGTAATTCATTCTACTTTCTATCATGCCGACATTATACATTTCAACAGCATGGTTTTCGTGAGTCCAGAACTGAATATCATTATTCCTCTTATTAAACTTCCCGTGATATTCAAAAATCATTTGAAGCCACTCCTTTCTCCTTTCATCAGGGTTCTCTGAAATCATTTTTATCAATTTCTTACTTGTGAACTTTTTGAAATCCCTAACCCAATCTGACAACCTACCATCTTTTTGTTGAACCAACAAATGAATATGATTGCTCATAATTACATAACCAAATAGAAACAATCCTTTTGATTTTCTACAATACGCTAAATTTTCTAAGATAAAATCCCTATACCTCTTTCTGGTAAAAACATCTGCCCATCCTACAACTTGGAATGTCAAAAAATAAGGCATTTCCTGATCTCTAATTTGAAAAGCATCACCCATAATTAAATATAATCCTCTTGGATTGGAATTGCAAATTCTAGGGAGATGAAAGTGTAGATGCAATCTACGCTTAGGGGCGCACTCCTGTTTTTTGAGAGACCCTTAAAATCAACTACAAACCGACTAGGTGTAGTTTTAAACTACACCTAATATATCTTTGCTTCAAGGGTATTGTTTTTTGAAAGTCGAATTGCAAATACCAAGGATATGAAAATGTAGATGCAATCTACGCTTAGATGAACTTCTTTTAACCAAGACACATAACCCCGAAAAATCATCAATGACCTAATTTCTCCCAAAACTTCCTTCTCTTGGCGTACTTCTTCTTTGGACAACTGCAATCTGCAATGGTGAATTTAGTGCCTTTTCTGGTTCCAGCCCGCAAAGTTTTCATTACTGTGCTAATATTATAATCATCTCCATCATCGTCTATAAACCCTAAATCTGAGTTTACAAAATCTACCCTGTAAACCACCTCTCCCGAAGAAGTCTCGATCAATTCATATTGTAGTATCGATTGATTTTCTGCTGGCTTTCTGGGAATTGGATGTACTTCTCGAGGAAAAGAATATTTGGATGTATTCGGATTTATAGCATCATACATGAAACCTTCAGATTCCCTCGTTTGCAACACAGATGGCTTGAGAATATACTTGATTCCCAGCTTGAGAGCCAATTGTTCTCTGTCTTCCTGACTATCTATTCCTTTAATGTTATTGTTGAAAAACTCATAATCCAACTCATATCTATCATAGACATTGATGAACCCTTCTTTCTCAAAAACCAACTTCATAATATCCCATAGCTCATTATTCTGCATAACGGAGAGCATCGGGCTCGCCAAATCATCGATGATAATGCCATCTTCTGGATCTAGGCAAGCTTTGCAGTACTGCCTAATACTAGTCTTGGTCGATTGACAGGAACTGAACCAAAGCAAAAAAAACACAAGCAATGAAGGTATTCTATACATCAGATTTACGTTATGAAAATTGGGAAGCTAGATCAGCTTCCCAATAATTCAATCAATTTTTCCTATTTAAATTAATCCCTAGATTAAGTTCAAAGCTAAATGGAAACCAATTGCTACCCAAGAATGTGCCACATACAACAAAAACCTTCTCTTAATTATGTTTACAGAAAGCCATCCTCTAACTCTAATTGTACTACAACCCCATCAATAAACCTGATGTTCAAGATCCTTTCTGATTCTTCCAAATGAAATTTGAGCCGATCATATTCCTCTGGTAAATTATCAATAAAATTTATCTTATACGCATCAATAAAAAAATTCCTCGCACTATAGGTTCTTGGAAAATTGTCCTTAAAATAATATATATCTAAATCCTTCAATTTCACACTCTTAAAAGACATACTATCGATATCCTCAATATAAAATCCACGAAATCCTTTATCATTAAATGAAAATATTGTTGAATCTTTTTTATAAAAAGATATTTCTTCATTTATTCTACTTTTGGAGTGAACATAGTTACCATTCCCTCTGAATATATCTTCACTTATATTTCCCAAGGAAATATCATTCCATACAAAATCAGCCAGTTTAAGGGTATCCAGGTTACCCAATATCACTATTAACGAATCCTCATCATTAATCCCAAGCCAAGCGGGCTTGTCATTCCTTGTGACTATATCGATATCTATCGATCCACCGCCATCACCCTCGGCTGTCAATTCAGACAAAGCATCTCCCTCCCCTTCTTCCAAACCACCTTTACATGAACATATAATAACAAGAAAGGTCAAAAACATTATTTTCTTCACATTTCTCATAATAACTGATCCCAAAAATAAGAACATAAATCCGCATATGGAATTAAAATCAACCCTGAACGCAAATTTCCTCCATGAATTAAATACTCAATTCTACACTCACCTCTATCATTATAACCTTCATATCCTGTAACACTTATAATAGACCATGGTTCTACAACAGGAATTTCATAATAAATCCTATAGGGGTTTCCATTATATCTGATGTTTGCCCAATCACCTTTGATTGGACCATCAGACGAAATGTCCCATGGCCAATTTGAGAAGATATTTCTAATATTCAGGGATTGATTTCCATTTGCCTTGGCATTCACTATATGATTGAAAAGATGAATAAACCTCTGCGCTGAATTTAATGACTGCCAATCTTTCACACCTGGATTGCTCTCTATTACAAAATCAATAGGGTTGTCATAATAGCCATCAAAATTGATAACATCCTCAATGTTTATAGAAACATCGGGGTGAGGAATGCAATCAGGATCAAAATCACATAAATATTGATCTCCAGGATCAATCCCACCAGAACCACCTCCGCTCCCACCACTACCTGACCAAATCGTATAACCAAGCATTACAGGAGGAGATGTACAAGTGATGCTGAACGAATCATAGCACACAATACCTACTTCACCTTCAATTGGTTCACATGGTCCAGGAGTCCATACTACATAACATTGAGTCATTGCAGATGCCGTTCCTGAAGAATTCATTATATTTTCTTCACTTTTTCTCAGTATTGTGGTATTTAGCACCCTACCACCAAGAATATTAAATGAAACAACATGTGTTCCATCCAATCTATAAACCCAAATTTCCCCAGTCCATTCCTTCGGTATATTATTATAATTTATATTTGAAAAATCTAGTTGTTTTTCGCCCTCGTAGTAATACTTGATTAAAAACCCTTTAATGTTTTCTCCATGATCAAATATTAAAAGAGTCTGGTTTATTCTTTCCTGAAAATCTAATGGATATTTATTGATGAAATCATGAGGATAAACCAACTCAGGTTGAATTATCTCGAACTCATAAGCTGAAGCAAAACCATTATAATCTAATTGTTGAACACTTGCCCAATCAATATTATGCTCCCTAAATAATAATTTAATCTTATCTTTATTGAGAGATAAATTCTTTGGGTTTTTCAAAAATTCTTTTTGCTTACCTATTTCTAACTTATACCAATCAATTAAGTGTTTTGGGACCGAAGCATTTTTTAATATAAGATCATTCTTATCCAAATTTATGGAAGATTCATCAATTCCTGAACACCCTAACATAAATAACACTAAAATTAGTGGAGATTGTAATATTCTTTTCATATACTTTTTTTGTTAAAAATGATTTTAAAAAACCTAATCAACTATTAAACAGAGACAAAGAAAGAAAGAAAGAAGCAAATTTTTAGTTTGAATTTTTTTTTACAAATAATCACATATCATACGCATTCATACTCAAAACATTATCTATCTCCCGTGTATAAATCCTAATAAAGAAAGGTTTTGTTATGCGGTCTCTTTTATTAGTGAAGCTGAAGAATATTAAATTGAGAAATTTCAAATTCCTTGGATGTGAAAGCTTTTTGATATTTATTTCATATTGATCAAGACAGATCTTCAAAGGCCCACCTTTAGAATGAACACAATTACAAAATTCAAAGCCCTCGTTTTCATATTCGGTATTTTCAAATTGACTTTTGCATTGCTCTATAGTATTTCTCGGTCTTACATCAAAAACCTTGAACGCAACAACAAAAACCAAGAAAATAGCAAAAAGCACCCCACTAAAAAACTTCAGTGGAAACTTGTTTTTATTTAACGTTTTTGTCAAATCTGAAACAGTGACTTTTGGTGTTGAGAACAAATATTTAAACCGATCATAATTCCAACAAATCAAATAGAGATTAGCAAAAACCATCAATGTTGATGACATCAAAGACCCATCAAACCTTACAGCCAAAGATAAAACCCAAATATTAACAATAATTGAAAAGTATAAAAGCGCACCTACCATGACAGTCCTATGATATAATAATAGCAATGCAGCCAATACTTGCACAACTCCGATAAAAGTATAATAATAACCAGTGTGGTGAAGCGCTTCTAAATATGCTCCCATGGGATGGACGGAAGAAAGGCTAAAGTGTATCAAATTGGAACAATTTCAACAAGAAATCAGTATTAAACAAGGAAAGTCATACCCGATTGAAAATATTGAAGAAGAGTATCAAAATGAAAAAAACAGTATTAAACCTTAGATTTCCCCTTTTACTAATTTTTGGATTTTTTCTAACATCTAGCTTTACAGCAGCAAAAAACACTAAACCGATAATAAATACAGAAAAAACTGATTGGGAAAAATTGAATTTGAAAGGAAAAGTCAACTCTGTACGCGAAACTTCAACGACCAAGTATACCAATGAAGAGCCAAAAGTAAGAATCTCAAAATACGCCTTCAATAGGCAAGGGAAGCAACTGAATTCTGATACGGATGAATACTCACATGAAAGCACGTATAATTCTGAAGGACAAATTATAGAAACAAAAGAGTATTTTCTGGATAGGCTGGACAAAAAAACAATCTATAGCTATTCCAGTGAAGGCAAAAAGATCTCCAAAAGCACATACATGTCACCTACATTTTCATCGATGGAAGAGTGGGAAGACCATCAAGCCAAAAAACACACGTACCCACATGAAGGACTGTATCTTCAAAACAAACTTGAAATCCATGAAGATGGAAACCAAACAATAACTGTATATAAGCAAAACAAGGAAGTCGATCATATACAAAAAGAGATTTATGAGAATTCAAAACTTGTAGAAGTCACGGTGAAATACCCTTTTTCAAATGCATTTGGCTATAAAAAAACTTGGAAGTATGACCAATCAAACAATCTTGTAAAGTTTGAAAAATTTGTAGGCCCTGAAGAAAGATTGGAATTTGTCTGGGAATATGATTATGATGAAAAGAACAGAATAACCAAAGAGACCCATCTGCGCTATGCTCCCAAAAGTTCTTCGACTATAAATGAAAATGGGCATTTGAAAGACCAAACCACAGGTTACTACTTAGATGAAGACCAATCATTTATAAGCTCATTTAAATATGATGCAAACGGAAGTCTCACTTCCAAAACTGGAAAAAAATACACAGGGGAACCACTGCGTGAAATAACTTATGAACTTACTTACGATTCCAACCAAAATTTGATTCAAGAAAACATACATGATTCCCAAAAGGGCAGTGTCAAAAACTCCATAGAATATGACGAAAATGGCAATGAAATATTCTACAAGTCAGTTGATAGCAATGGAGACTTGATATCAAAAGTCACAAGAAGGTTTGATGTCAAGTCAAATATGACAGAACGTACTGTTTATGAATCTGATGGAAGCATAAGTTTAGACGAATCTTACGTTTTTGACACCAATGGAAATGTAACAGAACATATTCTAAATAAACCCCAAGAAGAAACGGTAGAAATAAAGACCCATAATTATGATGTAGTTGGTAACTGGGTGAAATTTGAACTCAAACTTCTTTCTTCAGAAACAGATGAAGTATATCAACAAGTGATCAAAGAGCGTGAGATAATTTACTATGAGTGATATTGCGGATAATCATATTAGATATTTATGGATAACCAGTCCCGGTTTATCAGAATCGCTCCAATACAACCATTAATATTTGAAATTGAGATTACTGGCAAAGAAGTGTATCACCTTCACAAAAGCATGGAATTGCAACCCCTTGGATAAAAAACAAATACAATATAATCTACGCTTAGGAAAAAACTACTTCTTTCTCTCAATGGTATACCTTACCAATCCTTCCAGGGAAGTTTTGTATTCGGAGTCTGGAAATTCATTCAGCAATGCCAAAGCTTCCTCAAAATAGGAATTCATTACTTTATCCGCATAATCCAAGCCACCGGACTTTTTCACAAAGTCAATCACTTCATTGACTGCTTTTTTGTCTTCGTTTTTGTTTCGGATCAGGTAGATGATTTTTTTCTTGTCTAGCCATGAAGCATTGTTCAAGGCATAGATTAGAGGAAGTGTCATTTTCTTTTCTTTGATATCAATCCCTACTGGCTTCCCAATCTCATCTTCACCATAATCGAAAAGATCATCTTTGATCTGAAAAGCCATCCCAACCTTTTCCCCAAAATCACGCATTTTCTCTACCAACACTGCATCTGCACCTGAAGTGGCGGCACCAACAGCACAGCAGGAAGCGATCAGACTTGCGGTTTTCTGGCGGATGATGGTGTAATAAACCTCTTCGGTTATGTCTAGTTTTCGGGCTTTGGCAATCTGTAGCAATTCCCCTTCAGACATTTCCCTGACTGCATGGGAAACTATTTTGAGCAGCTCAAAATCCCCATTGTCTACACTCAACAAAAGGCCACGGGACAGCAGGTAATCCCCTACCAAGACTGCTATTTTATTTTTCCAAAGGGCATTGACGGAAAAAAAGCCACGGCGGTAATTTGCATCATCCACCACGTCATCATGCACCAATGTAGCGGTATGCAACAATTCTATCAATGCAGCCCCACGGTAAGAAGCCTCTGTGATCTGGCCACTGACCCCAGCTGTAAGAAACACAAACATAGGCCGCATCTGCTTCCCTTTTCTTTTGACAATGTAACTGGTGATATGGTCGAGAAGTTTGACCTTACTTTTCATAAAGTCTCTAAATTTCTTCTCGAACTCCACCATTTCAGTGGCAATAGGCTGCTGTATTTGTTTGAGGTCAGGCTTCATAGCGCTTTGGTGCTGCAATAATACAACGGATTCCATGTTCCACAAAGCCGTTGGTTTAATAATTCCACTTAGAAACTACTCAAAAGCAAAATCGTTTGACAAATACCCGCATTCTTTGTCTATTTTGTCAAAATGGCAAATCTAATTTTTGCTATCTTTGTTTTTATCTAAAACCTGAAAGCCTTGACCGACGACTATATCAAACACCGATACGATCCCATCCTTCCACAAAAGGATGAATGGCCTGTAGTCAAACTCAGCAAAAGCAGGAAGGAGTTCGTGAAAAAAGTAGCCGAAGCCAGTAAAAACCGGATTATAGAACTTACAGGTGGCAATGTAGCTGCCCTCAAAGAAGAATTGGAGACTACACTTTACCGTGAAAAACTCCGTATCAAACAAAATCCTTGGGCCGTAGATCCTGATGATGAATTTGATTTTTGGAATACAGTCAAGAGTTCCCTATTACAGCTGAGTGCTGACACTTCTTCTTCCAAACTCGAAAAGAAAAAGAAATACATAGCCATATTGGATGATATTACGATCCGCTATGCCGAAGAGATTGCAAGCAATTTCAAACATTCCCATTATAAATTCACTCGGAGCATCATTACTTCCGGTTTTTCACGCTTGCTCAATGCGGCCCGTGTGAAAGGTATAAAACGATTATTTAGTAACCAGTATTCCCTTCAGGACAAAATCCAAATCATTGGAGAGACAGATCAGTTGAGAGATTTGGCATCAAGAGGCACCATCATCATGGTCCCGACACATTTTTCCAATCTGGACAGTATTTTGATAGGATGGATTATTTCAGTCTTGGGCCTGCCCCCATTCATCTACGGCGCTGGGCTCAACCTATTCAATATTGATATATTTGCCTATTTCATGAATTCTTTGGGTGCATACAAGGTGGATAGGAGAAAAAAGAACCTCCCATATCTGGAAACACTGAAAACCTACTCATCTGAAGCAATCCAGTTTGGGGTCCACAGTCTTTTTTTTCCAGGAGGGACAAGATCCAGGAGCGGAAAGATCGAATCCAAACTCAAACTTGGCCTCCTCAGTACCGCAATAGAAGCCCAGCGTGCCAATTACCAAAAAGGGATCAATGATATCAGCGGAAAAGTATTTATAGTACCTGTGACCATCAATTATCATTTTGTATTGGAAGCGCCAAGTCTGATCAAGGAATATCTCAGCATCACTGGACAGGAAAGGTATTATGCCGAATCTGATGAGTTTTCTACATCCTACAAGATTTCCAAATTCCTCTTTAAATTCTTCACCAAAGGATCTGATATTTCTGTATCTGTAGGCAAAGCCATGGACGTCTTGGGCCACTATGTAGACAAAGACGGAAATAGCATGGATAAAAATGGCAGGACCATTGAAACCAGGGACTACTTTATCAGCAATGGGGAGGTTAACCTAGACACCCAAAGAGAAGAAGAGTATACAAACAGGCTTGGAAATAGGATCGTGGAGGAATTCCACATCATCAATAGGGTTTTCAGCTCCCACCTGGTCGCATTCACAGCATTTCAAATGATCAAAAGAGAGAATAAAAAACTCGATTTATTCAACTTGCTGAGACTACCGGAAGAGGATATCGTATTGGATTATGAAGAATTCAAAAAGGAATGCCAGCGGATCCTAGACCATATTTTTGAATTGAAGGCACACAACAAAATACATGTTGCCCCACATCTACGCAAGGGGATCGATGATATCATTGCTCATGGTCTGGACAATGTAGGGATGTATCATGCAAAAAGACCTTTGGTAAAGAATAGCGAAGGGAATATCATCACAGAAGACATGAGTCTCCTATATTTTTACCACAACAGATTAGACGGATATGACCTCGAAAAACTCTTCTAAAGAAAAATCAATAGGTGTCATAGGCCTTGGTAGTTTCGGAACTGCGATCGCACGGATGCTTGCAGAGAAAAACCCAGTAGTCGCCTACGCACGAAAAGCTGAACTTGTCGATGAAATCAACGAAAAACACAGCATCGATGGAGTGCCAGTTGACAAAAAAATCATTGCTACCCAAGACCCGGAGCTACTTTGTAAATCCTGTGAAATCCTCTTTTTCATGGTACCTTCAAGTGCATTCCAAGAGGTAGTAAGGGCTTTTTCCCCTTTCCTTTACCCCTACCATATGATCATCCATGGCACCAAGGGACTATGTCTTGACCTTCCGTATGGAAAGTCCCTTTCAGACATGAAAGTGATCAAAAGGGAAAATATCCTGACGATGAGTGAAGTCATCTTGAAAGAAACCGTAGTCGTAAGGGTCGGCTGTCTGGCTGGACCAAACCTGGCCAAAGAACTATCGAAAGGCCAACCGGCCGCCACTGTAGTGGCTAGCAAATACAATGAAGTAATTCACCAAGGGCAAAACTTGCTTCGCTCTGACAAATTCCAAGTATATGGCAACTCTGACATCATTGGGGTGGAGTTGAGTGGTGTGTTGAAAAACATCATCGCCATCGCTTCCGGTGCTTTGGCGGGATTGGGTTTAGGGGAAAATGCCAAGGGCCTTTTGATTTCCAGAGGGATGGTTGAATTGATCTATCTGGGAAATGCTTTGGGCGGTAGCCTAAAATCTTTCGTGGGATTGGCAGGCATTGGCGATCTTGTCACCACCTGCAACTCTACCCTTTCGAGGAATTACACGGTAGGTTATAGACTAGCACAGGGAGAAAGTCTGGAGACTATACAAAACACCATGTCGGAAGTAGCAGAAGGGATCAACACTGTAAGATTGATGAAAATCTTCGTGGAAGGAACGGGTATGCGGGCACCGATTACAGAGAATCTGTACAAGGTATTGTTTGAGGATTTGTTGATAGAAGATGCTCTGCAATACTTGATGAAGTATCCATTTAGCGTGGATGTTGACTTCTTATAGTTTGAGTGTTCTTTACCTTGACTTGTAAAGGTTAAAATTGGGAAAATGTGATATAATTGATATTTGGATATTGGTAGATATACGTGCTGTGTGGATAGTTTATATGAGATATTGGATTTGGTAGATATTGGAGGATTGTTGATGTAGTTTCAAAATTTTATCGATATTGGTAAAGTATTCAAACCGAAATTTTAATTTAACCTTAGTCTTATCCGAAAATTGAAAAATCCACTCTCACTCAAACGGGGCATCCAAAAATGGGACTTGGTTTTTTTGATAATCAATTCCGTCATTGGCGCTGGGATATTTGCTTTGCCTGCCAAAGTCTTTGCCCTATCTGGAGTCTATTCCATTTTGGCTTTTTTGGTCTGTGCCTTCGTTATGATGGTGTTGATATTGGTTTTTGCTGAAGTGAGCTCCAGGTTTGAGCAGACAGGAGGTCCTTACCTGTATGTACATAAAGCATTTGGGCCAGTTCCTGCATTTATCATTGGATGGCTTCTGATGTTGACAAGGCTTTTCAGCTATGCCACATTGATCAATTTGATGGTATTGTATCTTTCTTTTTTTTCTGAGGCCTTCAATCAACCAGAAATCAGAATCTGTATAATTTTATTGATCACAGGAATGATCACTTATTTTAACTGGATTGGCATCAAGAATACCGCAAAAGTGAGCAATATCCTGACGGTAGCAAAACTCTTTCCTCTGGCAGTTTTCATTCTTGTGGGATTGTTTTTCATCGACTTTGAGAACCTCAAACCAGGCCCTGCTCCTAGTTTAAAGGATTTCTCAGCCGCCTCTTTGCTCTTGATTTTTGCATTTGGAGGGTTTGAGGCAGGACTTGTCAATAGCGGCGAAATCGTCAACCCAAAAAAGAATTTGCCATTTGGTTTGTTCACAGCAGCAGCTGTGATTGCAGGGTTTTATGTACTGATCCAAATTGTTTCCATAGGAACCTTGCCTGATTTGGCCAGTTCCGAAAAACCACTGGCGGATGCTGCATCTGGATTTATGGGTTGGTGGGGAGGAGTGTTTATTACAATCGGAGCAGTCATCTCCATCCTCGGCACACTCAATGTCCAAATATTGAGTGGATCACGTTTGCCATTTGCCTTGAGTGAAGAAGACCAACTGCCAAAACTCTTCGGAAAAATCCATCCAAAATTTGCCACACCCTATGTTTCCCTGATTTTCTTTTCTGCACTCGTAGCCTTTGTTGCTATTTTCTGGGGATTTATGAACTCCTTGGCAGTTTCAGTTATTTCCAGACTGATTCTCTATGGATTGGTTTGCGCTTCTTTGATCAAATTGAGAAAAAACCAGCCAGCAAGCAATTCCTTTTTCAAAATCCCATATGGAAACCATTTTGCTATTTTAGGGATATTGGCAACCATTTGGCTACTCTCAGGCACACAATCGGAAGAAATCATGGATACCATAATCTGGACTGGATTGGGACTTTTGATTTATTTAATCCATAGGGTGGGTAGTACGAAGAAAAACAACTCTAAAAATAATTCTCTATAAAACTTCTATCAACTCCTCTTCTTCCAGTTTTTCGGATTTCTTCTAGTATGGGTTACTGCGACAATAACAACTACCTTTTTGAATTCTTCGATTATAAAACTAATTTGAAACGGAAATTTATCTACCAATACATTTCTAATATCTCGATGTACCAGCTGGCAATGATATGGGTAATTCTGAATATAATTTACTTTAGATTTAAGATGAATATAAAATTTTCTCCCAAGTCCCCTCTTTTGCCCATCATACCATTCGATGACATCATCAATATCCAACTTAGCAGCAGGAGTGAATTTAACCTTAAATGTCATCGCAGCTAATCTAGCTCATTAACAATATCTTCCCAATCAATCAATTCATCTGGATTTTGTTCATATAATTCCAATCGTTCATCTAGAATTTTTTTATGATCCTCGCCCAAACCAAATTCATGTTTCTCTTTTAATGATTGTAATTTTTCTAATAAAGAGGCATCATCGAGCTTGGTAAGCCAATGAATTAAATCTATTTTTATTGTCTGAATATCCATAATCACTTATCCTTTAAGGTTGAATTTAATCAATTTTTCACATTCCCCCTTTATTTTTTTCCATAATATGCCGAATGATATTCTCGGCATGTACGATGGAATTCTCTATGAAGAACTCCCTAGTATTCAACCCTCCACACACTACCCCTGCCAAATAGACCCCTGGCACATTGGACTCTTGGTTGGTCTGGTCATAGCAAGGCTGCCTTTTTTCATCCAAACTCAGTTCCACACCCAACTGATCCAGCAACGAGAAATTTGGAACATAGCCTGTCATCGCCAATACAAAATCATTTTCAATTGAAACCTCACCTTCCGGTGTGGATATAAGCACATTCTCTTCCTTTATCTCCTTGATTGTTGCATTCGAAAATGCTCTGATCGAACCTTCCTTGATTCTGTTTTCTATATCAGGTTTTACCCAGTATTTGACATTATCATCTATTCCATCATTTTTGAGTACCATCGTCACTTCCGCTCCTTTTCTCCAAGTTTCCAAAGCGACATCCACGGCAGAATTAGCACCTCCGACCACTATTATCTTTTGCCCAATATAGGGCCATGGCTCTCTGTAATAGTGGGAAACTTTTGGGAGATCTTCCCCTGGTACATTCATCAGATTTGGCAGATCATAGAAACCTGTAGCCATCACGATATTCTTGGCAAAATAAGTACCCTTGGATGTGATTACCTTGAACACCCCCTGCTCTTTTGAGATTGTTTTTACCTGCTCATAGAGTTGGACTTTCAACTTCCAGCTCTGGGCCACCCTCCTGTAATATTCCAAGGCCTCTGTCCTTGTCGGTTTATGGGAAACTGACATAAAGGGAATCCCTCCCATTTCCAATTTATCAGAAGTGGAGAAAAATGTCATATTCATGGGGTAATTGTACAAGGAGTTAGTCAACACGCCTTTTTCAACAATCACATAATCCAATCCTGCCTTCTCACATTCTATTCCACATGCAAGTCCAATGGGACCACCTCCTATTATAAAAACATCCAAAAATTCCATTTGTTTTTCTTTGATACTTTCTTCTAACAGGAAATCCCTAAAATCTGTTCTGCAATTACCCCATTACTTTAAAATTCACCAAGCTGTCTTCCAACCGTCCATTAAGCTGGTCAAAAGTCCGCTCCAACATCTCAACTTCACCAGAGTGCTTCCAAAGCAAAACTGTGGTATTGACAGTTCCATAATAATCATCAATTCGGATGAACTGGGCAGAAAGGTGTTTTTCCTGATGGTAGGTAGCCCCTGTATCGGGCAACAATTCATCGGGATCCATTTTTTGGGAATGCACCGCTTCCATCAAGGATTCCATATCAAGCTGCTGCTCTTCAATTTTCACCTCCAACTGCTTTTTTGCCTTAGTAAGCTTTGGCCATGGAGTATCCAAAAGCGCATTGCTGATCCCGTACAAGCCCGGCTTGATCTCCTCAATGCCATCTTTGTAGTTGGAGAGATAAAAAAGCGAGTGTTGATCCCCTACAAATAGATTGAAACCTTCATATTGATCTTTCTCATCATCCAGTTTTTTCAAATATTCATAAGGAGAGGCATCACTTTCCAAAAACCCCTTCACCAAATCACCTCTGGTTTTGGGATTCTTCTTGGGGTTTTTCAAGTCCCTATAATTTGTCAATGTCGCAAACCTGCCATTTGGATGCACCCCCAGCCATGTCCCTCCAGCACGTAAATCTTTACCTGCATAGAAGCCCTCGCCCCACTCATGTAAAGCTTCTGAAGGGCGCTCAAAAAACTCGTCCCTATTCCCTACAAGGATGAGTTTGTAATCAGGATGATTATTCCAAGAAAAGGTGATCAGACACATAGAACACAAAAAAAGCAAAAAAGGCCGAATAACTTCGACCTTCTATGTAATTCGCAGAAACTTAGTCAGAAAGTTTCGGATAGTCTGTATACCCTTTTTCACCAGTGGTGTAGAAAGTGTCTTCATCCCAATCTGCCAATTCAGCTCCTTGGGCAAACCGCTCAGCCAAATCCGGATTGGAAATAAACAATTTACCATAAGCTACAGCATCAGCCAAACCTTCCAAAATAAAACGATTTCCCTTTTCCTGATCAAAATTTGCATTGATGATCAAAACACCTTTATAAATCGGTCTATACCTTTGGGCAATTTCAGTGACAGCATGGGGAACATCCGACACATCATTGAATGGCTCTGAAAGATGCAGGTAAGCCAAATTATAATTGTTCAATTTTTCGATAATATAATCAAATGTCGGAATAGTCTCCTCGTCCAGTGTCATACCGAAAACCCCATGGAGAGAAGGATTGAGCCTCAACCCTATTTTCTCTTCAGGCATCACTTCTTTGATGGCATCTATTATTTCAAACAATATTTTTGCCCTGTTCTTTACACTTCCTCCATATTCGTCAGTCCGGATGTTGGACGTTGCGCTGAAAAACTGATGCAACAGGTAACCGTTTGAACCATGAATCTCAACACCATCAAACCCTGCTTCCAGGGCATTTTTGGCAGCATTCTGAAAATCCAAAATGGTCTGTTTGATTTCAGGTATGGACATTTCTTTTGGTGTCACTGTTCCCTTAAATCCCTTTGGGGTAAATGCCTTCGTGTTTGGATTGATTGCCGATGGTGCATGCGGCAGCTCTCCATTGTGGAAGTCTGGATGGGAAATCCTGCCTACATGCCATAGTTGCACAAAAATTTTCCCACCTTCATCATGGACAGCCTTGGTTACTTTCTTCCAGCCATCCACCTGACCTTTGGTATAAATTCCTGGAGTATTGATAGCCCCTACCGCTTTGTCCGATATCTGGGATCCTTCTGAAATGATCAAACCTGCTGATGATCTCTGTCTGTAATACTCTGTATGAATGTCAAAAGGAGAATTTTCGTCATTGTTGGCTCGACTTCTTGTCAATGGCGCCATGATTACCCTATTTTTCAGTTCTATATCTCCAATTTGCAATTTTTCTAAAAGAGGTTGCCTTTTCATGCTTGTTTTGGTTTAATTCCTAATTCAATGTATATACAACTAATGCGTTGCAACGATTGTTCCAATAAACTTCCCATTGGGTAGGAATAGGTCCAATGGTTCTTTTTTATAATTTTTAACATTTAATACGATTAAAATCGTAGGACACATTTTGCATTACGACATCCATCGTATATATTTGTACGAAAGAAATCGTAGAAACGAAAATGACACCAAAACCCACAGAGTCAGAATTGGAAATTCTGTCGATAATTTGGCAAAAAGGAAAAGCGACAGTGCGCGACATCCATGAAAAGTTGGCTGAAAGCAAAGATACTGGCTATACCACAACACTGAAAACCATGCAAGTCATGCATGCCAAAGGACTGCTTCATAGAGATGAAAAAAACAGGACCCATGTATATTTCGCTGCTATTGGAGAGAAAGTCACCCAGAAAAACCTGGTACAGAACTTCGTCGCGACCGCCTTTGGTGGCTCAGCCAAGAACCTAGTGATGCAGGCTTTGGGCCAAGGAAACCCTTCAAAAGAAGAATTAAATGAAATCCGCGCTTTTTTAGACCAAATCGAAAATGAAAAATAATGGAATGGATCAATGAAGTAATCCCTGACAACTACCTCTATGCTATCGGCTGGATGCTGGTACATTCACTTTGGCAAATATCCGGACTTGGCCTGCTCTTGTGGCTTGTATTGGAATTTTACCACAAAAAATCTGCTTCATTTAAATATTGGACAAGTGTTTTTGTGTTGTTTCTTTTGGTTTTGGGCAGCATCGGAACGGCAATCTTCTACTTTGAACCACAAGAAAAAATCACTGCTGCCAATGAACCCATTTTTGCAGACGACAATGGATTTCACCCGATTTCGGATCTTGAAATACCACCACACACAACAAAGTCTAATTTTGAAGCAATCTCCAGTCAAATAGAAAAGCGGATCCCAACCTTGGTCAACCTTTGGTTGATTGGAGCAGTACTCTTTATGATCAAGTTTGCAAGTTCACTGGCAGAACTCAGAAGCTTAGACTTTCGTCCCAAAAATACCATCGGTGAAAAATGGGAAGAGACATTGGCTGATATTTCCAGTAGACTAAAAATAAAACAACGAGTCCAAATATTCCAGACCAAATTTGTAGATACTCCCGTGACATATGGCATATTGAAACCTGTGATATTAATTCCGACCGGATTGATCTTCAAAGTTAGCCCAGCTCAATTGGAAGCAATTATCGCACATGAGTTGGCACATATCAAACGGCATGACTACCTCATCAACTTGATACAGTCAGTCATGGAGGTGGTCTTTTTCTTCCATCCCGTCTTCTGGTATATCAACTCCATCATCAAAACCGAACGTGAAAACACCTGTGATGACCTAGCAATCAGCGTTGGCATCAAGGCAAGGGATTTGGCAGAAGCACTTGTAATCATTGTAAACCATGCCAAACAAACCCAGCCTGAACTGGCTATGGCAGCAGCAAAACCAAAGACACCAACATTAGACAGAATCAAAAGGATTATGGGATTCCATTCATCCCACAAACAAACTTCCACTTTAACGAGCTTAACCATGATCATTACACTAATCCTTAGCGCCTCCTTGATACTTGGCGCACACGCAGACAAGTCGTCTGAGAATGATTTCGACCCAATGCTTACACAGGCTCAATCTAATATCATTTTAACCGAGGGTTTTTGGAGTCAATTTGATATTGGCGCAAATGCAAACCTAAACACAGAAAAAGAGCTTGCGGACAATCTGAAACTAGACTTAGGGAAATCACAAAAAGGATCTAGCGAGTCTTTGAGACATCTTACAAAAACATTATCTAACCTATCAAACAAGCTAGACTCAATTAAGTCCTATGATCTAAAAATCAGTCTCTCTGAAAATGGGAAAACCTTTTCCTTTGAGGACATGACTGAAAAGGACGAATTAAATCTATTTTCCGGATTTGACAATTTCAAAATAACGGGAGACACTTTGCATATTTGGTCGGATCTCAAAGGCAACAACTCCAAAATCAAAGCCAAATCCCTAAATGGAGAAGCCCTGGCACATACAATTAAAATCCCCCCTTTGGAATTCCAAAGACTTGATTTTAGTGAAATGCCTATGTTGAAGCTTCCTGAAGGCATGATAATTCCACATGTCAACTTAGATTCAACAAAAGAACCAAATCTGAATGAAGCCAAAATAAGAATGGGATATGACACAAACGAACTCCATTACAAAAATTCAGAGCTGGCCAAAGTAAACGAGGATTCACCAAAGACCATCCAACCGTATAACCCAGCCAAAATCCAAAGCATCCCAAAAGCCGGTTCAATTAGCAACCCAACAACATTTTCTTTGAATCTCAAGGACACCACTGACTTATACGCCAAGGAACTCGCTAAGGCCACTGACAAACTAAGCAAAGCCAAAACAGTGGAAGAAAAAGAAAAAGCGAAGAAAGAAATCTCCGCCCTCACTGATAAAATTCGCACTTTGACTAGGGAAAAGCACATGGCCAATGCTTTCCAAAACGATTCCCTAATGGCTACTATCAAAAAACAGGCTGACATGTATAGAAAAAAAGCCGAAGAGCTAAAGCCATTGATAAAAGAATACGAAAACAAAATGCGTGAATGGCAAAAACAACATGAACCCTTGCTACAAGAATATGAAGCAAAAATGAAAGCCTATGAAAAAGAACTGCAACCATTGATGAAGGAATACCAGGAGAAGATGAAAGCATACGAGAAAGAACTCCAACCCCTGATGAAGGAGTACCAACAGAAAATGGAAGAGTGGCAGAAGGAGTATTCAGCCAAAATGCAAGAATCTAAGGGAAAGCCGAACAATGAAAACAACTAACCACAATTTCTTAAATTGCTAATGACAAGAAAGCGTATATTTCAATCAATATAAAAACCCAAACAACCAAAGTGGTATAGTATTTCCAAAACCGATCTCGATGTTGTCCTTTAGCAGGAATGCATCATCGGTTTTGGAAATCTGTTTTTTTGTTAATCATAATTAACATTTTCAATTATTTTTTGTCAATTACATTTTACATAAATGATCCTAAATATAGAGTTTACATAAGTTTTGGATACTCTACACCCCTATTTCAGTTCCTTCATCGTCACCACAGGCACATCTTTTCGGTTCAATTCAACCAAAGGCTCAACATTCCTTTTGGGATAAGAGTATCCATCTTCATTCAAATTCCAAAGAAGGGGAGCGAGATTTTGTACAGCAGCTTTGCATCCTTGCATTATGGCAGCCATACTCCCTGTCTGCTTTGAAAGCTTCGCCTCGTTTTCAATCTCAAAAGGCCCTTTAAAGCCTCTTTCATTCAAAACATTGACAAAGGCTCTCCAATCCATAGAATCTCCCAAACCGAAACCCGGCAAGGTGGCTTCATAATGATGCCTATCCCATTCGTTGGTACTGTAGGGAATCCCAGCCTTTTCCGCCCATTCTGCCTTGATCCTTTGCATAGGATACATGTTTCCCCAGTATGGATCAGAAATATTCCTTGTGGATTTGACATGGATTCGCTTAAGCCGAGACATATCGGTATGTTTGATCACCTCCACAGGGTCGGTATTTTGCCAAATATCGTGTGATGGATCATAAATCTCGCCATGTGATTTGCTGGGGATCAATTCATACATGATCTTTCTGGCCGCCAATACACCTGTCAAATTGTTATAAGTTGTGGAATACCCAGAAGACCTCCAGCCTTCCATGGGGCAATTTTCGTAAAGCACTGTCACACCCAGACTTTCGGCATATTTTATTATCGGTGTAAAAACCCTCTGATACTCTTCCAGATTTCTCTCAAAACCATTTTCCAATATCCCCAAATCGTGATTATAGCCAACAAAAGTCCCTACTTTCACATCATTTTCATCCCCTCCAAGCAAATAAGCCATCCGGATTAGCTTCAATAAATGGTTTTGATTCTTGACTTTCTCCGCCTCTTCCCCTCCTATCAAATTATCAAATGCCCCCAATGACAACCTAAGCTTTGCCTGATTGAATTTTTCTGACATTTCTTTCGCATTTTCAGCACTGAAATTATCATAATCCATATGGGTTGCCACAAAATCATCCCTTGTTCCATCTTTTCTGAAAACACAAACATCCAGACCCTGCACGCCAATTTCTTGGGCTTTTTCTATAGTCTGGTCTAAGTTCAACTGATCAAAAGCTGATGTCATCAGCCATATCTGGTTATCCATACAATCTTTTTTTGTTCAAAATACAATCCAAAACCAAGATAAGCATAGAAATTTAAAACTCTCCACCTGTATGGAACACCGTTTGCGTAATTTAAAAAACAATTCAACTGGAAATTGATTAGATTTGTATTGAAACCAACTGAAACAACATGAAAATCAAGAATAATTTAGCTTTTATTCTGAGTGCAGGAATTTTCTCAGGATTGATAGCTTGTTCAGATCCAGAAAAAAACATCGATGAAACCGATTCAAATGCGATTGTTATAGAATCGGAAAAACTATCCTTCACGCTGGACACTTTGCATACCGATTTTGAAAGTCCGTGGGGAATGACCTGGCTGCCTGATGGCAGAATGCTAGTCACCGAAAGAAAAGGTGAAATCCTGATTTTCAAGGATGACAAATATACAGGCGAGAAACTCACTGGAGTACCTGCTATCCATGAGGTAAACCAAGCTGGACTTTTGGATATCGCGGTTCACCCAGATTACGAAAACAATGGCTGGCTATATCTTGCCTATGCCAAAGATATGGGGGATGGTGGCGTGTTGACCATTTCCAGAGCCAAACTTGAAGGCAACGCCTTGGTAGATTTGGAGGAATTGATCGTCAATCTCCCTGAATGGAAAGGTGGTAGGCACTTTGGGACAAGAATCGTATTTGATAATGACAATTACCTCTACTATTCAAACGGCGACAAAGGCAATAGACCGCAAAACGCCCAAGAATTGGACAATTCACATGGAAAAATCCACAGAATCCATGATGATGGCAGGATTCCTGAAGACAATCCATTTGTCAATACTCCTGGAGCGATTTCCACCATCTGGACTTACGGAAACAGAAACCCTCAGGGGATTATTTTTGACAAGGAAAACAACAGACTTTGGTCTGTAGAACATGGCCCAAAAGGGGGAGATGAGCTTAACCTGATAGAAAAAGGGAAAAATTATGGATGGCCAGAAATCACCTACGGGATTGATTATGACGGATCTACCATAACAGAAGATACAGAAAAAGAAGGAATGGAACAGCCTGTCACATATTGGGATCCTTCCATTGCCACCTGTGGAATGACACTTGTCACTTCGGACAAATACCCTACTTGGAAAGGGAATATTCTTGTAGCTGCACTTGCTGGCCAGCACATAGCCAGGGTGGAATTGGACGGGACGAATTATGTGGGCGAAGAGAAATTATTGGACGGAATCGGTCGTGTAAGACAAGTTTCACAGAGTCCAGACGGATATATTTATGCGATTGTAGAAGCTACTGGCTTGATGGTGAAAATCATACCGCAGCAAGACTAATACCTCTGGCATAAAATTCAATAAGAGATTGTCTCAAAATCAATTCCGGGATTATCCAACCAGTATTGTTTTGCGAAGCATTCTAGAAAAAAGGACGAGGGGAAAGGTTAAAGGAGTAAAATCTTTTACCTTTCCCCTTTTAGATATGACTCACTTGATGTTTTTTCAAGCAAACGATTGCTATTTGTGGGACAGCTAACTTTTTATGATTATCCGCTACTTTGCCAGTAAATAAATAACAAAGGCATAATGTTTCGGATAATCGTCAACGGTCAACAGACGACAGTCAACAGTAATGAAAATCAGTTGTTGGAGAAACTTTGTTTGGCTTGCGGCAAAGTAGCGTATATACATATAACTTTTTTATTCATACCAAAAATCCAAAGGATTGGGAATCACGAACTCAAAACCGGTGGACAATATTTTTTCTCCAGAAATCATCTTCCAAGGCTTGGCTCCTGAAACATCATACGACTTCGGTGGGGGAAAACCCAATTCCGCTGCATTTTTTTCATAAACCTCCCTGCGGGAAGGGTGTAATGGGGTCACGCCATTGAAGGTTTCATTCCACAAACCTTTTTCAATAATCCAGCAAATCAACCGAACAGCATCATCCCGATGGATATAATTGACAGGTGCCCCCCCTTCTACATTGTCTTTTCCCGAGAAGTATTTCCCAGGAACCCTATCCACCCCCAACAAGCCACCAAACCTTACGACTGTAAGATCATAGTCCTTATCCTTCCACAAAATCTTCTCTGCGTCAAAAAGGGCTCTATTGCCTGTATTCCCAATAGTCAGCTGATCTGTTTCTTTTGCTTCTTGGTTTTCGTTTGGATAAACAGAAGTTGCTGAAGTATAAATGACTTTGGCCACTTTCTTCTGAACAACCAATTCTTTGATAAACTTAATCTGTTCTGGGTGAAAGGTGGGATTAGCTGTTTTAGTTCTTGGAGGAATATTGACGACCAAGATATCCGCATCGAAAATCTGCTGATAACCAACCCCTTCGGGATGGGGCGAAAATTTCAACATAATATTTTCATACCCGCTTTGGGTCAATGACTCAGATTTTTGGACAGAGGTGGTAGTCCCTTTGACTGAATGCCCTTTATTCAACAAAGCATCTGCAAGCGGCTCTCCCAGCCAGCCCAACCCAATAATAGAAATTTTCATGATTCATGTACAAAGTAAAAAACCCCCTTCCAAAGAAGAGGGTCTATAATTATTTATCTTTTTTTGGCAAAGTTCCCAAGATGAAATCCCATAACGGAGAACTGACACCAAATGCTACATCAGGGTTTTTGTAATGGTGTACGGCATGGTTCACCCAAAGGATCTTTAGGAAATTTTTGGGAGGTTGGTAAGCATGCACTACAAAATGGACCCCCAAATAAGCTGCATAGCCAAAGAGAAATCCAGGGAGGAAATATAAAGCATAGCTCCCCATGATGAACGAGAATACCACATAAAATATCAGTGCATAAAACGCACTTACAAATGGTGGCATCGCCAATCGATCCTTGTCCTTTGGATAGTCATGATGGACTCCATGTACTGTATACTGGAGCTTGTCTTTGACTGGAGTATTTGGCTCCATATGGAAAAAGTGCTTATGCATCATGTACTCAACAAAAGTGAATGTAATCAAGCCAGCCAACATGATCAACAAACCAACCGGAAGACCTATTTCAGTCTTAGTGTACGCATAATAAAAGGACACAGCACTGATGCATACAAACAGAATGATCGGGATACTGATATGTGTTCTGGAAATCTTTTCCAATATTGGATTGCTAAACATTTGAGCAGAACCATTATTATCCGGCTTATCCAGCCTTCCTATTTTTTTCATTGTGGCACTCATTTTATGATTAGTTTAGACCTTACCTGATTAGGAACCGCTGGAATGCTTTAATTTCCCCACAACGCCCCTATCTAGGATGTAAATTTAAGGTTAATGGTTTAATAAACGAAGAAAATATCAAAATGTTAATTATTCTTAATTAGATTTTCACTATCAAACCTTTGGATTTTTCTATAGTTTGGTTGTAAAAAGCCTCGTATAATGGAAGTATATTCACAACATCAAACTCTTTTGCCCTTTGTAACGCCCGATCTTTGAACCCTTGTAGATTTTCATCTTTCAATATTTCCAATGCCCGTGCAGTCATCGTTGTGACATCACCTATTTTGCAGACATACCCGGTCTCGCCATCCAAATTCAATTCAGGAATCCCTCCTGCATCCGAGGAGAGTATAGGTACTTCACAAGCCATCGCTTCCAAGGCAGCAAGCCCAAAACTTTCCTTCTCTGAAGGCATCACAAAAAGATCTGCCACCGAAAGCACCTCTTCAACGGCTTCCAGCTTGCCCAAAAACCTGACATCGTCACACGCCCCAAGCTCCCTACACAAGCGTTCCATCTTATCCCTTTCCGGACCATCTCCGACCAAAAGCAATTTGGCTGGAATCACTTTCCTTACTTCATAAAACACCCGAATCACATCTTCAACTCTCTTGACCTTCCTGAAGTTGGAAGTATGGACTATCAACTTCTCTCCATTGGGGCAGATAGCCAACTTAAAATGCTCCTTTTTCTGTTTTTTGAATCTCTCCAGATCAATGAAATTTGGAATTACCTGAATATCTCTTTTTACAGGAAACAACTCATAGGTAGCTTTCCTGAGGTCTTCGGACACAGCAGTCACACCATCCGATTGATTGATGCTGAATGTGACTACAGGCTCATAGCTAGGATCTTTCCCCACAAGTGTAATATCCGTACCATGCAAAGTAGTCACTACTGGAATGTTTATCCCTTCCTCCTTTAATATCTGCTTGGCCATATACGCAGCAGAAGCATGCGGAATCGCATAATGGACATGAAGCAAATCCAATTGTTCATATTTCACTACATTGACCATCTTGCTGGCCAATGCCAATTCATATGGTGCATGTTCAAACAAGGGATAACTCTTGATATCCACTTCATGATAGAATAGATTGGCACTAAAAAAATCCAGTCTTGTCGGCTGTCTGTAAGTGATAAAATGTATTTGGTGACCTTCCCTTGCAAGCGCTTTTCCAAGCTCAGTCGCAACCACTCCGCTCCCACCAAAAGTTGGATAACAGACAATACCTATTTTCATAGCAATTTTTTATAATATGGAAATCAATAGTCTCATAACACGATAAAAGGCAAAGTTTGTTCAATTAATCCAATTTATTCTTCACCTTTTTCGGATAAATCACTTTCCTCCCGCATAGACCTATAGATAACATCATGAATTTCAGTCCTAATCCCCTCTTTTAATAGGATATTATTATTTGCACTTGGATACACCCTGTTTGACAAAAACACATAAATCAAGTCGTTTTCCGGATCTGCCCAAACCGCCGTCCCGGTGAAACCTGTATGGCCAAAGGTGGTCTTTGGTGCCAACACACCTGCACCACCGCCTTTTCCCCGCTCTGGATCAGGCTTATCCCAACCCCAGCCCCTTCTGCTTTGGCTTGATTGTCTCTTGGTAAACTCTTTGATGACTTTTTCATCCAACAGGTTTACCCCTCCATATTTGCCCCCATTGAGCATGAGCTGCATCATTATCGCCAAGTCATTTGCAGTACCAAACAAGCCTGCATGTCCAGCGACACCACCATACATGGCAGCCCCAGGGTCATGGACATATCCGTGGACTACTCTTTTCCTGAAAGCAACATCATCTTCAGTTGGTGCAATCAGGTCTATATTAAATTTCTTTGCCGGATTAAAAGTCAAGGTATTGAGCCCCAATGGCGCATAAAAATTCTGCTCCAAGAACTCATCCATCGGCTGGTTCATAACCCGCTCTACGACTGCCTGCATCAGATACATAGTCAGATCTGAATACACATACCCATGCTTTCTTCTATTTGGATCAAGTTTTCTCAAATCAGACTTGACAGTCCAATTCCAAATACTATCCCTCAGGCTCTCTTTTCCAAACATATTGTTGGAAATAGGGACTGTGAAATCTTCGACTGGAGTTTCGCGATAATATTCATTCTTCCAAGAACCTGCCGCTACTGTCTTTGCATAATAAGGGATAAAAGCAACAAGGCCTGCCTCGTGTGCCATGATATCCTTGAGCAATAAATCAGCTTTATTTGTCCCCTTCAACTCTGGCAGATAGGTAGAAATCGGCTTGTCCATATCGATGACATCCCTGCTCGCCAAAAACATCACAGCTTGGGTCGTAGCCAATACTTTGGTAATAGAAGCCAGATCATAAACAGTCTTAGGACTTACCGGTTTTGTTTTATTGTAATCGTAATGCCCATAGGATTTCTCAAATACCACCTTCCCATTTTTCGCTACCAACACAACGCCACCTGGCATTGCCTTCTTTCTGATACCAGCATTCATAATCAAGTCTATTTCATCCAATACCTTACTGTTCATCCCCTGGCTTTCAGGATAGCTGTATGACAACCTGCCCAAGCCTTCCATATACCCTCCACTTCCCAAAGCCAGGTAATCACTGATGGATACAGGCATCAAACCCTTTGCATCCCTACCGCCGAAAATCACCTCTGGAACTAAGCCCTGGGTATACTCATTATTCTCGAATGTCAATATATTGTGTGGCATCCCCACCAGGTTTTTTGCAGCATACGCATTGCCAAAAAGCACCACTACAACTGACTTTTCTTTGCTCAGCTCCTTGATGAAACTGATGTCGGAAGAGCTAACCCCAAACCCCCTCGATGGGCTATTGGTCACTCCCATCAAGCCTACGATGACTGTATTGTAATCTTTCAGTTTGGTTCTGATATCTGATAAAACAACCGAGTTAGCCCCTTTTCCCATTGTAAAATGATCCACCTTGGCATATTTATCCATCTTTTCCTGAAAAACAACACCATCTCCACCAATCGTCAAGGAAGCAATGTTCAACAAATCCAAGTTTCTCAATGGCAAAAAACCATTCTTGTTTGTGGTAACCGTAATAGAGCTGGCATAAAGCTCTTCTACAAGCAATTGGGTTTTTCTGCCATTCAATCTATTGACAAGATTTTTTGTGTCAATTTTTTGGTCTTTATTGAGTCCTGCCCAGTATTTTGCTTTCAAAACCTTGATTACTCTTTCGTCTACCTCTTCCTTGCTAATCCTACCCTCAGCTATCGCCTGCATGATCAGTTGCTTGGCTTTGGGTACATCTTGGGAGTAAAGTAAAATATCATTACCCGCCAACAATGCCAACATATCGACTTCTCCAGGCTTGTAATAGCTGCTAACCCCCTTCATGTTGAGTGCGTCAGTAAAGATCAAACCACTGAAGTTCATCTGGTTTTTCAATAAGTCGGTCACCACATATTTGGATAAGGTAGTAGCTTTGTTTTTTTCACTATCCAGGCTGGGGATATGCAGATGAGCCACCATTACACTCATCAAATCTTCGTCTATCAATTCCCGGTACGGATAGAGATCAATATCTTTGATCCGGTTTTCAGAATGTCTGATCACGGGCAGTGAATAATGAGAATCCGATTCTGTATCACCATGTCCTGGAAAATGCTTGGCATTTGCCAAAACGCCATGGTCTTGAAGCCCTTTCATATATGCCATGGACTTTTTTGCAACCATTCTTTTCTCTTCCCCAAAAGCCCTGTAACCAATGACAGGATTATTGGGGTTTGAATTGACATCGACCACAGGAGCAAAGTTGATATGCATACCCAATTCCTTGAATTGCCTTGCTATTTCTTTACCCATGTCATAGATCAGCTTTTCGTCGGGAATTGCACCTAAGGTCATTGCTTTTGGAAAAGTTATAACCGAATCCAATCTCATATTGATCCCCCATTCTGCATCCATGGCTATAAAAAGTGGTGTTTCAGCTATTGATTGATAGTAATTGGTCAGATCTGCCTGCCGAACAGGTCCTCCCTGAAAAAAAATCAAGCCTCCCAGATTCTCATCTTTTATCAATTTCGCAATCTCATTCTTATGTTTTGCATCCCGGTTGGAATAAGCTGCCACCATAAACAACTGGCCCAGACGCTGCTCGAAGGTCTGGCTATTGAATACCGAATCTACCCAAGCCATCTGCTTCCTATGGTCTTTAGCTCTCAATGGATCTTTTCTTTCCCTTTTCTCGGCAACAGGATCCCCTTCAATCTCCTTTAACCCAATCGAATCTGGCTTACTATTACTAAATAGACTGGGAAGATCCCAACCCAAAACTCCATCTGCCTGAAAAATCAAGGCGATTCCCAAAAGTGCGCTCCAAACTTTTACCCTCATCCTGATGTTAAATTTTTATTGCTTGATTTTTAAAATAACTTTGTATGAATATACAACCTATTTTGCAAACATACATGAAAATCAGGCTGACCAAATATCAAAACTGATAAAATTCCGTATGTTTATTTACAACGTGAAATTATCCAAAAGAATCTAATCCAATATGAAATTCCCTTCGATCTTTAGAACAGCCAAACCAATGGGCTTCGAAATAAAGCCCAGATACTACGATCCAGTGCGAGAAGAAATCGAACAAAGAACTGAAAGGATCAAAAGAAACCTTCAGGCTGAAGGGCTTATCAAGTCAGATGAGAAAATGACAGATGAATTTATGCAAGATTATGGCTCTACGATAAGAGGGGCGTTTACCCAAGGTGGCCCCATAGGCAAAAGAAAAAGCTCCCCACTGGAGTCCGCGGGCCTTATCCGGTTAATCATTTTTGTGTTGCTGGTTGGGGTGGTGTTTGGCTATTATTATCTTGAGGAAGCAATGACTGAAATATTGATCTATGTGGTCGGTGGCTCCGCATTACTTTGGGCATTTTTTAGATTGAAAGGAAAAATCAAACAATGAATGATATCATCCAACTGCTACCCGATGCAATTGCCAACCAGATTGCCGCAGGGGAAGTAGTACAGCGCCCTGCTTCAGCTTTGAAAGAAATGCTTGAAAATGCTGTGGATGCGGGAGCGACACAAGTTCAGGTAGTAGTCAAAGATGCCGGAAAAGCACTGATCCAAGTCATCGACAATGGAAAGGGCATGACACTCACCGATGCACGGATGTGCTTCGAGCGGCATGCTACTTCCAAAATCAGGAGTTCAGAAGATCTTTTTGCCATTCGCACTTTTGGATTCAGAGGTGAGGCCATGGCCTCAATCGCCGCTGTTGCGCAAGTTGAGATGAAAACACGCCAACAAGATGAAGAACTGGGTACATTAATCCAAATAGAAGGCTCCGAATTCAAAAAACAGGAACCAATATCTTGCCCACAGGGAACTTCTATTGCTGTGAAAAACTTGTTTTTCAATGTACCTGCGAGACGAAACTTTCTGAAATCCAATTCGGTTGAAATGAAGCACCTTGTGGAAGAGTTTCAAAGGGTAGCTCTATCCTATCCTGAAATTGGTTTTAGCTTTATGCAGAATGACATGGAGCTTTTCAACCTTGTATCTGGAAAACTAAGCCAAAGGATTGTGGGGATTTTTGGAAAAAACTACCAGGGCCAACTTGTCACTTGTCAAGAAGAAACCCCACATCTCAATGTCAAAGGCTATGTAGGCAAGCCTGAGAATGCAAAAAAAACCAGAGGTGAGCAATACTTCTTTGTCAACAATAGGTATATCAAAAGTAACTACCTGCATCATGCAGTAGCCAATGCCTATGATGGCTTGATGTCTTCGGAAATGCAGCCATTTTATGTACTTTTCCTGGAAATTGACCCATCCCATATCGACATCAATGTCCATCCTACCAAAACAGAGATCAAGTTTGACGATGAAAGAACGGTCTACGCGGTGATCCGATCAGCTGTAAAACAAGCCCTGGGCGCGCACAATGTAGTACCTACTTTGGATTTCAATATGGATATCAATTTTACGGAAAACTGGAAAAATGATGAGGAAAGAAAAACACAGGTGGCATTGGAAAACACATACAAGCCTGACCGGGTAGGTTCCGAAAACAGTTACAAAAACTTCCAAACTCCAAGTTTCAAAAAACAAGATGTCTCTGGCTGGGAAAGGCTTTTTGAAGGAGGAGAAAAAATAATCCAAAAAGATATTGAGCAAAAATCCGCATTGGACGACACCAAAGATTTCCTCACCTTTTCTTCCAAAGCTAACGATGCGGGGAAAAGTGAAGCCATCTTCCCGGTAGAGCAGGAAAACACAGGAGCTACATTCCAGGTTGAATTAAGCTACATCATTGCACAGATGTCCTCAGGCTTGTTGATCTTGGATCAGCAGGCTACCCATGAGAGGATATTGTATGAGCGCTACCTCAAGCAACTAAACAGTGCGGCCGGTTTATCGCAACAATGTCTGTTTCCGCAACATATACAGCTGAGTCAGGCAGATTTTGCCCTGGTAATGGATATCAAAGAAGAATTACACAGCTTGGGATTTGTAGTTGTGGAGTTTGGCAAGGAGACCGTCTTGATTCAAGGTGTCCCTGCCGATATCCAAGTCACCAATGAAAAGGCTCTGTTTGAAGGCTTGTTGGAGCAATTCAAGCATTTCAAATCTGAGTTATCTATTGACACCCGTGAGAATCTAGCCCGATCGCTTGCCAAAAAATCAGCAACAAAGAAAGGCACGAGGTTAGACACCACGGAAATGGAAACTTTAGTTGGACAATTATTTGCCTGTCAAAACCCAAATTATGGACTTGGAGGGAACAAAACCTTCGTCAAACTTGATTTAAATAAAATACACGCTTTTTTCAATCGATAAGATATGTTTAGAAACTTAACACCTGTTGTTAAAAACCTACTGCTGATCAACATTGCCATGTTTGTGGTGGCAAACTATTTCATGCCACAATTGGAAAGTATATTTGCACTTTATTTTATACAAAGCAAACGCTTTCTCCCAACTCAATTTGTGACTTACATGTTCATGCATGCCAATTTCTGGCACTTGTTCAGCAATATGTTTGGCCTGTTTGTTTTTGGCCCTTTGCTTGAGCAGTATTTAGGTCCAAAAAAAATCCTGATTCTATGGATGGTATGTGGTGTCGGCAGTGGTCTGTTGTACTCTGGCTACAACGCCTACAAAATCAACCAATTGGACAATACTATTGCCACATTCTATGACAACCCCAGCCCAGAGAAATTCAATAATTTTGTCAGTAAAAACAGACACATGTTCAAGCCTGGGGTGTTTGACTTTGTTGACGAGTATAGTAAAAACCCTGAGAGTGCAGAACTGATCCAAAGGGCAAAAGAAAACTTTATGGGTATCAGGAATCTTCAGATCAACATCCCTATGGTTGGTGCATCTGGAGCTCTTTTTGGGATTTTAATTGCATTTGCTATGTTTTTCCCAAACACAGAGCTACTTTTATTGTTCCCACCTATGCCAGTGAAGGCCAAATATTTGATATTGTTTTATGGTCTATACACCATTTACAATGTGGTCATCAACAACCCAACTGATAATGTGGCACATTTTGCCCATTTGAGTGGTCTGATTATTGGTGCTGGTTTAGTATATTATTGGAAGAAGAGTAGAAAAGATTTTTATTAAATTATTAAGACGATGTACGGAGGATTTTGGGAAAACTTAAGAGATGCATTCAAGCAAAGCAACAATAGCCTTTATAAGCTGATTGCAATCAACCTGTTGGCTTTTTTGGTGATTCTTGTCATGAGGATTCTACTGAGTTTTTCGGGCGCTTCTGAAATTTACAAATCCTTATTGGGATATTTGATGATGCCCGCAGACATAGGGAGTATCATCCAGCAACCCTGGTCTATGCTCACTTATATGTTTTTGCATGAAAGGATTCTTCATATCCTGTTCAACATGCTTTTCTTATATTGGTTTGGACTGCTAGTAAATGAATATTTGGGCAGTCGCAAACTGGCAAACCTTTATATTTTGGGAGGTGTGGCAGGAGCGGGACTATACGTTTTGATATATAATATTTCACCGTTTTTTGTTGAAAAAGTATCTGTATCCAAAATGCTCGGAGCAAGTGCGGGAGTTTATGCTATAATTGTAGCAGCTGCTACAATATCGCCAAACACGACCTTTAGAATTCCATTTATCGGTGATGTCAAAATCAAGTATATAGCTATTTTATATGTATTGCTTGCTTTTACAAGAGCAGATGGTAGTAATGCAGGTGGTGAACTTGCTCATCTTGGTGGTGCTGCTATGGGCTTTTTATACATTACACAATTGCGAAAAGGTTCTGATTGGGGTCGACCCATCCAAGCCATTGGCCAGTTTTTCGAATCACTGTTCTCTTCCAAGCGAAAAGTGAAAGTCACCTACCGTAAAAAAACTTACAGTCCAAAGGAAGAACCCAAAAGCAGCTATGATACAAAATCCGCTCCATCAAGCTATAGCAAGACAGTAGATGCCACCCAAGAAGAAATCGATCAGATTCTGGACAAAATAGCGGAAAAGGGCTATGAAGCACTGAGCAAGGAGGAGAAACGCAAGCTATTTGAATTTAGCAAAAAGTAGCATTTAATTCAACCTCAGGACTGCCCCCACCCGCAATACCGGCCATCGGGTATTTTGGCTCTGCATTTTGAACTCGGTTATAAACCCAAACTGTTCCGTAGCCTTGATAAATGCTCCTGCCCCAAAATTAGCTCCTGCCCTAGTCTGGTTTACACCAGGATTTCCAGGCTGAAGATTGATCCAATAATTGCTATAGCCAGCTAGCAGGTATACCTGGGAAACACCCTCTGTCAAATAATATTTCAAATCTGCGTTGAGGTTGAATGAATTGCCAACTTGCGGAAACCAAACAGTAAAAGTCGGAGCAAGGGAAAACTTATCCGCAAAGAAATACTCTGCTCCCAAAAATGTCCCAACTTCTTTGATAGTCAACCTATAATCCCCACCAGCCATCAATCGAACCTCTCCTTGTTCTTGTGCATAAAGTGTTGCCGAAAAAATGGACAAACACAAAATCAATAGTAATTTTCTCATACCAATAAATTTAAACCCTCAATAAAACCTTTAGAACTGGGAAATTACAAGGCTTTATTGAGGATGCAAAGTGTTTTGGGGAAAATCACTCCAACACCTGTTCATATCTTCCAATGCGACCTTTCGAATCTATCCCTTCTATAATCACTAGATGTTTTTTGGCAATGTCTGAATTATAATACTTGATTTTCGCAACTCCAGTCTCATCGAATACCAAACTCGGATTCCAATAAATAGTTGATCTTTTATCAGGTATTGAATTTTCAGGCGTAATTACATCATATTTTGGATGGTAAAACTCTCTCGACTCGGAAAACCCTTTTAGTCTGGCAACCATGTTTCCTGGTGATTTTTGATATATCTGTGAGCCTGATTTAGTGTATACAGCTATTGCACCATTTGCCCCTTGAGACCCAAAAATTGCTGCTTTGGCAGCATCTTTAAAGACGTCAATAGATGATACATCTCTTGGATTTATTGACATTAGTGTTGCAGCATCGACAGGCATATTGTCCAATAAATAAAGGGGTTGTGTACCTCCTGTAACAGACCCGACTCCTCTGATCACAACAGATGGGTTCATCATAGATGTGTTTACCTTCACCCCAGAGACTCTTCCCTGTATCAACTCAAAAATATTCATAAAAGCTTGCCCCCCTCCTATTTCATCAGGTTTAATTATCACATCTCCTTCTCCATACATTTTCTTTGCCCTTTCCTCCTCATCTTGTATAGACTCTGCTTTAACCTCAACTCCTTCCAAATCGTACAACTGATCTTCTTCAAACACCTTGTTCATAAGATTCCTTTCCTGAAAACTGGCCATTAACTCCTTGGGGATTTTCAAATCACCTTTAACTTTTGGATTTATTTTTTCAAACTCTATAGAAATAGAATCAATTTTAATTTCAACATTGTTATTCAATCTATCGTCTATAGCACTCAGTGAAACTTCCTTATCACCAACAAAATCTAAGTCGGTAAAAGAAAACCTACCATCCTCAGCAAAACCTTCGGATAATATAATTTCGCCTTGACCAACTATCGCATTCACTTTCCCCCCACTTATCCCTTTTTTTGTTTTTCTCAATTCTATTATAGATCCATTTATCCTCAAGCCCCTTTCAATCAGTCTATTTATCTCTGGAAAATTATCATTTTTCAGATCACCCCAAGAAAATCTTCTCCAACCATTTGTCATCATGACCAAATCCAAAGCCTGAAGTCTATCCTCATCTTTGTCTTCAAAATAATATCCTGGCTGAATCACTTTGCCTTTCAAATCGGAGCATAACAATAATTCAGAAAATATAGTACCTCCAAAAGTAGAATTAGATTGTAACTGTCCTTCATCAACTATACTTACAGAAAACCTCCCCCCAAAGGCATCCATAATTTGAGGAGAATTAATATCTAATTCAATTTCTTTTCTTTTATCTATGTCTCCCTTTTTTGAGACATTTAAAACAACTTCATTTTTTTCCGATTGGAAAAAAAACAATCTTTCTAATAATGGCTCCCCTCTTGAATTCAAAACAGAAACATGATTAATGCCGCTGAAAAGATACTCTTTTGGAATCCTCAAACCCCATATCCCGTTTAACAATTCTCCACTTAACATAAAATTGATAAAACCCCGAGTATGACTTACCAATACGAGTTCGCCTTCTTGATAATTGCCCTGAATAAATACTGTTACATAGCTCAACTCTGGCTTATTAATCACTTGCATTACCAAACCGTTTTCACTTGATTTTGGAAGTTTCAACTCTTGAAATTGATTATTTGATGAATCATATACTTTTACTTTATATTCTTTATTCTCTTCAGGAACTATTTCAAACATTCCCATTCCCCCAAAGAAGGTAGAGAACTTAATATTCTCCTCCGAATTCAAGACCTCACCTTCAAATGTAGCTGGACTTCCATCTGGATAAACCCCCTTAAACGCCACCCTACTTCTGAGACCAGAGACTAAATGACCTCCCTCTGGCATAAACTGGATGTCTGCCAACAAAAATGAATAGGGTATTTTTACTTTTTTTCTGACCGCATACTCATCATTCTCAAAAAACATCAATTCCAACCACTGCGACTGAAATGGCTTCAATGGAAGATTGAGAGAAAATGTAACTAAACCACTTTTGTTAAGCATTAATTTTCTTCGTTCCAACTCTACTTCATCTGCGACTACTCGTATCTCTATATCTTCATTTGCAAGAAATTCACCCTGACCATTTACAGCCTCTAAATTGATTTGGTAGTAAACTTTATCATCTTTCACATCCTCAACTTTAAAGTCAACCTTGGGATAAAAAGAACTAGAGGCTCCATCGAAGACTTCTATATCTTTCTGAAAAAAATACTCTTTACCAAAATTGCTCATCCAAGCAGAATATGCTTTGACTGTAAAAACACCTTCTTCACCAAAATCTGGCAATTTAAAATAGCCATCTCCATAGCCATCTTCAAGACCAATTTTCTTTTGACTTAAAAGTTCACCACCTGAATCAAACAAATCAACATAAAGGACTTTACTTAGAGGACTAGGAACCTGAGTGCTACCAGCTGTCAAATATGCACTAAACCAAACCACCTCTCCTAATGTGTATGTAGATTTATCCAGATGTAAGTACGCTTTCTCTATAGGGTATTCTTCTTGATGCTTTTTTAAAAATGTCATTATGCGATCTTTCATATTTTCTTTTCGATCGAACGAAAATATTGAAAGGCTAAATCCAATTATCACAACAAAAAAACCAAGTTTAAAAATATGTTTTTTCATAACTGCAATTTTATTAATTAAAGGAATGTTAAAGATTTGAAACCGTAATGTACTTACTCTTTAGTTTTTAAACAATAAAAAAGAGGCTATTTAAAAAAATGAAAACTAAATATCTTATAAAACAATCGTGAACATTGTAAAAACGTTTGTTTTTTTTTAAGCTTGGGAAGCACACACTTCATTTTTCTATCAAAAAATATATTTAAACACATCCTTCTATCACCCTTCCAACTCACCTACCTCATTCTTATTGGCAAGCTGACCACAAGCAGCATCTATATCCTGCCCTCTTGATTTTCTCACTTTGGCGATAATCCCCTGATTCTCCAAAATCCTCACATACATTTCCACAGAATCTTGGGATGCCTGTCGGAACTCCCCTTCATCAATGGGATTGTATTGGATGATATTTACCTTGGATGGAATGATTTTACAGAACTTCGCCAATGCCCTGGCATGGGTCTCGTCATCATTGATCCCATCCCAAATCACATACTCATAGGTAACTTTCCTTTTGGTCTTTTCATACCAGTATTTTAGGGATTCGGCAAGATCCTCCACTGGATTCACGTTGTTGATTGGCATCAATCTACTCCTGGTCTCATTGATGGCCGAATGAAGGGAAATGGCAAGGTTGAACCTTACTCCATCATCCGCCATCTTTTTGATCATCTTTGGGATACCTACCGTCGAGAGCGTGATTCTTCGGGGTGCCATACCGAGCCCCTCAGGAGAAGTGATTTTGTCTATGGCTTCTATGACATTGTTGTAGTTCAATAGCGGCTCCCCCATCCCCATAAAAACGATATTGGTCAGTGGCCTGTTGAAATAAGTCTCTGCTTCATCTTTGATCGCCACCACTTGATCATAAATTTCGTCAGGGTTGAGGTTTCGCATTCTTTTGAGCCTCGCCGTAGCACAGAAATTACAATCCAAACTACAGCCAACTTGTGAGGATACACAAGCAGTAATCCTTTTTGAAGTGGGGATTAGAACGGATTCGACTATTTTACTATCAAATAGCTTTACGGCATTTTTGATCGTACCATCAGAAGAATGCTGCATCAGATCCACCAAAATATGGTTGATCGCAAAATTCTCCTTCAACATCTCCCTTGTCTCCTTGGAAATATTGGTCATATCATCAAAATTTTTCAGGGATTTATGCCAAAGCCACTCATACACCTGCTTGGCACGAAACTTCTTATCCCCTTTACTGACAAAAAACTCTTCCAATTCGGTAAGTGTCAGTTTTCTGATATCCTGTTTTGCGCTGCTATCCATCCTGCAAAGGTAAGAAAATTAGTCTTGGTAAAATATGGGGAGTTCAAAATCTTATCGTTAGCTTAAACCTGGATTCCTAGACTTAGGAAAGTAACGGAAAGCTGCTAACTGAATAACAGGTTAAGATTTGGAATAAGGTAGAAATAATACAGAAATTAAATTAGATTTTACATACTTTTAACATTCTCATTCAAACCATAGCCTTATCAAAAAACAAGTCCTCAGATCCCTCTACGCCCTCAAGCTGTCCTTTTCCAAATTCAAACTCAGAATAGGAATAAAATTGGGCTTGGTCAAAACCATCATGATCATGCCATACAAGGGCTTTGGAAATGAAAATGAGGTCTATCTTATCGGTAGGGTTTTGAGAGATCGGGGCATAGGGATCTCTGCTATCGAAGATAGTAGGTTTAGAAACTTCCGGAAAATGTACAAGCGATTTATGACTTGGGAAATCCCCAATGCAAGGATCAAAGCCACCTTGGATGGAAATGAATGGATCAGCACTACCAATGAGGAAGGGTATTTTGAGTTCGAAATAATGAATCACGCATTCCCCAAAACCGACAATTCTTGGCGTGAGGTCAAGCTGGAGCTTTTAGACCAAATCATCCCGAACCAAGGAGTGGTACAAGCTACAGCAAAAGTCTTTATCCCTACCAAATTAGTGGAATATGGAGTGATTTCAGATATAGATGACACCATCGTACCAACCGGGGCAACAAGGATTTGGGAGATGGTGAAAACCACCTTTCTTGGAAATGCACATTCCAGAATGCCTTTTCCCGGGGTATCAGCATTCTATCAAGCCCTTGAAAAAGGCACTGATGGCATGGAAAACAACCCCATGTTTTATGTATCAAGCAGTCCATGGAATCTGTATGACTTTTTGATGGAATTGTTGGAAGTCCACAAAATCCCCAAGGGACCATTGATGCTTCGTGACCTCGGATTATCAAGGGAACATTTTTTTTCAGGCAGCCATTTTGACCATAAATTGAGCCAAGTGGAAAAAATATTCCGCCTGATCCCATCGATACCATTCATCCTGATCGGAGATTCTGGCCAGCATGACGCGGAGATTTACCTCCAAGTAATCAAGGACTATCCCGGGCGGGTGAAAATGATCTATATCAGGGATGTTTCCGAAAACAGACGGGATCATATCAATGAAATAGCTTCCCAGATAAGTGGGCTTGGAGTCGAGTTGGTGCTGATACAGGATACAATTGCCGCCGCCAAAGATGCTTTGGGCAAAGGCTGGATCCGTCAGGAAGATGTTTTGGATATTATCAAAGAGAAAACGGAAAATTCAGAATCCTAATAATATCGAATACCCAAATGGATCCTATTGGAAGTTCAAATAAACCGTGATGCTCTTTCTCCTCAATGATTGGATATCATTGGCATAATCTGAATGGGTAGCTTCAGGCCTATACATATCCATTAGGCCGTGCGAAAACCTTACTTCCGGAGAGAATTTGAAAAACTTGAAATACATATCAAACCCAATTCCCATATCCACGGTAAAATCCTGACCTAAAGTAGCTATATCTTCAATATCAGCTTCTTCCTGATTTTTTGTCCGGAAAATAGCAGACCCACCTGCCGTAAAAAACATCCTCGAATTATTGAATCTTTGGGCTTTATATTTGAACAACAATGGGAACTCGACCATTGTCGCTTCATTGATTACTGTATGGCTTGCAAAATTGCTAGTCTCCCCGGGAGGCACATTGATGAGGGCTGGATCTAAGTCTTCAAACTTATTGATTTCAGTCCTGAATTCATAGAAGCCTACTTTGGGCATGAAGACCAAGTTCAATTGGTCATGCATTCTGATATTTACCAAAAACCCCAAAGAAAATCCCTGGGTATATACTGGGACTATACTCTGGATATTTGATTGCCCTCGATTATTGAGGAACTCCTCAGAATATTTTAGTCTCCAATAATTGTTGTGCCCAGCGAGAAAAAACCCATATGAAAGAAATTTATCATCCTGACCGGACTTACTGATCTCGTTGAAGCGAGCTTGTGAAAATACAGCGCCAACAGAAATTGCCAGTAAAATACCGGTGAGAATTATTTTTCTCCAATGTAAATCGAACTGATACCAAATGTCAGTGGTCTGCATTTTGTGTTTTTAAAGCCAACATTTTCCAATACTTTCAGAAAATCCAATCCATCCGGAAAAGCCTGTACCGATTCCGGCAAATAAGTGTACGCTGCATTGTCCTTAGACACAAGCTTGCCTATCTGAGGCAGAATATATTTAAAATAAAAATTATATCCCTGCTTCATTGGAAATTTCTTTGGCTTTGAAAACTCCACTATCACCGTCTTCCCTCCAGGTTTCAAAACCCTATACATATCCTTCAATCCTTTTTCCAAATTCTCGAAGTTTCTGACACCAAAAGAAACGATGACAGCATCAAATTTATTATCTTCAAAGAGAAGCTTTTCGGAATCACCCATCTGCATGTCAATGATATGATCAAGTTTCCGCTTTTTCATTTTCTTTTTGCCTTCTTCAAGCATCCCGGCAGAGATATCCACACCTATGATTTTGTCTGGATTGAGTGCCAATGCCTCTATGGCAAAATCACCCGTACCCGTCGCAATATCCAAGATCATCTTCGGTTGATCTGCCTTCAGCATTTTGATGGCTTTCTTCCTCCAAATGATATCTATCCCCAAGCTGAGAAAGTGATTTAGAAAATCATACTTCTTGCTAATGTTGTTAAACATCTCGGCTACTTGCTCTTTTTTTCCCGAGTCTTTCTCTTTGTATGGTACGACTGACATGTAATTCTATGATTGGTGGTGCAATATTACTAAGTAAACCTGAGCAATCGAAAAATGTTGGACATTAATCAATAAACTTACGCGGATTTTGGGAAAAGTCACCTGTACAAAGGGAAGTATCGCAAAGCAACACCGGGATTTTGACAGGAAAGACTTACCTTTGTTCAAAATTTAGAAGACATGATCAAGAATGCAACCTTTTTAATCAGCAATACAGACTACAACAAATGTCCTATACCAGACAAGGCAGAATTTGCCTTTATCGGCAGGTCCAATGTAGGCAAAAGCTCTCTGATCAATATGCTCGCCAACAACAAAAACTTGGCAAAAACTTCTGGGAAACCCGGAAAAACCCAATTGATCAACCATTTTCTGGTTGACAACAAATGGTATATGGTCGATTTGCCAGGCTATGGATTTGCCAAAGTCGCAAAAAGCATCAAGGCAGACTGGGAGGGCATGATCAAAGACTATTTGGTCAACAGAGAAAACCTCGTCGCCCTCTTTGTACTGATAGACAGCAGGCTGGAACCCCAAAAAATAGACCTTGAATTTATCACCTGGTGCGGGGAAAGCAACATCCCCATTGTTTTGCTATTTACCAAAGCTGACAAGCAATCAAAGCCGAAAACCCAATCCACGGTAGCTAAATTCCTCAAAGCCTCCAAAACGATTTTTGAAGAAGCCCCTCTTTATTTTGTCACTTCAGCCGAAAAAGGGGATGGCAAAACAGAGGTAGTCAACTTTATAGAGGAACAGGTAGAAGAATTTAAAAACCAAGAAAACTAAGGCTTGGGCTTTTGAAGCTAAACCCTATATTTGCAACCTTATTTAGAAAACGAGATCATGAAATTTAACGAAATAGCAACTGTATCAGGCAAAGCAGGCCTTTATAAGATTCTAAAACCGACTCGAAGTGGTGTGATTTTGGAATCCATGGATGAGAAAAAAGGGAAATTGGTCGTTGGAGCCAATCAACGGGTTTCCGTTTTGAGCGAGATATCAATCTACACCATGACCGAAGAAGGCGCAACTCCACTTGAAGACATCATGGTCAAAATCGAAGCAGAATTCAAAGGAGATCTTGGACTAGACAGCACTGCCGATGCGGATGAGTTAAAGGCATTTTTAAAGCATGTACTTCCAGAATTTGATGAGGACAAGGTATATCCATCTGATATCAAAAAACTGATAAGCTGGTACAAGATCATCAGAAACCATGCGCCTGAAGTACTTGAGGAGAAAAAAGAAGATGATACACCAGAAGAAAAAGAAGACTAACCCAAACCGTATATAAAAAGACAAAACCCGCTTAAGCAAGTAAAATTGCCGCGGGTTTTGCCTTTCTATTTTTAGATTTATCTGGTCAAAATCATGGAAACAAGCCTCATCCAAGAAACTTTTCAGCTAATCAACAAAGATTTTGAGCTTAAAACAACCGAAAAGGTTGATTTGGAAGACCAGCTAATCGAACTCCTCACACCTGTAATTTACCAAATGCTCAACAGGGATTTTGAAAAGCTACTCCAAATCTGTTACCGGATAGACTTGGACGAAAACCAACTCAAGTACATCCTTCACGAATCCAACCCCGAACACATCGCTTCAGAATTGGCAAAGGCTATCACCAAAAGACAGATGAAGAAGGTTGAGATTCGGAGAAAATATTCCGAGTCCTAGTTTCATTTATACTCTGGAAGCTGTTTTTTCCACAGCCAAGAAAGCCATCGCTTCTTCGACCATTGCTGTTGAACCTATGTACAGAGGGGTACGCTGGTGCAATGATGTGGGTTGGATATCCAAAATCCTTTGTACTCCATCTGTTGCTGACGAACCTGCCTGTTCTGCTATGAATGCCAATGCATTCGCTTCATAGAGCAAACGGAGTTTTCCAGTAGGGTTTTTGTGGGTCTCTGGGTAGATGTAAATTCCTCCCTTCAGAAGGTTTCTATGAAAATCAGCCACCAAGCTCCCTATATACCTTGCACTATATTCCCTTTCTTTACAAGTCTCTATATATTTTTTCAATCCTGGGTTGAAATTATTATAGCTTCCTTCGTTGATACTGTAAACCTTTCCGTTTTCTGGCCCTTTCATATCAGGGTGGGACAGAAAAAACTCTCCCAAAGATTGTTCATAAGTAAATCCATTCACCCCACAACCCGTAGTATACACCAACATGGTCGATGATCCATACAGCACATACCCCGCAGCGACTTGCTTGTTCCCAGGCTGCATGATATCTTCCAGCTGTATGGGACTACCTATGGGGGTCACTCTTCGGTAGATAGAAAAAATAGTCCCAATAGATATATTCACATCAATATTTGACGAGCCATCCAATGGATCAATCGCTACTACATATTTTCCAGAACTGTTTTGAAGATCAATGACTTCATCATCTTCCTCCGATACGATCGCACAGACTTCCCCGCCTTTGGTAAGTGCTCTTGTAAACCGGATATTGGCTATCACATCCAATTTCTGTTGCTCCTCACCCTGTACGTTTGTTTGGCCAAAAGCACCACCGATATTTGAAAGACCAGCTCGATTGGTCTCGCGGTTTACTATCTTTGTCGCCAACGCAATGTCTCTTAGCAATTGGGAAAGTTCTCCAGAAGCATATGAAAAGTCATCTTGCTTCTTTTTGATAAATCTGTCTAAGGTCTCTCCAACCGAATAAGCTAAAGACGACTCGTTGTGAATGTAGGGCTTAATTTTCATATCTTTGAAAAGTACTATTTAAAATTATTGAACATTTGAAATTACAACTTAAATCCTGATGTCAAAAGTAATTGTATTCAAATTTGGGGGTGCTTCTGTAAAAGATGCAGATTCTATCAAAAACCTTTCTAAGATTATATTCAAACGATTGCAAAACCCTACTATTATAGTGGTATCGGCAATGGGAAAAAGCACAAACGCTTTGGAAGCCATTTTGGATCTGAAACTTCGAAAAAATGACATTTCTTCAAATATTCATATTTTCCAAAAATACCATCTAGACATTTGCCATCAACTTTTCCCATCCCAACATCGTGTTTTCAGTGAACTCAATGGACAATTCCTATCACTCTCGAAATTGCTGGAGGAAGAGCTTAACGTGGAGAATTATGATGAATTTTATGACCGGACAATCTGTTATGGAGAATTGATTTCAACTATAATCATCCAATCCTATCTGATGCTCAGCGGTATCAGATGCAGCTGGCAGGATGCTCGAGAATGTATCGCCACCAACAGTGATTTCAGACTCGCAACGGTGGATTGGGAGCAAACTACCCAACAGTGCAACACCATACTCAAGCCAATTTTGACGGATCAAACAATCATCACCCAAGGCTTCATTGGCAGGGATCCTCAGGGAAAAACAACTACCCTAGGCAGGGAAGGTTCTGATTTTACCGCCTCCATTTTAGCTTTCTGTCTCGAGGCAGGTGAAGTTACCATTTGGAAGGATGTCCCAGGTGTACTCAATGCCGACCCAAAACTATTCGACAAAACGACAAAATTCGAAGAGCTCGATTATCGGGAAGCTGCTGAACTTACCTATTATGGCGCTTCTGTGATTCATCCAAAAACCATCAAGCCTTTGGCAAATTTAAATATCCCTTTAATCGTAAGGTCATTTTTGGAACCAGACGAAAAGGGCACCATCATCCACAATGTCCCAAAAACCAACCAAACTCCCTGCATAGTAGTCAAAGGCAATCAGATTTTGGTGAGCTTTAGGGTGAATGATTTCACTTTCATCAATGAATCCCATATCCATCAAATCTATGCAGTTTTGGAAAAACTAAAACTGAAAGTCAACCTGCTTCAAACATCTGCCATCAGCATTTCCATTGTGATTGACGAGCAGATTTTCAAGCTTGAGAAACTCGTACAGGAACTTGCAGCAGATTTCACCATCCGCTACAATGAAAAACTGTTTTTGCTGACAGTGAAAAACCACCATGAAGCGTCGGTCAAAGAATTGTCAGCAAACAAAGAAATCATGTTGGAACAGATCACCAGAAACACCTTTCAGATGGTCTACAAACCAATTTTATAGTGTAAAAACAATTTTTCGGGAAAATGATTTGACAGCAAAACAGATATGCGGGAAAATTTCAAAGCTCAGACATAGATCTTGTGCTCCACTTTCAAGAATTCCAAAAAATGGTTGATCGAATCATCCAATATACTAAATACATTTTCGAATGATTCCATCCCTCCGTAGTAGGGATCCGGCACTTCCAACTGGGATGGATTGGGCTGAAATTCCCTGATCAGATAAACTTGGTCGTGGCTTAGATTACTGCTTACAATAAGCCTTTCGATGTTTGTTTTGTTGGACTCATCCATAGCAATAAGGTAATCAAACTCACGAATATCTACCCTGTTGATCTGGCGGCCGCGATGATTGATATCCACCCCATTGTTTGATGCGCACAGAATGGTGCGCTCATCAGGCAATTCTCCTATATGATAATCTGATGTACCACAGCTATCACTTTGAAAATGTCCCGAAAGGCCATTATCACTCACTTTCTGATTGAAAATTGCCTCTGCAAGAGGTGACCTACAAATATTACCTAAACAAACGAATAAAACTTTAACCATCGAACGAACATCTCATATCTTAAAATCCCAAAAGGAGATACAAGATAAATAAAATTTGGCTAGGATTTCAAACTCTTTGGATACTAAATCACACAACCTGATCTTTTTTAAAAAAATTTTATTTTGTCCTGAAAAATTCAATTATAACAAACACCAAGCTGAATGCAATTGGCATAATATTTTAAAATGGTATTTCTGGAATGCGCAAAATTTACCAAACATGATTTTGTCCCAATTTTGAAATATTTGCAATAATCATTACTTTTGTGTAACGAATTGCAAATAAAATTGGTTATACATTAGCAATAACCTAAACTGCAATTTCAGAGAAGTGGATTCATTTAAGAACATGTCTTTGATGAATAAATACCACCTACTTCTACTGGGAAAATTCAAATCAAGCATCACAATAAAAATTCAAAAAATATGTCATTAGTAGGAAAAAAAGCACCAATCTTTAGTGCACCAGCAGTAATCAACGGTGAAGAGATCGTAGAAGGATTCTCTTTGGAGCAGTTCATCGGCAACAAAGAAGTTATCCTTTTCTTTTACCCAAAGGATTTCACATTTGTGTGTCCAACAGAAATTTTGGCCTTCCAAGAAAAACTGGCTGAATTCGAAAAAAGAGGAGTAGCTGTAGTAGCTGCTTCTACAGATACGGAAGAATCCCACTTAGCTTGGTTGAATACACCAAAAGAGCAAGGCGGAATCATGGGGGTAACTTATCCGATCGTAGCAGATACTGCAAAGACAATCGCACATAATTTCGGTGTATTGGCTGGTGAGTGGAACTACAACGAAGAAGGAGAATTGACTTTCGAAGGAATCCCAGTTGCATACAGAGGAACATTCTTGATTGACAAAAACGGTGTAGTAAGACAAGAGACAATCAACGACCTACCATTGGGTAGAAGCATTGATGAGACCTTGAGATTGGTAGATGCGCTTCAGCATGTTGAGAAATTCGGAGAAGTTTGCCCTGCAAACTGGGAAGAAGGAAAAGAAGCTATGACAGCCACCAAAGAAGGTGTATCGGCTTATTTGAGCAACAATTAACTTAGTCTTTAAAGATGATAAGACAAGCCTCAATCAAATCATGATTGGGGCTTTTTCCTTTAAAAATAATTCATTTTCTTTAGCCTCTAATTAAACAAATAAACCAACTTGGCCTATTTAACCGTAACTTAACTATATTTTTGCACCATGAAATTAATTTATGATTTTTCCATGCGGTTATTTCTTGTAATCGTAAACCTTTTCAAAAACAGCAATCCCAAAATCAGACTGTTTGTCGATGGCAGAAAAAATGTTTTTGAAACTTTGTCCAACTTCAGGACCAACAACCAATCTCCAGTCTCTTGGTTTCATGTGGCCTCATTGGGCGAATACGAACAAGCGAAGCCTGTCATCAGCCAACTAAAAAAACAAAGGCCGGAAATTGCGATCGTTGTCAGTTTTTTTAGCCCTTCAGGGTATGAAAACGCCATAAAAAAGAAAAATGAAAATTTAGACCTGATAGTCTATTTGCCTATTGACACCAAAAAAAATGCAGAAAAATTCATCGATATCCTGAAACCGGAAATGGCATTTTTTGTGAAGTATGATCTGTGGGCAAACTATATTCTGGAAGCAAAAAAGAAAAATGTAGACTTGTACCTTTTCTCTGCCTCCATGCGTGAGGATCAGGTATATTTTCAGCCATTTGGGGGGTTCTTCAGACGGATTCTTAAATCCTTTACGCATATTTTTACCCAAAACGAAAAAAGCATTGACCTCCTTCATCAAATCGGGATTCAAGACTGCAGCCTTACTGGAGATACAAGGTTTGATAGAGTCTCAAAAATCAGTGAATCACCCAAAGACTTTCCTGATATCAGTGAATTTGTAGGGGAGCACAAAACCATTGTGATAGGCTCTGCCTGGGAGCAAGATATGAACATCCTGATTCCGTTCATCAATCAGTCAAGTGGTTTCCGGTTTATTATTGCCCCACATGAAATCAAAGGTGATCACATCGACAAATGGATCAGTGAAATCGAAAAAAAATCAACCAAGTATTCCGAAATCAGTGAGCATAAAAATGCTGAAGTATTGTTTATAGACAATGTGGGTATGCTTTCATCTTTATACAGATATGCGTACATTGCTTATGTGGGAGGCGGTTTTGGCAAGGGTTTACACAACATCCTAGAGCCACTGGCATTTGGTATACCAGTAATCTTCGGGAAAGTCAAAAAGCCAAAAAAATTCCCTGAAGCCAAGATAAGTATGGATTATGGAGCAAGCTGTTCTGTTGCCGATTATGATGAGCTTCACGCAATCATTGGAGACTTGGAGGACAAAGATCTGTATAACCAAGCCTGCAGTGCTGCAAACAAACTGGTCAGGGAAAACCTGGGAAGTTCGGTAAAAATCATCACGCAAGTTTTGGGGGTTAAATAAACAACAAATGGAGGGAAGGGTCATCAAGTCTACCGGGAGCTGGTATCTCGTAAACACTGAGTCAGGTCAAGTAAAGGCCCGTCTTAGAGGAAAATTCAAGCAAGACAACCTAAAGCTAACCAACCCAATCGCTGTCGGAGACTTTGTTGTAGTGGCTAAAGAAGAAGGTCAGCCTACTTGGACGATAGATGAAATTCTTCCACGCGATAATTATATCATAAGGAAATCAACAAGAAAGAACCATTTTTCGCATATCATCGCTTCCAATATTGACCAAGCATTCCTGATTATCACCATAAGAAACCCTAGGACTTCTTTAGGTTTTATAGATAGGTTTTTGGTAAGCACCGAGAGTTTTCGAATCCCGGCAACCATCATTGTCAACAAGATGGACTTGCCTTACAAAGACAAGGATTTGGAATATCTCCAAGACATACATGACATCTACGAGTATCTGGGCTATGGGGTATTGGAAATTTCCGCATTGAGCGAATCTGACCTGAACGAACAGTTTTCACCCCTATTGGTTGGCAAAACCACCCTATTATCCGGGCATTCGGGAGTAGGAAAATCTACTTTGTTGAACAAAATCATCCCTGAAGCCACACAAGCCACGCAAGAGATTTCCAAATTCAGTTCCAAAGGAGTCCATACCACAACATTTGCAGAGATGTTTGAAATAGAGGGAGGCTACCTGATCGACACTCCCGGAATCAAGGAGTTTGGGATCTTGGACATCAATGACTATGAATTGTCCCATTATTTTCCGGAAATGAGAAAATACCTGGGGCAATGCAAGTACAACAATTGTCGCCATATCAATGAACCGGGCTGTGTGGTACTGGAAAAGCTTGAGCAGGGACTAATCCATCCATATCGATATGACAGCTACCTGAATATCCTCAACGAAGAAGATGACCATCGCTAAAATTTGTGATATAAATAGCCATGCCGGCCACAAAAAAATTTGAATCCAAAATCATTTGCCGTAATTTTCCTCTTTAGAAAACCAGAATCCAAGCACATGGACAACAATAAATCATTGGTATTGAACCACCGACAAATCCAGCAAAAAATAACGCGGATGGCTTATGAAATCTATGAAAGGAATGCCTCTGAAAAAGAGGTGGTTTTTGCGGGAATTTCAGGCATGGGGAAAATATTTGCAGATCTATTGGCTGGCAAATTAGAAGAAATCTCAACTTTGGAAGTGACATCCCTCGAAGTGATCGTAGACAAAGAGACGATCGTACAAGGGGCTGTCACATTATCTGAAAATATCAATCTGGACAATAAATGCCTGATATTGGTGGATGATGTCCTCAATACAGGAAAGACATTGGCCTATGCCCTCAAGCCATTCTTGGAAATCCCCATCAAAAAAATGGAACTTGCTGTCTTGGTGAACAGAAGCCACAAACTATTCCCTGTATCGCCAGATTACACCGGACTCGAACTGTCCACCACTCTCAATGAACATATATCAGTAAACCTAGCATCTGAGGACTATTCTGTCCACCTACACTAACCTAAGCCCAACATGTCCGTACACCAATCCTCAAACATCAAAAGAATCACTACACATATCTTGCAGGAGATGAAATCCCGTGGTGAAAAAATATCCATGCTGACAGCCTATGATTTTTCTATGGCAGCCATACTGGATGGCGCTGGTATAGACATCATCTTGGTAGGCGACTCTGCATCCAATGTCATGGCAGGACATGAAACCACTTTGCCGATCACCATGGAGCAAATGATCTACCATGCCAGTTCGGTAGTACGGGGAGTCAAAAGGGCTTTTGTAGTCGTGGACATTCCTTTTGGATCATATCAGGGAAATAGTTCGGAAGCACTTCGCTCTGCAATCCGCATCATGAAAGAATCAGGAGCCCATGCTGTCAAAGTAGAGGGGGGAGCAGAAATCAGGGAATCCATCATAAGGATTTTGAGTGCAGGTGTTCCAGTGATGGGGCATTTGGGATTGACACCCCAGTCTATCTACAAATTTGGGACCTATACTGTAAGGGCAAAAGAAGAAGAGGAAGCCAACAAACTCCTTGAAGATGCGAAGATATTGGAAGAGACAGGTTGTTTTGCATTGGTTTTGGAAAAAATCCCAGCCAAACTTGCCAAAAAAGTAGCCGAAACGGTAAGCATACCTGTTATCGGAATAGGCGCCGGTGGAGATGTGGACGGACAAGTTTTGGTGGTACATGACATGCTTGGCATCACGCAGGAATTCAAACCGCGATTTTTGAGACAATATGCCGACCTCCAAAACATCATGACGAAAGCTGTTCAAGATTATATCACAGATGTCAAGTCAAAAGACTTCCCGAACGAAAGTGAAAGCTATTGAATTGTCAATGGTAAACAAACACATCAAAGCGTTCGGATCATCAACTGTCAATGGACAACAGTCAACAGTGGGCTCTAAGCATTAAAATATCCTGTTTTATTTCACCAATGGTAAAACAGCACATATACTTATTTCATAGAATGTTCATACGTTTTCATGCTGGTAAGCAAACGAATCCTTGCAGGGAAATTACTTTTAGCCCAAAAGCCCTTCGAGGGTTTAAATTTAATAACCTTGACCAATGTCTCTACAGGCCAACCCACCTAAACTGGGCAACCCTCAATGCCATTTGATGAACTGATTAACAATAACGATTTCCATTACTGGTATAAACTACCGTGCTGGTGTCATTTCGGATACCCATTTTTAGAATATGGTCAAGGCCTAACGATCACCCTTCTGCTATGGTTTTGTCCATTCTCCAACCTGAAATTCAAAATATAAACTCCTGGAGCCAATAATCCTGCCTGAACTTCAACTTCCCTATTTGCTTGGATACCGATGTTTTCCACCAAGATCTGCCCTAGACTATTGATTAATCTTGCTTCAGCATTTTGGTTGGTAAGGATCTTGACTGGACCTGTCGTGGGGTTTGGAAAAATCTTCACCAGAAAACGCTCCCCATCTGGCATACCATCTGCTTCTGTCGACTTCAAATATCGGATTCCTCCTGCTGTATTCCCTACAATCAAATCAAATGGCCCCGAAAATGGATCTGGCACATGGCTTACCCATGTATTTCTACCAAATCTACTATCCAATAATTCTTCCCCTATCAAGACCGAAACATTTTCTCTCTTATCAGTATTCATAAAATCATTTAAGAAAAACAAAACTCCCCGCTGATCAATTGCATATAGGCTTGGAACTTGATTAGGAATCACATGAACCGTAAGATTCCTGGCAGCAGGGCTATCCTGAAAACCTAAAAAATTCCTTTCCACCAGAGTCAATTGGGGAAACCCTGAAAAATTAACCTCAAATAGAATCAACTCACCTGTCTGTCTTGCCATTAGGAGATAATCTTTGTTTTGGAACTTGAAAAACTCAAAGTGATCCAAAGGCCTTGGAGTAATCCCAGGAATTATAACTTCCTCCAAGTCTTGGAAATCGACATCAGAAGACAAGAACAGCTTTTTCTGAAGTGAAAGGTTGACTGTGTCTGTTCCTGCCAACCAATGCATAGTTTGGTTTTGGGTGTTTACATATTCGATAAATTGTAAATCTGTCAGGTCCAATTCCGATAATTTTAAATAATCCTCGTCTACCACTTTCCATGATTCCAAGGAAGTTTCGATACTTATCGCCCTGCCTACCACCCTATCACCTATCAAAGAATTAGCTGTAATGATCAGCGCTCCATTATTCTGGTTTCCTATGAAAAATGGGCGGGAATTTTCTCCAAAATCCAACATTTGATTTTGGAGAAAAGGCTCTTGCGATCCGCCATTCAGTGGAATTGAAAAAACATTTTGTCCATAATCGGCTTTGAAAGGTCCAGCTATCGAAGAGGAATTGGTACTGATGATCAGCTGATTTCTAAAAATCTGGGCAGCATGAAAAATAGGAAACTCTGGCAAATCCCCTACACTCGGCAGTGTATTGGAAAATTCATCAAAGACTGGTGCTTCATTTGTTCCTTTATTTGGAAGAAAGTATAAAACATCGCATTCATCCTGCCCCATCAAAAGATCATAAACCCCGTCTCCATCGAAATCCGCATACAGAATAGAATGGCCTCCTGCATGCTCAATGCGTTTGTTTTCATCATCCAGTATGCGTCCCATCGGAAATCCGGCACAAGTCACCCCAAAGCTGAAACTCCCACAGTCACAAAACTCAAAACCTCCCCACCTTGCCTCAGGAAATGCAAAACCATCTATATCAGGAACACCTTTGCGCTCTACAGAAGTGTTTTTGTAAAACTCCAAAAAATCCCCCGAAGCAAAATTAAAAGTTGCGATATCCAAATCTCCATCCCCATCCACATCCATGATCAGTGGAATATCCAGATTATTGGCCTGTAGGTTGGAATTATTGTCTAAGCGAAGGAAGTTTTGTGCCAATTCCCAAGTAGGAAATGCTGCACCAGTTGGGCTTACATTTCGATAGGCCCGAATCCCAAATGGGCTACTGGTGAAAAGATCCTTTCGGCCATCACCATCATAATCCGCCAATACCAAAAAACCATTGACATCAGCAGGAAAATAATAGGCCATTTCGGGAAGGTATGTGTATGAATTTTCCGAAACCTTATAAACAGTAATCTCCCTGGAATTGATATCCCAGATTACCATTTCCTCTACCCCATCGCCATCCATATCCATCGTTTGGATCTGCGCTGCATTCAAGCCTCCCGAAAAAGGCAATCCCAAACCAATCCCATCTTTATTTATGGAAATATTTTGGTCATATCGGAAAGCCGTCTGGGCAAAGCTAAAGCCTGTAATCAGGAGGAACAAAAAAGTAAAATACTTGATCATAGACATAAATAACGGTAGAATTTTGATAAAGATGTTTCGAATATCTTAATTTTAACCTTTAATTGTAAAAAATAAATGATGAATACCGAACTTCTCTACAATCACTTCCTCCAATCCACCGGAGTCAGTACTGACACCAGAAAAATTGGTCAGGGAAATATATTTTTTGCGCTCAAAGGACCGAATTTCAATGCCAATTCTTTTGCAGCAAAAGCACTGGAAATTGGGGCTGCATTGGTGGTCGTTGATGAAGAAGAAGTCATTCCAGAAAATGATGACAGGTACTTTCTGGTAGCAGATGTACTTGCGGCACTTCAGCATCTGGCCAATTACCACAGAAGACAACTCCAGATACCCATCATAGGTTTGACAGGCAGCAATGGAAAAACCACTTCGAAGGAATTGCTCCATGCAGTATTGAAACAAAAATTCAAAACTTCTGCCACAGTCGGCAACCTCAACAACCATATTGGCGTCCCATTGACTTTACTGGCCATAGCGCATGATACAGAAATCGCCATCGTGGAAATGGGCGCCAACAAACCCGGAGATATCCATGAACTTTGTGAGATCGCTAAACCTACGCATGGTTTTATCACAAATATAGGCAGGGCACATCTGGAAGGGATGGGTGGTGTAGAGGGAGTCCTCAAAACCAAAACTGAGCTATTCCAACATCTCCGGGAAAACGATGGAAAGGTCTTTATCAATTCCCAAGATCCCATTCTCTCGAATATGGCCAAAAGGTTTGAAAATCCGATTCTATATCCATCCAAAGGTGATTACTGCGAGGTGGAATTTGTAGAAGCAAATCCCTTTGTGAAGTTTAAGGTAGATGGAAAAGAGCAAATCTATCTCAGCTCCATGATCGGTGCATACAACTTCGGAAATATTGCAACAGCAATCACGGTTGGAAAATTCTTTGGTGTACCGATGGACCAGGCTGTCCAAGCAATTGTAGACTACAAGCCATCCAACATGCGTTCCCAATTACTGGAAAAACGCAGCAATATGATCATCCTAGATGCATACAATGCCAACCCTTCGAGCATGGAAGTTGCCATCAAGACTTTTGGTGAAATGACCGGTAGGAAACACAAGATGGTGATATTGGGAGATATGTATGAACTTGGGGATAGTACCGAAGCAGAGCACCAGAAACTCGGGGAATTGGTCTCCGGGTATGATTTTGACAAAATCTGTTTTACAGGAAAACATACCCAAGCTGCCCTCAGCACAGCCCCAATGAAAGCCTTATATTTCCCTGACCCCTTTTCATTCAGAAATTGGCTACAGGATTCAAAGCTCGAAAACTACCTGATCTTGATAAAGGGAAGCAGGGGGATGAAACTGGAAGGATTGGTGGAGTTTATTTGATAGTAACACGCACTACCTTGTTCTGTGTCCCCACAGAACAATCCTGTTTAAACAAATGGCCATCTCAGAGATCTTACTATAACCCTTGGCCTGTGTCCCACAGACCAATCTATCTAAAATGGACAATTCTCAAACAGCTTCTGAGTTTTAAATCATAAAAAGAGATTTATCCGTTGTTAGCATTAACAATCTTATAGAATCGTAGTTTATAACTAACCTCCAACAATAAAAAAATGTCTACACCATACCTCGATTTCCTGAAAGAATTAGCCAACAACAACTCCAAAGAATGGATGGACGCCAACCGTGACCTTTACCAAAGTGTGCGGGAGAAATTTTTGGGAGATGTGGCTGATCTGTTGGTGGGAATTTCCGTTTGGGAACCGGAATTAGCCGGATTCAAACCCAAAGATTGTGTTTTCAGACAAAATCGGGACATCCGTTTTTCGGCCAACAAAGCCCCCTACAAAACCAACTTGGCAGCATACTTTGCTGTGGGTGGCAAAAAATACAATGGCCCGGGCTATTACCTTCACATACAGCCTGGAGAGAGTTTTATCGCAGGGGGAATCTGGATGCCCCCGGCTGACGTGCTGAAAAAAATCCGTCAGGAGATCGATTATTCCGGGCAGGAATTGTTGGATATCCTAAATGAAAAAACTTTCAAAAAGCATTTTTCAGGTATCGAAGGCGAGCAGCTCAAAACCAGTCCAAGAGATTACGATGCCGATCATCCCTTTATTGATTTGCTTAGATACAAAAGCTTTATTGTCTCCACTCCATTGGCTGACAAGGACATTCTTTCAGGAGACTTCAAACAGAAAACACTGGACACCTTCCACCTGATGAAACCCTTCCACGACTTCCTCCGCAAAGCTGTGGACGAAGTAGAGAGTGGGGAGGGATTATTGTGAAAAGGAATTTTCCCCAATCAGGGAGACTTGCTTGGAGGGGTATTTTGCTGAAATCATATCCTTTTCAAAGAACATAGTCTGGGAACATTTCGTGAATCACAAGAACACATTCCGTAGTCCATTGATTATATTCTTTCTTCTTCATGATGTAGATATAGTCACCAATGTTATTGACAGAGTCAAAACTTGTAACTCTTAATAGACATATGTCATTATTTACAATCGGTATACTATATTTGTACGTCAAACCTTTCTCCGAAACTTTCTTACGCAATTTGTAGGCACGGTTAAGTTTCTGTCTCTCCCAAGTGAATTCTGGAGTGCTCTTGATCAAATCCCTTACTTCAACCAGATCTATTCGAGCAATTAGGTCTTCTACTCTTTCTTTTGCGTAGACATGCTTGAATGTATTACGTAAAAAAGCCGTATCCTCTAAATAATCTACCCAAGCAGTCGACAGATCAACCTCTTTCAGCAAATCAATCCTTCCTTTATCGTTAAATTCAAGAATCTCATTTAGCGTAGAATGATAAACATTTGTACCCTGACAATACACAAATGAAAGAGGGGTAATAAGAAACATTAAGACACTTAATATAAGCTTTCCTGATTTAGTCACATTTAACACCTTTTGCACTTCCGTTTCCATCTTGCTCATTTTTTATTACAACTCCCGCAATTCTATAATCCAAAGATCGCAGGGCTATCGCCCCTGATTCTTGTAATTTGATAGGCTGGCCCAGCCCCACACCAAATCAGGAATGTGAGAAACACGAGGGATTGTTGTAATGGGAATCCCCAAAGCAGAGAGATGTGCTTGGGGATTTCTTATTATTCGTTATATGCTACTTTATATCGGCCCATCCGCTGTCACCCAAACTTCTAAAGCTTTGATATTTTTGTTCCAAACAAACCTATCTTTGGACATGTAGTCTTCATATAGGATCATGTAGTTTTTTTGTCTTTTGCCTAACTGTTCCAAATCTGACCAGTCTTTGAAGTTTAATTTGTCCGCAAATAGAACCTGTGAATTAATCAACTCTAATTGCCCAACATCAATCTTTTCGTGACTATATTCCCAATGGTTTGCATCAGGTGGTGTGTGTGTGATAAATTAGCTCGGTAATTAGGCTGTTTAAATTTTATCCAGATAAAGATTGTATTATTTCTCTCGGAAACATCAATCAATTTCGAATTTTTATCAATAATTAAAAATGTCCTTTCTTGGTCTTTTGACAAATATCCTTTAGCGGAGGTTAGTAGCACTATTGAAATAACCAAAAGATGAAGTCTAAGTGACTGTATTATTCTATATAAGCTTATCATAAACACCCCTTTCTTCCTTGTCGTGCATTTTCTAAATCTTGCTTTATTCTATCTTTTGGAGAAATTGCAGGAGGTATAGCTGTAATATTCTCCATCAAATCCCAGGTAATAGTCTCTTTCAACCCATCAAAAAACCAGATTACAGGGCTACGCCCCTAAAATTCGGTTGAAACGTTCATTTCTCTACGAAGAAACATGGGCTACGCCCCTGATTCTTATGCTTGGTAAACCTAAATCAGAAATCTGTGAATCAAAAAGGTTTATGGTAAAGGAAATCCTCCAACCAGGGCGACTTGAGGAATTTCTTTAATTTTATTTTTTCACCTCTGGATATAATACTTAGCTTTCACTTTAATCCTACCTGTGCTAGATGCCACCGGAACCACTTTCAGTTCTAAAACGATTATAATAAAAATCGCTTTCGTGAAGGGTTGCTTTTAGCATCAGCAATTGGATCCTTCGACAGATATTCATCCAATTTATCTCACAGTCTATCAGCACAAAGGGGCGTCATAAGCCTATTTGGTTTCATAAATGAAGCAGTCATTCACAAGAAATTGTCATCTAAGATATCATCCATTCTAAAACATCAGCCAAGAAGTCGAAATTCTTGGCTGATGAATGAATCTATCACTTGAGTTTTACTAAGATCAATAGCCTACAAACATCAGGATCACATATACTTCACAAAACCTCTCCCAAACACCTTCTTCTGTTTTCTTGTAAAAAATGATCTGTTCTATCCAACCGTCTCTATCCAACATAACTGCGAAATCCCCTTTTATAATGGGAGCAGACACATATCTAATCATGTTCGTGTCATATTCGGAGACAAGTTTGACCTCAGGGTTTTCTAACTTTGCTGCTTGTATTTTCTTAGGACCTTGTTGATTTGTTATCATTGTACTTAAGTTACCCAAGGTTTCTTCATCAATATACTTTGAAAACTCACTGGTTTCAAATATGTCATCCTTACTATATCCACAAAATCCCCCTTGACTACTCAACCATTTTAAATTAAGATAATTACTCCAATAGTAAGCAAAATTTGTATTTTCATAAACCTTGCCCTTCAATAATTCCAAATTAAGTATTTCGTACTGTTCATCTGATAGTTCTTGGTCTTGTCCATAAAGCGTGCCTACGCTCATTAACAGCAAGAGAAAATATAGATATATCTTTTTCATAATCAACAGGGGTTACTTTTAGCATCAGAACTATTGGATGCTTCGTCTGATAATATCCTTAAAACATCCGCCAAGAAGTCGCGCTTCTTGGCGGATGAATAGGTTTCCTGTTAGAGTTTTGCTAAGGTCATTAATCTACAAACATAATAAATACAGTCACCTGAAAAGCTTTCTCCCAGATGCCCTCTTGAGTTTTTTTGAAAAAAACTATCTGCTCTTCCCAACCATTTCTATTCAACATAACTGCAAAATCTCCTTCAATAATTGGAGCAGACAAATATCTTATCATATTTGAGTCATATTCAGAAACAACTTTGACTTCAGTATTTTCCAACTTTTCCACCTCTATTTTCTTTGGCCCTTTTTGATTTGTTACCATTGTGCTTAAGTTACCCAAGGTCTTATTATCTATAAACTCCGACAACTTAAAAGATTCAAACTTATCGTCAAGCTGATATCCCCATAACATCCCATTACTGCTCAACCATTCTAAATTAAGATAATTGCTCCAATAGTAAGCAAAGTTCGTCTTTTCATAAACATTACCTTTCAATAATACCGAATTGAGTATGGCATATTGTTCTTCCGAGAGTTCTTGGTCTTGCCCGTAGAGCGTACCAAAACCCATAAATAATATTATAAAATATAGGTATATCGTCTTCATAATCAACATGGGTTACTTTTGGCATCAGCACTATTGGATGCTTCGTCTGATATTATCTTTAAATATTCCTGTAGCTTATTCCCTGCTATAGCTACAAAAGCATCATTGGGTTGGTTGGTACTTTTATGAAGCAGACCAGCACAAGAAATTGTAATATATAATCCATTCTAAAACATCAGCCAAGAAGTCGAAACTCTTGGCTGATGAATGAATGTCATCTAATAGATGATCAATAACCAACCAAGATAACAAATACTACCATCTGAAAAGCCTTCTCCCAAATGCCCTCTTGAGATTTTTTAAAAAAAACTATCTGATCTTCGTAACCATATCTATAAAACATAACTGCAAAATCTCCTTCAATAATGGGAGCAGACAAATAACGGATCTCATTTGAGTTATATTCAGAAACAACTTTGAAATCAGGATTTACTAATTTGTTTGTCCGTATTATTTTTGGACCTTGTTGATTAGAAATCTTAGTTCTTAGTGTACCCAAGGTCTTATTATCTATGAACTCCGACAACTTAAAAGACTCAAATTTATCGTCAAGCTGATACCCCAATATTACCCCATTTTCACTTAACCATTCCAGTGTGAGACAATTGCCCCAATAATAAGCAAAATTGGTGTATTCATAAATATCACCTTTAAATAACTCCAAATTAAGTATGGCATATTGTTCTTCTGAGAGTTCATGGTCTTGCCCATAAAGCGAGCTAATGCTCATAAATAACAAGATAAAATATAGATATGTCTTTCTCATAATCAACATGGGTTACTTTTAGCATCAGCACTATTGGATGCTTCGTCTGATATTATTTTTAAATATTCCTCTAATTTATCCTCAGCTATTGCTACAAAAGCATCATTTGACTGATTGATCATTGATGAATCAAGCTAAATAAATCATTTTTGAAAATAATCAAGTAACATCAAACTAATCCCCAAACAAAATGATGGCTTGGGGAATTATTGAAAATTAATTCAGGTAGGAAATACCTTTCGTTCCTGTTGATTCCAATATGTCAACTCCACAAAATTTTTCCCAAATACCTTTATTATTTTTTTTATAGAAGTTGATTTTTTCTATCCAAACACCCTTTTCCTTGATTATCAGAATAGCAATATCCCCTTCAATAACAGGAGAGGATACACGTCTTACGTCAATAGATCCATAATCTGAAACCAGTTTGACCTGATCTGACAGCAGCATGTGAGGAGATAATACTCTAGCTTTCGATTCGTTTTTTAAACTATTTTTAAGTTTAATCAAGGTTTCTTCTTCAATGTGCTTAGAAATTTCACTTGTTTTGAAACTATTGTTCCCTTGATTGCAAGTTCCATTCTGTTCTCCCAACCATTCCGAAGTTAGGTAATTGTGCCAATAAAACGCAAAAATCGTCTGTTCATAAACCAAACCATCTATTAATTCCAAATTGAGTATGGCATATTGTTCTTCCGAGAGCTCTTGGTCTTGCCCGTAGAGCGTGCCAAAACCCATAAATAATATTATAAAATATAGGTATATCGTTTTCATAATCAACATGGGTTACTTTTCGCATCTACACTATTTGTCGCTTCGTCTGATAATATTTTAAAATATTCCTGTAACTTTTCACCGGCAATTGCCACAAAAGCATCGTTGGGCTGATTTGTGCCGTAGTGAAGCAAACCTACAATCCCATAGACAAACGATGGTTTAACAATTTTTAAATGCCCAGAGGACTCTTTTTGCTCACGAGAATTATTGGAAATTAATTGAGCAAAGAAATGCCGTAGGTACCTGTTGATAACAAAATATAAATATGGCAAAATTTTTCCCACTCACCTCCCTCTGATTTTTTGTAAAAATTCATCTGCTCTATCCATAAATATCTATCTAACATTACTGCAAAATCACCTTCAATAATTGGAGGAGATACATATCTAACCTTATTCGAGTCATATTCAGATACTAGTTTGACTTCAGCATTTTTTAACTTTGAGGCCTCTATTTTCTTCGGTCCCAACTCATTTTTTATGCTATTTATTAAACCACCCAAAGTCTTTTCATCCATATGCTTTGAAAATTCACTGGTTTTAAATATCTCATCCTTACTATATCCACAAAATCCCTCTTGGCTACTTAACCATTCCACATTAAGATAATTGCTCCAATAGTATGCGAAATTTGTGTTTTCATAAACCATACCATTTATTAATTCCAAATTAAGTATGGCATATTGTTCCTCTGAGAGTTCTTGGTCTTGCCCATAGAGCGAGCCAAAGCTCATAAACAATAATATTAAATATAAATATATCCTTTTCATAATCAACATGGGTTACTTTTGGCATCAGCACTATTGGATGCCTCATCTGATATTATTTTTAAATATTCCTGTAGCTTATCCCCAGCTATTGCCACAAATGCATCATTTGGCTGACTGGTTCCATCATGAAGTAGTCCAGCACAGGCCATGGCTATATAATATTCGAAGTCCAATTGATTCTGATTATCTCCATAAGTCACATCCCATAAAGCAAGAGAAACAGCCATCCCTAAAACATATTGCCCCATTAATTCATGATGTGCGTTTGGCAAGCCTACAATATTATTTTGCACTACAAAGTTTTGTAATCCTTGTGTAAAATCAGATGCATATGAAAAATGAAGAAAATAAGCATGCAAATTTTCATGGATCATTGTTCTAGCGATTGATAGCTTAGTAGCGGTATTCAAGTAAGTATTATCCATAGTAACTACCACCTCATTAGAGGATAGTTTATCCGTTTTTCCATTTCGACCAACTAAATTTTCTTGCTTAATTGTATATTGAAAATTGGTTGCATTTGCAAACATATCCATAATTCCGCTGTTGATGTTTAGGGAGTTAAGCATTGCAGCAGGTACTGAACTAAAATCCAAAGAACATGAAGTTTGTACAAATATTTCACTGGCACATGGATCTGTAAGATTGTTGGTTACTTCCTCCTCTTCCTCAAAATCAAAATCATCACCACCACCACCTGGGCCCGGAAATGGAATGCAGTCATCATCAAGTGGCTCACAGAAATAAGCATCTCCAGGATTTGGCGATGGGTTATGTCCCCCTGACCCATTGTCTCCCGGAGAGCCGACAAATATTGGTGGTGGACAATTCAGCTCAAACACGTTAATACAATTGACCACTACCTCGGGAAGCATGCCCCCTTCCCCTTCCGATTCACTGGTAACCACATAACAGTATTCTTTTACAATCAGTGTACAGTTGGAAGATTTATTCTCATTCTGAGGTCCTTTCCCTGCATACATGGTCTTTATCGACTCCAACACACGGCCTTTCCCAATCCCAAAACTGTGGAGCAAAGTCCCTCCCATATCAAACACTCCGATACGGCCTTCCCATGCCTTTCCCAAATCACTGTAATTGATCTGTCCAAAATCTTTTTTGCCCGTTTGTCGCTTTGGGTAATACCGCACCAAATAAATCCCATAACCACCAGAACCATTCTTTTCTACCAGCATCAGGTTTGTCAATATTGCCGATCCAACATCCCCATCCCCCCATTCTTCGGCAAATTCTTTTGGGTATACCATGTCTGCATCGGTCAGGTTTATTTCATATGCCATACGGCCATCGGCCAGACGGTATTTCTGGGAGGATTCCCATGAAGGAAGCAAAGCCATCTCACCGAAATTCACCAAGTTTAGCCTTGCCGAATTCATTTGGCTCTTGGCCTTGACCGTTCCTTTGTTGTTTTCAAACCAAGCCTTTACTGCAAGTATATCATCCCCCAACTCCATGGATATGTCCGGAATCGATTCTTCTTCCTGAACACATGCTGTGAAAAATAGGGCCGCAATAGTGAAGGATAGCATCCAATTGATGACATACCCTTTCTTTGGCACACGCCCTGTTTTATTCAGCCCACAAGTCCCAGCCTTGCTCCTGAATAGTGTGTGTGTGGGGGAGGGGGGGGGGTAAACCTTAGTTTCATAACGTAATAATTTTTGATAAAAATTTTATTTTAAACAATCAATCTCTAATAATAGCATTTAATTCCATAGTTTCAAAATGGAACTGTATTTTTTTATGATTTCATACAATCTCGTTAGGAGGGACAACCAATTGTCAATCAAAACAATGGATCGATAGCCCTGAGGTCTTATCTTTCACATTGAACTCCATTCTTCTTAAATCCAAAACATCAAAAATTAGATCACAGGGCTATCGCCCCTAAAATTCGGCTGGAATATACATTTCTCTACGAAGAAACATGAGCTACGCCCCTGGTTCTTGCAATTTGACAAGTGAACCAGAAAACAAATTGCCCATCAACAAAAAGGAGCATAGTCCTGATATCTTTGTAAAAAAAAAGCCTAAAACAATCCCCAGAGGGGCATAGCCCTGACATCTTTTCATTCATATCACCCCCATATTTCTACAATCCAAAACATCAAAATTTAGATTATAGGGTTACACCCCTAACATTCGGCTGGAATATATATTTCTCTACGAAGAAACATGGGCTACGCCCCTGGCTCTTGTAATTTGACAGATGAACCAGAAAACAAATTGCCCATCAACAAAAAGGAGCATAATCCTGATATCTTCGTAAAAAAAAAGCCTAAAACAATCCCCAGAGGGGCATAGCCCTGACATCTTTTCATTCATATCACCCCCATATTTCTACAATCCAAAACATCAAAATTTAGATTACAGGGTTACACCCCTAACATTCGGCTGGAATATACATTTCTCTACGAAGAAACATGAGCTACGCCCCTGGCTCTTGTAATTTGACAGATGAACCAGAAAACCAACAGTCCATCAACATAAAGGGGCATACCCCTGATATCTTTTTTGCAATGCAAAAAGATACCCCTAATTTTAAAATTTTTCAATCTTCCAATTCCTTAATCAACTGAACATTTCAATCTAATTATAATTGTGTATTACAAGAAAAACACCTACCCCAACAGCATCTCCTCTATCATCACCGCTACCCCATCTTCTTTGTTGCTGAGTGTAACTCGGTCTGCGATGGCTTTGACTTCTTCACGGGCATTGCCTACGGCTACGCCAAGACCTACTGCTTCGAGCATCTCTATGTCATTGTAGTTGTCTCCAAAAGCCATGACGGATTCCAACCCAAACCCATATTTCCGCTCCAATAAAAGTTCCAAGGCTGAGGCTTTGGAAATCGACTTTGGTGCTATTTCTATGTAGGTATCTTTTGATCGGTAGAGGTGTAGATCGGTCCCCATATGCTGAGCAGCATTTTGGAAGAAAAAATCTATTTCATCTGCAGGCCCCATACACATTACTTTATGAGCCCCTTTCTTCCTGCCTTTCCAAAGTGCCAATACCTGATCCAAAGGCTGCAAGGTGGGGTCAACACGTGTGTTTTTAGCTTCACGCTCCGCCCAATAATCATATTCAGGCTCAAACCATTCCTCACCTTGATAAAGACTGACATGCACCTGGGTTCCCTTGGCGATTTTCACCAATGCCTCACAATGATCCAAAGAAATAGACACGTCATCGAGTACCTCTTTTGGTTCATCATGAATCACAAATCCGCCATTGTAACAGATCAGTGGCTCTCCCAACCGCCCCATATCCCTTTGCAAATGCCGCATGGCATCCGGCATGCGGGAAGATGCGAGAATGACAGGAAAATCTTTGGGCAATTTGGCTATGGCCGAAAGTAATCTAGGGGACAGCACCCTGTCCCCGTTCAATAATGTACCATCTATATCGGTACAGATCGCTTGTATTTGCATTATTCTATTTGAAAGTCTTTGAATTCATCAAAAAAGCCTGAAATAGCCCCGAAGCCAATAAAGATAAAGAACAGGATAAACAAGGCAAAACCTACTGCTATCCAAAGCAATTTGGCCTTTGCCCAATTGGATTTGTTTGGGTTTCCGGTTTTGTCCAAAGCCCAAACAATCAGCATAATAAATCCTACAACGGGAATATTCGCTATAAATACGGTTAAAAACCAATCACTTGTGTTTACTGGTGGGTGTTGAAACTCTTGATTCATGTTCATAAGGCGGATGTTTTTAAGTGAATATAAATAAAGTAATCATTGACCGATTTATAGAAAATCTTCTACTTCAAACATATATTCAGTGATCGCAATATTCTCCATGTTCAAAGGATCAGTCTGAATAAAGTATATGGTGATTTCCTGGTAATCTTCTATTTTGGAAAATCTTTTGACATAGAGATCGGCACATTCCCGGGCGGTACTCTCTTCATTATGCTTATATGCATCAGACTTGCCATTATAAAGTCTCAACTCTATCCTCCCCGAATGCACTCCATTGACGATTTCTTTCTTGACATTCACCTCAGAGCGTTCAAATTCTCCCAATGCGAGGATTTCTTCAGATGGGAAAAAACCTCCCCCCATCATTTTCTCCATTCCAAACATAAGTCCTTTCAATGCTTTTTCTGAATCGCATGAAGTCAGGGATAAGGCAAACACGAATATTATCTTGGCTAGATGCTTTTTCATTTGGCTGCTACTGCTTCTATTTCTATGAATAAATCAGGGTTTGCCAAGGCATATACTGCAATCGTACTTCTGGCTACTTTGTTGGGATTTGTTTCATTGTTGAAATATTCCCCATAAGCTTTGAACCAAGCTTGCCAATCAACTTCCCCCGCTTCATTTGGAGCTAGATAAACCCTCAGAAAAAACACATCTTCCAAATCAAAATCTGCTTCTTTCAGGGCGGATTTGATTTTTTCCAGCGTGCTCACACTCTGTTGATAGGTATCTCCATAGCGTTCTGATGTACCTGCTTCCGCTTCTGGGTTGACGACGTCTGCGACCAATCCAGATGTGTAGAAGTATGATTTGTCAGCAGGAACATGCACGCCTTTCAGTATACTTGCTTCTGGCCGGTCAAACCTGGTGATGATGCTTTCCAGCTCTTTCGAAGAGTCTTCCACAACCCTATCATCAATCTTGATTTTACAAGATCCAATCAGGCCTAAGATCAACAATAAACAACTCCAAGTCAATTTTCCCATATATTGGATTTCTATTCTGGACTCCACCTCATTATGTTAGGCAATCGCCCTTTCTTTTAATTTCTTCTCAACCCTTAAAATAAAATCACTCAAGACATTCATATAATTGATAAAGGCATCATAAGGCGAGTCATAAGGACTGAAATAAGCGTGTATATCCCCATCGGAGAAAAATTTGGTACACATATAATAGAAGTGATCCGAAGTCTGCAAATAAATCCAATCCCGCTGAATCTCCTCATCTTCGATACTTTTCACCTTTTCCGCCAATTCATAAAGCTTTCCGAAAGCTTCATCCTGTAGGTCATTTCCCAGCCATGCCGTCAAATCACGCTCTTCATCCGCCCAGGAAATCGGTATAGGCACATGAATAGGCGACACAGTCCCTGCACCTCTGATCACTTCCGAAGGTGTAGAAAACCCAAAATCACTTCCCCTAAAAACCGCTTCCGGCAGTGCCTTCATGAATTCAAATATGCCCGAATCCGCCCATTGGTGCTCCCCAAATGTCTCATAATCCATAAATAAGTTCAAAGTCTCCTCTTCCTTCGGTATGGCATTGATCCAATCAACAAATTTCTCGGTGGTCAAAGGATAGTCCGGCCAAGATTTGTTGCTAAACCTGAAAGCGATATCATCGCTCAATTGGAAGTTTTTCAAGAGTACTTTCAACTCAGGGTTGAGCGCATTTTTGTAAACATAATTGGGACTTTTCCAACCAAGAACATGCTTTGCCCCTTCTGTCAGAATCCCTTCGTAACCAAGATCAGCTACAGTTGCTCCTATACTATCTGAATATATCAATTCGGTATTCCGAAAAACTTTCGGCTCATAGCCATCAAAATACTTTTTGATCTTCTCACGGTGGATTTCCACCAGTCTGATGAATTCTTCCTTATTTTTCAAAGAACTCAAGGAATGCCCGTCAGTTTCATTCAACAGCTCTACATGGCCGGTTGCCACAAGTTTTTTGAAGCTTTCCAACACATCAGGTGCATATGCCTCAAATTGGTCCAAGCAAACACCGGAAATCGAAAAACTTACTTTGAAAGCCCCATTGTAGTGATTGATCAAATCCAAAAGTAGTGCATTCATCGGAAGGTAGCATTTTTGTGCTACTTTTCTCATGATGCTTTTATTGCTATAATCATCCCAATAATAATGATCATCGCCAATATCAAAAAACCTATAAGGTTTGATCCTTAAGGGCTGATGTACTTGAAAGTAAAAACAGATAGTTCTCATGGCTATTCTTTTGTTATTTTATCGTAAACAGTTACTAATTTGGCGGCTACATGTTCCCATTTCAGGTTTTTCAATTCCTCGCTCCCCAATTCTTTGAACATTTTGGAAATGCTTGGATAGTGCAACAGGGCAAAAATTGCATCTGCCATCGCATCCACATCCCAAAAGTCTATCTTGACAGCATTTTGCAGCACTTCCGCTACTCCGGATTGCTTTGAGATAATCACTGGTGTATTGTGCCGGACTGCCTCCAAAGGTGCAATCCCAAAAGGCTCGGAAACAGAAGGCATGACATATACATCCGACATGGCATACATGTCATCTACATCCTGGCCTTTGAGAAACCCCGTAAAATGGAATCTGGTCCCCATACCGAGTTCGGCAACACGATCTATCATCCTATTGAGCAAATCACCATTCCCAGCCATTACAAACCGTACATTCGGGTCTCTATCTATCACTTTTTTTGCTGCCTCCACAAAATATTCAGGCCCTTTTTGGAAAGTAATCCTCCCCAAGAATGTGACAATTTTCTCCGGTACTTTCTTTTTCACTTTGGATTCTATGATACTTGAATCCAATACTGCATTGTGCAGCACACTCACTTTGTCTGGGTGTACCCCGTATTTATTGATGACAATGTTTCTGGTCAAATGACTTACTGCCACCACATGGTCTGCAGCGTGCAGCCCTGCATATTCTATATCGAAAACGGGCTTGTTGACAGACTCTCCAGATCGATCAAATTCCGTAGCATGAATGTGTGCTACCAGTGGTTTGCCACTCATGTGCTTGGCAGCAATACCAGCAGGATATGCCAACCAGTCATGTGCATGGATGACATCATGCTCTTTGGACTTGGCAATCTGGGCTGCTACCAGTGCATACCTTGAGACTTCCATCATCAGGTCCTTGCCATACTTCCCACTGAACTCAAACTTATTGCTGAAAACACTTTCGTCTACGTCCACACGGTCATGCATGGCGTAATCCGTATATTTTTTGAACTCCTCCGGGCTTAGGTATGGCACCAAAAAACTCCCTACTTCCAAATAGGTCAGGTTTTTCCAGATTTGTCTAAATTTCTTTTCCCTGTAATCAATCGTCACTCCACTTGCATTTACAAAATCGGCAAGAGGCTCTTCATCACCCCAAAGCTTCGGGACAACAAAAATAATATCCTGCTTGTGGTGCACCAGCCCTTTGACCAATCCATAGCAGGCAGTCCCAAGACCACCGGAGATATGTGGTGGGAATTCCCACCCAAACATTAAAACCTTCATAAAAATTGTTTATACTTTATTAACCAAATACATCATTCTCAACAACTCACCAATACTCCATGCCTGGGATATTGCCCCTTTTGGACGATGCGGTGGATCTCCATCATATATCTCCGCTATCGCCCCAACACCATATTGCGACATCACCCCATCAAAACCTTTTATGATTTTCTCTATGAAATTTTTACCCGATTTGCCATGCAGCTTCAGATACCCTTCTGCAAAATGCCCCAACAACCAAGGCCAGACTGTACCATTGTGGTACGCAACATCCCTGGTATACTGATTGCCAAAATAATAACCTTTATAACCTGGATCATCTGGTGAAAGTGAGCGAAGTCCTCTTGTAGTCAACAGTTTGGATTTAACAATCTCCAATACGCTATCCATTTGTCCCTCTTCAAGGGGACTGTATGGCAAAGATGTCGCAAAAACCATGTTTGGCCTGATAGCCCAATCTTTAAAATCCCCGTCGACGTAATCTGCCAAATAGCCTCTTTTTTCATCCCAAAACACCTCATTGAAAGATGATTTTACTTTTTCTGCCAAATCAAAGATCTCTTGCTCAGAGGTCAACTCATGGTAAAAACGCAGGGCATTGTACCATAACGCGTTGATTTCAACTGGGCAGCCAATCCTTGGGGTCACCGGTCCATCCGAATTCACGGCATCCATCCATGTCAGGGCTATCCCTTCCTCTCCTCCATACATAAGCCCATTTTCCATCATATGGATGTTGAAATCTGTACCTGAGCGATACCCATCAATGATGCCCTTCATTTTCTCCACATACCTCTTCTTGATCGTCTTGTCGTCACCCGTCACTTCCACATATTGTTGAAGTGACCAAAAAAACCAAAGTGGGGCATCCATTGAATTCATGTTGCGCATCACGCCACTTCCTACGTTCGGGAAAAGCGCTCCATGCAAGTCCGCCACCATGGTGTCAATGATATCCAGAAACACCTCCTTATCACCATTGGCCAAAGTCAAGCCCGGCACAGCTATAAAAGTATCCCTGCCCCACCAGCCAAACCATGGATATCCCGCAATCACATGGGTTTTACCATCTCTTTTTTGAATAAACTGTCCTGCGGAATTTTTCAGGCAATTCTCAAAATTATTTCTGGGAATCCTTCTTGCCAATTCCTTTTCAAATGCACGCTGCCTGGTACCTGGATCAGCCTCTGTCAAGCCAGCTGAGAAAATCACCGATTCCCCTTTTTCTATGTCAAATTCAAAATACCCAGGCACAAACAAATCCTCTTGGTATTCATAGCCTCTTTCCCGCTCCAAAATATATTCTACATTGTGGTACCAATTTGGGTTAGACACAAACCCACTCTTTTTGGACAACTGCATAAACAAGGGACTATATTCCGGGTAAAGCTGGAAAACTGCCCCATTTGATACTTTTTGAAAGTCTCTGTTTACTTTTTCATTCTCTTTTGACAAATTATGATAGCCCCTAAATGCCAAGAATGGGCTGATTCTGATTTTCGTTGGAGAATGGGCCTCCAACAATGTGTAGCGGATCATTACCCTGTCTCGGTTGGTATCCAAAATCAGCTCTTTTTGCAACAAGACACCGCCAACCCGATAGGTCAATTTTGGGATTGGCTCTGATACAAAATCTTCCAGATACTTGTGGCCTCTGGGCGAATAATTCCCTGGGTATTTATTGATGCCTAGGTTAAAACTTGCTCCCCTTTGAATTACTGTCTCGTGAACAGTGGATAAAAGTACATGAAGCTGTGTGTCGATTTGTGGCTGAGGAGACACCAACAACCCATGATATTTCCTCGTATTACATCCAATAATCGTTGTGCTTGTATATGAACCACCTCTGTTGGTTCTGATAATTTCGCGATCTAGGGAATAATTGAGATTAATTAATTGGGATTTGTCAAAATGGATGTAACTCATTTGGTTAAAAGTTTGGAGATTTCCATAAAAATAGTTTTTACAATTCAAAAGAAAAACTATTAGGCAAAAAATAAAGGTTATGTTTCCATAACCTTTAAAATATTCTGATGTTAAGAGCTAACCCTCTCTTTTTGTAACTCTTCGAAGTTCCTGATCGATTCTTCAAACTTCTCAATGTAGCGCTGTATGAATTTGGTATTCAAAGGCTGAATCTTTGGAAATTTTGGCGAGGCTTTATATAATGTAAACATTGCCGTATAGTTGATTTTTAGTTTGAATTTTATTGACTCAAAATTAATGCCAAGACTTTTCATTAAAATGAAAAAACCCCTCTTTACGAGGGGCTTAAGGGTGGAAGACCGGGTTCGAACCGGCGACCTCTGGATCCACAAACCAGCGCTCTAACCAGCTGAGCTACAACCACCATATATTTACTTTTCTCAGATCATCTATCTGATTGGACTGCAAAAGTAGTATTTCGGTTTTTTCAAAGCAAATAATTTCTATTTATTTTCTTGAAAATTTTAACCTCTCACCTTTCTTCTCTTCATGGAACGTCCCATTTTCGTACGCCAAGTGTCCCGAAACGACCGTATGCGTAACTTTCGACTTAAAAGTATGTCCCTCAAAAGGCGACCACCCGCACTTTGAAAGCACATTTTCCCTGCTCACTTCCCAAGGACTCTCCAAGTCTACAATCACCAAATCGGCATGGTATCCCGGCCTAATATACCCCCGCTTATCTATCTCAAAAAGGATGGCGACATTATGGCTTGTTTTCTGTGCAATCTCCTCCAACCTGATTTTCCTGTCATGATACATGTCCAACAAAGCCACCAAACTATGCTGCGCCAATGGCCCGCCTGAAGGAGCTTTCATATAATTCCCGCTCTTCTCCTCCAAAGTATGTGGGGCATGATCCGTGGCAATGACATCAATATTGCCCTTTAGAACACCTTCCAAAATACGATCCCTATCATCAGCGGTTTTGATCGCTGGGTTCCATTTGATAAAATTACCCTTTTCTTCATAGTCTCCATCAGAAAACCACAAATGATGAACACAGGCCTCTGCTGTGATTCTTTTCTCTTCCAATGGCAAATTTTCATCGAACAATTCTACCTCCCTCGCTGTACTGATATGGAGGACATGTAGCTTTGACCCATACTGTCTTGCCAAATCAACCACCCTTTTGGAAGCGTCATAGCAGGCTTCTGCAGTCCGGATCTTTGGATGGTATGAAGGTGGTATATCATCACCAAATTCTGCTTTGTATTTTTCCAGGTTTTCCTTGATGATATTGTCATTTTCGCTGTGTGTAGCGATCAGCAATTTACATTCTGAAAAAATCCGCTTTAGACTCTCTTGATTATCTACCAGCATATTCCCAGTCGAAGAACCTTGAAAAACCTTGATTCCACATACACTTTCCGGATCTACCTTCAGAATTTCATCGATATTATCATTGGTCGCCCCAAAATAGAAAGAGTAGTTTGCGAGGGATTTTTCCGAGGCGATTTTATATTTATCTTCCAGCAGCTCCAAAGTCGTCGCTTGGGGAACTGTATTCGGCATTTCCATATAAGTCGTAATCCCTCCAGCCACTGCCGACTTGCTTTCGGTGTAAATATCCGCCTTGTGGGTCAAGCCCGGCTCCCTAAAATGCACTTGATCATCGATTAGCCCAGGAAAAACATATTTCCCACTCGCATCAATCTTGATATCGGCATCAAATTCCGAGAGGTCATTTCCCACATTATAAAATAAGCCGTCCTTGATAAGTATGTCTAAGGGGGTAATCTTGCCTTCATTTACTATATTTGCACCGGTAATCAATATGCTTTTCATGAAATTTTAATTTATTAAGTGAAAATCTGCTTAATCAGTAATTGTCAAAAGGGATAAAGCCATTACTAAATACCAACCAAAAAAACTTTCATTGAGTTTAATTTCAAGTCTTTTTCCCAATTCTTCAAAAATAATCAATCATGTCCGATAGCACTCAATCTTTTGAAAATTTTAAATTAAATAAACAGCTTTTAGAAGCAGTCAAAGAAGCGGGCTACACCAAACCTACTCCAATTCAAGACAAGGCCATTCCACTTGCGTTGGCAGGACATGATGTCTTGGGAATCGCACAGACAGGTACTGGCAAAACCGCAGCCTATGTACTCCCTATCTTATTCAAAGCAAAATATGCGCAAGGACAAAACCCACGTGTACTTATATTGGCACCTACCAGGGAACTTTGTATGCAAATCGAAGAAGCTGTCATCAGCTTTGGGAAATATACAGACTTGAGGTACGTATGTCTTTTTGGCGGATTGGGTCCCAAATCACAGATTGAAAAACTGAAGGCTGGTGTCGACATCATCATCTCAACCCCTGGAAGGTTTATGGATTTGTACAAAAAAGGGGAAATCTTCGTCCGTGAAATCAAAACCATGGTGATGGATGAAGCTGACAAAATGCTTGACATGGGCTTCACCCCCCAAATCAGGGCAATCTTGGAAGTGATTCCAACCAAAAGACAGAACCTCCTCTTCTCCGCCACTTTCAGTGAAAAAGTGGAGAGACTTTCCACCGAATTTTTGGAATTCCCTGAAAGGGTAGAAATATCCGCCCAAGCTACTACGGCAGAGACCATCCACCAGATCAAATACCTTGTTCCGAACATCAAAACCAAGACAAATCTTCTTGAGCACATCCTTGCGGATGAAAATGTAAAAAGGGTGATAATTTTTACCAAATCAAGAAAGAACGCAGAGTCTGTCTACACTTATTTGAGCAGAAAAAACCTTGGAGAAATCAGGGTGATCCATGCAAACAAAGGCCAAAACACGAGAATCAATTCCATGGAGGACTTTAAGGCTGGCAATGTGCGAATTCTCGTAGCCACAGATGTAGCCGCTAGAGGACTGGACATCACCATGGTCAGCCATGTGGTCAATTTTGATGTGCCCTTGATCTACGAAGATTATGTACATAGAATTGGTAGAACGGGTCGCGCCGAACAGGATGGTGCAGCCATCACGTTCGTCAATCCTGCTGAAATCTATCATTTTGAGAAGATCGAAGACATCATCCGGATGACTGTCACGGAAGCCAACATCCCTGACGAAGTCTCTATCACTCCTACACCATTTGTAGAAAAACAAATCTATGAGCGTGAGATTGACGGACAAAAACGTAAGGAAAACCCTGATTTCAAAGGAGGTTTCCATGACAAAAAAGCCCGCCCTAAACCAAATCCAAATAAACCAAAAGAAAAGCGTGGCAACAAAAACTCCAAAGCCAAGCGAAACAGGAATCAAATGAAGACCCAAGGGAAGTGGAAGAAGAAAGGAGGGTAAGGGTTAAATTGTAAAGTTGAAAAGTTGGAAGGTTAAGGGATTAGAGATTGAAAAATTTGAAGATTAGGGGGGCCGGAAGGTTGGAAGACTATGTTGGAAAGTTGCAATGTTGAAAAGTTTGAAAGGTGGCTAACGCACGAAAAATTAGAAGTTGATTGAGGATTGGAAGATTGTGGGGTAAAGAGCTTGGCCGCTACGGATTGTTGGAGATTAGTTGATTGGGTTATTAGGGGATTTGGTTATTGGTAAGTCACAATGGTAAGGAGTACTTGAGAAATAGGAGTGCCCATTGTACTTGGTCTTGCGGATTGGGTGGCTTCGAAATGGTTAAAGCTAGTTAAACCTTAACATATCACTGAAAGTCAATCCTGTTTAACAGACAATTTTTTAGAACTTTATCAGGTTACTTTCAGAATATTCGTTTTAACATTTTGCCTCTTACATTCCTCTGATTTCAGTGATAGCTGCCTCTCTAGAGAAATGACCAGAGGCATCAATTTTCAGCAAAAATATGTCCCCCATCTCGATTTCCTCAGCCATCTGAGTTAAGTTCTGTGTATTCTATTCTTTCATAATGACAACCTTAGAGTACGCCCAAGCGCACTCTAAGGCTATGTAACTCCCATCTTTGTCTCTTGCTAAATTTTTCAATTGAATAAATCCAACCTTGCCTGCATCAGGCAAGCCCTTCTGGGTCATTGGTCCATCATCGACTTTGCCCCCCTATATCAAGCCATCACCTTCTCCTCCTGTTCTCCTCCTGGCTAAACCGTCACATTCTTACCCTTCCTTTAGTGTTCATGACCTCCAGGTCCATGCACATGTCCATGGTCGATTTCTTCAGGATCTGCTTCTCTGATCGAAATAATCTCCCCTTTGAAATACAAATCAAAACCTGCCAAAGGTGAGTTGAAATCCATATGGATACCCTTGTAGTCGATTTTGGTGATTTCTCCCCTGAGTTGGTTTCCCTGGTCGTCCTTCATTGGAATTACCTTTCCCACTTTGAGCAAATCCTTGTTTTTCTTGCCATTCTCTTTGAAATTTGATTTGGGGACAATGGTTTTTTTGCTTTCATCATAATCACCATAGGCATTTTCAAAATCTATAAACACTTCGAAGCTTTCTCCAGCTTCCTTCCCTTCCATTGCCGCCTCCAAAGCAGGCAATACATGTCCTGTCCCAAACAGAAACTGAAATGGCTTTTCTTTTTCTACCTTTTCAAAAAACTGCTTGCCATTTTCCCCATCATCCACATGGAGTTCGTAGCTTACGGCCACTACTTTGTTTTTCTCTACTTTCATATACTTACTCGGTTGACTATCCTTGATCCAAAGAAAACAAATTTCCATCAGGAAAATTCGATTTTATCAAAAATCCAAAGCTAAAGTCTCCAACAAATTATCATTATATAGGTTTTTGGGTAACTTTGTAAGTTATGAATTCAAGCATGCCAGTTCAGAAAATACCCATCGACGACCTTGACCCCAAGGAATATATCATCATCAAAAATGCCAAGGTAAACAACCTCAAAAGCCTAAGTGTAGCCATACCAAGAAACAAATTGGTAGTAGTGACTGGGCTTTCGGGATCGGGAAAATCTTCTTTGGCATTTGACACACTTTTTGCCGAAGGGCAGAGGATGTATGTGGAAAGCTTAAGTTCCTATGCAAGGCAATTTTTGGGGAGAATGGAAAAGCCGGATGTGGAATACATCAAAGGTGTATCCCCTGCCATTGCGATCCAGCAAAAAGTAAGTACCAAAAACCCCAGATCGACCGTTGGCACTACAACAGAAATCTATGATTATCTCAAACTACTTTTCAGTCGAATCGGAAGGACTTTCTCCCCAGTAAGCGGTGAAGAAGTCAAACACCATACGGTCACTGATGTGGTCGATTTCATCCATTCTTTTGAAGAAGGTGATCGGGTGATGATCTCTTGCCCTCTCCAAATCCTGAATGCAAGATCTATCAAACAAGAATTAGAACTGCTTTTACAAAAGGGCTTTACCAGGATTTTGATTGATGGGGAAGCTTATTTTGTGGAAGATTTGGTTACTGAAAAGAAGATGCCAAAAGGCCATTACGAGATTCTGATCGACAGGGCTACTGTGCAAAAAGAAGACGAAGACAATCAATTCAGAATCGCCGATTCTGTTCAGACCGCGTTTTTTGAAGGACATGGTGAATGCACCATCCTGATTCCAGACAAAGCAAACAGAACCTTTTCCGACAAATTTGAACTGGATAATATCACATTCGAACTGCCATCGGTGAACTTCTTCAGTTTCAACAATCCTTATGGCGCATGCAGAACCTGCGAAGGCTTTGGGTCAGTCCTTGGTTTGGATCCCGATTTGGTGATACCTGACAAATCACTTTCCGTATATGAAGGGGCGATTGCTCCATGGCGTGGAGAGACAACAGGGAAATGGCTCGAACCATTGGTCAAAAAAGGGATTTACTTTGATTTCCCAATCCACCGCGCTTATGAGGCCCTCTCTGAAGCAGAAAAGGAATTGCTTTGGACTGGTAATTCATACTTCAAAGGATTGAATGAATTCTTCAGTGAATTGGAAAGCAAAACCCATAAAATCCAGTATCGTGTAATGCTGTCAAGGTTTAGGGGAAGAACTACCTGTCCAGATTGCAGGGGAACACGCCTAAGAAAAGACGCTTCATACGTCAAAATCACAGGACACTCGATCACTGATATTGTTCTGATGCCCATCGAGAAAGCTTTGGATTTTTTCCAAAACCTCGAAATCAGTCCCGCTGAGCAAAAAGTGGCAAATAGACTATTAAAAGAAATCCTTAATAGATTAGAATACATAGACAAAGTAGGCTTGGGCTATCTGACACTCAACCGGCTCACTTCCTCCCTTTCTGGTGGGGAGTTCCAAAGAATCAAACTTGCGACTTCTTTGGGCTCTGCCCTGGTAGGATCCATGTACATTTTGGATGAACCAAGCATTGGTCTCCACCCGAGGGACACAGATAGGTTGATAGAAGTCCTCAAAGCACTTCGCGACATGGGCAATACCGTCATCGTAGTAGAGCATGAGGAAAAAATCATGAAAGCAGCCGATGAAATCATTGACATTGGCCCTGATGCAGGGGTAAAAGGAGGGCATTTGATGTTCCAAGGCAACTTGGAAGCGTTGATATCCACTTCGGATACCTACACTGCCCAATATCTCAAGGGAGAGGAAAAAATCAACATCAAACAATCCAACAGAAAGTGGAAAGACAGCATTGTCATCAAAGGTGCACGGGAAAACAACCTCAAAAACATCACTACAAAATTCCCTCTCCATGCACTGACAGTGGTAACAGGTGTCAGTGGGTCAGGAAAATCTACATTAATCAAAAAAGTACTTTACCCAGCTTTGGGCAAGATCCATGGTACTGTCATCGACGAAACGGGGAAATTTGACAAGCTGGAAGGAGATTATAAAAAAATCAGCCAAATCGAATTTGTCGATCAAAATCCAATCGGGAAATCTTCCCGCTCCAACCCTGTAACTTACGTCAAAGCATATGACGCTATCAGGGCCTTATTCTCCGAACTTCCTGTTTCCAAGCAAAGAGGTTACAAGCCAGCTTTCTTCTCCTTCAATGTAGATGGAGGGCGCTGTGAAGCATGCCAGGGCGAAGGCACGCAGACTGTAGAGATGCAGTTTATGGCTGACATTCACCTGACCTGTGAATCCTGCAAAGGCAAGCGGTTCAAAGCGGAAATATTGGATGCCAAATACAAAGACAAGGACATCTCTGATATTCTTGACATGACGATAGATGAAGCCATGGAATTTTTCCATGGAAAAAACCAAATCATCAACAAACTCCAACCACTTCAAGAAGTAGGACTTGGCTACATCGGAATGGGACAATCATCCAACACCCTCTCTGGTGGCGAAGCACAAAGGGTAAAATTGGCTTCGTTTCTTGGCAAAGGGGGAAACAAATCGGGAGAGCACATTCTTTTCATCTTTGACGAACCGACTACTGGCTTGCATTTCCACGACATCAAAAAACTCCTCCATTCTATCAATGCACTGATAGATCAGGGACATACCGTCATCATCATCGAGCACAACACCGAAGTGATCAAATCAGCCGACTGGGTGATAGATATCGGTCCAGAAGGAGGGGAAAGAGGTGGCAATATCACCTTTGAAGGCACACCGGAAGCTTTGATGGAGGTGACAGACAACTATACCGCAAAGTATTTGAGAGAGGCTTTTGATGGAAATTGACATGTTTCAACATGCAACTTCTGATCATCCGGGTATTCGAAATCATTGAAGTAGCATTCGAAGTTTACACAAGTAGGAAAACGCTGTCAAGAATATCTACAAATTTCCATAAATATTGAGCATTGATGGTGTTGTAATGCAAACTCAGTATATCGCATTGCAATCTCTTTTCATTTACCCCCAATATTTCCAATTATTTTCTTCCTAGGCTTAGAGGAGTTATCTTTGCCATTCTTATCAAAAAAAAACGCAAAACTTATGCTTGACAAATTACAAGCGCTAAAAGATAGATTTATTGAAGTCGGACAATTGATCATCCAACCGGATGCCATGTCCGACATGGGCAAATACACCAAACTTTCCAAAGAATATAAGGATTTGGAAAAAGTTGTAGAGCTTTTGGACGAGTACACACTGGTATTGGACAATATCAAAAGTTCCAAGGAAATCCTGGAGAAAGAAAAAGACCCTGACTTCAGGGAAATGGCAAAAACCGAATTGGATGAGCTCAAAGACCGTCAAATCAAGCTGGAAGAAGACCTCAAGCAACAGCTAATCCCCAAAGACCCCAACGACTCCAAAGATTGTATTTTGGAAATCAGAGGTGGAACTGGTGGAGATGAGGCTGCGATTTTTGCAGGAGATCTATTTAGGATGTACCAGCGATTTTGTGAAAAACAAAACTGGAAACTTACTGTGCTCGATTTGACTTTTGGCTCATCGGGTGGCTACAAAGAAATCATCAGTACGATCACCGGTGCAGATGTCTATGGCATGATGAAATTTGAATCCGGCGTACACCGGGTACAGCGTGTACCAATGACTGAGACACAAGGAAGGGTACATACATCTGCTGCTTCTGTTGCTGTACTTCCAGAAATGGACGAAGTAGAAGTCAACATCAACATGAATGAAATCCGAAAAGACACCTACTGTTCCTCTGGTCCAGGTGGACAATCGGTAAACACTACTTATTCAGCTGTACGATTGACCCACATTCCATCCGGGCTTGTCGTGACATGTCAAGATGAGAAATCGCAGATCAAAAACTTCGAAAAAGCACTTAAAGTATTGCGATCAAGGCTCTATGAAATCGAACTTGCCAAACACAATGATGCAGTAGGCGCCCAAAGAAGGTCTATGGTAGGAAGTGGTGATCGCTCCGACAAAATCAGAACCTACAATTATCCCCAAAGCCGCGTCACAGATCACAGAATCAACAAAACTGTCTACAATCTCCCAGATGTGATGGAGGGCAATATTGAAGATTTCATCTCCGCCCTGCGGTTTGCAGAAAATGTAGAAAAAATGAAAACCACAGGGATGGAAGAGTAGAAAAAGGAGGAAGGAGGAAGGAGGAAAGAAAGAAATAAGAGACGAGAAACAAGATTCAAGACAAAAGTGTGATTTCAACGACTAGGTCACCTCGACGGCAGGAGAGATCTCTTTACCTGGACTAAGAGGTATCTATGAGGATTGCAAATAAAAAAAATATCAAGTAAAATCAAAGCGTGACAAAGACATGACAAAAGAAATGAGAATATGTCCTTGTAACCTTCCAACTAATTTTCCAATCTTTTTGTACCAAGTACAATGTACAAAGGCTACCCATATTGCTAGGTCTACCTAACCTTCCAACCTTGTAACCTTCGAACCTTTCAACTAATCTTCCAATTTTCCCAATTTTATAACATTGCAACTTTGTAACTTTCAAACCCTATTTCCGATACACCAATTCTTCAACTAACTTATTTTTCCAATTACCTGTGAAACAAATTATTTGGCTTCTTCGAAAATTAAGGTAACTTAAGGTAATCTAACCCAACGAGACCATATGAAGATTACAGGCAAGGGAAATATTGCATTGGCAAGATGGAATGAAAGTCATTTTCACAACCTCTATCCGATTGCGAACAACCCGAAAATAGCAAAGAATTTAAAAGACACTTTCCCACAACCATACACCATACATGATGCCCGTCATTGGATAGAACACAATATCAAGTTCAATCCTCCACAAAATTTCGCCATAGAGTACAACGATCAACTGGTCGGTTCGGTAGGTGGGGAAATATGCAAAGACGAATTGAGAACCAGCTTGGAAATAGGCTTTTGGATAGCGGAACCATTTTGGGGAAAAGGAATCGCAACCGAAGCCGTCCAGTTATACTGCGAATATGTCCTGGATAAATTCCCCAATATCAAAAGGATTTTCTCCCAAGTATTTGACTTCAATACTGCAAGTATGAAAGTTCTCGAAAAGTCTGGCTTTATCCCTGAAGCCATACTCAAAGATGCCTACATCAAAGAAGACAAAATTGGAGATATTTTCCAATATGTCATTATCAGGGCAGAAGTTGAAAAAATGGGTTAGCCAATATCTCAAACACTTCAACCGATCCAAAAATCTTCTTGAAAGCTACAATAATGAATGCAAATAATCTGCAGTTTGTTTCAAGCCTCTCTTTCTTAAGATATTCAAAACTTCATATTCATTTAAACTTGGATTTGTTCTGTTTAGTACCAAATCGTTGAATGCCCCAATTGCTTTCTCAGGATTTAGATCGATGATATCAGTCAAAAAATCATCTGCTGACTTGACTGATAAACCAAAAGAAGCCAAATATTCTTCGGGAAAATCTTTAAGATTGTTGGTCACAATAATGTTCGCATCTGTTTTAATAGCAGCAGCCAATACATGTCGATCATTTGGGTCTGGAAGCGTCAAACCTTTAATCAACCCAGAATAGTTTCTAACCAAAGCATCAGGGAACGCTATATTGGCATTATTCACTCTTTTAATCGCCTCTTCCTCCTTAACCCCTTTCCGTTTCATTACATCAATCCACTCGTCAAAAATATGTTCACTCCACTTTGGTGTATACATATCATAGAAAGCAAACCAAAAAAGTAAGTCTCTAATTTCAATCGGATAAATCACGTTAGTATCCAATACACAAATAAATCTTACACTATGTATCATACAAACCCAAATCTTCATCCGACTTCATAATCTCAATAATTTTCAGCTTTTGCCTCTCCTTCATTTTTTTCCTGTAATTCATTACTTCATCAAACCTAACCCTCCTATGTCTGCCAACTTTAGTATACTCAATTTCACCTGCTTCGAGTAATTTTACCAAATGAGGTCTTGAACACCCTAATATCTCCGCAGCTTTCTGCGTTGTAACTTCCATGGCAACAGGCACAAGCGAAAAAGGCTTCCCTTCTCCCATCGACTTTAAAATATCTTTCAAAAAAATCAATGCGCTTAAAGGTATTTTAAACCTCTCTTGAGTCTCTTCTATTTCTATCTCAGGGTTTTCGGATCTCAATTGACTAATCACAGAGACCAAGGCATCATATGATTTCAATGCCAATTTTTGGTCTTCTTTTGATGGTCTATTTACTATATTGAATGTTTCCATAGCTGCAATTATCCTTCGTTCTACAATAATAAACGAAATAAACGAAAAAAGTTAGACACTATTTAACATTTTCCCAAAAGTTCAACAAAAAAACAGCACCCCAACCCCCTCTCCACATTTCCCACATCTAGATCTCAAAAATAAAAGAAGCCCATACCTAATTCATGAAGGGTATGGGCTTCTTTTTATTGACAATGTCGATTCTTAAACCCTGTCTATACCTTCTCAAGTGCTTGCTCAATATCCCAAATGATATCGGTATAATGCTCTACGCCTACCGAAATCCTCACCAACTTTTCGGAAATACCCAGCAATGCACGGTCATCTGCCGAAACATCACTGTGGGTCATAGTGGCAGGATGCTCGGCAAGCGATTCGGTACTCCCAAGAGAAACAGCTAATTTCATCAGTTTAAGATTATTCAAAAAAGTAAATGCTTCCTTCTCTCCACCTTTTACATCAAAAGAAATCATCGCTCCAGCAGAAGTCAACTGCCTTTTGAAAATTTCATGTTGGACAGTACCCTCCTCCAAGTGACCTAAGTAATATACTTTTTCCACTTTTGGATGGGATTGAAGAAAATCAGCCACCTTCACTGTGTTTTCTGCCTGTTTTGTCATCCTCACTTTCAAGGTCTCAAGACTTCTCATCAGCAACCATCCCGTCCAAGGACCTGCCATATTCCCAAGAAAAGTCCGGAGGGTACGCACTCTGACCATATGCTTGGATTTTCCCAAAACCGCTCCAGCAATCAGGTCCGAATGACCGCCTATATATTTTGTCGCCGAATATACAATCAAATCCGCCCCATGCTTCAACGGATGCTGCCAAAGTGGCCCCATATAAGTATTGTCCACACACACCACAACTTCTTTTTCCCCTTCTGACAATTCATCTGCCACAGCCCTACATATCTGTAGGTCAAAAAGTGCGTTGGTTGGATTCGCCGGTGTTTCGACATACACCATCTTTACTCTTGTTTCTTCGCCTTTTACCAATTCCAGAATTTCTTCCTTGCTCTGTACACTGGTAAAACCTATCCCTTTGATCCCGTATTGAGGCAATACTTTGTTTACAAAATGATCTGTACCACCATATACTGGCTTGCTATACAGCATAATATCTCCAGGTCTCAGAAATTCCAACATTACCGTAGAAATAGCCGACATCCCACTTTCAAACACCGCACATTCATCTGCTCCATCCCAGAGACACAAGCGCTCTTCCAATATCTGCAAATCCGGATTGTTCAACCTACTATAAATCAGTCCCAGCTCTTCATTTGGCTCTTTCTCCCGCTGCCCATAGGCAACCTGGAAAAATGCCTTCCCTTCTTCCGCAGATTTAAAAACAAAAGTGGAGGTTTGGAAAATAGGGCATTTGATCGCTCCTTCAGAAAGTTCTGGTTTGTATCCATGAGTCATCATCAAACTCTCAGGATGAAATTCTCTATTCATCATAAATTTGGGGTTATGACTGCAAATCAGCAAAATTTCTAAATCAAAATCAAAATATTGATCAAAATATTATTCTGAATTAAAAATAATTTTATACTTAATATTTTGAAAATAGGAATTTACTTGTCATTATTTTCAATAAACAAAATATTGTTCTGCAAACAATCTTGATAATGGAGAGAAAATAAAAAAAATATCGATCACGAATTATCTACTTTTTTCCCCAAGGAAATTGCTTTGAACAATTTCAAAGTGAGAAACCCTTCGAGAGTTGTCCAATTTAGGCGGGTTAGTCCGTGGGGATATAGTCCAATGGTGATTAGGTTCAAACCCTCGAAGTCAGTTTTTGGACAAAAGCGAATTCCCTGCTATTTTGCAATCCAAAAACCTATTCAACTATTACTTTTTTGAAAAATTCATGATCCCTTGTTCTAAGGATCAAAGTATGCAGCCCTTTTGGCAAATTATTGACATTATATTCAAAGACGCTTTGATTCGGCTTGACCTGTTGCAAAACCTGCCCCAGACTATTGACGATGCTGATTTCCCGAATACCTGAAAGTCCGGAGGTCATAATCTTGATATTTCCATTGGAAGGATTAGGGTATACTTGGACAAAAACCTCTGCCAATTTCTCATCTTCGATACTTGTAATCAGATTAACATCAACTTTCAAAGTGCTGGCAGGACCAGTATTACAGCTGTTCATTGGAGTCACCGTCAGATCAAAACTTCCCTCTTTCTCCCACTTAACCCTGACCTTATTAGTCCCTTGACCTTCGAGAACAGTCCCTCCATTGTTTGAAATTGACCAGGTATAATTGATATCAGCAATATTTACCACCTCATAATCATACGCTATCAATCCCGCCATTTCGGCTCCGTTGATTGAAGAAGGTGCTGTAGGGGCATTTTGGATGGTGATGGGTTTGGAAAACAAAGTACCTGACCCACATGGATTTCTTGGAGTCACAGACAAGGTTTGGGAACCATTTCCAGTCCATTCTATCGTTGCAGTGGCCGTCCCCTGCCCTTCTCTTACCAATCCCCCGGTAGCCAACCACACAAACTCAGTCCCGGGTACATCTTCCACAGAATATGTCACAAATGAACCCGAACAAACTACACCTCCCCCATCGATCTCCGGTATATTCTGCGGGGTGACAGACACCAATACTTCAAGGCCTTTGGTCCCGCCATTCCCACATTCGTTTTGCCCCCTTACCAATACCGCATTTCTTCCGGGAATATCCCATCTCACGACAATTCTATTGGTACCCTGCCCCTCCAATATCGTTCCTCCATCCACTCTCCATTCAAAAATCTCCCCAGACTCCCCTGAGCTTTGGACTCTATAGATTTGTTGGCTCAAACAAATATTAGCCTCCCCAAAAATCAAAGTTGGGGTATCTGGGACTGCACATCTATACTGAAATAAAGTACCTTGCTCCCCTACTGCATACCCTACACTTAGAGATCCGAAACTCAAATCAGTAAAATCCTGAAAAGTACCAGTTGGCATTTTGGTCCATGTTTCACCTCCATCTGCTGTCTTTAGAATCAAGCCTTCCTTACCAGAAATAAAACCTACCGATTCATCCAAAAAATCTGCTCCCGTAAAATCCGTGTCGAAAGATGTGACGATTTTTCTCCAAGTAAGCCCCCTGTCCTCAGTCTTGATGATCGTTCCACCCTCTCCTACTGCCAATGCGGTGTTTTCATCCACCAATGTCAAATCGACCAAAGAAGCGGAAGTGGGTACAGCTACCTGAACCCATTCTTGGCCATCTTCGGTTCGGCTCAAATAGCCATTTTCCCCAACCAGCAAACCAAAGGAATCGTCAAAAAAAAGGATTTCGTTCAGATTCGTAGTGGTATTGCCTACAGTGCCCAGCTCCCAATTCAAGCCCGCATTTACTGTTTTTGAAATAAAGCCATTTTCGCCTACAATGTATCCTATGTTATTGTTGAAAAAATAGATTCCCCGAAGATCCAAATTTGTATTTAAATTGAGCGATGTCCAATTCCCACCAGTATTTGATGTTCTCAAAGCAGTCCCTCCATTTCCTATGATATACCCATAAGCATTGGTGGTGAAAAAGAGGTTGTTGAAATCAACCGTCAAAGGCCTAGAACGATCCAAAACGCTGTTTCCCCCATTGGTAGTGACAAAAAACTTTCCATCTGCCCCCACAAAATAGCCTATATTCTCAGTTCTAAACTGCGTCGCAAAATAGTCATTGTCTATTCCTGACAGCCTCACCGTCCATGAACCACCTGAGTTGGTCGATGCCAATACGAAACCACTGGTACCAACTGCAAAAACAATATTTGAGTTGGCCCTGAAACTTGCCGCGAGATAATCCTGTGTGTTATTGCTATTGATCCCATCAAAAGTAAGCCCACCATTGGTAGTCCTAAGCAAGGTTGCCCTCTTACCCACTACCACTCCCAGATTGCTGTTGGACTTGTTAAATGACACACCCAACAAATCCCTCTCTGTACCGGAATTGACCAAGCCCCAATTGGCCCCTGCATCTACCGTTTTGAGAATGGCACCCCCATCACCTACTGCATAACCATTTCTCCCGTTCAAAAAATAAATATCGTTCAACTTTTTGGCATTCCCAGTATTCAGTATCGCCCAATTATTTCCTTGGTTCACTGTTCTCAAGACATTTCCGTTTGCCATTGACACGTAGCCTGTATCCACATTGACAAAGGTCAATCCGGTCAAATCAACATTCGTCCCTACAGCTTGCCTTGCCCATGACTGCCCACTGTTGGTGGATCGGTATACTTCCCCATTGTCACCAATGATATATGCCCTGTTCTGGTTAAGGAATTTTACTTTTCTCAATGAACTCTCGGTATTCAAGGCTATCAAAACCCATGAAACGCCAGCATTTGTTGTCCTATACACCTCTCCATTGTCTCCAGCAATCAACCCTACATTTTCATTGAAAAAATCTATGCCATTCATTTTGTTTTTCGTCGGGGCTTTCTGCTCTGACCAACTCAGACCTCCATCAATTGTCTTGAGGATAACCTGATTCCCTGACATATAGCCCACTTCATCATTTACCCAAGAGATCCCGGTAAACTCGTTCCCCCAGCCACCTACCCTTCTCCAAGTTTGGGCTTGGGTGAAGAATTGTATTGAAAAACAGAAAAGCATCAATAGTATAAATCTTTTCATTTCAAGGGCATTTATTCAGGAAGGTTTATTTACAAAAATATAATTAAATACAACAATATAAGCATATATTTACTAATACAGGAAGTAAAATACCCAAGCAGATAAGCATATTTTTTCAAAAAAGTACCAAACACTGTCTAAGAAAGATTTCTTACTTTTTATTTACTGGAGAAAATTTTTCCAAAAGATTTTTTTTTAAAATATTATGGGGTCGTTTTATCGAATTGCTTCCTCTTAATATTAAGTATTCTAAGAAATACCAACCCATAATGACCAACAGCACTAAAAAACAAAATAATCAGTCAGTCATATTGATCGGGCACGCCGAAGCCGTGAAGCAATATGAAAAAAAACCTGACATCGAGATTTGGGCAGCTTTTAACAAGGGTGATGAAAAAGCATTTAATTACATCTACCGTTTCCATGCCCCGTCCATGTTTGAATTTGGGATACAAATCACCAATGACATTGGAGTGGTTCAGGACTGCATCCAGAATATTTTTATCTACCTGAGAAGAAAAAGGGGAGAGTTGAAAGAAGTACACAGCATAAAAGCTTATCTATTAAAATCCCTTCAAAGAGAAATCATCAGAAAACTCAATAAGAACAAATCTATTGAGTCAAAAAACATAGAATCCTTTGAAAAATCATTTCTGATCGAAGTATCCCACGAGACAAAATTGATCCAGTTGGAAATGGAGACAGAAAAGACCCGACTCATTGAAGATGCATTGAATAAATTAACAATTCGACAGCGACAGGCAGTCCTCTTATTATACAAAGAAGGGATGTCTTATAAAGAAATTGCTGATATCCTGGAATTCAGCGAGGTAAAATCAGCTCGCAAATTGATTTATCGGGCATTGGAAAGCATAAAAAATATAATTGAAACCAAAATGTTTGGGAGTCCCAAGTAAATATTGGTCCAATCCAGAAGAGAATGAAATACAACGAATATAAAATACAACATTTCCTAAGTGACGAATTTTTCATCCAATGGGTGGTAAGCCCAGATGATGACAACAGGCATTTTTGGGAAAAATGGCTAGCTGAGCATCCTGAAAAAAGGGAGACAATTCAAAGTGCCGCTGCAATCATCCAAGCAATCCAATATAAGAAAGCCCTTGAATTAAGCGATAAAACTTACATTGAGACCTTTGAGAATATCATCAAACATGATAACACGGAAACAGACCGCAGACAAAAGAAAAGCTCCAACAGCTGGTACATTTTTTTTTCGATTAGGAGAATAGCTGCTTCCATTTTTATTGGGTTGATATGTTGGTTGGGTTACAATGTGATTTCCCAAACTACTGAAGAGCCAACCGATACAAGTAAAATATCCTATATCACCAGAAGCAATCCTTTTGGCAAAAAATCAATGATCACACTCTCGGAAGGGACCAAAATCTACCTTAATGCCGGAAGTGAGCTCAAATATCCCCGTGAATTTTCCGATTCTTCTAGAACCGTGACCTTAACTGGAGAGGCATTTTTTGAGGTCGAAAAAGATGGGCGTCCCTTTGTCGTGAAGACTGACAGCAAAATCATTCATGTAATGGGCACCAGCTTCAATGTCAACCAAACCAATGCAGGAGATGTATCGGTGGCTCTGGTTACCGGAAAAGTAAAAATCAATGACGAGTTGGGAAATCAAGTTTTGTTGGATCCCAAGGAGATGCTCGTCATGAAAGGTGATGGTGCATTCTACAAAACGGATTTTGACCCTTTGGAGATCACAGGATGGAAAGACAAGCACTTGATTTTTAAACGATGCACCTTTGAAGAGGTAAAGATGAAGATCGAAAAATGGTACGGTGTAGAAGTCTTACAAAAAGGAAAAATCAAACCGGGCTGGACATACACAGGTGCCTATGAAAATGAGACCCTAGAAAATGTATTGGAGGGGATCAAACTTACTTCTGGTTTCACTTACAATATCAACAATAAAACCATAACCATTTCAACCTACTAGACTATGAAAAGCATTGCAGAAAATTCCACATAAAAAACGAAGGCAGAATAAGTTCTGGGGGGAACTACATCCTGCCTTCTGGATTGCCTCTATACTATTCTTACATCCAAGAGGCAATAGTTCAAGATTTCAACACTTAAACCACTCAATTTTATGAAAAAAAATATACTTAGACAACTTATTATGCTGTCAAAAAGGATGTTGTATGGTTTTTTGATACAGCTGTTCATGTGCTCGGTATTACTGGCAAATACCGGCAATGCACAGAGAAAGACCATTGAAGAAGTGAAAGTGTCTTTGAACCTTAAGGATCAGCCAATTAAAAAGGTATTTAAGGTAATAGAAGACCAGACAGAATTCAGGTTTACTTTCAAAGATAACCTCCTTTCTCAAAGCCAAAAGTTGACCATTGCCGAATATGACAAAACAGTATATGAGGTATTGGAAACTTTGACCCGACAAACAGAGCTGAGCTTTGTTCAGGTAAACAACAATATACATGTCAAACCCACTACCAAAAAATCAAAAAACGATCCAGTCTCCATCATACACAATGCGGATGTGACCGTATCAGGTGTCGTTGTAGATGAATTGGGCGATCCATTGCCGGGAGTGACTATTCTTCTGGAAGGCAGCACAGTAGGTACTGTAACAGACATTGACGGGAAGTTTACCATCGAGGCTCCGGAAAACGGTGTCCTTGTTTTTTCTTTTATAGGGTTTACTTCACAAAAGGTACAATTAGCCGGGCAGTCCATCCTGAACATAACATTGGCTACCGACATTCAATCCCTAAGTGAGGTGATAGTCGTAGGATATGGTGAACAAAAGAAAGAAACCATCACGGGATCGGTCGCTACTGTCAAAGGCTCGGAGCTCGTCAAGTCACCGGCCATGAACCTGACCAACTCTATCGCTGGAAGAATGTCCGGTGTAGTGGCAGTCAACAGAAGTGGCGAACCTGGCCATGATGGTTCCGGCATCAGAATCAGAGGGTCAAACACCCTTGGAAACAATGACGCATTGATAGTAATTGACGGGATTCCAGCAAGGGCCGGAGGTATAGAAAGACTGAACCCCAACGATATAGAATCTATTTCTGTACTGAAAGATGCCTCTGCGGCGATCTATGGGGCACGGGCTGCCAATGGGGTAATCTTGGTTACGACCAAGAGGGGTAAAAGCGGGAAACCTGAACTTACTTACCAATTCAACCAAGGTTTTGCCCAACCAACCGTCGTCCCAAGACTTGCAAATGCTGCCCAATATGGAGAAATGCTCAATGACTTAAGTATTTATGAACTTCCTGTATCTGAATGGCAGGCTGCCACTACCGGATTTGCCACTACAGGCACCTATACCAGGCCAAACGGCCAAATACGGAATGCACCTTTTAGTCCAGAAGCCTTGGCTCTGCACAGGGCAGGTACAGACCCATGGAACTACCCAAACACTGATTGGTATGCCGCCACGCTCAAAACTTGGTCACCCCAATCCAGACACAATGTCCAACTAAACGGAGGTAGCGACAATGTCAATTACATGGCTTCTTTGGGTTATCAAAACCAGGACGCTTATTATAAAAACTCTGCGACAGGCTACAAGCAGTACGATATGCGCCTTAACCTCGATGCAAAGATCAATGATTATATCGACGTGCAACTCGGGGTATTGGGTAGAAGGGAAGAAAGGTTTTTCCCTACCAGGCCTGCTTCGGCAATTTTCAGGATGCAGATGCGTGGCAAGCCGAATGAACCGGCTTTTTGGCCTGATGGAAGACCCGGACCTGATATCGAAAATGGAGAAAATCCAGTGGTAATCACCACCAATGCCACAGGCTATGACCGAGAATTAAAGGACTATTTTCAGACAAATGGTGCATTGAACATAAAAATCCCGGGAATAGAAGGATTGAAATTCACAGGTACAGCCGCTGTGGATAATCTTAGCCAATTCAATAAAACATGGGAAACCCCTTGGATTTTGTACCAAAGAGGAAGTGGCTTCGAGGCAGATGGCACAACCCCAATCCTCATTCCGACCGAAAGAGGCCCGGCGGAACCAAGGTTGAGACAATCCAACTACAACCAGATGAATATCTTATTAGGTGGTGTATTGAGCTATGAAAGACAATTTGGGGACCATGGCTTCCAGACTTTGGCAGGAACCAACAAGGAAACTGTAAAGGCAGATGATTTCTTCGCATATCGAAGGTTCTTTATTTCCACAGCCATAGACCAAATGTTCGCTGGAGGTGATGACGAGAAAGACAATGGAGGTGGAGCATTTGAACGTGGGCGATTGAACTATTTCGGTAGAGTAGCTTATAATTATAAGGAAAAATACCTCATGGAGTTCCTTTGGAGGTATGATGCTTCTTACATTTTCCCAAGGGATACGAGATATGGGTTCTTTCCCGGTGTGATGGCAGGCTGGGTAGTTTCCGAAGAGAACTTCTGGAAAAACTCACTCCCTGCATTTGACTTCTTCAAAATCAGAGGTTCCTGGGGACAAATGGGAAATGACCAAATTTACTACGAAGATGCGCTTCAGGAGTATCAGTTCCTATCGACCTATGGATTTAGGAGCCATATACTCGAAGGGCAGGAAGCAAAAACTTTGTTTGAAACCAGGGTCCCAAACAATATGATCACTTGGGAAGTGGCCAACAACAGCAATATAGGTATAGAAGGCCAATTGCTACAGGGCCGGATATTCTTCGAATTTGATGTTTTTTATAATAAAAGGACAAGCATCCTATGGAGAAGGAACGCCTCGATCCCTCAAAGCACAGGACTTTCTTCGCTGTTGCCTGCCGAAAACATCGGTGAAATCGAGAACAAGGGTTTTGATATCAACTTGGGATACCGAGGTACAAAAGGTGATTTTAAGTACAGTGTTAGTGTCAATGGTGGATATGCCAAAAACAAAATCCTATTCTGGGACGAACCTCCTGGAGCCCCAGATTGGCAGAGAAGTACAGGAAGGCCAATGAATGCCCCGGGTCCGATCTACATTTATGATGGCGTATTCAGAGATCAGGAAGATATTGCAAGCAATACTCTGGACTATTCAGCGATTACCAACGAACTCCGCCCGGGAGACATGAAATTCAAGGATGTAAATGGAGATGGCGTCATTTCACCATTGGACAGGGTTAGGTTAGACAAAAATGACATTCCAAGATTCCAGGGGGGTATGATTATGAATGGGAGTTATAAAAACTTTGATTTGTCTGTCCTTTTCCAAGGAGCTACCGGGGCGATCATGCTTGTGAGTGCTGCAGAATCCGGGAATATAGGAAACTATCTCCTGGATTTCTACGAAAACAGATGGACAGTCGAAAACCCCAGCAGCACCCATCCAAGAATAGCCAACAGAGGTGACCAATATTATTCTGATGGGGACAACAACAATACCTATTGGTATAGGGAAACTGACTACATCAGATTGAAAAACCTTGAGATTGGCTATACACTACCTACCCATCTTGGCTCGAAAATAGGTGTAAGCAACCTTCGGTTTTACGTAAATGGACTCAATCTGATAACATGGGATAAGCTAAAGGTTTTTGATCCTGAATCTAACAATTCCACAGGCCAATATTATCCACAGGCAAGGGTAATCAATGGTGGGTTTTCAGTCACATTTTAAAATTTGAGCTTTAGTTATGAAAAGATATAATAGAATTTATTTATTCGCCTTCTCGCTACTAGGGTTGCTGGGGAGCTGTAACGATGATTTTCTGGACACTCCACCTTTAGGGGAAGTCTCAGAATCAGTAGTATGGAATGATCCTGGCTTGGCAGAAGCCTTTGTTACCGATATTTATGGTGGGTTGTTTTGGGGTGGTTTCAATGAACAGGCACTTGCTTCCTTGACTGATGAAGCCATCTTTACCCATCCGGGTAGAAGTATCAATATTGTGACAGAATCCAGATCCAATCCCGAGAATCCGGGCTGGATAGACGAGTCAAGGGCATGGTCAAATATGTATGAAAGACTGCGATCCACCAATATTGCCATTGAAAAGCTGACTGAACCACAATTTGAAAATACAGGTGGAATTGCCGACCGGTTATTGGGAGAAGCAACATTTATGCGTGCATATTTTTCCCACCAGTTGCTGAGAAATTATGGTGCATTTCCCATTGCAGACAGGACCTACGAGCTAGGTGAAGAAACTTATGAAATTCCAAGAAACACTTTTGAAGAGTGTGTCAATTTCATCATATCAGATCTTGACAATGCAGCCCAACTCCTAGACGGACATAACCTCGTCAGGGGAAGAGCAAACAAGGTCGCCGCCTTGGCACTCAAAGCCAGAGTCTTGCTATATGCTGCAAGTGACCTTCATGATATCCCAACCGCATCTGCCAACTCCCCTACAATTTCCAATTATTCTAACAAGGAATTGTTGGGGTACACCGGTGGTAATAGAATCGAAAGATGGCAACGAGCAAAAGACGCTGCCAAAGCTGCCATGGATCTCATGCCCGGAAACCAGCTGGAATTGACAGCCCCATTAAACCCTGAAGAGGCAGCGACAGTGTATAACAACAACTCCCTTTCAAGAAATGGAGGGGAAAATGAAATGATCTTTGGGAGGTACTACCTCAACTCCAAACCTGAATGGGGCGGACGGCAAGGTCTATTCAACGGTCCAAATGGTTACAACAACTGGGCAGGAAACACGCCTGTCCAATTGATGATCGACGATTATGAAATGATGGATGGGAGTGACTTCGATTGGAGCAATCCTAGTCATGCCAGTGCTCCATATGACAACAGAGACCCAAGATTCTATGCAACTTTCCTTTACGATGGTGCCCAGTGGAAGCCCAGATCACCGGCCAACCAAGCAAGAGATCCTCTTGGACAAATCCAAACGGGTAGTTATGAAATCACTAATGCATCGGGGGCCAAAGTTACCCATTGGGGTCTGGACACCAGAAGTAGTGCCATAGAAGATTGGAACGGAAGTTATACAGGCTATTATGTCAGAAAATTCATCGAACCAGATCCTGCCCATGTTGATCAAAACACATGGCAAGAAATTCCCTGGCCAGCTATCCGGGTCACAGAAGTAGTCATGAATTACATCGAAGCGTGTATAGAACTTGGGCAAGAAGATGAAGCAAAGGTTTGGCTAAACAAAATCAGGTTTAGGGCAGGAATGCCAGCCATCACTGCTTCCGGTCAAGAACTGAGAGAAAAATATATCAATGAAAGACGGGTAGAGCTCGCCTTCGAAGAGCAACGATATTACGACACCCGAAGGTGGATGATTGCACCACAGACCTTGGGAAGGCAAGCCAATGGAATACAAATCCGTGGCACCTTGAAGCCAGGACAGTCCAACTCCCTCTACAGATATGACCCGGACATCTATGATTATACCTATCAGGTATTTGATATTGATCCCGGTAAGGAAAATAGACTGTGGCTGGACAAAATGTATTGGATGCCTATACATTTCGATGAAATGAACAGGAATTCTGAGCTGATTCAAAACCCAGGATACTAGCAACCTATTAACCCAAAGACAAGCAACTTAACCCATAACCTTTGGTTTTTTGGTTAAGTTGCTTCTTTATTTGCCATGTTTTGATAAATTGCCCTATGCTGAAGTCCCCTACTCTAACTTTACTGATCTGTACATTGCTTTTCCTAAATGGATGCTCAGAGTCCATTGACTCTGCGGAAAGCAATAAATCAGATGATTCTGTGCAACCTATATTTGAATTGCTGACAGCTGAGTATACAGGCGTAGATTTCAGCAATGACCTGACCGAAGGGCTAAATACAAACGTCCTGATGTACGAATATTTTTACAATGGTGGTGGCGTGGCTGTGGGGGATCTCAATGGAGATGGTTTGGATGATATTTATTTCACGGGAAATATGGTTCCCAACAGACTTTATCTAAACAAAGGAAACCTTAAATTCGAAGACATTACCGAAACCTCAGGTGTAGCGGGCAGACCAGGTCCCTGGACTACTGGAGTCACTATGGTCGATGTCAACGGGGATGGGCTATTGGATATTTATGTATGCTATTCCGGAAGTGTCGCACCAGAAAAAAGAAAGAACCAACTATTTATCCACCAAGGAGTCAATGAATCGGGCATTCCGGTATTCAAGGACGAGGCGGAAGATTATGGCTTGGCCATTGACTCCTACTCCACTCAGGCTGTGTTTTTTGACTATGACAAAGATGGTGATTTGGACATGTTTTTATTAAACCACAATCCCAAGTCACTGCCGGTACTGGATGAAGCCAGTACAGCTGAGCTGTTGAAACACCAAGATCCAGCGGGTTCTCAATTGTTCAGAAATGACAAGGGGAAATTTGTAGAAGTTACCCAAATGGCAGGCATCCAAAATTCCGCACTTTCTTATGGCTTGGGTGTAGGCATTGCAGATCTCAATGGAGACGGGTGGCTGGATATATATGTCAGCAATGATTATATGGCACCTGATTTTTTGTACATCAACAATGGAGACGGCACTTTCCAAGACATCATCAAAGAATCTTTGGGGCATATCAGTCAGTTTTCTATGGGAAATGAATTGGCAGACATCAACAATGATGGGCTTATAGACATTTTCACCATAGACATGCTTCCCGAAGGCAATAAAAGACAAAAACTCCTGATGGCTCCCGATAATTATGAAAAATTTGACTTCATGGTCAGTGCCAGCTTTCATCACCAATATATGAGGAATATGCTTCACCTCAACCATGGAAATGGACATTACAGTGAAATAGGCCAGCTTGCAGGAATTTCAAATACAGATTGGAGTTGGGCGGCTCTTTTTGCCGATTTTGACAACGATGGCTGGAAAGACCTCTTCGTTACCAATGGGTATTTGAGGGACTATACAAATTTGGATTTCCTAAAATACATGGGGGATTATGTACAGACCCACGAGGGAAACCTCAAAAGGCAAAATGTCTTGGAGCTGGTCAACAAAATCCCTGCCTCCGACATTGTCAATTATGTTTTCAAAAACCAGTCTGGGATATCCTTCGAAAATATGACCAAAGCTTGGGGTCTGGATCATGTTTCCAACAGCAATGGGGCTGCCTATGCTGATCTGGACAATGATGGGGACTTGGAACTTATAGTCAATAACGTCAATCTTCCAGCCTCGATATTCAACAATACATCCGAGATCCACCTAGACAACAATTACCTAAAAGTCGCTCTGGAGGGAGAAGGCAAAAACAGGTTTGGACTAGGTGCTAAAGTAAGTATCTTTCATGATGGAAGATTTCAGATGATTGAACAGATGCCAACACGGGGCTACCAATCAAGTGTGTCACCAGTCATTCATTTTGGACTTGGAGATTCCGAAAAAGTAGATTCGTTGGTCATAGAATGGCCCAAAGGAGATACCCAAACGCTGAAGTCTATTGTTTCCAACCAAAAGCTGACCATCCTCGAAAGTGAAGCTATCAAGCCTATTTCAACCAAAGAGAATGATCCCAACAAACTTTTTAGCCTAGTCAATTCACCATTCCAAAACCAACAAGTAAGGGTCACCAATGATTTCAAGAGACAGGCATTGCTAGTCAATCCACTGTCTGCATCAAAAACAGCCATGGGAATGGGAGATATCAATGGGGATGGGCTTGATGATATCTTTATAGGAGGCTTGGCAGGGTTTTCTGCCAAGCTATATCTACAAGAAAAATCAGGCGGATATAAACTGCATCCACAATCAGACATGTTTGACCAACAAAAAACCTCTGAGGATACTGATGTGTTGTTTTTTGATGCCAATGGAAATGGACACTTGGATATTTATGTTGCCCGGGGTGGCTATGGCCATTTTTCGCCGGAAGACCCGGCATTGCAAGACATGCTATATCTCAATGATGGACTAGGCGGGCTGATACCTTCTCCAGCCCACTTACCAAAAATGCTCAGCAGCACTGGCTGCGTCAGGGTTTCGGATATCAATGGTGACGGTCATCCAGATTTGTTTGTCGGTGGTCGGGTCATCCCAGGCAAATATCCTGAAGCGCCCAGAAGCTATATCCTGATCAATGACGGAAATGGAAAATTCAATGATCAGACTGAGCAATACAATGCAGCATTGAAACACATTGGAATGGTTACCGATGCTGCCTGGACAGATATGGATGGAGATGGCAAAGAGGATCTGATATTGGTTGGGGAATGGATGCCCATCACGGTATTTTTAAACCAAGGAAACAAGCTGGTCCTTGGTACAGAAAACTACTTTGATAAAGAATACAAAGGTTGGTGGAACACATTGGCCATTCAGGATTTAGACGGAAACGGAACTCCAGAGATTATCGTAGGAAACTATGGGTTAAACAGCCAGGTAAAAGCGAAACCAAATGAACCAGCAGAGCTGTTTTACAAAGATTTTGACCAAAATGGATCAGTGGACCCCATACTTACTTTTTATATACAGGGAGAATCATACCCCTATTTGACCAGGGATGAGTTATTGGAACAGTTCACCAACAAAAGAGCAAAATTTTCCAGTTATGAAAGCTATTCTTCTGCAAAGATTGGGGATATATTTGATCCAGAGGAAATGAAAGGTGCAGGACATCTAGTTGCCGAAACCCTAGAAACAGCTGTGTTCAAAATGGGTGGGGATGGTAAATATAGACCTCAGGAAATCCCATTGGAAGCACAGTTTGCACCAGTACATGCCATCCAGTATTTCCAAAACCCGAACACAGGGAAAAAATATCTTTTGATGGCAGGAAATACAGAAACTGGTAGGTTGAGAATCGGAAAGATAGATGCGAATCATGGACTATTGTTTCAAATAGGTAAGAATGGGGATCTGAAATACATTACCCAAAACCTATCAGGACTACAATTGATAGGAGACACCAGAAATATCATAAAAGAGAAAGAAAACACATTCCTGTTCAATATTGTTGGAAGTGGAATTGTCCGCTATGAATTTAAGGATTGATTTATGGCTTACCCTACTATGTTGCGAATGATTTGAGGTAGGTATTGGCTTGTAGGGACTTTGAATGATATCAACAATAGGGAGGGGATATTAAAAATACATACCATTCCACTAGAGGACAGAAAAAAACCTCAAATTGGCTTGGGGATAACCAAAACGAAGTATGCTCAAAAGAACACTAAAAACAGCATTCAGCAACAGCATCATAGGGTTGATATTGCTTACCATATATTCATGTCAACCTTCTTCAAATCAACCTGAAGGCATCTCTCCCTATGAAATCTCCCAGGTCATTGATCAGGTAACAGAAGTCATGGTACATGATGTCACCAACCCTCCTTTGGCGGCGAGGTTTTTTGCCTATATATGCCTGTCGGGACTGGAAGCATTGGATGATTCTGCCACAAATATTCTTACAGCAAAAATCAATGAATACCCTGGAATATCGAAAGAAAAAAACAGCAAGTCCCAAATACATCCGCAGATCAGTGCAGTATTGGCAATGTTGCACACTGCATCTTCACTCCAACCATCAGGATTCAACCATTCAGACCATATTGAAAATTTCAAAGCCAAACACATTGCTTTGGGATTTTCCCAACAGACAATCCTTGATTCGGAAGTCTATGCCAAATCGATCAGCAAACAGATTTTGAAATTTGCGCTTTCCGATAGGTACAACCAAACCAGCAATCTCCCCCGCTATAGCGCCCTAAAAACTGAAGGCAGCTGGTATCCAACACCTCCTGGATATTTCCCTCCAGTAGAACCCTATTTCCACACCGTTCGCCCATTTTTTCTAGACTCTTCCAGCCAGTTCACCCCTATTCCACCTATATCATTTTCAGATCGAAAAGATTCGGAATTCTTCAAGTTGGCAGATGAAGTCTATTCCCAGAGTCTTACGGAAGAGAAAAAGACCATCGCATCATTTTGGGACTGCAACCCCTTTGCATTGGAAGACAGGGGACATCTGATGATCGGCTTAAAAAAAATATCACCCGGAGCCCATTGGATGGGAATTGCCAATATCGCATGCAAAGATGCCGAATTGGAATTCATCAAAGTGATGGAAATCAACACCGTGTTGGCGATGACGCTACAAGACGCATTTATGGCCTGCTGGGATGAAAAATACAGAAGCAACAGAATAAGGCCTGAGACGGCCATCCGGAAACACATTGACCCAAAATATACCCCATTGCTACAGACCCCTCCATTTCCTGAATATCTCAGTGGACACTCAGTAGCTTCCACAGCCTCGGCTGTTATCCTGACGCATTATTTTGGAGGTGGATTTGCCTATACAGATACAGTGGAAATGAAATACGGACTTCCTGCCAGAAGCTTCAGTTCATTTGGGCATGCCGCCGAAGAAGCCGCTATTTCAAGGTTTTATGGAGGAATCCATTATATGGATGGCATAGTAGAAGGACAAAAACAAGGGGATCTCGTAGGAAAAAAAGTCTTGGAAAAACTTTTTTAACGCGGATACCTCTATACTGTAATCTTTTACCTATCAAATAAAACCACCTATAAGTTTATTCTGCACTAAGAGCATCTAACCTTTATGTATATACGGAATGATGCGGATAATAAAACAAATACTTGCTTTCTGATTCAATTCGATACAAATTGATACAAGTTATTTATAGACAACTTGTCCCAGTTTATCGGGATTGATCCAATGCAACCATTAATACTGGAAAAGAAGCGCATAACCATATTAACCTTTTAAGAAACCGTTTTTTAGCCTTATTTTTAGGAAAAGAAAAATAGGGGCATGAAAAGAACATTATCTATATTATGCTTGGCAACCATACTTTTGTCCTGCAACTCCAACGAAAAAATCAGCAAAGACATCTTCGAGGAGGTGAACAAAAGTATGGAAGTCAAAAAACTGAGCGAGGTTGACATCTTGGAGGAAGCCATGAAATGGGGGGATGAAATCAGTACAGAAGCACAAAACCAACTGCTTTCCGCACTCCAGACCGCAATCTCCGACAAAGGCATACCTGAAGCCATAGCTTTTTGCAATACCAAGGCCCTGCCAATACTGAAAGAGGTAAGCCAGAAACACCAAGTTTCCATCAAAAGAGCTTCCTTAGACTATAGAAACCCCACAGATCAACCCACAGAAAATGAGCTTTCGATTTTGGACGCCTATGCCTACAATGCAGAAAACAACATCAAAAGCGAACCAAACATCCAAAAGCTGGAAAAAGGAGAGGTTTTACTTTATACCAAAGCGATCCATATCCAAAATGCCCTTTGCCTGAATTGTCATGGAGCACCGGGTACAGATATCGATGCGGAAACTTTAGAAAAATTGCAGCAATTGTATCCGGAGGATAAAGCGAAGAACCACAAGATTGGCGAACTCAGGGGTATGTGGAGTATCAGGATTCCAAAGTCAGAAGTGGCCAAAAGATTATAAATAAAAACTGCTTAATAGGTCGGAAGACCTTTCAGGTATGATTTTGTAAATCAACAAAACCAAGTTTAATAAAACACTTGCGCTTTATGCCATTTAATGCACCAATGACTGATCTACTGATAACCAATAACAATTATCTGCTTATTAAAATCTTACTGGCATAATTGCGGAGACTCTTATATCATTATTTATGAAAACTAGACTTCTGATTTTACTAAGTTCGATTTCCATTTTTGTTTCATGCAAGGAAAATCGCAAACAAGCCTACATTGAATCCCCAACTGGTTGGGAGATCATGGATGTACCCACAGATGCTTCAATCCGAGGATTATCGCCACTTACCTCAGAAATCATCTGGGCAAGTGGCTCTAAGGGTACCTGGCTTCTTACTTTGGATGGTGGGAAAAATTGGTCAACAGGAATTATCGATGGATTGGATTCAGTTGATTTCAGAGACATAGAAGGCCTCAGCGCTTCCACGGCTGTTGCGGTATCGGCTGGACAACCTTCTGTCATCTACAAAACGGTAGACAGCGGCAAGACTTGGCAGAAAAAATACCAAGGTCCTGAAGAAGCATTCCTTGATGGTATTTCATTCTACAAAAACAAAAAAGGTTATGCAATTGGCGACCCGATCGAAGGGAAATGGATGGTTTTGGAAACTACCGACGGAGGTGAGACCTGGTCTTGGCTAGAATCCAGTCCAATGGCAGAGCTTGGAGAGGGATCCTTTGCAGCAAGCGGATCAACGATATTGGTAGATAGAGATTATATCTGGTTTTCAAGTGGCGGAATCAAAAGCAAAGTCTATCGCTCGAATGACAGTGGACACAAATGGGAAGCCATAGAAACCCCCATCCTACAAGGAGAACCTTCACAGGGGATTTTCTCGATTTCAAAGTTGGACCATGATAACTTAATTGCAGTTGGTGGAGATTATTTACAACCAGATCTGTCACAGAACAATGCAATCTATTCCCAGGAATTGGGAGAAAAATGGGAGCTTTTATCAGGGGATTTACCCACAGGATTCCGATCAGGGGTAGCCTATTTCCCCAGACATCATTGGGTGATTTCCGTAGGGACCAATGGCAGTGATTTTTCCAAAGATGGGGGGATCAATTGGGAGAAATTTTCGGAAGAGGGCTTCCATGCAGTATTTATGGACAAATCCCAAAGCAGTATTTGGGCATCTGGTGCCAATGGAAAAATTGGCCGTCTTATTTATTGAAACTAGGCATACGCCTATTTTGAAGCTCCTCCCGATTAGAAACCAAACAATTTAAAGGAGAATTATCAAATAATGCGTTCTTCTATTATCTTTAGAAATCTGAAACAAAGGTGAATCATCCACCAATCCAGATTCACCAGTGGACTTTCCAAATAAACTCAATTAAAGCTTATACTACCATGTTTGATATTATCCCTTCAATCTACCTTATAAACGGAAAATGTGTCCGTCTCAAGAGAGGTGACTTTTCTACAGAGGAAGTTATTTCCAACAATCCCCTGGAAATCGCGCAGGCTTTTGAAGATCATGGGATCAGGTGGCTTCATTTGGTTGATCTTGATGGAGCAAGAAGGGGTGAGCCAAAAAATTACCATATCCTGGAAGCAATTGCCGGATACACCAACCTAAATGTTGATTTTACAGGAGGAGTATCTACAGATGGTGACGTGATCAAGTCATTTGAGCATGGCGCACGGGCCATCACTGCCGCTTCTGTCTCAGTCACTTTCCCTGAAAGGTTTGCCCAATGGATCATGTCATATGGCAGGGAAAAAATCAACCTGGCCGCAGACACCAATCCTGCTGACCATAAAATCAAAACCCGAGGCTGGACAAAAAAAACGGAGGTGGATCTATTTGACCATATCGAAAACTTCTATTCGAGAGGCCTAAAGTACCTAAAGTGTTCGGATGTAACCAGAGATGGTGTCATGGAAGGACCAAATTTCGAACTTTATAAAGAAATCGTCGAGAAATTCCCCACGATCCACTTAGCCGCAAATGGAGGCGTCAGATCCACTGATGATTTTAAGCAGCTTAAGGACAATGGAGTAACAGCCGTAGTATTCGGAAGGGCGTTTTACGAAGGAAAAATCACCCTCCAGGACTTGGATAAATTCATGGCAGAACATGGACATTAACCCAAAGACAAACAACTCTATATCTTTTACTTACCGGAATAATCACAGACAATAACATAAAAACAACTGGCCTATCAAGATGATAATTGATAGGCCAATTTCTTTACTGTTTGTTTATCTGCTTTCTTTTTAATTCCAGGTCATACAAATAATCGCCAAGCTCTTTGTAAAAAGGAAACCCAACCTGATCGTATTCATAGACATTATCATTGAGGGTATTGTTCTCATTGACATAAATCACAGCAGTTACAAAAAACTCAACACCTTCCGATTCATTGACAAAATATGATCCATCAAGCAGATGTCCGTAAGCTTGCCCGGTTTTGTTGAATATCTTGAACTCCTCTGGCATCGGGTCTTTATTTGTCCCAAACATGTAATACTTGGAATAGCTATCGTAATAATCCGGCAATTCATAGCGGGGATAATCACTTTGTCCGGGAAGCATGGACATATACTTCAAGACAAAATCCCTATGTTCATCCGAAATATGAAACCTCTCAGCTTCTGTAAAAAGCTCCGGAAAAACTATCCGCTGCAACACTCCATGAAAATCACTGATAGAGAATCTGTTTTTAAATGTGAAATCCATCGGTTCGGAAACCAATTCCCCTCCACTTCTGTATGCCTGGGCCACAAATGGCCTTTCAGGATTTTGGTAGATCACTGAAGTCTCTCTAGCGGGTATTTCCATCAACAAATCCCCACCTTCATCGATGAATCTGATTGGGTTTAGATTCCTGTTTTCCTCAGGACTCATAGCGATACTCAGCCGATGGTTGATGATGGTATTTTCCAGCCCCTTTTCTTTCAATTTACCATTGATATATTCCTGCCCCAACAATTCATACAGTCGGTTATAAGCATCATTGTCCGAGACCAACAGTATCTTCTTGATATAATGGGCTATGCCCGGAAGAAAATTTTGGGAGGTACTGTCGTACAATGCAGGAATCTGGGAATCCCTCACCGAATCGGTAAGCATGATGGAATTGGCAGTAAGCCCATCTATCTTTTGCTCATTTAACCATTCCAAAGCCAATACAGCTACAGGTAGCTTAACCGTGCTTGCTGGGTAAAAGTATTCCCCATCATCAAGATTGAACGAATAATCCTCCAAAACAGGATTCCCCAAGCTATCCCTGTTGATCTGGGAAAAAAGAATCTGGACTTTATATGCCTCCTTGTTTTCCAGCACCTTTTTTAGAATGGGATAACCAGGACCAATTTCTTCAAAAAGGGTCATCTCTTTTGAATTGCAAGAGTATAAAACCAGCCACGTCAAAATCAGTACAATCTGTTTCTTCATAATCATCAAAATTTATCATCAAACACATACAAAACCTTTCCAATACAATCTCTATAAAGACCCACAACATGGGTTGTCACTTTTATACTACTACCATATTGGAAAACTCAAATTAACCAGACCGAATATAATCAATTGACAAGAAGTCTACTAGCACTATCCTCCAATTGAATCTCCGAAGAGCCATGTCCAGAGGTCTATTTTCATTACCTTTGTAACATTCTACAATTTAAACACCTATCAAGATGCAGGAATATTTAGAGTCATTTGGAATATCTACCGAAATATTCAACTACCTCATCATGCCATTGCTGATCTTTTTCGCAAGGGTGATGGATGTGTCCATCAACACCCTTAGGATCATGTTTATGCTCAATGGCAAGAAAAAAATCGCTCCCATCTTAGGTTTTTTTGAAGCATTGATCTGGCTGTTGGCTATAGGTCAGATTTTTCAAAACATCAACAACCCAATGTCCTATCTTGCCTATGCAGGCGGTTTTGCGATGGGGACATTCGTTGGAATGACAATTGAAGAAAAATTGGCCCTCGGAAGGGTCTTGGTCCGTGTCATTACCCCAACCCCCATGCCTGAATTGATAGAATATATGAAAGAAAAAGATTTCAGATTCACCTCGGTTGGGGCAGAAGGGAGATTTGGGAAGGTAAACCTTCTTTTCACAGTCATGAAACGAGAAGCCCTGACGGAATTTGTCGGCAAAGTAAAATCATTCAATGACAAAGCATTCTATACAATAGAAAGTGTCAAAAGGGTGAGTGAAGATGATTTGAATGTAATGGAAGACAGACCTAGGTTTACAACCAAGCTATGGAGCAGGATCAGAAAGTGAAAATTAAAGAAATTATGAAAAGAAATTATAAATACATCTATAGCCTATACTTAAAGATTGCCTTATTTGCATGTTTGCTTTTTTTAAATTCTACATTTTCCTTATCACAAACGCAGATTGATTCATACAATGCAATCAATGGCCTAGAGCTTGGCGCTAAATTGCAAGACCTGAAGCCAGAACTGTATTTGATTACGGGCAAAGAATCCATTTATCAAAACAATGAATTCTTGGCAAAAAGTTACAAGAGAAACCTTGAAAAAGGGATGCAGGAGGCGATTTATGAAGGAAATAAAATGGACGTAATCAATGGATCCAAATCAAGTGATACACGGTTACACTTTTATAAAGAAGAACTTTACAAAGTTCGTTGGACGTTTAAAAAGAATGAATTTCCATTTTTAAGATCTATTTACTCGGATTTCTTATCCTATTTTGAGAAAAGATTAGGCCCACCGAATGATATGGTATTTGATGACATGGTGGTTTGGAAAGGAAGTTTGATAAGGCTTCAGGTTTTTTTGGATAGTGAGAGCATTCAGATAGAGCTTAGAGACGAAAAAACAGAAACTCTTACCAAACAGTAATTTTCCAAGGACGGTTTGAATCATTCATTCAAAGGGTGTAAATTACCCCGTTAATTCAAAATCAGATTTACCTAACTTTATGAGAAAAATATACACCCTTATCCTTTCGATATTCGTGTCGGCAATGACATTTGCCCAACAAAGCCCAGATGATTTTTTGGGTTACAAAGCAGGAGAAAGATTTACTCCTCACCACAGAGTAGTCGATTACTTCGAACATTTGGCAAGTACATTACCCAATGTCCAAATCGTATATTATGGAGAAACGGTGGAGCACAGACCCTTGTTTGTAGCCATTGTTTCCTCTCCGGAAAACATGCAGAACCTGGACCAAATCCGAACAGATAATCTTAAGCGAACAGGGATGCTCGAAGGAAACCCCAGTACGAAAGTAGCCATCAACTGGATGCAATACAATGTACATGGCAATGAAGCTGTAGCTACAGAAGCTGCGATGATGACTTTTTGGGAAGCAGCGGATCCCAACAATCCACAGACAAAAGAATGGCTCAGGAACCAAATCCTTATAGTAGACCCCTGCGCCAATCCTGATGGAAAAGACCGCTATACCGTCTGGTACAACCAAAAGGGCAACAAGCTACTCCAGCCTGACCCACAATCTACCGAGCATTATGAACCTTGGCCGGGAGGCCGTCCAAACCATTACCTGATGGATCTCAACAGGGACTGGGCATGGCAGACCCAAGCTGAGACAGAGCAGAGAATCAAACTTTACCACGAATGGATGCCACATTTGTTTGTAGACTATCATGAGCAAGGCATCAACGAACCATTTTACTTTGCCCCTGCAGCCAAGCCAATCCACGAACAGGTATCACCCTTTCAGCATGAGTTTCAGGAAATTTATGGAAAAAATACCGCCGAAAAATTTGATGCAAACAACTGGCAGTATTTTACCAAAGAAAGGTTTGATTTACTCTACCCAGCTTATGGAGACACCTACCCAATGTATAATGGGGCAATCGGTATGACCATCGAAAAAGGAGGATCGGGCCGTGCAGGCCTTGGGATGCTCAATGCTTTGGGGGACACGGTCACCTTGGAAGAGAGGATAATCCACCAACATACAGCCGGAATCTCCGCTATTGAAGTCACTTCAAAGAATGCAGAAAGATTGGCTGATGAATTTGCAACTTATTTCAAAAGCAACAGCAATAACCCGAAAGCCAAGTACAAGAGCTTTGTCATCAAAGGAGAGGATCAGTCTGACCGTTTGGATGCCTTGTTGAAACTATTGGACAAAAACAAAATCGGCTATGGCTTTGCCGGAAACCGTTCTGGCCTTCGGGGACTGGATTACAATACTGGGAAGTCAACGTCTTTTTCCACCACAGAAAAAGACATCATCGTCAATGCTTACCAACCAAAATCAGTGTTGACACAAATTTTGTTTGAGCCTGAGGCGATTTTGGAGGACAGCATCACTTATGACATCACGAGTTGGGCTTTACCCTACGCCTATGGATTGCAGGCTTATGCCTTGGAATCTAAATTGGAAGCAGCAAAACCATTTGAAAAACCAGCATTTGAGCTAAACAGTGTCAATGGAACGCCATTGGCATACATAGCCCCATGGAATGCCACCAAACATGCAAAGTTTTTGGGAGCATTGCTGAAAACCGGGATTAGGACCAGAGTATCGGAATATCCTTTTGAAATCAATGGTGAGTCATACGATGCAGGTACACTTTTGATTATGAGAAATGGCAACCAGTATGTAGCCGATTATGACAGAACAGTGGTTGATCTGGCAAACAAATTCGAGATCAAGCTGAGCACTTCCAACTCATCCTATGTTGACAAGGGAAAAGATTTCGGCTCTTCGGACGTCAAAATCATCAAAGCCCCAAAAGTAGCACTTGTGGGTGGCCAGGGGACTTCATCCCTTAATTTTGGTGAAATCTGGTATTACTTTGAGCAAGAATTGGATTACCCACTGACAATTTTGGAGGCCGACATGTTGGGAAGATTTGATTTGAGCAAATATGATGTGTTGATTTTACCATCCGGGAACTATCTGAATGGAGACAACTTCACAAAAGTAATGGATTGGGTAAAAGCTGGAGGCAAAGCTATCGCCGTAGAAGGTGCAGTAGGTATGTTTTCTGACAAGGAAGGTTTTAGTCTGAGTAGATTTGACACCGAGGAAGAGAAAAAAGCACAACAAAAAATCGACATGGAATCGCAGAAGACCGAAAGACTGGGATCCTTCCAAGACCGTGAAAGAATGGGGATTTCCACTTCGGCTGCAGGTGCTATTTTTGAAGTAAAAATGGACCAAACCCACCCACTTTCATTTGGGGTAGGAGAAAATTACTATACGCTGAAGAATAACGGAAGGCGCTATGCCTACCTAACCAGTGGCGTCAATGTAGGAACAATCCAAAGTCTGGACCAATACAGATTTGGATTTATAGGCAACAAGCTCAAACCGCAAATGAACCAAACCATGGTATATGGAGTGGAATACCAGGGAAGAGGTGGGATAGTCTACCTTGTTGACAATCCAATGTTCAGAAGCTTTTGGGAGTCAGGGAAATTGATTATGGCAAACGCAATTTTCTTCGTGGGGCAATAAAAGGCAGTTTGGCACGAAGAACTTAGAGGATCACTTAGGAATTCATTACCTGGGTGATCCTTTTGTTTTGTTCTGGCTTCCCCATACTAAACTTCAATAACTATGGATAACCTTGGCTACATGATAGGCAAGCAAACAAAATCTTTCCCATAAATATCAAAAAAAAACATATAACTTTTGATCTCCATTGCGTTTAAGTATTTTTAGTCAATCAATCAGTCTACTAAGGCACAGTTATTGAGTGCAGTTCGAAATCAGAAACGCAAAAAACAAATAATAAGTATATTACGCAAAAAAACACCAATCACCTCATGAATAAAACAATTCTATTAGTATTGATCGCAACTTCATTTTTTATCAACTCCGGTCATGCTCAGGAAAACACTGCAGAAACAGGCTCTTTGAACAGTGGAACTATCTCTAGCCAGTTTGACTATCTCAACAGCATTTCAAATAATTTCCAAGAATATAAAGTTGTCAAAAAAACCAATCTTGACAAAATCAAATCCAACGTCATAGACTCGCTTCATGTTTTCAAAAAGGAATTGATCGACATCCATGTAACTGTCAAAGACCAACAGGCAAAAATCAATCAATTGGAGGAGGAAATAAACAATACACAGGCAGAATTGGAAGCTGCCAATAAAGCTAGGGATAGCTTTTTCTTTTTTGGTCTTCCTATCCACAAAAGCGCCTACAACTCAATCATGTGGACTATTGTGACAGGTCTATTGGCGGCATTTTTATTCTTCCTCTACAAATACAGCAAAAGCCACAAAGTGATTACCCTTGCAAGAAAAAATCTTGAGGAAACGGTAGAGGAGTTTGAACAGCACAGAAAAAACACACTTGATAGGGAAAGAAAGCTCAAAAGGGAATTGGTAGATGCTATCAATGGCAAAATCTCCTAAGAATATAAAAACAACCAATTAGGAACCTGAAATGGTAGAATATGGAGAAGGATGTATTTTTCATGCAAATTTCCCCATTTAGCATAAAAAAAGCCCCGCAGCTATTGCAGGGCTTTTTTTATTTGAATTCCCGTATTGATTAAGTCACTAGAATAAGAATCAACAATATGATGATGATTGCACCTACGGAAAGGTAAACACCATTCCCCATTGCTTTGGCTTCAGCTCTCATCTCTTTCAATTCATTTCTAACTTCTTTTCTCTCTGATTTTGTCAAATCAGCAAAGTCCAAAGATTTGATTTCTTCAACTCTTTCATTGATTTCATCAAGTCTTTCCTGCTGTTCTACCGTAAGCTCTGTATTTTCCTTTTTAGAATCTTTGGCCATTGCCGTTGGGCCAAAAGCCATAAACAGAAATACAATTGATAAAAAATACGCTACCTTTTTCATATTGATTTGTTTAGGTTAGTAAATAAATTTAGAATAATGGATTTAAAAGCCTCCATCAATGTATCCAGTCCAAAAATCAGACCATTGAAGGCTATCCTTACTGTAATGTAATAATTTTATTCCTCAATTGATAATTAATAGCACCATTCCTTTTCATTATTATTTGTAATTTAGCCCTTCATAGCGATGCGGAAATTTCCGTAACCCCGAAAATATTTTCTACTCAAAAAACAATCTTCCCATGTCTTCAAAAGGAGATAAAAAACTTTTCCTACTCGATGCAATGGCTTTGATCTACAGAGCACATTTTGCATTTAGCAAAAACCCAAGAATCAATTCCAAAGGGCTCAACACCGGCATCATGCTGGGCTTCACAAACACACTCCTGGAAGTCCTTGAAAAAGAAAAACCCACCCACATTGCGGTAGCTTTTGATACTAAGGCACCTACTTTCAGACATGTACAGTTCGAAGCTTACAAAGCAAATAGGCAAGCCCAGCCCGAAGACATAGAGATTGGAATCCCATGGGTCAAGCAAATCGTGGAAGCATTCGATATCCCTATTTTGGAATTGGACGGATTTGAAGCTGATGACATTATAGGGACGATCGCAAAAAAAGCAGAAAGAACCAGCTTTCAAGTCTTCATGATGACTCCTGACAAGGATTATGGGCAGTTGGTGGAGGAACATATTTTCCTATACAAGCCCGCATTTATGGGGAATGCAGTGGATGTCATGGGACCAAAAGAAGTCTGTGCCAAATGGGACATCGAAAATGTAGATCAGGTCAGGGATATATTGGGCTTGATGGGAGATGCAGTAGACAATATTCCCGGAATCCCGGGTATCGGAGAAAAAACAGCCGTAAAACTGCTGAAAGCCTATGGCTCGATTGAAGAACTGTTGAAAAACACCCATGAGCTGAAGGGAAAACAAAAGGAAAATGTGGAAAATTTTGGGCAACAAGGTCTCCTATCCAAAGAACTGGCAACTATCAGTCTTGATGTTCCTGTAGCGTTTGATGAAACTGCCCTGAAATACAACGGTCCAAAGGAAGAGCAACTCAAAGCCCTCTTTGCTGAATTGGAATTCAGGACATTGACCCAAAGAGTCTTTGGCGAAGCTATCAAAAAACCAAAAATAAAAGTAAGCGAACAGCTTGGACTTTTCACAGGGCCTGCACCTTTGGAAGAAGAGAATGAACCTGAAGTCTCTGTGGAAGAAAATCCATTGCCTGCGATACAGCTGCACGACAACATCCTTACCTCAGCACATGATTATCATTTGGTAGACGGGGAAGCTGCCATCAAAGAACTTATTGGCTATCTGGAATTGCAAGAGGAATTTTGCTTTGATACCGAGACCACATCCCTCAACCCTAATGAAGCTGAATTGGTGGGCTTGTCTTTTGCATACATTGTAGGAGAGGCTTTTTATATACCATTCCCTGCTGACCAAAAAGAAGCTATAGAAAAACTGGAATTATTCCGGAGTGTTTTCGAAAATAAAAACATCACAAAAATAGGCCAAAATGTAAAATACGACATTTTGGTTTTGAAAAACTACGGGATGGAGGTCAAGGGAAAACTCTATGACACCATGCTGGCACATTACCTAATCGAACCTGAAGGCAAGCATTCTATGGATTGGCTCGCCCAACAGTACCTGAATTACAAACCTGTGTCCATAGAATCCCTCATCGGAAAAAAAGGCAAGAACCAAGGTAACATGCGTGATGTAGAAATAGATGAGGTAGCTGCATATGCTGGGGAAGATGCAGACATCACCCTGAAGCTAAAGCAGACTTTCGATCCGATGATCAAGGAAAATGCCTTGGAAAAACTCCTTCATGAAGTCGAAAATCCACTCATCAATGTACTGGCGGCGATGGAATTTGAAGGTGTCAAAATCGATACGGACAGCTTGGCTGAACTATCCGGAGTGTTGGAAGAAGAAAGCAAAGCCATAGAAAAACGTGTATACGAACTCGCAGGAGAAGAATTTAACTTGGCTTCACCCAAGCAGCTAGGTGAGATCCTATTTGTGAAGCTTGCTTTGGATCCAAAAGCCAAAAAGACCAAAACTGGCCAATTCGCAACTGGAGAGGAAGTGTTGAGCAAAATGGCCGGAGAACATGAAATTGCCTCCGCTATCTTGGAATACCGTCAGATGGTCAAGCTTAAATCCACCTATGTGGATGCATTGCCAACCATGATCAATCCCAAAACAGGAAGGATCCACACCACCTACAACCAATTTGTAGCAGCGACAGGTAGGCTTTCTTCGATCAACCCAAATCTTCAAAACATCCCAATCAGGACAGAGAGAGGCAGGGAAATCCGAAAGGCCTTTGTGCCGAGAGATGAAAACCATGTGATCCTAGCAGCCGATTATTCCCAGATTGAATTGCGGATTATGGCTGCATTCTCCAAGGATGAATCCATGATTGAGGCATTTAGAAACGGAAGGGATATCCATGCCACGACTGCTGCCAAAATCTTCCAAGTCCCACTTGAAGAAGTGACCTCCGACATGAGAAGAAAGGCAAAGACCGCAAACTTTGGGATTATTTATGGCATCTCCGTATTCGGACTTTCCCAAAGACTCCGTATCCCCAGATCAGAATCCAAGGAAATTATAGACTCCTACTTCAAGGAATTCTCCGCTGTGAAGGAATACATGGACAACAGCATCGAAAAAGCGAGAAAACATGAATATGTAGAAACCATCCTAGGAAGAAGAAGATATCTGAGAGACATCAATAGCAGGAACCAAACGATGCGTGGATTTGCAGAACGAAATGCCATCAATGCCCCTATCCAAGGATCTGCCGCAGACATGATCAAAGTAGCCATGATCCAGGTTCATGATTGGATGATCCAAGAAAACCTGAAATCAAAAATGATCCTGCAGGTACATGATGAATTGGTTTTCGACGCCCACAAAGACGAAGTCGAATTGCTGAAAAAGGAAATACCGAGAATCATGTCCAATGCCGTGAAGATTGCAGTCCCTTTGGAAGTGGAAGTAGGCTTGGGCAAAGATTGGCTGGAAGCACACTAAGCGATGGGGAGGCAGGAAGGTTGGACGGTGGAATGAGAGACGAGATGCGAGAGGTTTAGAGGCGAGAGCCAAATCAGTGAAGCAAGAGAAAAGATGCAAAGCCTGCCCCGGTGAATATCGGGGACACAAGACGTGAGACTCAAGACAAAGATGTAAGCTGTGAAATAGAACAAGTGAAAAGGCTAACTCCCTAGATTCTAAACTTTACCTAACCAATCCACGAATTACTTAATAATTCACCCACCCCCCAAATCACCCAATCTAAAATCTACCCTCTAAAATCCTAAATTGCATGGCTAAAACAAAAACAACTTTTTTCTGTCAAAACTGTGGGGCACAAAGCCCGAAATGGCTTGGCAAATGCCCATCCTGTGGAGAGTGGAATACCTATGTTGAAGAAGTCGTCCAAAAAGAAGAAGTGGGCAGAGGTTCTTGGAAGCAAGGTGGAGCAAAAGAAAAAAGAGCGAGTGTTCCAAAAAGATTGCAGGAAATCAACTTTGAAGATCAGCCTAGGTTGATCACACACGATGCTGAATTGGATCGGGTACTTGGTGGGGGAATCGTTGCAGGCTCTTTGGTTTTGATTGGAGGCGAACCCGGGATCGGGAAATCCACCTTGATGCTTCAGATTGCCCTGATGCTGAACCAGACCAAAATCCTTTATGTATCAGGTGAAGAGAGCGAATCCCAGATCAAAATGCGCGCAGAGCGAATGCCACTCAAATCTGAGAATTGCTATGTACTTTCAGAAACCAACACACAGGCTATTTTTCAACAGATAGAAGTACTCAACCCAGATGTCTTGGTGATTGACTCTATCCAAACACTGCATAGCAAACATGTAGAATCTGCAGCAGGATCGGTGAGCCAGGTGAGGGAATGTACCGCTGAGTTGATGAAGTTTGCCAAAGAAACCGGTACCCCCGTGTTTTTGGTTGGCCATATCACCAAAGACGGTGCAATAGCAGGGCCAAAGGTTTTGGAGCATATGGTGGATACTGTTTTGCAATTTGAGGGAGACAGGCATTTGACTTACCGAATACTCCGTACTTCAAAAAACAGATTCGGTTCCACCCATGAACTTGGGATATACGAAATGCGTACAGAAGGACTTCGTCCTGTAGCGAACCCTTCTGAGATATTACTCACCCAAAGGGAAGAATTACTCAATGGAGTTGCCATCGGAGCGATGATGGAAGGGAATAGGCCACTTCTGATAGAGATCCAGTCTTTGGTAAGTCCAGCCACCTATGGCACTCCACAGCGGAGCAGTACAGGACATGATGCCAAGCGACTCAATATGCTCTTGGCTGTACTGGAAAAAAGAGGAGGTATGCGCTTGGGACAACAGGATGTTTTCCTGAATGTCGCTGGAGGATTGAGGGTAGATGATCCCGCTTTGGACTTGGCCGTATGTGCGTCCCTTATTTCTTCCTATGAAGACACACCTGTTCCTTCAGATTTATGCTTTGCAGGAGAGGTTGGTTTGGGTGGTGAGATTAGAGCTGTCCACAGGATAGAAAACAGGATTGCCGAAGCTGAGAAATTAGGATTCAAAAGAATCATGGTCTCCAAATATGCAGTCAAAGGCATGGATATGACCAAATACTCCATCAAAGTGATCCAAGTAAGTAAGCTCGAAGAAATGTATCAGGGATTGTTTTTATTGTAAAAAAAAATTACTGTAATTTAAATTACAATAATTAAGAAGGTGAAATTTTATAACAGAGAAGAAGAACTCGTCGCACTCGACAAATTAATAACCAAGTCTGAAAAACAGGCACAAATGACTATGGTGGTCTAAAGGAAATTTGGATGAAATAGATATAGTAGCAATCAATGAAATTGAAAAAACAGTGACTTTTGCAGAGGTTAAGCTTAACAAGGGCTTCTTGGAAAATTCCTTCGGAATTTGAAAGTAGGGCAAAAACTAAGCTCTACTTTCTTTTTTTGAGCTATTTGAGTGTAGTTCAAGAGTCAATTTATGCACGGAAAAGTACAATTTTGGGTCAGGTTTTGTAAGAAAACGTCTTGGATTTTCCGTATGGACACACCTGTCCCATAAAGGTGCTTTTTGGACGCTTTTCTAGGCTGATTTTTGGTTCGGTGGGCTTTCGTTGGCTTTCCTTCTTTTAGCGATCAGGACAGCGTTGGCTGTCATGATTCCAAAAAATATCATCAATTTCTCTCTTTTTTCCCCTTTCACCTTGATTTTTCCAAGTCCGTAATAGTTTTTATTTGTTCCAAAAACACCCTCCATCACGGTTGCCCTCTGTTTGGAAATTTCCGAGCTCAAAGTTTTTTCTGCCTTACTTAGCTTTTTCGGGCCCTTCTTTGGGAAGCAGGTAAAGATTTTTTTCCCAGTGCAGAATACACGGTTTTTGTTCGTAGCATATATTCTGTCCGCACCAAGCTGTCTGGCAGGACCAAAATACCTTTTATGCTTCGCTACCGATAGTTTTAGCCTGGTACACTCGTTGAATGCAGTAAAATCGAGTTTGTCAATAAATGTAAGGCCATCAACCTGAAGAACGTGGGCTTTGGCACCGAACTCTACAGGTTTTTTTTCTTTCCCTCTTACTATTGGCCGTAGATATGGTTTATGGAGTGATACAATCCTATCTTTCAATTTTGAAGGGGGATTGTCCAGCAAAAACCCCTGTTGTTGACACACCTTCTTTATCACACCAAATCTTGCAAAATCTTTTAGGCCAAGTCCTGCTCCCCTGTTTTTATCCAAAACATTCTGGAGCTGGCAGATTCCTTTGTTCAGAAGATAGACAAGTGCTTTTCTTCTTCTGAGCGTCTCCTTAA
>NZ_JBHUHR010000038.1:218898-286868 GCF_042682445.1 Belliella marina
GCTGACTCTCAAAAATCCATTCGCAGGACTCCCAGAGAAGTTTTACATCGGTTGGAAAACGAATATAAGATTCATAGCAGGTGGCATCCCTGCCTGCAGCAGGCAGGCATCAGCAGAACATGGCTGTTGTTGACATCATATTTCCAGTGATTAATCAGGATCTCCTGAAGCTTTTCCCATTCACAGTGAGTTTCAATATAAGCCCTAATACGGGTCATAATGGTCATATCCTTAATCTGCTGGTTTTCCGCCAGTACTTTTCCGCAAAAATATTGAAGAGACCAATCAGTATTGAAACGTTCCAGAAGCTGTCTATCACTGACATTCAAATATGCTTTTAAAAACATCAGCGAAAACATGCCCTTTGAACCGAACCAGCTTGGCGCACCCCTACCAACACGTTCGTCGGGAAGACAGGCGACAAGTTCGTCCCAAGGGATGCTGCCATGAACCTGACCCAATAATGAATTCTTGAAAAAGTGATATTTTGGAGAGTATCCATCAAAGTCTTTGAAAATTGGAAGCTGAATCATATCTTGTATCGTATTTTATTCTGCAACCTTAAAATACAAAAAAGAAAACCCCGAAAAAAGCTGAATACAGCCAAATTCGGGGTTTTTGTGTTATGTTTTTGTTAATTATTCAATTGACCTTCAGTTATTTAGGGATTAAACAAGAAGCCCTAACAAAGAAAAAATAAGTATCCCCCTTTTGATGGAAAAATCAAAAGCAGTCCTTTCCCAATTGCCAAACTACACATCTACTTACCTGGCACTTTCGCTGGAAGACATGTAATGATCAAAACGCCTCTCCTATAAACAAATAAAAGCCCGAGCCTTCCTTGGTCAAGGCATAATCAATCCTGGTATAGATATCCTTTTTGGGGAAGAGCAAAAACCTCAATCCCCCACCTGCTGACCAGACGATTTTGTTGAGGTTTAGATTGTCAAAATTCGGAAAAACAGTGGCTATCCCTCCAAAAGCTGCCGCTCCAATCCTGTCGGTAAAACCTAAAGGAAGTGGCAAAAACCTAAGTTCCGCCTGGGTTGCTATTTGATTGTTGTCCCTGAATCTACCTGTGTAATACCCCCGCATCATTGATTCTCCCCCCATCAGTGCGAGTTGATTAAAGGGCACATCACCGGAATTGAAATGACCAAGCAACTGGGCTGCGAAAACGGTGTTTTTGCTGACTGGCCTGTAAAACCTTGTATCCGAGACAACCGAGTTGAACCCAAATGTACTGATTGCTGAAGCATAGCGGAGATAGGCCAATTCGGAGAAAAAACCATTTCTGACATTCAGTACATTGTGCCTGTTGTCATAAACCAAGCCTGCGCCTATCCCAATATTTGTAGACCCCTCACTCCCACGTGGCAATTCGAAGGTCGGACTATCTGGAGCCCTCTTAAATTCAGTCCCCGCAAGCCTTTGATAGTCCACTTCCAGACCAAAAAACAAATTGTTTTTGATTTTTCTAAGTACTCTTTCCTTGATCAATATCTGGTTGGCATCTACCAATGCAAGGTATTCTGATGGTGAGTCCATACCTATCCCATAATACTTGAGTGGAAAACTCTGCAACCTTATTCTGCCCAAAAAAAACCATTTGCTCTGATCAGAATAGATCGCATGGTCAAACCACAAACCATATTGGTTTTCCAAAGTGAAAAATGTAAACCCATTGATTTCACTCAACCTATTGGCAGTATCCCTATTGGCATAATAGACATAAAGCGAAGACAAACCGATCTCCCAGCTAGTCTCCGGTGCATAAGCCAATGTCGGATAAACCAAAAACTGAGGCTTGCTCACATCTGAGGTGTCATTTATAAGACTGTTGATATATTTTTTGACAAAAGATTGAGCAAAACTCCCAGAACTAGTCCCAAAAAAAAACAAAAGAACTATTGTGGCAAATGCAGTTTTTTTCATCAATGCAGAAACGTTTGAAGTGGAAAAGAGTTTCCGCTTTATTCGAGAAAATTACAAAAATATTACTTAAACCTCACAATTTTCCCATGGGCTTTGGAAGTCATCTCCTGCGGGATTGAAGCCGTAATTTCTTTGTAGAGCAATTCCACCAATTTCTGCTTCAAAAAACTTCTGGTCAATATAATACTTACCTCCCTAGTCGGCTCCTCACCCACAAATGTCCTCAGCCTGCTTTTCTCCTGTGGTGTCAAAGAAAATGTCGCCAATTCGGGAAGCAAAGTCACACCCTTGTATTCATTTACCATATATTTCAACCCTTCCAAAGAGCCACTCTCATAATGGAAATTCATATTTTGGAATTTAGCTTTATTGCATAAATTCAAAACCTGATCCCTAAAGCAGTGACCTTGTTGCAAAACCCACATATCCGAAGTCTCAAAATCTTGGACATTTATCTTTTCCTTTGCCAATAAGGGATGGTCTTCCGATAGGTAAGCATAGAATTTCTCATAAAACATGGGCTTCTCCAACAAGCCATTCTCCTCCAAGGGAGTGACCACCACCCCCAAATCAAGTTCATCATTTTTCAGCTTTCGCACAATCTCTTCGGTTACCATTTCTTCTACCTGAAGCTGTACGTTGGGATATTTCTCCAAAAAATTCCTGATAAACCTATGCAATAAGTAAGGTGCCAGGGTGGGTATGATTCCCAATTTTATGACCCCGCTGATATCGCCCTTCAGCTGTGCTACAATCTCATAGATCCCCTTGCTATGGGACACCACTTTTTTGGCTTGCTCCAAGATCTGCGCACCAGACTCAGTTGGGATCACTGGCATTTTTGTACGATCAAAAATAATGACTTCCAGTTCCTTTTCAAGCTTATTCACCTGGGCGCTCAAAGTCGGCTGTGTCACAAAACAAGATGCGGCAGCTTGACCAAAATGCCTGAATTTATCTATTGCTAAAATGTACTCCAATTGTTGGATCGTCATATTTTTTCTGATCTAAAACCTGAAAAACCACTATTTCACTTCACGTCAGAAGCTTGGTGCAAATATAAAAATCTTTTTCTTTTTATTTAGATTTGATTTAAATAATGGTTATTTTTGCCCTTGTCAATCAAAAAAACTAATATGAAAAACTTCCTAAAAGCTGTTTCTTTAGCGATTATAGCAATTTCATTTTATGCTTGTGGAGGCTCTTCGGAGAGCAAAAATGAAGTAAATGTCTATACCCACAGGCATTATGAAGCAGATCAAAAGCTTTTTGACATGTTTACCGAAAAAACAGGGATCAAGGTGAATGTAGTGAGTGCAAGTGCAGATGAATTGATCCAAAAACTAGAACTGGAAGGAGCAAACTCCCCAGCCGATGTCTTGATTACGGTAGATGCAGGCAGGCTTCAAAGAGCTGTAGACAAGGATTTGGTACAATCAGTATCATCTTCTGTATTGGATAAAAATATCCCCTCAAAATTCAGGGATCCGGAAAACAAATGGTTTGGGCTAACCTTCAGAGCTAGGATTTTCGCCTATAGCAAAGAAAGGGTAAATCCAGAAGAGCTTTCCACCTATGAAGCATTGACCGAAGAACAATGGAAAGGAAGAGTACTCACAAGATCTTCCGAGAATATATACAACCAATCATTATTGGCATCCATCATAGCACATAATGGAGAGGAAGCTGCACAGACTTGGGCTTCCGGATTGCTTGCCAACATGGCAAGAAACCCAAAAGGCAGTGACAGAGACCAAGTGAAAGCAGTAGCTTCCGGTGAAGGGGATGTCGCTATCGTGAACACCTACTACATAGGCATCATGTTGAATGATTCCAATGAAGAAGAAAGAAAAGCAGCTGAAAAAGTTGGATTATTTTTCCCAAATCAAGAAAATAGAGGAACACATATCAATATTTCTGGAGCAGCAGTTACTAAATTTGCACCAAACAAAGAAAATGCGATAGCTTTGATCGAGTTTTTGTCAGAAGTAGAGGCGCAGGATTTCCTTGCAAGCATCAACTTTGAATACCCAGTGAATACCGCAGCTGAGCATTCTGATTTGCTGAAAAAATGGGGTGATTTCAAAGCTGACGAAATCAACTTGTCAGAACTTGGCAAAAACAACAAAGAGGCAGTCGTCATCTTTGACCGTGTTGGATGGAAATAACAAGAAGTATTGGACACCATTGAAAAAAAGTATTATTGGTGGAATAAATGGACTGGATTTGCACTGCTGATTTTATTATTTGTTGCAACTCCCCTTTTCACCATCTTATTCAAATTATTCACTAGCCCGGGAGGTAGTTGGTCACATATAGCCAACAACCTCCTTTTTGGCTATTTTCAAAATACCCTTTTGATTCTACTGGGGGTAGCTTTCAGTACTTTTGTATTGGGGGTGAGTACCGCTTGGCTCGTTTCCAACTATGAGTTCCCAGGTAGAAAATATTTTGAGTGGCTTTTGATTCTCCCTTTGGGATTTCCAGGATATATCATGGCTTACACCTATGTTGGACTCTTGGATTATACTGGCCCGATACAGACATTCCTGAGGAATACCTTTGGAATCCAAGTCAAGGGCAGCCTGCTTGACATCATGAATCTTCCTGGCGCGATCTTTATACTGTCCATCACACTATTCCCCTATGTGTTTTTGATTGCTAGATCTTCTTTTTTGCAGCAATCCAAGACTATGCAGGAAGCTTCCTCACTCCTGGGTGCAAACAGGACAAAAACCTTTTTCAAGGTAGCCCTTCCAATGGCAAGGCCTGCAATAGTAGCCGGTATAGCCTTGGCCTCCATGGAAGTTTTGAATGATTATGGTACGGTCAAATATTTTGGTGTAAACACCTTTACCACCGGGATATTCAGGGCTTGGTTTTCAATGGGCGATGCAACTACAGCCATCTACCTGGCTGCGATTTTGATGCTATTTGTTTTTGTAATCCTATACTTGGAATCTATCCAACGGGGAAACAGGCAATATGCCTCCGTCAATGGACTCAATAAGCCCCAAGCCAGAAAAGAAGTCTCAACCAAAAACAAAGTTCTGTATACAGGAATTTGCACTGCCCTCTTCCTGATCAGTTTTTTTATTCCATTTTTGCAATTACTCCAGTGGGTATTCATGACTTATGAAAAAGTAGTGAACCAAGAGTTTTTCCTACTCATTTTCAGAAGTTTTGGACTGGCTGCAGTCGTTGGGATATTGGTCGTCATCCTTTCGATCATCCTGCTGTACGCACTTAGACTAAGCCCGTTCAAGTGGGTAAAGAGCATTACAAAAATAGCAACGTTGGGTTATGCCATCCCGGGTGCTGTGATTGCTGTCGGGGTAATGATCCCATTGTTGTCCTTTGACAAATGGATCTACAACACAGTTTTCTCCAACAGTGTGGCAGGATTATTTTTGTCGGGGACACTCTTTGCCCTTACTTTTGCGTATATCGTCAGATTCATGGCTGTAGGCTACAACCCTGTAGAAGCAGGATTTCAAAAAATCGGCATCCATGTCAATGAGGCGAGCAGGCTTCTTGGTGTCCGAAGTTCAAAAACCCTTTGGAAAATAGACCTTCCATTGATCAAGTCAAGTATATTTTCGGGTATCTTACTCGTTTTTGTTGATGTGTTGAAAGAATTACCTTTAACTTTGATCCTTCGTCCATTCAATTATCAGACATTGGCTACCAAGGCCTTTGACATGGCGACAAATGAAATGATTGCAGAATCTGCCAATGCAGCCCTCATCATCATTTTGACAGGAATCATCCCGATCATTTTCCTCAACAGAATGATCAAAAAAAGAGAAGTATAGGTAAATATATCCCAAACAGGCATGTCAATTTTATCACTCCAAAACATCTATAAGAAATATGGCAATGCCAATGACTTTGCCGTCAATGACATTTCATTCAATGTCACTGAGGGGGAGATTTTGGCTTTGGTTGGAGAGAGTGGATCGGGAAAAACCACTTTGTTGAGACTTATTGCCGGACTTGAACATCCCGACCAAGGGATCATCTCCCTATCTGGGCAGGTGATCGTGGAAGGCAAAAAAACAGTGCCTGCCCATACCAGAAAAGTAGGGATGGTATTTCAGGATTATGCACTTTTTCCCCACTTGACCATATTGGAGAATGTCAAGTTTGGAATCCAAAAAGTAAAAGGCAACCCGGAAACCATCGCAAAAGACACCCTCAAATTGGTTGGCTTAAAGGAAGACCACAACAAATACCCACACCAACTATCCGGTGGACAGCAGCAGCGAGTCGCCCTGGCACGGGCCATTGCCCCCAATCCAAAAATCCTCTTGATGGATGAACCCTTCAGCAACCTGGACGCCATGCTCAAGGATCAAGTTCGTGAAGAAATCCGTCAAATCATCAAAAAAACAGGCATAACAGCGATTTTCGTCACCCATGACACCAAAGACGCACTCTCTACTGCCGACAGAATCGCCATCCTTCACAAAGGGTTCTTACAGCAAATAGATATTCCAAAAGTGCTTTATGAAAACCCAATCAATCCTTATGTAGCCAATTTCTTTGGAAAGAGAAACGAAATTCTGGCCACCCCAAGTGAAGATGGGTTCTATACTACCTTTGGGTTTGTTTCCGATCCAGAAGCGAAAAAATTCAAATCCAAAGTCAAGCTATTGTTCAGACCCGAACATGGCGAGGTAGTGCAGAGAAAAGGGCAACAACTCAGTGGCAAAATCGTCAAAGTATCATATTTTGGAAGCCATCAATTGGTAAAGATTTCTGATGATGAGGGCTTTCGTGTGACCATCAGAACCAACCCGGGAAGAGTCTTCGATGAAGCTGAAAGTGCATTTTTCTATTTGTGGAAATATGATATTGAAGAGGCATTTTAACATCATTTTGTATATTTGATAGGGTTGGACAATCTACGGATGCTGACCCTTGAGAAAACACAAAATTTGATGAAACAATATGCCTGATGCATCTAAAAGAATAGACACTTTAGCACTTTTCCCTATTTTGGATAGGATGTTGATCGAACTTTTGTCTTCTTTGACTGAAGAAGAATGGGAAGTCCAAACCGTGGCAAAACTCTGGAAGGTAAAGGATGTAGCCTCCCATCTTTTAGACGGCAACTTAAGGGCACTTTCCATATCAAGAGATGGGTTTGTCGGAGAAAAACCAGAAAATATCAACTCATACCAAGATCTTGTTTCATATTTGAACGGTTTAAACCTTGCATGGACCAATGCCACAAAAAGACTTAGTACAAGAGTATTAGTAAACTTATTAGAATCAAGCGGAAAGGAATACTATGAACATCTCCAAACGCTAAACCCATCAGACCAAGCTGTTTTTTCGGTTGCTTGGGCAGGAGAGGATGTTTCACCAAACTGGTTCCATATTGCAAGGGAATACACTGAGAAATTTCTCCACCAGCAACAAATAAGGGATGCCGTCAACAAACCGGGACTGATGACTAAGGAGTTGTTTTATCCATTTATTGACACCCTTATGTACGCTTTCCCTTATACTTTTCAGAACATTTCGGCAAAATCTGGAACTGTGGTATCTATGGTTATCCCTTCTGAAATCGGCGGCATGTGGAATATTGTAAATACTGAAAATGGCTGGGAATTGAACAAAGACAGGCAACCCAACCCAAGTGCACAAATAATCATCAAGCCAGAAATCGCCTGGAAGCTATTTTCAAAGAGTTGGAAACCAGAACAAGTCATTTCTGAAGTTGAAATCAAGGGGGATGGATTTTTAGCCAAACATGCTTTAAGTATGGTAGCGGTAATGGCATAGAACAAATCGCAAAGATTTCTATCAGTATCCGATGGAGAGTTTGGAGAAACATAGGGCTGTAAACAAATAAAATCACCCGAAATTTTTTCTTTTAATAAAATTGTATTAAATTTAATTGTTCACAATTAAAAAGAATGACAAAAGAGCACGATTTATTACTGCTGGAAAATCAAATTTGCTTTCCCTTATACGCAGCATCAAGGATGATAATTCAAGCTTACAGAGAGCCGCTGGAAGAATTGGGGATTACATATCCACAATATCTTGTGATGATGATTCTTTGGGAGAATGATGGTTTGGCGGTCAATGAAATAGGAAAGAGATTATTCCTAGATTCAGGAACACTAACCCCCTTGCTCAAAAGATTGGAAAGCCACAATCTCATCAAGAGGGTACGTAGTGAGCAAGATGAAAGGAAAGTTGAAATCCAGCTAACCTTTCAAGGAAAATCATTGAAATCTAAGGCAGAAAAAATCCCAGGAAAGGTATTGGAATGCCTGAACAGCTGGGAGCCTGAGACGTTAATAAATTTAAAAAATGAAGTCAACAAATTAGTAGAAACTTTAAACCAACCTTAAAAAATGGAAAAGATCAAAATCGATTACACCGCTACAGCGGTCAATACAGGTGGAAGAAAAGGCCATGTAAAAACAGATGACGGCCAATTGGACTTTGACGTGGCTATGCCAAAAGAAATTGGAGGTACAGGAGGGAAAACGAATCCCGAACAACTATTTGCAGCAGGCTACGCAGCTTGTTTTGGTGGTGCCTTGGGTGCCGTAGCCAAAGGAGTAAAATTGGATGATGCCGAGATCACAGTGAAAGCGCATCTTGGCAAAACAGAAGCTGGTGGATTTGGATTGGCAGTGGATATCATCTGCAAAATCCCACAAGCAAAATCACTGGAAGAAGCACAGAAGTTGGTAGAAGCAGCCCACGAAGTCTGCCCATACTCCAAAGCCACTAGAGGCAACATTGAGGTAAATGTGAAAGCCGTAGCTTAAAGATACTCAAATAGACTATTTAATTAGCCAAGATCACATTATTTCATAGAACTGTATTCTAAGAATCAACACCTCCTAGAATAAAGGTGAAAAGTGGAAAGGCCCGGTTATTGACCGGGTCTTTTTATTTCTAAGTGAATTCGTGGCTTACGAATTCTGTTTGCAACGAAGACGCAAAGACACGAAGTTTTTTTGATAAATTAATTTCACCAATGGCTTAATGAATTCATGTATTTTTGCTTTGGTGCATTCGTGGATTACAAGGTTTATTCTCTATTAAGTCTTAGTACCCAAAAATCACATGTTCCATGGAAATGATATCGTAGATGCAATCTACGCTCAGGGGCAAGCACTTACATTCCTCAGGTGAAAAACTATAAAAACTACAATTTACCAACTGTATGTAGATTCTCTATACACCTGACTTTCCCAAGAATCTGTAACTCCATTGTTTAAGGATTCGTTTTTGATTCTTGAAAACTATTTATTAGATTGAGACATGTTGACGTTGAGGTACGTCTCAATATTTAGGAGACATCTTGAAAGTTTTAAGCGACAATCAATTGATGAGTAACTTAATTTGTCATATAATTTAATTTTGCCTCCATTTTAATTTAAAAAAATGATTGGAAAATATAAAAAGATACTACACCAAGTTGGAAAATTAAAGTTTCAGGCTTCAACATCACTAGTAATATTTTTATCTGCTGCCTGTATGGAGCAAAACAACCAAATATGCGACGAGTCAATCCCAATAGGTTCAGACGTTACAGATCTCTTGGTCGATAATCACAAATGTAATTTGGCAGAACAAAATGAACAGGATTTAGCAACATTTAAGATCACATCACAAAGTGAATTTGAAGAACTCTTGACTTGCCAATCCCCTCAAATTAAAATAGATTTTGAAAATGAATTTATTGTTGGAGGTCAAGTGAAATCTTATCAATGTGGGAGTTTTAAAGAAGCGTTTTCTGAAAAAAAATGTAATAAAATCAAAATTGGAGTGAATATTCAGCCACAAGACTGCACTGGTATTACTGATGTTTTATTTTTTGTTTCTTTACCTATAGAATACATAAACAATGACTTGGAATTTGAAATTGTTTACTTGGAGCCTTGAAAAATTTATTTACATTTATTTTGACATACTTTGTTGTTTTTCTCTATATGGTCAGTACTATTACTACAAGGGTCTGAAGCAACCTTTGGAACTGATGGATAACAAAAAACATATTCTTTTAGATAAAAAAAAACGACAGACAGAGCTTTGCGAAGCTCTTGAAAATAGAAAACTCTCAAATAAAAGAATTCCGTACAACTGCTTTTTTTAATATTTAAAAAGAAATCCAGGTATTGACGTGGAGATGCAATGGGCTGTGGTTTCAGATTCACGAGAGCCTGAATTACTCAAAAGGATATCCAATTCAATACCCAATGGTCATTGTTAAATACAGGTCAGAATGGTGGTACAGCAGGTGCGGATATAAAAATATGTCCCGCGTGGGAGATTTCTACCGGATGCGAAGATATAATTGTTGCAGTGCTCGATCAGGAATGGAGCCCCATGAAGATTTGAATAATATTCTACCTCTAAATTTTAATACAGAGTTTGGAATCCCCCCATTTGGAGATCATGGAATGCTAGTAAGTGGAATTCTTGGAGCGGAAAGAAACAATTCTATTGGTATTGCAGGCGTAAGTTATGATAGTCCATTAATGGATATAGCTAACAGTTTATTGTCAGTTCCAGCTTCAAGGATCGCTAGAGCAGATGGAATAAATTGGGCTTGGGAAAACCAAGCAAGCGTAATAAATAATTCCTGGGGTTCAAGTGTTATATATGATGTTATCGATGAAGCCATAGAAAATGCTGTAATCAATGGAAGAAATGGTTTAGGATCGATCGTCGTTTTTGCTACTTGAAATGATGCTAATAATTCAATTGGTTACCCTTCGACAAATCCCCATGTAATTGCACGAATAGAAACGACCAAAGAGCCTCTTTTTCAAACTATGGGACAGGCATTAGTATCAATATTTTCCGAAAAATCAATCGCAATGTAAGCTGTTTCATTGAAAGGGTCGAGTTGGGCAGAAATATGATTTATGTAAGAGATGTTTTGAGGAGTTGGTTGGATGAGGGGGGGGCAGAGTAATTGCTTTTAAAAAAGTATTTTTTGATTATTTCGATAGTAAAATGCACAATTGAACATATTTGCTTGATACGCAGTGTTTTATGCTATTATAGAATTCTTGTTTATTGAAAACTATTTATTAAATTGAAGACATGATAGACTTGAGAAACGTCCTGAGATTAGTGATTGAATTACCAGAGTCAGGTTCGAAAGCAATAAAACTGTAGAAATAATGAAAAACATATTAAAAATGACGCCAATTTTGTTGCTATTGGCAGCGTTAACATGCAGTTGTCAGAATGAAATAAATCCAGACTGTGAAGGAGATAATGCACAGCAGGTTGAGTTATTTTATGTTGATGAATTTGAAAGTACACCCTGCGGACTTCAAAATATTGAGGGCAACGAAAAGGAAACGAATCTTGTGATAACCACTCAAGCAGATTTTGAAAAATTTTTTACCTGCTCGGAACAACTGCACATTGACTTTGATAAGTATTTCATATTGGCTGGTATGTATAGACACCATCAATGTGCGGTATTTGATAGTCAGCAAGTGGTGTTGTGTAATAATAGAATTGTTTACAAAGTTGGGCTACTTGAACAGATCTGCGCTGCCTTAACCAATGTATCTTATTTTGTCGTCATTGATAAACAGTATGAAAATCTACCCGTTGTATTCGATGTTAAATTCTCAAATTAATACGATTATGATGAGGTCAATTATCTTCTTCTCACTCCTTTTTCTCGGCTCAATCATAGCACATGTACAGGAGTATTATTACTGGGCTAATGGAGAGAAGCACTCTTTAGAACTGTATTCAGACAAGCAATACATTTTAATGCAGGGGCAAAATAAAATAGCAATAGCACAAGAATTGGAAGTATCAGAGCAAAGTATTTCGGAACTAAAACCTATTATCATTAGCAGTACAATTAATACAGACAGAGCTAGCAAGTCCCTTGAAAGCGATCAATATTGGGCTTTTGTTAATAGTTCAATCGACAAAGCGAAAGTCCCATCATCTGATATTATTTATGTCGCACCTTTATTCCTGGTAAACGGTAAAGAAATTGGACTGTCTCACTATTTTTATGTGAAACTAAAACAGGAGAAGGATATAGAAGTTTTAAAATTGTTGGCTAAGGAAAACATGGTGTAAATTGTTGGTAATGATAGTTCTATGCCTTTATGGTACATTTTGTCATGTGACAAAAACTCTAAGGGTAATGCGCTGGAAATGGCTAATCTCTTTTATGAATTAGGGTATTTTGAGTCTGCTGAACCGGACTTAATGGAGGAATTTTTAATGGGTTGCACAAATGATCCATTGTTTGCTGAACAGTGGCATTTAAATAATACTGGACAGGCTGGAGGCACTGTTGGTAATGACATTAGGACTTGTCAGGCATGGAATATAACTACGGGATGCGCTAACGTAGTAGTTGCTGTTTTAGATCATGGTCTTGAGTTTAATCATCCTGATTTTATTAATATTAGTCCGATAAGTTTTGATACTGAAAATGGAACGACTCCAAGTGTGGTAAGAGGTGATCACGGTGTACCTGTTGCGGGAGTTATTGGAGCTACACAGAATAATAATTTAGGTGTATCAGGAGTATCGCCTGAAGTACAATTGATGTCAATAAGCAGTAGTCTGGTCCTTGCACCTTTGTTAAGCCAAAGACTCGCAAACGGAATTAATTTTGCTTGGCAAAGTGGGGCGGCAATAATAAATAATAGCTGGGGGAGTAATTCCATTGAACAACAAGGGCTGATTAATGATGCTATAAATAATGCAGTAACTCAAGATAGAGATGGTTTGGGTACGATCGTGGTTTGTATAACTCATAATCATAGTGCCAGTTCAATCGCTTTTCCTTCTAATAACCCACAAACAATTGCAGTTGGTGCAATAAATCGCACCCAAAGTCGTGCAAGCTTTTCAAATTTTGGAGCAGGGATAGACGTAGTTGCACCTGGCGTTAGTATAAGCACGACGGACAGGCAGGGAGCATTGGGTTACAATCAAACTGTTGGGTCGAATGGAGACTATACACCTGTTGACGGAACATCATTTGCTGCGCCTCAAGTTGCCGGAATTGCCGCTTTAATTCTTTCGGTGAATCCTAGCCTAACCCAACAGTAAGTCAGAAATATAATTGAGATTACTGCAGACAAAGTAGGTGGGTATAACTACACATTAGGAGCAGGAGAAAACACCAATCTCACTTGGAATAATCAAATGGGTTATGGTCGAGTAAATGCTGAAAAAGCTGTAAAAGCAGCCTTACCCACCATCTCCGGCTCCGACTACCTCTGCTCCACCTCAATCTATTCTATTCAGAACCCACCTGTTGGAAGTAAGGTCTCCTGGTCTGTTTCTCCTACGCATTTGTTCTCTGGAGCTACCTCAGGGACAGGTACCATAGCCAATCTAAATCCTGCTAACAGTTTAGTTTCAGGAGCAGCCACCCTCACTTTTAGTCTCACGACAGATTGTGGGGTTGTGAATGTAGAAAAAGGTATTTGGATTGGTGAAGCTACAGTTAGTTGGATAGAATTTTCAAATAGTGCCAATGAATTTGAGCAATGGTGTTCTAGTCATGATGGCAACATCTTTAATATTCATTACCAGATGTCTCCTGACAATGCGCAGTGGGAGGCTAGGCTCTTGCATTGGCCTAGCCTCACTGTTGCATATACATCTTCTTATGTTTATACAGGCAGTGGTCCCCATCAACTGTATTATATCCCCCCTTTTCCAACCATAAATAATGGCTATTATGTATTTGAGATGCGAAACATCAACGGTTGTAATCCGTCTGATTGGGTATCTTACTATGAAATAGAGTACGTCGATTGTACTGGGTATGATGACTATCCATTTATAGTGTATCCAAACCCTACTAGTAGTTACGTTACGATTAGTAGATTCACCAATGACACACAAAATGATGATTTACAAAGAAATCAAACACCTTTTCAGGTAAGTCTATTTGACCAAAGGGGACAGGAAATCATCAATAGAGCCCAAGCTGATATTGAGACTACCTTAGACCTCAGCAAACTCAAAAAAGGACTTTACTATATCCATATCTACTACAAAGAAGCGGTCATCCGAAAGCAGATCAAAGTGGAGTAAGAAAAAAAGAAAAGACTCAATAACAATTCTACGGCTCCACCAATACCCGATAGGAGTTATACAAAATCAAAATATCATCAACATAGTTGACTGCAATGTGACCTTTGGCATAACCACTCCGCACAATTGGATCACGATAATATTCGGGGTCTGTTTTTAGTTTGAGGAAATGTGATACATGCTCCCAGTATTGTGGGTTTTTGCCATATTTCATCGTCAGTTTCCAGGCATCTTCTACATGTCCATGCCCTATATTGTAAGAAGCGAGGATGAATTTTATCCGCTCATTGGATTCAGGGATTCTTTCCCTCCAGAATTTATCCAAGTATTTCAGGAAATTGACTCCACCCATTAGACTTTGGTAGGGGTCGTTGGGATCTTCTACACCAAACCTTTCGAGGGTCACAGGCATCAACTGTAGCAATCCGGTAGCCCCCGCATAGGAAGTAGCCGCAGGGTTGAAAGCCGATTCTTTGTAAACCAAAGACGCCAACAACCTCCAATCCCATCCCAGATGTTCTGCCGCAGATTTGATAATATCATCGTATTCCGAAATCATATTCCCACCCAAGGATGAGAAAGCGCTGTTTGATCTGAAATAGCTGTTTTTTGAATTAAGGTAGTATTTGGAATAGAGTGTAGCCAAATAACCTGATTTTTTACGTTTGGAAATCCATGAATTGATGGCCGTTTCCAATTCGGGCGCATTCGGTCTGACAGCCCAAGCAACAGGTGATTTTTCGCTGATCTCAAATGCGATATCCAGATCTCTATAATAGGTGGCATTGACCAAAGCCAAGTCTTTGTCGACTACCGTATAGTCAATCTTTCTTTCCAAAACCTGAGAAATCAGTTGCTCTCGGCCTTCCCTCACTTCCATGATCGAAATTGAAAAAGTACTATCCACCTGCATGTCACAAAGCTGGGATTTATAGATGGCACCTTGGGGAATATGGATGACTTTATCATCTAACTCTTCAATATTCCGGATCATCTGTCCCGATTTCCTCTGTACCAAAACTGTGCTTACCTCACCAAGAGCTTCCGTAAAATTCGCATACTTTTTCCTTTCGTCTGATACCTCAAGATTCATCGCAATGATATCTGCTTTGCCTTTGTTCAACAACACAAAGGCATCTTCGATATTGGATTTGACGATCAAATGTAAGCGAACTCCCAAATTACTTGCGAGATTCCTGAGCAACTCAAACTCATAACCCATCCTTCTTCCCCGATAGATATAATAACTCGTGGAAGAATTGTCTACAACTGCCCTGATATATCCCCTCTTGACGATTTCGTCTAGATCCAAAGCAACAGGGTTATCCCAAATAGACTTATTTTTCTCTTTTTCCAAAAAAGTACACTGAACCCCAAAGACTAGGAGGAGAGAGATAAATATAAATGAAGTCAGTATTCTGCGCATATATAGCATCCCATTATATAGAGAAACGTTTCGCTAAAATGGTATCAACCACCACCTTTAGCAAATAATATACCAAAGTCAAAAACAATAAAACAAGGGGGAGAAGACCCAAAAATCTCTAGGGACAATGCAAAAAGTGAATGGTCTAGCTTCTTTTTCCTTTGACCTCTACCTTATGTGGATTAACGCAACGATTTATATCTTTTTGAGATAAGATTTTTACTACTTCCAGGACAGCACTTTGTATTTCTCAACTATCAGAAAAGACCAAAACCTAACAATGGTGCAGGTTTGACAATCTATTTATCCAAAAGGTCCAATCTTTCTTCGCTGTTTTGGTAATAGATTTTACCGGAGAGCCTCAACAGCTCTATCTCCATTTCCTTGATATTGAAAAGAGCTGTGATCAATCTGTCCTCAGCGGTAAGGAGATTCACTTGGGCATCCCTGAACTCAAGGTAATTTGCAATCCCAAGCCTAAATCTTTCCAAAGCGATATCCGTATTTTCTACAGCCACTTCGTAATTTTTTCTTTCTATCTCCAACAGCCTTTTGTTATTTTCATAAGAAGTATAAGCCCTATGGAGGTCAGATTGCATTTGGATTTCGAATTGCTGAAGGGCAAGTTCAGAATTATATCTTTGGACTTTTGCAGCCTGAATTCGTTTGTTCAAAGTAAAACCACTAAACAAATTCAATGTCACACCAGCCCCATAGTTGTAGCCTTCCCTTTGATTAAAAAGGAGAAAACCAGCCTGGGCATTTAAAGTGTTGTTAACATATGCAGCATTCAGATTGACAGAAGGCAACCTTTGTGCCTGTAATTCCCTGATCTGCAAGAACGCGACATTTTCCTGCCTCTGAGCGACCAGAAATTGCTTATTGTTCAAGTATGCATTCTCCATCAAATCCTCCAATCTTAAATTATCGGAGATGAGGATTGTGTCCTTCACGGTAAATTGATCAGAAGGAGATAAAGCCAACAATTCATTCAAGTTGATCTGTGCTGTCCTGATAATCTGTTCCTGATTCACAGTCAGTGACAAATCCGTATTGTAATCCACCTGTGCAGTCAGGAAGTCCCGTCTCCCTGCCCCCCCCAACTCATAGCGGGCTTCGGCTATTTCAAGCCTTGATTTGGAAAATTCCAATGTCTTTTCCAAAACCTTCTGCCTCTGAAGCTCCAATACCAATCTGTAGTAAGAAGATGAAACTGCCGCCACCAAATTCTCGACGGCAATCTTTGCGTCCAGCTCGCTGATCTCCGCCAATTTCCCCAACCTTCTCATCGTCACGACCACCTCGGGATTGAATCCATAGATGGCAGAAACGGTAAAGTTCTCGGTATCAGATGTGGCACCAAGAATTTCGTTTGGCGCAGGGGATGATTGGAATAATTGTTCTACATCTTCCTTACTGTAACTTTGCGCATAATTCGCATCAACTACAGGCAAATAGGAAGTGCCAAAACCAATTTCCTTGTCATAATTTGCCAACTGCACATTGTTGACGGCTATTTTCACACCATAATTTTTCTCAAGACCAATCATGATGGCCTTTTCCAAATTCAACATTTCACTCTCCTGAGCGAAAGTGAATACAGAAATTTGAGATAAAAACAATATCGTTAAAATAATTCTTCTCATTGTACTCTTGCTAATCTTCCTTTTTTGGATGTAAGGAAAGTATAAATTGCTGGAATGATAAATAAGGTCAATACAGTAGAGAATGCCAAGCCTCCAATCACTGCCACCCCCATAGGTACTCTGCCTTCAGATCCTGCCCCCAAAGCCAGGGCAATTGGGAGAATCCCTAGAATGGTCGATAAACTAGTCATCAAAATAGGTCTAAACCTTGCGCTTGCCGCACCTATGATCGCCTCGTCCACCGACAGTCCCTGTGCTTTTCTTTGGTTGGCAAACTCCACGATCAAGATTCCGTTTTTCGTCACCAAGCCTATGAGCATGATAATCCCAATCTGGCTAAAGATATTCAGGGTAAAATCAAATAGCCACAAAGAAGCCAAAGCTCCAAACAATGCCAATGGCACCGTAAACATTATCGTCAAAGGATCCATGAAGCTTTCGAACTGTGCCGACAATACCAAGTAAATCAGAACCAAGGCAAAGATGAAAGCGAAGATCAAACTATTGGAACTTTCCCTGTACTCTTTGGAAAGGCCTGCCACATCTGTACTGAATGATTCATCCAAAACTTCAGAAGCGATCCTATCCATTTCATCCAATCCTGATCCAATTGTGTATCCGGGTGCAAGGTTTGCAGAAACTGTCGCACTGACGAATCTATTGAATCTATAAAGTTGAGGTGGGGTACTGTTTTCCCGTATTGTCACCAAGTTGTCCAACTGCACCAAGCTTCCGTTTTCAGCCCTCACATAAAGTGTCCGTAAGTTGATCGGTTCATTTCTATCCTCAATCTGCATCTCACCTACTACCTGATACTGCTTCCCATTCATGATAAAATAGGCAAAGCGCTGGCCGGAGTAAGAAAGCTGCAATGTCCTGGCAATTTCCTGAACCGAAACGCCCACATTTCTAGCTTTTTCACGGTCTATCTCGACCTCAATTTCAGGTTTGGTGAATTTCAGATTGATATCAGCATAGCTGAATATGGGACTTTGGTTGGCCTGCTCCATAAACTTGGGGATCACCTCTTTCAGCTTATCCAAAGTAGGTGCCTGCAGCACATACTGAACTGGCAACCCAGCCCTTCTATCGCCAATAGATGGCGCTTGGGTGGCAAAGGCCCTCACGGAAGTGAACTTTGTCAACCTCTTGGAGACCTCATCATAAATCTCCTGCTGGCTGCGCTCTCTCTCAGATGCATCTGTCAAAATCAGCCTCAAGAATCCCGAGTTGGTACTCGCAGTTCCGAATCCCGGAGAAGTAACCGTTATGATACCTACCCTTTCTTCCTCCGGTATCTCCGTCATGAATTCATGGGTCATATCATCCAAAACCCTATCCATAAACTCAAAAGTAGCACCTTCAGGTCCACTCAGGTTGACCCTCATTTCTCCTCTATCCTCTATGGGGGAAAGTTCCGTTGGAATGATCTGGAAAAGCTGATAGATCCCGAAAGCCACCAAGACAACTACCAAAAAGGCAATCCCCCTGAATTTCATAAAAGCTTCCAAAGCATGGCTGTATTTCTCATTCAACCAAAGGAAAACCGGCTCTGTTTTATTGTAAAACCAATTTTGTTTCTCCCTTTTTTTCAAGAGCTTAGAGCTCAACATCGGAGTCATTGTCAAAGCTACAAAAGAAGAAATAATAACCGCACCGGCCACAACCACACCAAACTCCCTAAAGAGCCTACCGGTGGTACCTGTCAAGAAAATCACTGGCAAAAACACAGCCGCCAAAGCAACAGTCGTAGCTATTACTGCGAAGAAAATCTCTTCTGCTCCTTTTTCAGCAGCTATATCCGGACTTTCACCTTTCTCTATCCTGGAATAGATATTCTCCAATACCACAATGGCATCATCCACCACAAGGCCAATAGACAACACAATCCCCAACAAAGTCAGCACATTGATCGAGAAATCCGCCAAGTACATGATAAAAAACACCCCTATCAGGGAAATGGGTATTGTCAGTACTGGAATAAAAGTCGTCCTCCAATCCCTCAAAAAGAGGAAGATGATCAGCACCACTAGGATAAATGCGAGGATGATTGTCTCCTGTACCTCAGCGATGGATGACCGGATAAAACTCGTCGAATCAAACCCAATGTCAAGCAAAATATCTTCCGGAAGGTCTTTTTTGATGGTCTCCAATCTTTTGTAAAATTCATCTACAATCTCGATATTGTTTGATCCCGGCAATGGTATGAGCACCACCCCTACCATCGGAATCCCATCACGCTTCAATACTGTCCTCTCATTGAGTGCGGCCAGTTCTGCATTTCCTATATCCTGAAATTTTACAATATTGTTTTGGTCATCCTTGATGATCAGGTTGTTGAATTCCTGTGGGGAACCCAACCTGCTCTTAGTCCTTACAGACAACTCAATGGTAGACCCTTCTATTCTTCCTGATGGCAATTCGACATTTTCGCTCTGAACCTTATTCAGCACATCCAAGGGAGTCACTCCATAGGAAGCCATCCTCAAGGGATCCATTCTCAACCTGATGGCATATTCCTTTTCCCCCCAAATCTGTACAGTACTTACCCCTGGGATGGTTTGCAGTCTTTCTTTGAAAATATTATTGGCCAATTCCGAAAGTTCCAAAAGTGTTCTCTTATTACTTTGGACATTCAGGAATACAATGGGTTGCGAATCGGAATCAGCTTTGGAAACTACCGGGGGATCCGTATCAGGTGGCAAATTACGTTGTGCACCAGACACTTTGTCCCGGACATCATTGGCAGCGGCTTCCAAGTCAGCTCCCACGTCAAATTCCACTGTAATATTACTTGTGCCATCATTACTCGTTGAGGTCAGTGATTTGATCCCAGCGATACCATTGATGGCTTCTTCAAGTGGCTCAGTGATCTGCGCTTCTATGACATCCGCATTGGCACCGACATAGGTAGTCCTTACATTGATGATGGGAGGGTCAACACTCGGAAATTCCCTAACCCCCAAAAAACTAATACCGATAATCCCAAACAATGTAATTGTGAGGGACATCACTATCGCCAATACAGGCCTTCTGATACTTATGGTAGATAAACTCGCCATGGTTAATTAATTTTCGTAGGATTCAGAGGTGATCCAACCCTAACTTGCAACACACCTGTCGTCAAGACCAAGTCCCCTACTTTAAGCCCTTCCAAGATCTGCACTTGCTTTTCTGTTCTAGTCCCAATCGTAACCACCCTTTCTTCGGCTTGATTCTGGGCATTGACCACATACACTTTGTAGCCACTAAGTTCGGGGATGACGGATTCGGAAGGAACCAACAATGCATTGTCCTCCACTCCCAAAGTATATTTGATTCTGATAAACATGCCAGGCAAAAATCTTCGATCTTTGTTTGGACTTGTAGCCCTGAGTTTCAAAGTCCTTGTGGCGGCATCAATTGTAGGCTCGTAAGCATAGACAACCCCTACCCCATTTTCTCCTCCTCCATCATTTGAAAAAGAAATCTTCGATCCGATTTCCACTGCATTGGCATATCTCTCGGGGATGGAAAATTCTATCTTGATCGGGTCAATGTTCACTATGCTCGCGATGACATCAGAAGTCCCGATCACCGATCCTTCCGAAATCTGCCGCAAACCCAACACCCCATCAAAAGGTGCCCTAATGACAGTTTTGCTCAATTGCGCCTCTACCAACTTCAAATCCGCAAGATTTGTATTGAACTGGTTAAGCGAGATATCATATTCTTCCTGACTGATCGCCTCACGCTCCAAAAGTTGTTTTTGTCTGTTCTCCTGGCTTTCATACAACTTTTTCGTGTAATCCAACCTTTGGTATTGGGCCTCCAGCTCATCATCGTTGAGATAGAGCAGCGGTGTTCCTTTTTTGACAAACTCCCCCTCTTTGAATGCGATCCTCTCAACCAATCCCGAAATCTCCGACCTGAGGTTTACAGTTTCATTCGGAATAATAGTGCCTGTGATATTCAGGTTATTCTCCAGTCTTTCCGACCGGACTTCCACCACATTGACTGGTATTTCATTACCTTGGGCTTGTGTACCGACATTACTGGAAGACTCGCCTTCTTTGGAAACAAATAGGTCTAATCTTGGATAGATAAAAATGATGGCAACCACTACTAGGATGGCTACGATTAAAATTGTTTTGGTTTGCTTTTTCATTATGGATGCTCCAAGGAATTTTGAAGTGGATTATATCGGCTTTTAAGCCATTCTAAAGAAAGTTTGTTGAATATATCTGGTTGTTCTACATTGACTACATGCCCACAGGCTTTGATTACCTCCAGAAAAGACTTTTTATGATCTTTCACAATGTTCTTGACCGATTCCAAAAACATCACATCTTCCTCTCCCATGATATATAAAGTAGGGATGGACAGGTCTTTTTCCTTAAAATATCTCAGAAGGGGATTGATATCCTTGGTAAGTTTGAACCACCTTATAAATTCTTTCTGGCATAGTCTTTTTGCTTCTCTGATAAATAGGCTTCTTGATTCAGCATGATTCCCTCTCGGCATGATAATAAACGCAAACAAACTGTACAACCACATATATGGAAGTACACTTTTGAAGGCATTCCCCAATATGACCAATATTCTCGAAGTGAAATTCAGTCTGGTAATTGCCCCTGCCATGATCATAGACTTCACCCTTTGAGGCTCCATTTCAGCCAATTGCCTTGCCAAAATGGTCCCTAAAGAAACCCCCATCACATGCGCCGGCGGGATATTCAGATGATCCAAGACCTCTATGATATCTTTGGTCACATTGGGAAATGTATATTTCTCATTCCAAAGATTCTTGATGGAATTGGCGGATCTTCCATGCCCTCTTAGGTCTATCAACAACAAGTTGAAATCTTCTCTGAATTCCCGGATTTGCTTATACCAAATTGACGAAGAACCTCCTGCCCCATGTATAAATACAACCCACTCCCTGCTCGTCGGATGTTCATAGGTTTTATAATACAACATTTCTTGTTTCGCCATAGTCTTGGTATAACCGAAAAGATCCAAATAAAGTTACCCGTTCCAAAACTAAATCAAATTTTAGCTGTAAAAAATCAAATAAGATATAGATGGTGACAGAAATCTATCAGTGGTTTCAACATATTATTATTTCCACCTGATTTTCTGCTTATCTATGGCAAGCCTATTTCCATTTGTGAATTTAGCTTAGCAGTGCCCCTATTTTGGGGAAAATGGGAAGCAGTTATTCCAAATCACCATTACTTTTTGACAATATGTTCTTTTTCTTTCTATTGCCAAAAACAATCAAAAGCAGAAGTCCGACACCAGTCCCCCAGCAAAGCCCGGTGAAAAATCTGATCATTTCAAGATCAAATAGCGGTTTTGATCCTTCCATCAGGGATTGAATGATTAATGCCGAAATTATCAGCATGAGTGCACTGATGATTGTCAATGTATTTTTCATAGCCTGTTCTTTACTTCGCAAATATCTGGCTTGGATCCTGAAACGACTTGAATTCCAAAGCATTTCCTGCCGGATCCAAGAAGAACATAGTCGCCTGCTCCCCTACTTCTCCTTCAAACCTGATATATGGCTCGATGACAAACGCAACCCCATTCGCTTTCAACTTATCGGCAAGACCATGCCATTCTTCCCAAGGCAATATTGCCCCAAAATGCCTAACTGGGACATTTTTGCCATCCACTTCATTTTTCTTTGCCTCCAGAAGCTCGTCTGGTTTGACATGTGCAGAAAGTTGATGACCAAAAAAGTTGAAATCAATCCATTTTTCAGTACTTCTACCGATCTCGCAACCAAGAAGGTTGCCGTAAAACTCTCTGGTTTCTTCAATGTCCCTAATCGGAAAAGCGAGATGGAATGGCTTACTTTGATTCATGGTATTTGATTATTTTTGCGAAAGTTAATTTACAAATATAAATAATTGTGTCACTTTTATATTATGCGTAAAAAAACAGTATCATTGGTTCTTTCAAGTGGCGGCGCAAGAGGGATGGCCCATATTGGAGTAATCGAGGCAATCGAGGAAGCCGGATATGAGATTGTATCCATCGCAGGCTCATCTGCTGGAGCTTTGATTGGAGGGATCCATGCTGCGGGACAACTCCCCGTCTTCAAAGACTGGATTTGTAACCTTGACAGGATTGATGTGTTTTCATTGATGGATTTCACATTGTCAAGCAAAGGCTTTATCAAAGGGGACAAAGTATTCAATGAAATCAAAAAATTTATCAGCGATTGCCAAATCGAGGAGCTCCAAATACCATTTATCTGCAATGCAGTAGAAATCCCATTGGGAAAGGAAAAAATATTTGACAAAGGTTCTCTATTTGATGCCATAAGGGCATCAGTCTCGATCCCAACTGTCCTTACTCCAGCCAAGATCCACGGAAAGGAATTTGTCGATGGAGGGATCATTAATCCAATCCCCTTAAGTCTATTACCAAAAACGAGCAAGGGCGAATTTGTGATAGCAGTTGACCTGAATGCTTCCAAAGACAAACTTGTCACCCAGATTATAGAAAAAACCATCAAAAAAGAATCTGAAAGCAGAATCAAAATCCCCCTATGGGTCACTGAATACAAATCAAAATTTTCCAAGTATTTTGATTCGGGAGTAAAGCAGGAAAAGTACAAAGGAATGAGCTCCCTGGAGTTGATGAATTTTTCGTTTGACCTTCTCCAAGACAAGCTATCTTCCATCATGCTCAACAAATACAAAGTTGATGTGTTGATTGAGATTTCGAGGATACAAGCCGGCACATTGGAATTCCATAGGGCATCGGAACTGATCGAAATAGGGAAAAAGAAAACAATGGAAGCCATCAAAAACCTGGAAAATGGAAATCAATAAGCTAAACGAACTGCTCGGAAATATTGACATCTACCTTTTGGACCAAATCCTCAAAGGGCGATTTACCAAAGAAATGAAGATCTTGGATGCAGGATGTGGTGAGGGCCGAAACTGTATCTATTTTTTGAATCAAGGTTATCAAATCTTTGGTATCGATGCCAATCCGATTGCCATACAGATGGCCAGGATTTATGCCCAAACGATCCAGCCCGATTATGATATCCAAAGATTCCAGACAGCTACTGTACAAGATATGCCATTTCACAAAGGAGCATTTGATGTCATCATCAGCTCAGCTGTATTGCACTTTGCCAACGATGAAAAGCAATTCTTCAAGATGGTGGATGAAATGATGCGTGTGCTTAAAGTTGGCGGGATCTTTTTCTTGAGAATGGCCACAGGGTTTGGAGGAATCCAAGAAACCTCCCCCAATTTGGGTGATGGCGTGTATGCCCTTCCCGACGGCAGCGAGCGGTTTATCCTTACCGAGGAATTGTTGGAAAAAATTGAACTAAGATATGGTTTGAGCAGTCTAGAGAATCCTAAAAGCGTGTTAGTCCATAGCCAGAGGGCAATGGGGGTATTTGTGTGGGAGAAAGCTAAAAATTAGGAATTAGAATATTGCGGATTTTAAAATCAGAAAATTACGGTTGGGGAGTTCGCTTGTAATATTGAATTGGAAGGTTGGAACGTTGGAAGGTTTGGGAATATCCATGAAAATCACATTTCTTTGGCAAATAGCTATTTCAAGATAAGCTCCAATTATTTCTGATTTCAAATTGACACAATAATTGGGACCTTCGAGGCTTAAATTGAGTCTTAACAATAAAGTGCCAATCATTTTCTTGACGAGGTATAAGTTTAGACTCAATTGGAAGAAAGCAACAATAAATTCTATCCAAAAAATATCCGATATCGATTGTATATCAATCAATATCGGACTTTGGGCTAAATAATTGATCCTGAAAATTCAGGAGAATAAAATCATTTTATCTCTATGACTTTAAACTCCGTCCTTCTATTGACTTGATGCTCCTCTTCAGTCTTGGCATTTTCTATGATCAATTGTCGCTTGCCATAGCCTTTGGCTACCAATCTCTCAGCATCTATCCCTTTCGACACAATATAAGCGACTGCCGACTCAGCCCTTCTTTGGGAAAGAGCATCATTGTAGGCATCAGTAGCACGTGCATCTGTATGCGAACTCAGTTCTATTGAGATGGTAGGGTTATCCTTCAAAATCGTCACCAATTTATCCAGCTCCTCAGCTGCATCTGGCCTGATATCGGCTTTATCCAAATCATAATAGATGTTATCCAATACGATGGATTTTTCCAAAATCAAGGCATCCAATATGATTGTGGTATCCAATGTGATATTGGTGACTTCCTGAATCAGGTCTTCCTGTTTTGGTGTTTTCCCCCGGGTATCATATGTGATACTTTTTGAGAAATAGCCACTTTTGGAAGCTATCAGGGAAAAGTTCTCATCTGGGGCAAGGGTAAATCTTACGCGCCCATTCTGATTGGTAAAGTCCCCGCCAGTCATTTTGTTGGATGCATCATACAATGCCACCCTAGTCTGGGGCAAAATCTCCTCTGAACCATCGTCCTTCTTCTCTTTGGTAGTCACATTGAGGAAAACATTGACAACTTTAGGCTTGGGTGTTTTGTCTTCAAAATAGTAAATATCATCATCCCCTTCCCCTCCTTCTCTATTGGAAGTGATAAATCCATCTTGTGGATATCTGGTAAAGAATATCCCAAAATCATCAGCTACCGAATTGATGTTGGCTCCAAGATTTTTCACTACTGTCCCATCCTCTGAAGGCTCAGCAACAAACAGGTCTAATTTGCCAAAACCGGGATGGCCATCAGAAGCAAAGAAAAATTTCCCATCAGGCATCATGCGGGGGAACATTTCATTCCCAGGAGTATTGATTTCGGGGCCTAAATTAACTGGATTTCCAAAGTCTCCATTGGCAAGTTTTGTCGCTTTATAAAGATCAATCCCACCGTATCCGCCAGGTCTGTTGGAGGCAAAATAAAGCACGGAGCCATCTGGACTGAATGCAGGCGTACTGTTCCACCAAAATTCATCTTCATTCAATGGCATCCAAATAGGCTGTGTGAATCCTCCACCCCTAAAATATGATGCAAACAAATGCACATCAGGCAAGTCTTTGTTGGATGTAGAGTTTCCCCTTGCGTAGATAATCGTGTTTCCGTCTGGGCTGATTGCAATTGCACCTTGGTTCAGGCCTTCTTCATTTTTGAATTCTGGCATAGCCTGGATGTTTTGGACATCGACTTTAATCCCATCTGCTCTCGTTCTGAAAAGTTTTGTATAAGGCACACCTGTGGCTGGATAAATCCCAGATGCCTGTCTCGAACTGGTGAAATACAAAAACCCTTCATTCACTATAGGCGAATAATCTGGGCCGGGAGTATTCAGCAATGCATAATTTTGCAATTCAACATAGGGCCAATAATCTTCTATCTCTTCCGTTTTCTGAAGGTTTGCAATTTCCCTATCCAATTCATTCAAATTCCCGTCCTCCAATGTAAGCCCTTTTGCCTGCTTGAAAGCTTCCATCGCCTCTTCAGATTTCCCCTGGTTCTTGTAGCTTTGCCCCAATCGATAATAATTGTCAAAGGAGCCATCCAATTCAGTCAATTTCTCATAATAGACCGCCGATTTTTCGATTCTATTGGAAAGTCTATAGCTTTCTGCCACATAAAAATTCGCCTCTTTATTGTCCGGTTCTTTCTCCAATACCTTGGAAAAGGTGCTAATGGCATATTGATATTCACCAGAAGAAAACTGCTTTTGGCCTTTTTTGAACAAGCTCGTACAAGAAACGCCGAGTAGTCCAACAAAAATGATAAATATGAGACTTCGCTTCATTAGTATAATTAATCGGATTAGGTCTTAATTCTTAAATATAGGATAATTATAATAATTAATTTTCAAAGTATTTGTTTAACCAGCTTTCTTTAGCAGCAATTAGCCAATTATTGTCCAAATCTGCTTTCTCTTTTACGAGGGGGTTGAGTATGAGGGTTTCAGGGTTTACAATACCCGACTTCACACTTTCCTTGATACCAAAGACGGAATTGATTGCTAAATTGTCCTCTGAATCCAAAAACCCAACTTTTCCCTGATCGAGTAGATTGACTCCCAGCTTCTGCTCAATTTCCCGAAGTATTCTCACCGAGCTGTCAATGGAGCAGCCACTGGCTCCCAAGTTACTTTCATCCACAGAAAGGATGATAACCTGGTCAAATTTGATCTCAAAAGAAGTAGGCATCAAAGCTCCGTGGGAATTCCATTGTTCACAGAAAGCCTTCAAATGTGATTTGACCCAAGTCAATTCCTCAGCGGTAAATTTCCTGTCAGACTGGTAAATCCATACCCTTGAATGAGCAGCTATATTTTCAAATTCCAGATACATTTCAAAGCGATTTAATTGTTCCAAAGAATAAGGCTTTTATCCTTACTTTAGTTCTTTTCCTTAACGGATAAATATAATATTTGGGTACATAATAATTTCATTCTTTGAAATTTAAATCCCACCCTCAACAAACATTTGGGCATACACTCCAAGTCTTGTCCCCAAATAATACGGGAGGTTCAGAAGGAGGTATGGTTTCCCGCTTGGCGTAATAGCCTCTTCTTTCAACAATTTCCCACCATAAACCCTCACTGCATAATGATGGTCTGCAGCATCGATAAATTGATGCAATGACCTCAAAGAGCCTGTTGCCCCAGATTTGACTTCAATTGGAATTAACTTATCCTCATAAACATAGACCAAATCAACTTCGGCACTTGACTGTTTTTTCTCCCTTACCCAAAAATTAGGCTTTTGGTCTGTGATGTTTTGGACTGACAACAGTTCTTGTGTTACCAAATGTGGAATCAACGCCCCTTTGAATGCAGGACTCAAATCTTCCATTTTCAACAGCTGTCCTTGAATCCCCAAAGAGTAATTTACCAAACCAGAATCCAAAAACTGCAATCTGGGGGATTTTTTCAAATCGTACTGAACAGGAGGTTTCAAATCAGTAGTTGGATAGATCAACTTAATAACTCTTGCATCGTCCAGAATCCTAAAGCATTCACCAATTTCCCTTGATTTGTAATTAGAGTTGCCGAAACCTTGGAATTTAATCCTTTGATCAAGTGCTAATGGAGCTGCATTCATGATGTGTTTGATAATCTTCCGCTCGGTTTCATTTGAGGTATATTTTTCAATATCATTTTTGTACGTACCCCAAATGCTTTCGTAGGTTGCAGTAAGGTTTGCAAGGTTATTTTTCTCAATATCTGTCTTTACTACTTCTGGCATACCTCCAATAATCGCATACCTGTGAAACAAGTCCATCAATACCTTATGTGCGATTTGCTTCACCGGAAGTTGATTCAATTGCTCCAATACCACATCCTGCCCAATAGCTTCTAGGTATTCAGGAAAATTCAATGGATGAAGATAAAGGAATTGAACTCTTCCAACAGGAAAACTCGAAACCTCTTTCATGGCAAATTCCAATAAAGAACCTGCGGCAACCACATGAAGCTTAGGCATTTCTTCATAGAAATACCTAAGCAACTTGATTGCTTTTGGCGATTCTTGAATTTCATCCAAGAAGAGAAGTGTTTCTCCTAAGTGTTCAATCTTTAAATTATTTGTCAAAAAAATTGCTTCGACAATGCTTTGGACATCATCAAAGTCATCAAAAAATGATTTGTCGGATTCCTTTTCCAAATTCATAGAAATGAAATATGGAAACAATTCCGAAAACTGCTTGATCAAAGTGGTCTTCCCCACTTGTCTTGCACCTCTTATAATTAGAGGCTTTCTATCTACACTCTCTTTCCAGCTAATTAAATGACTGAAAACATGCCTTTTAAAACGCATACCACTTCTTGTTTGTAACAAAGTAAGGGCATTTTTTTCAATTTATTGTAACAAAGTAAGGGTAAATTTTTCAGATTCTTGTAACAAAGTCAGGGCAAATGCTCTTGTTCGCTCTATTTTTGGATGCTCTTATCCCAAATAGAGTCTCTTATGATTCTCGATTTACACTGTAATCATTTCGAAGCGAGGATTACTTCTAGGATTTTTCAATTATAGTTATAGACCTTTTGGTTTGTAGAGGCACAGACCAAGGTAAATCTTTTGTTCTGTGGAGACACAGACCAAGGCAAATCCTGGGCTACCCCCACTTTCAAAAGTTTGCATTTTCTTCATATAAATAAAAGACCTGGCAGGTTTTGAAAACCTGCCAGGTCTGGGCACTAACTGGACACTAAATCGAGTATTCTCAAATCAGATTCCCATATCCTTGGCGATCATTTCTGCCAAATCATAGACTTGGACATCATGTTCCCTCTCTTTATTTTTGACACCATCCGTCATCATAGTCAGGCAGAATGGGCATCCCACTGCTATGGCAGATGCTCCTGTTGCCAATGCTTCCTCAGTCCGCTCTACGTTGATGTCTTTTTTGCCATTCTCAGGTTCTTTGAACATCTGTGCGCCACCTGCACCACAGCAAAGACCTTTTGTCTTGCAACGCTTCATCTCTACCAATTCTACGTCCAATGCCTTGATTACATCCCTGGGGGCTTCGTAGACGTCATTTGCACGGCCTAAGTAACATGAATCGTGGAAAGTGATTTTCTTTCCTTTGAACTCTCCACCTCCCTGGAGCGCCACTTTACCCTCATTGATCAATTGTTGGAGAAATTGTGAATGGTGGATCACTTCATAATTACCCCCCAAAGCTGGATATTCGTTTTTGATGGTATTGAAGCAATGGGGACAAGCTGTGACAACTTTTTTGACTTCATAACCATTCATCACCTGAATATTGGCAACTGCCTGCATTTGGAAAAGAAACTCATTCCCAGCCCTCCTTGCCGGATCTCCTGTACAGGCTTCTTCTGTTCCCAATACAGCGAAGCTTACCCCTACTTTATTCAATATTTTCACAAAAGCCTGGGTGACGGCCTTGTATCTATCATCAAATGAGCCTGCACATCCTACCCAAAAAAGGATTTCGGGACTTTGTCCTGATGCGGCCATCTCGGCCATGGTTGGTACTTTATATGTTGACATAATTTAGATATGAGATATGAGACTTTAGATATGAGACTAAAAAAGGTTTTCTTATGTCTCACTTCTTTTGTCTTGTGTCTATTTATTTTACTTCTTCTTCCTTTACTTTCTCTGCCCAGTTGAACCTGTCAGATGGGGAAAATTTCCATGGGGAAAAGCTCGTTTCCATATTTTGGAACATGGCATTCCATTGGGCAGGTGTACCTGATTCTTCCATGGCCACATATCTTCTCATTTGAAGAATGATTGACAATGGGTCTATATTTATAGGGCAAGCTTCCACGCAGGCATTGCAGGAAGTACATGCATTGATTTCTTCTTTGGTGGTATAATCTCCCAAAAGCGACTTTCCATCTTCCAAACCTGGCCCACCTGCATCAATACTTTTGCCCACTTCTTCCGCCCGGTCTCTGACATCCATCATGATCTTCCTCGGCGACAATTTTTTCCCAGTGATATTGGCTGGACATTCTGCTGTACATCTACCGCATTCGGTACAACTGTAGGCATTCATCACATTGACCCAACTCAGATCATTGACATCCTTAGCACCAAACCTGCTGATTTCGGCAGGCGGCTCTTGACTTCCTTCAACAGGAATCCCCAACATCATGTTCACTTCATTGGTCACTTCAGGCATATTGTTGATCTCCCCCTTTGGCTTCAGGTTCGAATACCAAGTATTGGGGAACGCCAAGAAAATATGTAGATGCTTGGAATACGTCACGTAAATGGCAAATGCCAAAATCCCAACAATGTGAAACCACCAAGCAAACCTCTCTATAATCACCAATGCCGTATCTCCCATATTGATAAAGAAGGGCTGGATCATGTCACTAAAGAAAAGGCCATTCAGTAAAGTATAACCCTCCACTCCCCTGGTTGCCAATATTTGATCTGTGGCATTCATGGTCAAGATGGCAAACATCAATACGATTTCTATAATCAAAATCAGATTGGCATCCAATGCTGGCCAGCCGATCAATTCCGCCTTGGTCAAGCGCTCCACCCTCGTGACATTTCTCCTAATCAAAAAAGCAAAACACGAAACCAATACAGCTATTGCCAAAAACTCAAAGATATTCATGGCAACGCCATAAAAACCTCCCAAGAAAGGCGCAAAGATTCTATGGCTTCCCGTGATGCCATCAATGACAAACTCCAATACTTCCAGATTGATGATAATAAAAGCGACATATATCAACAGGTGCAGAAAGGCCGGGATGATTCGCTTAAACATCTTCTTCTGTCCAAAAGCCACCAAAAGCATCGTTTTCCAACGCTCTTCCGGCTGATCGTTTCTCAATTCTGCCTTGCCTAGAAATATGTTTCTTTTGAGATAGGTGACTCTCTTATACAGAATGAAACCTGCCATGGCAAATATCAGCAAAAAAACTATCTGAGGTAAAATGCTCATATTGTTTATATTAGTGTGTTTTGATTGAAATATTTATATTTTTTTTGGTCGATTCATTTGCAAGAAAGCAACAAATATCTACCTTTGCATCACTTTAAACGGTAAAGGTGATGTAGCTCAGTTGGTAGAGCATCGGACTGAAAATCCGTGAGTCGGTGGTTCGAATCCACTCATCACCACAAGCCTCGATTCTGTCGGGGCTTTTTTTATGCCTTTTTCTTTCTGTTTGTTGATTTTTAGGGTTCATTGTTTCCATTGTTGACAGTGCAAAATAATAAATAGTAGGCATGCATACTATTTATTCCAATAATTTAAATTGAGTCTAAGTTGATATTTTTTTTCAAATTGCTGTAACATTTCCAAAACCAATGTATTACCTACCTGAATGAAGACATTTTTTGAAGCACATATCTGGCCTCTAAAAAGCAAGCTATACCGCATGGCTTATCTCTGGGTAAAAGACAGAGATGTCGCCAATGATATGCTGCAACAGGTTTTTGAAAAGGCTTGGCTCCAAAGAAATGATCTTCAGAAAATGGACAATCCAACCGGATGGATGGTACGAAGCCTGAAAAACGAAAGCTTACAACATTTCCGGTCAAACAAAAGACTGGAACCTTTGGGAGAAGGAGAAATTGAGTTTGAAGATGAGCACATCGAACAAGATGAAAATATCCCGGAACAGTTGAAGCTGGTGTTTGGGTTTCTTGAGAAACTGCCCGACAAACAAAGGGAGGTGTTCCAGCTTCGTGAAGTGGAAGGGCTGAGCTATGAGGAAATCGCCGAATACCTGGAAGTAAGTTTGGATCAAGTGAAAGTAAACCTTCACAGAGCAAGAAAATCATTACGGACATATTTGATGAACCAGAGATGAAAGAGGAATTAGAGATATTGATGGATAAATATTGGAATGGAGAAACCTCGGTAGAAGAGGAGAAAACACTCCGAAAACTCCTTGCCAATGCAGAAGGCTACGATTCCGAAAAAGCATTTTTCTTGGGAATAGAAGATATTTCAGAAATGAAAGAGAGCCGATTGCCTCATCCAAGCCAAAAGAAGAACCTATGGTTACCATTTTGGATGAATATTGCGGCAGGCCTGATCATATTCATTGTTTCGGGTTGGGCCATCTATCAAGCACAGCAACACAAAGCGGAACAAGAAGCCTATAGGGAAGTCATGCAGGCGTTTGCTTTGATCAATTCCCAACTGGAAAAAGGAACCAGTAGCATGCAGGTGATGCAAGATTTCAAGCATTTGAATGCTCCCCAAGAATTATTTCAGACAAAAGAAGAAAATTAAGCATTATGAAAAGAATTATTTTAATCCTGCCTCTATTCCTGATCGTCTCGGGACTACAGGCACAAGATGATGCAATCGTCAAGTTTTTCTCCAAATACATGGATGATGACCGCTTTTCAAGAGTCTACATCAGCCCAAAAATGATGCAGATGGCTGGAGGATTTCTCAAGTCAAACGATGGCAATACAGATAAAGAGGCCGCTGATCTGGGAGAACTAATCACCAAAGTAAGGGGGATAAGAATTCTCACCGCTGACAAAATCAATGGCAAACCACTCTACAGCGAAGCCATGTCAACGCTGAGCAAAAACAAATATGAAGAGCTGATGGATATCCAGGACAAATCCTCCAGTGTAAAGTTCATGGTGCGTGAAGAAGGTGGCAGGGTTCGGGAACTGCTGATGATCACAGGTTCGGCAGAAAACTTCACCCTGCTCAGCATGCTGGGGAATTTCACCTATGAAGACCTCAATATCTTGGCTGACAAGACCAATATTCCGGGGATGGACAAGTATAAAAAAGGAGGTAAGTGAGGAAGAAGCGTGAGGTGAGAAGCGAGAGGCGAGAAAAAAACGAGTGTGCTTTTTACGACTACGTCACCTCGACGACAGGAGAGGTCTCCTTCCTTCTTTGTACAAAGAAGTGGGAACATTAAAAGTATATATAAATATCAATTCGAGATTTCTTCCCGCAATCCTGCGGGACAGGCTCCACGCCTCCCTAAAGTAAGGTAAATTCGAAATGACCACCAGGTCACATCGATCCCGAAAGCATTCCGGAGAGAGGTCTCTTTACTTGGAGAAAAAAGAGGCAAGTAAATCCTAGATATTAAAATAAAAAGAATAAATAAAGTCTTTGCGGTCTTTGCGCCTTTGCGGTATTGCGTAATTCTACGTGAGAGGATTTGCGAGAATACTAAAGAAAATAGAATCTCATTTACAAAACACATCAAACAAATAATTCCAACAATATGAAAAAGCACTTGATTTTAATAGCAGCCTTATTAATGCTAATCGCCCAGAACAGTTTTGCCCAGAGCAAATCGGTAGAGGCTTTGTACCAAAAACATAAAGGCAACCCCGACTTCTTCCACATGGACCTTGGGGGGAATTTTATGAATTTTGCCAAAGGCTTCAACATCAACCTTGATGAAGACCAATCCTCCCTGCTAACAAAATCCCTCGAAAAAGTAAAGCTTTTCAAACTTCCAGCGGTAGCCAGTTCCAAAGCTGAATTTATGGGGCTTCAAAAAGGGCTGGAGAAAGAGAAATTTGACCTGATGATGGAAATGAGCGAAAAAAACAACAATGTGATGATCTATACCAAAGGCAATTCAAAAATCAATGACATCGTCCTGATGGTAAATGACAAAAACAGCGACTTCATCATTATCGAACTCAAAGGGGACTTTGATTCGAAGATGCTCTCCGATGTAGGTAAAAAAATAAAGTAAACATTCTTCGATATTTGAGATCTATCCAGAAAAGAAAGGCATCTCATAGGAATCAATGGCATGAGAAATATTGTACTGTCCGCCAAACCATTCTACACCTTACTTTTTGCTTCATCAGACAAAATCTTAGTTTAGTTGTAAGTGGGCTCTCCGGAGCCTGCTTTTTTTTTGTTTTATTGATTTGTCAATGGGACTTTGAATTTTTCGATTATTTTATTCTAACCAAAGGATGTATTTTTGGTTCTGAATATGAATTCTTTTCGTATATACCTTCATTATGACTAAAAACAAAGCAAAAATCGGCGTTCTCTTAGTAAATCTTGGTACACCTGACAGTACTGCCACTGGAGATGTAAGAAAATATTTAAGGGAATTCCTGATGGATGGGAGGGTGATTGACATTCCCTATATCCCAAGATGGATGCTGGTAAACTTGATTATTGCACCTTTTCGGGCACCGAAATCTGCCAAGGAATACCGTAAATTATGGACTGAGAGGGGCTCTCCATTGCTTTTTCATACCGAAGACCTAAGGGATAAACTGATCCCCAAATTAGACCCCGAGAAATACCTCGTCGAAATAGCCATGCGCTACCAGACCCCAAGCATCGAGGATGGACTCCAAAAGCTGAATAAAGCCAATGTCCAAAAAATCATTGTTTTGCCCCTTTTCCCCCAGTATGCCTCTGCCACCAACGGTTCGGTAGCTGATCGCGTGATGGAAATAGCAAGGACATGGCAAATTATCCCAAACATCACTTTTGTAAACAATTTTGTGGAGCACCCATTATTCTTGGAAGCTTGGGCAGAATTGGGAAGGGAAATGATGGAAAAGGATGCATACGACATGTATCTATTCTCTTACCATGGCTTACCGGAAAGACAGATCAAAAAAGGCTCTGTGGACGGATACTGCCAACTCTCCGATAAATGTTGCAGCAACTACACCAAAAAGAACCAGTTTTGTTATCGGGGGCAGTGTTTCCACACGACGAGATTGCTCGCGGCCAAGCTTGGCTTGCCTGAAGAAAAAGTTATGACATGCTTTCAATCCAGGCTGGGCAAAGATCCATGGATCAAACCATATACCGAAGACGTGATCAAAGAATTGGCTGAAAAAGGCATCAAAAAAGTACTTGTATTCTCCCCTGCTTTCGTAGCAGATTGCCTAGAGACTACCGTAGAGGTTGGAGAGGAGTACAAAGAAGAGTTTGAGGAATTGGGAGGAGAGAAATGGGATTTGGTGCCAAGTTTGAATTCAAGCGACACTTGGGTGGCATGTGTGAAGGATTTGGTGGAGACGAATAGTTAAATTGGTCGACGGTCGACGGTCGACGGTCAACGGTCGACAGAAAAGCCCTCAATAAAAAAAGGTTCGTGAATGAAGTAAAAGCTTAGCACAAACCTTTAATCTTTCCCAAATTGCGGATCAATTACATACCATGCCTGAAAAACAAACCAAACAAGCACTTTACAGCAGACCGGGCTTCCTATTCTTAGGCATCATGCTGGTGGCCTTCAACCTCCGTCCCTCCATCACTGCAATCGGACCATTGATTCCTATGATCCGGGAAGATTTGGGCTTATCGAATGGCTGGGCAGGATTTTTGACGACATTGCCATTATTGACTTTTGCCACATTTTCACTGTTTTCGGCAGCTATTGGAAAAAAACTGGGCAATTCACAGGCTATTTTATTGGCACTACTTATCCTACTGATAGGTTCAATTGTACGGGTTTTGGGAGGTCCGCATTGGCTGTACATTGGTACGGGGCTCACAGGGATAGGCATTGTCATCTGCAATGTTTTGCTCATCCCTTTGATAAAAAACCGTCTGCCCAAAAAAATCGGTATTGTCACTGCATCCTATACTACCGGAATGACTTTGACAGCAGCCATTGCTTCAGGTATCAGTGCACCTCTGGCCATTGATCTGAACCTGGGCTGGCAAGGTTCTCTTTTGCCTTGGGCTGGGTTGATCATACTTGGGATCATCATCTGGTCGCCACAAGCCAAGTTTCCCAAACCGAATATCAATATGCATGCCAATGAAGTAAAGATCAATGTTTGGAAATCCAGGCTTGCTTGGCAAGTAAGTCTATTTATGGGAATTCAGTCTTTATTGTTTTTCACAATAGTTGCTTGGCTTCCCGATATGATGATCACAAGAGGTCTGAGTCCTGTAGAAGCTGGTGTATTGATGTCATTGATACAGTTAATAGGCCTGATTGGCACTTTTATTTCGCCTATCATCGCAGTCAAATTCAAAAACCAAGTGGGGATCATACTGGTGCTGGGAAGTATGTATTTGATTGGTTTCAGCTCGCTTTTCGTCCATATCCTCTGGGTCAATTATGTAGGGCTGACATTGGTGGGCTTAGGGATGGGATCCAGCATTTCCCTAGCGTATACCTTGATCGGCCTGAGAACAGGCAGCGAAAAAGTCACCGCCTCCCTCTCCGGAATGTCCCAATCCGCGGGCTACTATTTGGCTGCCTTGGGGCCTTTACTGTTTGGCGTTGCCTTTGACATCTTTGGTAACTGGGATCACCTTATCTATCTGATGCTTGCGTGTACATTGTTGTTTACATTTTTTGGAGTAAAGAGCGGAAGGGCGAGGGTGATTGGAATTAGGGATTGAAAAATTGGAAAATTGGAAGATTCTGGAATTGTTGAAAGAGCTTGGTCGCCGTGGTGGATTGTAAGGTTGGCTGACGCAAAATAAAATTCACCACAAAGGACACCAGGGTGGCACTAAGGACACTAGGAGGTTGATTCTATGGGTTAAGCTCTGTGACCCTTGTGAAAGCTTTGTGAACTCCGTGGTTAATCCTTAGAAATTTTTACCACAAAGGACACCAAGGTAGCACAAAGAGCACTAGGAGACCGTCTCTATGGTGAAACTTTGTGTCCCTTGTGAAACCTTCGTGAACTCCGTGGTTAAACTTGAGGACATTTTACCACAAAGGGCTCCAAGGTTAAACGAAGGACAAAAACAATCTTATAAATCACCATTGATCACCCTTTTTACCCCATGCTTTAGTAAGGTGACATTAAAATTTATCAACATACCAAGTTTACATCCCGACAATTTCAAATAAGTTAAAACCTGTGCTAAATGAATATCATTAAGTGCGTCAACCGATTTGATTTCAACAACAAATTTGTTTTCGATCATCAAATCAACTCTATATCCTACTTCAAGAAACACATCTTCATATATTAATGGTAAAGCCCTTTGTTTAACAACATTGAGATTGCACTTCCTAAGTTCAAAATAAAGACATTCTTCATAAGCACTTTCAAGTAATCCTGGACCAAGATTTTTATGCACCTTTAAAGCAGAATCAAAAACTATCCTAGCTATCTCATTTTCATTCATAACCTTTAAAAAAATGTTTCAGGAATTTAACAAAAATAAAAAACAATCCTAGAATTCTAACTGACATTTTTCTTGTGTCCCTTGTGAAACCTTTGTGAACTCCGTGGTTAAACTTGAGGACATTTTACCACAAGGGACACCAAGGTGGCACTAAGGACACTAGGAGGTTGATTCTATGGCTAAACTTTGTGACCCCTGTGAAACCTTTGTGATCTCCGTGGTTAAACACTAGAACATTTTACCACGAAGGACTCCAAGGTGGCACAAAGAGCACTAGGAGACTGCCTCTATGGTTAAACTTTGTGACCCCAGTGAAAGCTTTGTGATCTCCGTGGTTATCCTCCCCCATTCTTTGTACATCATACTTGGTACATTGTACAACAAAACTACTTCATCAAAGCATCCTTCAAATCCAGTAAATCTTTTTCTTCATGCCACGCTGAAATGACTATTCTGTGGACGGGAGGGTGGTTTGGTGTTGGGTAGGAAAAAGAAGAGATGACAATATTGCTATCCAGGAGATTTTGTACGATGCGATCATCATATGACCGAAAAACCGGGAAGTCCTGACCGCTGGAATGTAAATCCAGGCCATTTGCGATTGATTTAAAAAAGACAATGTTATTATTTAGCCTTTCCTGCTGATACTTATAAATCTCCTGCGCATTCAAAAATGCCCAAAGGTATGCTGGTGGTGGTGGCGAAGCTCCACGGAAAACAGCCTGCCCGGACAACTTCTGTATCACCTCTTGGTCACCCAGCACTATTCCAGCAGGAATGCCCAATCCTTTCCCCAAGGATCCAGAGATGATCAAACGGACAGGCAACCGCTTCCATAATGGGTAAGTTCCGAAGATATCTACCCCTACTGTACCAAAAGCATGGCTATCATCTATCAGCAGGTTGTATTCGTTTGATTGGGGCAACTGGGCAATCCATGAGAAATCGTGGATTTCAGGCTTGAGTGCATCTACCGCATTGGCAAGGATGAGGATCTTTTTTCCACTATTGCTGTCGGCGTATTTTTGACAGGCTTTTATCCAATCTTTGGCATTGGGGTAAATATGTTGGCGATAGGCTTTGGGAAGTACTGCCGGATGGGTATCAGGTGCGATAAAAACCGCATCGGCTTCATCTTCCAATAATGATGTAATTGCATGTCCAGCCAAAAAACCACTGCTAAAAACCAGAGCCATCTCTGCACCAGCTTGCATTGCAAAGAAGTCTTCAAACTCCCTGTATATGCTTAGCCGCACATTGTTGATCCTACTCAGCCCATGGTTGACACCGAAATGCTGCATGCCCATATTGACAAAATCGGCAAAACCATCAGATGCCGACATTCCCAAATAGGATGTCCCACTAAAGTAGAGGCACTCCCGTCCATCCACCCAGATGCTGCGGTTGATTTTATGATTTTGAAAAATTGGATCCATAGCTTAGGGTGTGAAGATATGAAATTGCAATGAAAATGGTCATATGAAAAGTGGCAGTTTTGGAAATGAATAGAAAAAGAGCATAAAAAAAACCCTCAATTGCTTGAGGGTTTTTTGATATAAAAGTTTATTGTTGAAATATTAGAATATATATCTAAGACCTATTTGCATACTCCATGTAGTTTGGAATCCAAAGGCATTGTTGAAAGGAGTAGTAGGTAATGCACCTGAAACTCTGTTCATATTTACATTTGGATTAGCGCTAACAGCACCTGATCTTGACAATAGGCTTTGAGCGCCATTTAGGTTTTCTTGAATCCCCCACTCATTATTCAACATATTAGCAAAATTAACTATATCCAAAGATACTTGTAATGTATTTTTTCTACCTCCGATATTTGTATAAATATCTTGAAGAACTCTAACATCAAATCTGTTCAACCAAGGCCTTAGGAAAGCATTTCTTGGCACATATTGCCCTCTATATTTCTCAAGACCATTTTCAGACACAAAAGCATCGAATGCAGCTCTTTGCTCAGCAGCTGTGAACACAACATTTCCATCTTGAACAATGTCAACAAAGTTTAAAGAGGAAGTATTTGTTGGAAGGAACAACAAATCAGCATTGATTCCGTCACCATTCCAATCATTTCCATACACATAAGAGAATCTTCCTTGGTGTGAACCATTGTAGAATACACCGAAAGTAGTTGCAAAGTTATTACCATATTCAACTCTATAATTCAAATCCGCAACTACTCTATGAGGTAACGCAAAGTTTGAAATATGAAGCATTTGATCATTTGGACTATTTATTGTCGGGCTACCACCCCATGCAGACTGTGCAGAAGATCCTGCATTAGCAGACACCTCCTCAGCTGCTGAATAAGTATAATAAACACCTGCTGAAAAGCCCCTATAGTTAGGCACAGTAATACCAGCTGTTGCACTAAATGCATATCCTTTGATAGATGTGTTTGTTAATATAGTAGCATTGTTAGCTCCCATTACTGAATTATATGCCACTGAAGTACCTGGAAGAACTACTTCCCTTGTATCACCATAATCCCCAGGGCCGGTGGCACCATAGTTCATTCTATTTATAGATCTTGCTCTATTAGCACCAAATTGGAAAGCTGCATTGATATCCCTTGTGTAAAGTAGGTCTGTTGTCAAAACAAATGGAGTACCAGGAAGTTTGTAATCAGCTCCTAAGCTAGATCGCCAAACCATCGGCATTCTAAAGTTTCTATCAACCAATGAGAATGATCCTGGAGCACCTCCTTGTGGAGTCCTAATAAATACATTCTCTCCACCTGCAGGAGGATTATTAACCCAGTGGTATTGGTCAGTATTGAAAGTAATATTTCCAATCCACGGCGCTACATCTGCATAACTTCCTGGCTCAACTGAATTTTGAAGTACTCCAGAAGCTGTTGGCATATTTGTCAACCATACGAAAGGAACTCTTCCAGAGAAAACACCAGTCCCTCCTCTTATAATCAAAGATCTATCACCATTTACATCATAGTTAAAACCTAACCTTGGAGATAACATAACTCTAGATTTTGGCCATGTTCCAGAATCATAATTCGTAGGCATACCAAATTGGTTCTGTAACGTAATTGCGTTAATAGACAAGTTAGGAGTCAATTCATTCATATAAATAGGCAATTCAGCTCTCAAACCTGCAGTAACGGTCAATCTATCATTAACACTGTATCTATCTTGAATGTAAGCAGATGCTAAACCAAAATTAACTCTAGCGTAAGTTTCTTGACCTTCATAAGGATAAGTAACACCAAACATAATTGGAGCAACTTCATTAGGAGTTCCGGTGGTCAAAAAGTCTTCAACAGAAGCATATCTATAATAGGAAGAACCTAATCTTACAAATGAGTTGCCAAAGTTTTGCAATTCAAATGCAACACCTGCAGTAATTGTATGCTTTCCTTCAATATAAGTCAAGTTGTTAATAATGGAAGCATTATTATTGATCACATCATTGTTGAAAGAAAATAACTCAGTACCAAAAGAAATATAGTTTCTAGTACCATCACCTCTTCCACCATCCCAAATATCAACAAAAGGAAATAAAGTAGAACTAGTAGGAATTCTAGTATCTTGAATTCTTGAATAAGTTGCCAATAATTGATTAGACACTTTAGGTGAGATAAAACTGTTCAATTCGGCAGTTACCGATCTTACTGAGTTTTCAAAAGCAAAATTTCCATTTTCAAAAGTAATAGAGTTTTGAGAAACCCTAGAAGCATCATTTGGGCTTCTAGGGAAAGGTCCTGATGTTCCATTAGCTAGTTGATTTGAATTTCCCACAACTTGGTTATATCTTACTGCAAGCTTATGTTTATCGCTGATATTCCAGTCAATTCTTGCAAGTATTTTTGTATTAAACTGAAATGCTTCATTTGCATATCCTTCATATCTCCCTGGTTCGTAACCCCATACATCTCTGAGATGATTTCCTACAAGTTCCAATTCAGATCTTCTTACTCTAGAAATGTTATTATCAGGATCTGCCACTCCATTTTCAGATGGTCTCCAAAGGTTTGTACCTGAAGCATTCGCACCTGTCAGATTTTCTCTTTCAGCATTAACAAAGAAAAATAGTTTATTTTTGATGATCGGTCCACCAAGTCTAAAACCAAAGTTTTCAGTCCCAGCATCTACTACTGGAATCTCATTATCACCTATTTTATTTCCTTGCAGATCTTGGTTTTTAGCAAAGTAATATGCAGATCCTTGGAATGTATTTGTACCAGATTTTGTAACTGCATTAATACCAGCACCTGTAAAACCAGATTGCGTTACATCAAAAGGCGCTATATTTACTGTTATTTCTTCAATTGCATCAAGAGAAATTGGTTGTGCTTGACCACCAGGCAAAGGATTTCCACTTAAACCAAAACCATTATTGAAGTTAGATCCATCAACTTGAAGGTTGTTGTATCTTGAATCTCTACCAGCGAATGAAGTTCCATTAGCTTGTGGCGTCAATCTTGTAAATTCTGTAACAGAACGGTTAATTTGAGGTAGTGCATTTAATTTCTCTTGAGAAATGTTAGTCGCAGTACCAGTTCTGTTTGAATCAAAGTCACCAGTTCTGGAACCAGTAATCACAACTTCAGATAAGTCTGTACTATCATCAGTTAATACTGCATTCAATGAATAAGGCTCTCCTAACCTTAAGTTGATATCTGTGTAAGACTGGGTTCTATATCCAATAAAACTTATTTGGATAGTATAAGGTCCACCAATTCTTAGATTTGGCATTGTAAATCTACCATCTAAGTTGGTGACAGCACCGTAACGTGTGCCCGATGGCTCATGAACAGCAACAACATTTGCACCTGGAAGTGTTTCCCCTGATTCATCGGAAACAATTCCTTGTACAGAACTCGTTGTCACTTGCCCGAATGCTGTACCCATCGCAAATACGACAAGTACAAATGCAAAAAGACTCTTTAGTAATGATTGCCTCATAATTTTTGTTTTTTGTGGAAAATTTGAAATTCAGTTTTAGGATTACTTAGGTTTTCCGAGTACAAATGTATAGGACTTATACAAGTATTTTTTTTTGTAATTGTTAAGTTTTAACATTATTTCACAATAATACTTAACAATTTCTTAACATTGAAAAAAGAAGGAAATTTTCTTTTTGACTGATTTTTTGAATTTCAAACGGTTTAAACCCAGTTGAATCCCGCTTATTTTGAAATTTAGTTTGCATGACACTTTTTATGTTAAGTTTTCTTTATGGTAATGTTAACAGCTACCGATTGGTTTTGAAATCCGGAAATGTATCGCAATATTGAGGTCTTTGATCTAATTCTGCCTTCTCATGAAAAATAAAAACATCTATTGGCTTTACCTGTATCTAATAGTAGGAATTGTAGACCTGGCGCTGACTGCACAAGGCAACAATGACATGAGACTTTATTCCAAACCTTTGATCATCATTCCGCTTGCCATATACTTCTATCAAATCAGCAAAAACTTAGCTGGTTCAATTTTGAGAAAAACCATGGTAGCTGCTTTGCTATTTTCTTGGATTGGTGATATAGTCCTCCTGTTTCCCCAATTGTTTCTTTACGGGCTTGGTGCATTTCTGATGGCGCATATTTGTTATGTGATCAGCTTCAAGCTTAGCCAGTCCAAACCATTTGAAATTGGACAGGTGAATTTTATCAGGTTGTTTCTTTACAACCTCCCCATATACCTCCCGGCAGCCTTGGTCTATTATTTGATCAATCCCAACCTAGGGGAAATGAAAATCCCTGTCATCATCTATATGCTGGTCATCTTGACCATGGCCACCACAGCACGTGAACGTTTCAAAAAAACCAAGCCAGAAAGCTTCTGGCTAGTATTTATTGGCGCATTTATTTTTATGGTTTCTGATGGGATTTTGGCTTTAAATATGTTTTTCGAGCCCTTTCCAGAATCTGCCGTCTTGGTGATGGGGACATATCTGCTTGCCCAATTATTAATTGTAATGGGAATAAGGGCGCATTATGTTGATTGATTCGCTATATTGAAAACTCTTCAAGGCTATCAACCCTTGAAGAGTTTCTTGAACCAATGATGTTTTATAACAAGAAGAATCATCAGGTGTTTTTTTAAGTATTTAAGAAGTTTCTTTAAAAATATTTACAAGATTTTTCAGATTTTCCAACAACTTTAAACTATCATTACCGTAATTTGCTATAAACAAGATACAACATGAAAAAACCAACTCTTCTTTTGATAATTGTGACTCTTTTAAGTCATTTTTCTTTTGCACAATCAGACAACTGGAATTTAGCGGGGTTTACACCTGCCGGGGAAGTCGAAATTCTAGATGACCTGAGTGAAGCTGAAAATCTCCAAAAAGGTGAATTGATTTTCGCCAAAGCCAAAGGTGTATTTTCCATTTCTCCAATAAATACTATAAATAACCGTGCTCTCTTAAAATTGAAAAGTGAAGCATCCTTGAGAGGAGCAAGCCATATCTTTATAGACTATAGAAATATTGAGAATTCAGTCGTTTCCAAATCTTCCATGTACTCAGCGAGGATATACAAACAGGAGCAAGTCTCCATAGCTGAAGTCAAAAAGGCCATCGAAGGCAAAAAGCTTTTGATAAAAATGGAGACAAAATATTCAAGAAATGGCTGGAAAGCATCAGTCTACAAGGTGAACGATTTTATCAACATAAATCTGAATGCTCCATTGGAAGAAAAAAATGGCAAAGTATACATTAAACTCAGGAATAAAGATGGGGATCCCAAAAGTGGAAGATACGAAGGTAGCTATTTATATGAAATAGTCGCCTCTGAAGGAAATAGACTGTTGGTTTTTAAAGAGAATATCAAGGGGACATCCATGTCTCTCCTTGGCGTTGAGATTGAATAAACTTCAATAAAAAAGGAGTAGGTGAAAATCAACCTACTCCTTTTCCCAATATACTTTTAAAGGCCTTTACTCCTTTTTCGCCGCTATCTGAATCGACAATTCTTTCAACTGCTCGTCAGCGATGGTGCTTGGCGAATCGATCATGACGTCCCTGCCCGAATTGTTTTTTGGGAAGGCGATATAATCCCTAATGGAATCTGATCCACCAAAAATAGCACAGAACCTGTCAAAACCGAATGCGATTCCCCCATGTGGCGGTGCTCCATATTCGAATGCTTCCATTAAGAAACCAAATTGCTTTTGCGCTTCTTCTTCGGTAAACCCAAGATGTTTGAACATCAATTGCTGGGTTGGCCTGTCGTGAATCCTGATAGAACCCCCACCGATTTCCACCCCATTGATGACCAAATCATAGGCATTGGCACGGACTGCGCCTGGATCTGTTTCCAACAATGGAATGTCCTCAGTCTTTGGAGAAGTAAACGGATGGTGCATCGCATGGAATCTTTGGGTTTCATCATCCCATTCCAACAAGGGGAAATCCATTACCCAAAGTGGTTTGAAAACATTCCTATCCTTCAATCCCAAATCTTCGCCCATTTTCAGACGGAGTTCTGACATTTGTTTTCTGGTGGACTTTGCATCCCCTGACAATACCAAAATCAAATCACCTGCTTTTGCCTCCGTCTTTTGAGCCCAAGCTTTCAGATCATCCTGGTTATAAAATTTATCAACTGATGACTTATATGTTCCATCTTCGTTGCATTTGACATAAACCAAGCCCTTGGCTCCAATCTGTGGCCTCTTGACCCATTCTGTCAATGCATCTATCTGCTTCCTTGTATATTCCCCAGCTCCCGTAGCACAGATTGCGACAACCAACTCTGCTTGGTCAAAAATCGAAAAACCTTTCCCTTGGGCGACATCATTCAACTCGACAAACTTCATGTCAAACCTCAAGTCAGGCTTGTCATTACCGTAGTACTTCATCGCATCTGCAAAGGTCATCCTTTCCACTTCACCCAACTGAACTTCTTTGACATTGGTAAATAAGTGCCTCACCAAACCTTCAAAAGTGTTGAGGATATCTTCTTGGGTCACGAAGGACATTTCGCAATCTATCTGTGTAAACTCAGGCTGTCTATCTGCACGCAAATCTTCATCCCTGAAACACTTGACGATCTGAAAATATCTATCAAAACCACTGACCATCAACAGTTGCTTGAAAGTCTGTGGGGATTGTGGCAAAGCGTAAAATTCCCCCGGATTGACTCTGGAAGGGACCACAAAATCCCTTGCGCCTTCCGGTGTAGACTTGATCAATACTGGAGTCTCGACTTCGATGAAGTCCTGGGCATCCATGTATTTTCTGGTCTCCTGCATCATGCGGTGTCTCAGTTGCAGTTTTTCACGGACTACATTTCTACGCAGATCAAGGTATCTGTATTTCATCCGCAACTCATCTCCACCATCTGTTTCATCCTCGATGATAAATGGAGGAACTTTCGCAGCATTCAAAACTTCCAGCGTTTCTGCTTTGATTTCGATAGCTCCGGTTGGGATTTTATCATTTTTTGATGTTCTTTCTATTACTTTTCCACTGGACTGGATCACAAACTCCCGGCCAAGCGAAGCAGCTTTCTCCAAAAGCGACTTGTCAGTCGAACCTTCTTCAAAAATCAACTGAGTCACCCCATAACGGTCTCTTAGGTCGACCCAAATAAGCCCCCCTTTATTTCTAACGCGCTGAACCCAGCCGGCAAGCGTAACTTCTGTATTGACATCTGTGAGACGTAACTCTCCACAAGTATGAGATCTAAGCATGATTTAGATTGATTTTATTAAAGCGGACAAAGATAAACAAACTTTAGAAGTATGCTAAAACCATCCAGTTAATATCCAGAATTCAGCAATGATTTTAAAAATTTAATTTTGTTTTGGGCTAGTTCCCTGGTGATAGTTATTGAGGGTAGGGGCTAGAAGGTTGGAAAGTTGGAAGGTTGCAATGTTGGAAAGTTGGAAGGTTAGGTAAGCATAGTGATATAGGTGGTCTTTGTTCATTGTACTTGGTACAAAAAAATTGGAAGATTGGAAAATTGGAAGATTGGGGATTAGTTAGAAGGTTGCAATGTTGGAAAGTTGGAAGGTTAGGTAAGCCTAGTGATATAGGTGGCCTTTGTTCATTGTACTTGGTACTTGGCACAAAAAATTGGAAGATTGGAAAATTATAAGATTGGGGATTAGTTAGAAGGTTGCAATGTTGGAAAGTTGGAAGGTTAGGTAAGCCTAGTGATATAGGTGGCCTTTGTTCATTGTACTTGGTACTTGGCACAAAAAATTGGAAGATTGGAAAATTACAAGATTGGGGATTAGTTAGAAGGTTGCAATGTTGGAAAGTTGGAAGGTTAGGTAAGCATAGTGATATAGGTGGCCTTTGTTCATTGTACTTGGTACTTGGTGCAAAAAATTGGAAGATTGGAAAATTTTAAGATTGGGGATTAGTTAGAAGGTTGCAATGTTGGAAAGTTGGAAGGTTAGGTAAGCCTAGTGATATAGGTGGTCTTTGTTCATTGTACTTGGTACTTGGTACAAAAAATTGGAAAATTATAAGATTGGGAAAATTGGAAGATTAGTTGGAAGGTTCGAAGGTTTCAAGGGCATATTCTCATTTCTTTGTCTGTCGCGTCCTGAAATTACTTGACACTTTTTCTTATTGTTTTACTTTTGTTTTCAATCCTCTTAAATACCTCTTAGTCCAAGTAAAGAGACCTCTCCTGCCGTCGAGGTGACTTGGTGGTCATTTCGAATTTACCTTACTTTAGGGAGGCGTGGAGCCTGTCCCGCAGGATTGCGGGAAGAAATCTCGAACTGAAATTTATATATACTTTTCATTTTTCTTCTCGCTTCTCGTCTCTTGGCTCTCGTCTCATATCTCACTTCGGCTCAGAAAACCCTGCCAAATAACTTTAATTCCTATCCATATAATTTTTCCGGGAGTGTTGGCGTTTGATGCTTGTAAAGTTGTTGCTTCGTACACTTTAAATGTAATGTATCATTGAAGTCGAAAACTGATAGCAAAACATTTGGAATTTGACTTAAATTTAAATTCCTTTGAGTATTACAAAACCCAACTAATTGAATAAAGAATGCAAAAAAAATGGATAAGTGCTGGTCTGATTGCACTGGTGCTTGGAGGAGGATTTTATTATTTCTGGGATCAGATAGACTTCAACCAACAGCAAGAGAAAGTATTGGTGGAAGATTTCAAGGAAGAAATGAAGGAAGATCTTCTTCTATACGGAATAAATATCAATAATCTCGATGTAGTGGAAGGAGTGGTTGGGAAAAACCAAACACTCTCGACGATTTTGGCCCCCTTCAATGTTTCCTATCAAATCATCGACGAAATCGCCAAAAAATCCAAAGACATTTTTGATGTACGAAAAATCGCCTTCAACAAAAAATTCACTGTCCTAACCGGTCGCGATTCTTCAGAAGCCCAATTTTTTATCTACGAGCCAAACCCTTCCGAATATGTAGTTTTCAAGTTGGATGAAGTTTCTATCTACAAAGAAGAGAAGCCTGTAGAATACAGGGATGTAGAAATCGGTGGAGAAATCTCAAGCAGTCTTTATGTCAATATGACCCAACTTGGAATCACACCTGATTTGATAGATCAGTTCGCTGATATGTATGGCTGGGTGGTAGATTTCCAAAGACTTCAAAAAGGAGACAAATTCAAAGTTGTCTATAAAGAAAAAGTTGTCGATGACCATGTCGTGGGGATCACAGATATCGAAGCGGCATACTTTGAACATATGGGTGAGCCTTACCACGCAATCCCCTTTGAGCAAAATGGTGAGCTTAGCTTTTTTGACCAAGATGGAAACAGTTTCAAAAAGGCATTTTTGAGAGACCCATTGAAATACACAAGAATCAGTTCAAGGTACAATCTAAACAGATACCATCCCGTACAGAAGAGGTATAAGCCTCATCTAGGCACTGATTATGCGGCACCAACCGGTACGGAGATCAGGTCGGTCGGTGAAGGGACTGTCGTAGATGCAAGATTCACCAGTGCCAATGGCAATTATGTAAAAATCAAACACAATGGCACATACACTACCCAATACCTCCACATGTCAAAAATCGCTTCGGGCATGAAGCCGGGCACGAGGGTAAAACAGGGGCAAGTGATTGGCTATGTAGGAAGTACAGGCTTGGCTACAGGACCTCATCTTTGTTTTAGATTTTGGAAAAATGGCAAGCAGGAAGATTGGCTGAAAGAAAAAATACCACCATCGGATCCAATTTTGCCAGCAAACAAGATGGCATTTGAGCAGGTGAAAATGGACAAACTCCAGTTGCTGGCCGATATCCCAATCAGCACACCTGTGGAAAAGTTAGTCGCTAAGAATTGATTTCATTCCTGAATTTTTTCCAATAATGGATACTAATCTCCATAGAGCTGACCCCATCAGGATGAACCAAACTACAGAAGTAACCAGGTGAAATTTGACCAGACTTGCATACCCAGCCGGTCTGGTCAATTTTTATTTTCGAAAGGGTAAAAACATTTCTTTTACCTGCCACTTTTATATCTAGAGGGGAAATCCTAAAACCCACTCCAATTGCCTTCAAAAAAGCTTCTTTCCTAGTCCAAAAATCAAAAAATTTCAACACTGGCTTATCATCTTCCTTAATTTTATCTTTTTCAGTATCTTGGAAGATCGAACCCACCATGTCATAAAAATCAAAGTAATCATCCAAAAACTCCAGGTCAATGCCCACTGGAACTTTTCCTACAGCCAAAACTATGAATTCACCAGAATGCGACACGTTGAAATGGACATCCCGAAATGTCGGTAGGAAAGGTTTACCAAATATATCTATTTCAATAACCAAGCTACTGGATTCGATTCCCAAAAGATCCGCTAGGATTAGCTTTCGAGACAAGATGGTCATGAGTTTCCTGTTTTTGCCCTTATCCAATACAAATTTTTGGATTGAAAATTTATCCTCAGGGGAAATCAAGGCATCAAAACCGCTGTTCCTCGATAGCTCCATGAGTTCCTGATGGGGCATGGTAGGAAAGGATGGGATTACCCAAATTTGGATTTCATCATTTGCCAATATACCCGGAATAGATGGTCTGTTTTCAAAAACAACTTCAGCACAGGACAAACTAATCTGCATAACTTAGGCTACTAACAATCTTGGACTATTCTTAATCTTTGTCAAATTAGCAATTGGAATCGTAATCTGACAGGTATTTTATTTTGAAAGGATCATTTAGATACTTGTTGGGTAAAATATCCTTCCCGGATATTTGAACCTATATGAATATGACAGAAATAGCCCCAACTATTTCATGATGATCTTTTCCAAACCAGTTGCAAGGATACCTATATTTTCCGGTTCAAATATCATATTGTGGTTTCCTTGAATTTCTTCCCACACAACTTCCCTAGAATACCTCCCCCAACCATAATACTCAAAATCTTCCAACCAATGATATTGGTTTTTGGTTTTTAATAAGGAAACTTTAATATCCAGGGGTTCGATGGTGTATTTTCTCATCGCCTCATTATTAAAAGCTTCGATGGATTTGATGGTTTCCATCAAAGAATCTTCGACAACTTTCTCTTTGATACCCAGGATAGACTTTGCCAAGCGGACAACGTTCTGGGAATAATAATGAAGTTTTTCATCCCTATATATTTTCGGGCTTTGCAGCAGGATTTTAAAATTGAAAAAGCGCTTTTTCCAGAACACTTTGGTCTTTGAGAAAAATTTACTCATGCTATTTTCGTACAGTTGGGCCTGATCGGCATAGGCCTCAATCATGATCACTTTCTCCAATTCTATTTTATATTTCTCTTTGAGGATTCGGGCCATCTCAAAAGCAACCACCCCTCCAAATGAATACCCCGCAAGCTCAATATTTCCTTTTGGCTGGACTTCCAAAATCTGACCCACATAATACGCAGCCATTTCCTTGATACAGTCAAAAGGCCTATCAAGCCCATTCAAGCCTTTTGATTGTATTCCGTAGATCGGTTGATCTCCATCAATTACTTTGGCCAAACTGTGAAAAGGCATTACATTCAGACCAGCCCCATGAACAATGAAAAGTGGTTTTTTTGATCCAGTCGTTTTTATGGGGACTATACATGACCACTCTTTTGGCTTGTCTTCCTCTGAAAGTTTCTGCGACAAAGAGGCAATTGTCGGGTAATGAAATAACGTTGCAATCGGCAACCTGACACCCAACTTGGCATCTATTTGAGACATTACCTTCACAGCCAAGAGTGAATGGCCTCCCAATTCAAAAAAGTCATCATTTGGCCCAATTTTACTGATTCCCAAAGCCTTGCCCCAAATTTCTGCAATGATCTGTTCTTTTGGGTTTAATTCATACGTAGATAAGTCAGTTTCTTGGTTTTCCTGCAAAATAGGGATTGGCAGTTGCTGCTTCACTATTTTTCCGTTTTGGGATAATGGGAATTCGGGCAATTGGACAAAATATGTAGGGACCATAAAGCTTGGGAGGCTTTCTGAAAGTGCTTTCCTGATCATTGAAGTATCCAATTCCAATTGATTGTTGAAAGGCTCACGGATATATTTGTTCAAATCGACATTCCCATGCTGATTCCCAATTGTTGGCAAGGAGTTTTGAAACACAGGTGTATTTGGCACAAAGTAAACCTCTATAAGATTGTCTACCCCATCAGACTGAAGCCTCACGTGTGTTCTGAATCCATTTTCATCCCCAATTTTCCTAAACAAATCCGGGTCTAAACTTTGGATGATAGCAGATTCTTTTTGTTTGTATTCTTGTACAAAGCCCCCTTCTTCCGAATTTTGGATAAATTGGTAAAAATCAAAATCTTCGGCAGTTCGTGAATTTGGGATATTTTTGATTTGTATAATCTTATCTTGCTTGTCTTGCAGCACTTTCTGCAAGCTTCTACCATCGACATCGGTTTCCCAAACATAACTCAAATCTGAATCAACATTTGATTTGTGGCCTCCTTTATACAGCCACACATCATAATGGTACTTTGTGGTTTCATTGAGAACAGATCCTTCTCTCAACTGAATATCGACAGCTGTGATTTCAGGAATATAATTGATCAAGTCAAAGAAAAATTGGGGATCCGCTGTCAATTCATCTTCAATTGTGACCCTTCTTTCTATTATTTCTTTAAAATCCTTGATACTAATCTTGGACTTTACATTTCGCAATTGGTCAAATGCATGGTACATTCCCAAAGTCGAGGCACTTTGCATATCACCGATAAAAAGACATCCGCCATCTGAAAGTGCCGAAATGCTATTTTTGATCGTTTTCAAGAAATAGTTGGAACTGGGAAAATATTGTGCTACACTGTGAATGATCACTAAGTCCAAGGAACTTGGTGTTACGAATGAAAAATCATCTGCCGCAGAAACTCTCGTTTCAAACTTTCCTGCAAGGTTTGGCATATTTGCTATTTTGGAACGAAGATTCTCTATAGCAGTCTCGGCAAAGTCTGTTGCGATGTACTTTTCCACATCATTAATCATCTCCAATGCTATCTGACCTGCACCTGAACCCACTTCTAATACATTCTTTGCACCGATAGCTTTCAATCTTTTGACAGATTGATTTTTCCACTCTGAAGCCTCTAATTCAAAATCCTTCTCATTGCCTATCACTTTCGCTATGACATAGTCCAGATCTTCATTTTGATCAGCATGTTCGTCTATCTCTTCTTGGCCTTGCACATAGATATTGTCCCATTTTTCTTTCCAGTTCTCATACTCCGAACTAGAATCACTCTTTTGGGGAATCAAATAAGCAACAAGTGATTTTTCCCCATTGACTTCTTTGACATCGACCAAAGCATCAGCTATTTTATCAAGGGAAATCAGTTTATTCGAAATCTCATCCAACTCAATTCTAAACCCCCTAAATTTTACTTGCTGGTCAATCCTACCCAAACAATATAACTCTCCATTATGATCATATTTTCCCAAATCTCCAGTCTTGAACATCCTAACCCCTGGCTTATCAACAAATGGGTCAACCAAGAATTTTTCTGAGTTCAAATCATTTCTATTGATGTAACCTTGACCTACACCTTGGCCTGAGATATACATTTCTCCTATCTCTCCTGCTGGCAGCGGTTTCCCATTCTCATCCAAGATGTAGATATTTGTCCCTCTGATAGGTTTGCCTATAGAGATAGGCTTTCCTTTAGTCGATATTTGCTTGATTGTAGAAAAAACTGTCGTTTCTGTAGGCCCATAGATATTCCAAAGTGCCTTACATCTATCTATTAACTTATCTGCCAAATGGACTTCCAGGGCTTCGCCCCCACTGATGATATTCAATTTCGGAAAGCGGTTGTGCCAACCCGTGTCCAACAACATCTTCCAATGGGAAGGAGTGGCAAACATGATAGTGATGTGGTTTTTTTGAATAACATCTAGCATTTTTTTCGGATCTCTTCGTTCGAAATTATCCAACAAAAAGCTTTGGGCTCCATGGACATAGGGGAGAAAAAGTTCCAATATCGAAATATCAAAAGAATTGGATGTCACCGCCAAAAGCACATCATTGCTCGAAATCCCAGGTTTTTCACTGACGTTTCGAAGGAAACTGTAAAGGTTTCCGTGATCCAAAACTACACCCTTTGGCTGTCCGGTAGACCCCGAGGTATAGATGATATAAGCCGGGTCATTTTCGGAAAGCGTGATTCCCAAATTGGTATCTTCAACAGCATCCGAGAATGCCATTGCATCTTCATAGCTGATTAAATCAAAAGAATTTTTGAATTTTTCTGAGCTCTTTTTGTCAATAATTGCGAGCTTCGATCCTGCATCGGAAAGTGTAAAGTTGATACGTGAAATCGGATAGTCCACATCAATCGGCAGGTATGCTGCCCCAGCTTTAAGGATTGCAAAAATCGAGACGATCATCCTTTCCGACCGCTCCATGACCAATCCCACCTTGTCTCCTTTGATTACTCCCTGGAGCTGCAGATTTCTGGCCAGTTTGTTGGAAAGCGAATTCAGCTTTCTGTAAGTCAAAGGCCTGTCCTTAAATATAACAGCCACCTTGTCCGCATAAAGCTCTACACTCCGCTCAATAAGTTCGACTACAGGGATAAAACCATCGGTTTCTTCGCCGTAAGCGGGCAATTGATAGCTTTCTGAGTCTTCTTGGGTAGCCAACAAATCCACCAATTTCAAATTCGGCTGGTCCAAAATTTCCAAAAGGATCTTGTTTAGGCCATCGGACCAATTTGAGATAGTAGAAGCCGTGTATAGATCGGGATTGTAAGACCACTCGAAAACCAAGTTTGATTTGCTTTCGAAAAGGTTGAGGAAAATCTCAAAATTCTCAAACTTTCTGGGATTGGTTTGAATTGAGAAGTCAAGTCCCAAAAACTCCACTTCGTCATCCATTCCCAAATCCACATTGAAAACCACTGGCACAATTGGAACTTCATTGACTTTCCTAGCTATTTTTAGTTCTTTGAGCAATGTGCCAAAAGTGATCTGTTGGTGGTCCAATATTTCACTGAGTTTCTTTTTCCTACCTTTCACATAATCAGAAAAATGCATGTCCAGATCAATGGAAACCGGAACAGGCAATAAATTCACACAATGGCCTATCAGGTTGTATTTTTCTGTAATCACTTGCCCAGCTGCCGGAAGGCCAATTACAAACTCTTTCTGATTGGCGGATTTTGCCATCAAAAGTTCGAAGGAGGAAAGCATTAGGTTGAAAAAACTTACACCCAAATCTTTGGAAAGCTGTTTGAGTCTTTTGGACATTCCAAAATCAATCTCTTGATCAAACCTTTTTCCGTTGAACGATCTGTCATCGGTCCTTTCAAAATCCGTAGCCAATCTCAGTGACACTGGCTTTGACCCTAATTCTTTCTTCCAAAAATCAAGATTTCTTTCAAATTGGTTTGAGTTTTGAAATTCCTTTTCAAAATCGGCATATTCCCAATACGAGGGGGCCGTATCCAATTCGAATCCATATCCTTCATAGTAAGAATTGTAAAGCTGACATAATTCCCTCAGAAAAACCCCAGTGGACCAACCATCACAAACCAAATGATGGGCTGTAAACACAAGGATATTCTCTTCCGGAGATTTCTGTATTATGGTGATTTTGGTGAGAGGGCCAGATTCCAAGTCAAAGACCAAAAGTGCTTGTTCTTCCAAGAGTTCAGCAACCCTCTGCTTTTGGGCTTCCATATCCAAATCGTATAGAGAAACAACTTCAATAAGGCTCTGCTGATTTCCAATATAAATGGATTGGCCATCAGGGGAGAAAGTGCTTTTCAGAATATCATGACGCTCAAGAATCTCGTTAAGTGCTTTTTTTAGACTCAAATAATCTAAATACCCATTCAGTTCTATACTGATAGACTCATTGTATGCCCTATTGGCATCTTCTCCTCCAATGATGCAACTCAACCAAATCTCTTTTTGAGATTCACTTGTCTGAAATGTCCTCACATTTTTCTTCTCACGCAAACCTTCCATTATTTATCGATTTTTCAGTACCCAATTTTTCTTTAAAAAACAAAACCTAAAAGTCACTATGCATTTTCAAGAATTCTATTTTCCATAAAAAACCCCGCCTTCATCAATTCAAAAACACATGTTTTGAAAGTTTGGCAGATTCTATCTATATCATCATCGGTATGCGCAGTGGTCATAAAACAAGGGAAACCGTCATAGATATGGATTCCTTTTTCCCTCATTTGTGAAAAAATCAACTCTGTATAATTGACATCATACTTTGGTTTGAATTTCCATAATGATCCAAAATGAACTATCCCAAATGGGAGGCTCTGTTCATCGAAAAACAGATTGAGCGCTTCTGCCAGTTGGTTTGTTTTCATTGTGAGGCTATGCTGTAGTTTTCCAGCATCATTTTTCAAATATTCCAATGCCGCCTTCGCAGAAACCAGGGCAAGCGGGTGTCTCACGAATGTCCCTGCAAAGTAAGTCACCCCTGTCTCAGGAAGAGAATCATCCCCATAATTCCAACAGCCACCATCCAAGGCATCCATGAACCTTTTGGATCCACCAATAGCTCCGATTGGAAGGCCTCCACCAATCACTTTTCCATAGGTACAGATATCTGCTTTGATCTTGAAAACACCCTGGGCACCTTTTGGATGCATTCTAAATCCTGTAATAACTTCGTCGAAAATCAAGGCTGCACCAGATTCAGCAGTTATTTCCCTTACTTTTTTCAAGAACTCAACCGGTCTGAATTCCGGCCTCCTGCTTTGTACAGGTTCTACCAATACCGCTGCGATTTCATTCTTTCTTTTTCTGATGATTTCCAAGCTTTCCTCTGTCCCATAGTCCAATACAAGCATATTTTGTACTGAGGATTCCATAATCCCACTTGCAGCAGGGAAAACTTTTTTATTCTGGACACCCCTTACTATCGCTTCATCAAATATCCCATGATACGATCCATTGAAGGAAATAATCAGACTTCGGTCTGTCACAGTTCTTGCGATTCTCATAGCGCCCATTACAGCTTCGGAGCCTGTGTTGCAAAGTGCTGCGCGATCATGACCAGTCATATCACAGATCAACTTACAAACTTCTCCTGAAAGCGGGTGTTGAGGTCCGATTTCATAACCTTTATCCAGCTGTTCTTTCAGCCTGTCATTGATAAAGTCTGGTCTATGACCAAAAATGATTGACCCAAAGCCATTCAAGACATCCAAGTATTCGTTGCCGTCAATATCCCAAAGTTTACTTCCCAAAGATCTGTTTACTACTGGAGAATAGATCATTTCTTTCATACTTGGCTTAAATCCAGACACTACCCTGGGATCTGCCATATATGTCCTATGCTCTTGAGTATAAGCTTTGGATGATTTTGTCGCAGCTATATAGCGCTTTGTGTGCTCAGCTATAAATTCCTTTTGGGAATCACTCAATTCCGCATCCTTTTTCTGAATTCTAGCGATTGCCCCAAAGGGTTTTTTAAGTTCAGTCTGCTCGGCTTCTGTAAGTTGGATTTTGTTCCCTTCCTCAGAAGTCACTGCCTTGCTTGTAGACACTGGAGCCGATAGAGCGACATATTGAGGAGCAGTACCGACAAGTCCTGAATTTTGCTGTTGGATTTGATTGAGTTGCCTAGAAAGCAATTCCATCTGCTGGGCAATCAGATTGATCATCATATTTTGCCCAGAATTATCTACCAAACCAGCCGGTTGAAAACTGGGAGCGTTTACCAAAGACTCTGCGGAATATTGCTGTGAAGAACGGGGGGAGACCTGATCTGCAACGGTAGTGATATACCTAGCCTTGTTTTCCTCTGCAATATTTGCTTTTACAAAAGCCTCAATTTTACCAACAGACTGTAAGTCCTCATTAAGCTGTCTAAATGTCAACTGAATCCCAAATTCATTTCTGAATTTAGACCCCAGCTGCGTAAGAATAAGAGAGTCCAAGCCCATTTCTGAAAAAGTAGTGTTTTCATCAGGCATTTGAACCCCAGTAGCATTCAATATTATTTCTTGGATTTTTTGTGAAAAAGTATCTCGTGTTTCCATTTTACTGATTGAATTTGACGGGGAAATTTTTACTGCAGATTGATTTGAATTAAATACGTTTTGATTATTGATCTCTTTTTTGATTGGTGGGTCTAGCCAATATCTTTGCTTATCGAATGCGTAGGTAGGTAGATCAGATTGGAAGCTGAAGCTTTTATACATTTTACTAAAATCTACTTCCACTCCTGCTTGCCATACTTTTGCGATAGCGTGTAAAAAAGATTCGAATTCCGATTGTGTCTCCTCCCCAATTGAAATACTATTAATAATCGAAGGATTGCTGCCAAGATTGTGTTGTCTGACCAAAGAGCTAAGTACATTACCTGGTCCAACCTCCAGAAAATTGAAAGCACCATTTTCTTCTATTGACATTATTGCATCCGAGAAAAGCACCGTCGTGAGAATTTGATTTGACCAATACTTTGGATCAATGGCTTCCTCATCTTTGAGAAGCTGCCCAGTTGCTGTAGACATGATGGGAAGTCTTGGGCGATTGAGGGAGATTTTTGAAACTTCTTCTTCAAATTCCGCCAAAATAGACGACATCATTTGGGAATGGAAAGCATGGCTGGTTTGTAGGATTCTGGACTGTATCCCTCCTAGCTGTAGCTTCAATGATAACTCCTGAATAACCTCTTTTTCTCCAGAGACGACACATGCGTTTGGTGTATTTACCGCTGCAATCGAAACCCCTTCCGGTAAATGAGACTTGATTTGATCAGCTTTGCCCCTAACTGCCAACATCGAACCAGGAGGAAGCCCACTCATCAACTGCCCCCTTTTGCATACCAACCACAAAGCATCTTCCAATGTCATCACGCCTGCAAAAACAGCTGCATTGAACTCTCCAATACTATGTCCACACAGAATCAAAGGTGATACACCCAGATCAATCCATAATTTACCCAAGGCATACTCGGTGACAAATATGGCCGGTTGCGTGAACTTGGTGTCTTTTAGTAAAAGATTGGCTTCTGAACTAATCTCAGAAGGAAAAATAATCTCTTTGAGCTCTACTCCGAGAAGAGGATTGACAATTTGGATACAATCATCGATTGATTGTCTGTAAATCTCAAAATGATCATACAATGATTTGCCCATCTGTAGGTATTGTGCACCTTGTCCTGGGAATAAAAATGCAAAATCTTTACTCTGGGGAGGCTGATGATTTACCAACTCTCCGGAGGAGAATTTCTTCAACTCCTTTAGGAGACTGTCTTTGCCATCAGCGATTACATAGGCCTTATGCGGATAAGATTTCCGTGAAACCTGGAGCGTAGAAGCCACATCTTGTAGTCGGGCATGCGGATTTTGTGAAATAAAGTCTGCCAACTTTTGCGCATAGAGCTGGACTGAACCAGTTGACTTTGCAGACCAGTTGATAAGGTAGGCAGGGTGACTTTCTTCCACTACAGCTTGGCTCTCTGCTTTATCAGCCTCTGCCAAGACCAAATGCACATTGGTTCCCCCAACACCAAAAGAGCTTACCCCTCCATATACTTTCTCGTTTTGGGAGAATTCTTGCAGACTTGAATTGATGTAAAATGGGGAATCGGAAATTTTGATATCAGGATTTAGTTTTTGAAAACCATGGACCGGCACCAACTTTTTATATTGCAATGTCAAAACCGCTTTGATAAAACCAGAAACTCCCGAGGCTGCATTCAAATGCCCCATATTGCTTTTTATACTGCCAATGGCACAGAAATTCTTTTTCTCCGTATTTCCAAAAGCCAGCTTAAGCCCTTCTATTTCCATTGGATCTCCCAGTGGAGTCCCTGTACCGTGAGCCTCTATAAATGTTATCTGTTCAGGTCTGATTCCCGCATCATCAATAGCCGTACGGATTGCAATCGCCTGCCCTTCTACACTAGGGGCACTGAAACTTCCTTTGCTACCGCCGTCATTGTTGACACCTACACCCTTGATGATTGCCAAAACATTGTCACCATCCCTTTTGGCAGCATCAAGATCCTTGAGTAGAACCACCCCTGCACCATCACTGAAAACAGTGCCTTGGGCATCTGCATCAAAAGATTTGCAATGCCCATCTTTGCTGTATGCTGAACCTTCTTCATATAAATGCCCACTAAATTGCGGACTCTTGACGCTTGCACCGCCAGCCAAGGCTATTTCACAGTTGCCAAGCCTTATACTTTCAACAGCTTGAACTATTGCCAACAGTGAAGTAGAACATGCAGAATACACACTTACTGCCGGACCTGTCAGATTCAAATGGTAAGCTGTGCGGGAAGCAATAAAATCTTTTTCATTGAGGGAACTCACCTGAAAATCTCCCAAATCCCTTATTTTTTCGGGATATGAAAGAAGGTTATTCATAAAATAAGTATTGGAACTAACCCCGGCATAAACTCCTATATTTGCGGAACCCGAATTATTTCGATAGCCTGTACTTTCCAACACATTATAGGCAATTTCCAAGAACAAACGCTGCTGGGGATCCATCATTTCTGCTAGCACCTTGTTCAAACCAAAAAAACCGGCGTCAAATCTATCAGCATCAGAAATTACCCCCCTAGCTTTGACATAACTTGGATTATTAAAAATAGACTGATCAATCGATGCTTCTAATTCACTGTCGTCAAAAATTTTAATGGTCTCTTGGTTTGATATCAATACATCCCAGAGTTCTTGGATATCATTTGCACCGGGAAACCTCCCTGCCATACCAATCACAGCCACATCTTTCCTCGATTCGCCTTTGGTTTTTAGCTTTTCTTCCAAACTATTGACGAGTGAATCAGACTCAGGATTTAGCGATTTTTGCAAAAATTGCTGAACTGTAGGGTACTGATAAAGTTTGATGACAGACGTTTCTATACCCAATTCTAATCTAAAGGATGAAATCAGCTTTTGAGCTTTTAGAGAATTCCCTCCAAATTCAAAAAAATTATCAGTCATCCCAATCTTGTCAAATTGGAGAATACTAGCGAAAAGGTTGCAAAAATCTTTTTCAGCTTTACTTTTCGGTGGAACGAATTCAGAAGGTAGAGATCCTCTAACTTGTTGTGGTTTGGGAAGCGTTTTTCTATCTATTTTACCAGAAGCTGTCTTTGGAAACGACTCCATCTCTACTATAAAATCAGGAATCATATAATTAGGCAAATTCCTCTTCAAAAAACCCTTCAATCGCTCTATGTTTCCTGCCTCTTTTTGATTGAACTGTACATAACCAACAATCATTTTTTGACCAGTCGCATCAAGATCCAGTTTTACCACAGCTTGGTTTACTTGCTCAAATTTATTGATGTTTACTTCTACTTCCCCTAGTTCAACCCTATTCCCCCTGATCTTGACCTGATCATCTATCCTGCCTTTGAAATAAAGTAAGCCTTCTGAATTGGAGCTTACGATATCACCAGTTTTATAAGCAATGCTAAATTCAGGATCTATATTGGGGATATTTACAAACCTCTCTGCGGTAAGGTCATCACGGTTGAGGTATCCTTTCGCAAGACAATTCCCCATAATATACAACTCTCCTGGCTGGCCAGGATTACATATCTCTAGGTTTTCATCCAAAACAAACAACCTACAGCCTGCTATAGGAAATCCAATACCTGGAAGCTCCTCCCAATTGTCTGGATCTTCATCAAGAACATTTTCAGATACAAAAACACTCGCTTCAGTAGGCCCATACATATTTTTCAACCTAGCATGCGGTAGATTCTTGAAACACTCCTTGATATTGGCTGTAATTTTCAACAAATCACCACCGCACGCTACTTCGTTTAGAGTTTGTGGGTAAGTTTTTGAATTAAGCACTTCATTTGCGAAGTACTGAAGAGAAACGTAGGGGAAGAAGGTTTTATTTATCTTGTTTTTTACAATGTAATCCAATAAATATCTGGAATCCAACCTATTGACTTCATCTATAAGATGTAAGGTTCTGCCAGTTGAAAGTGTTCCAAAAATCTCCATGATCGATGCATCAAATCCCAAATAGGCAAATTGCAAGACCTGCTCATTACTGTCTCTCCCAATTTTATCGATCCGATACGAAATCATTTCATATAAGCCTTGGTGTTGGATTTCGACACCCTTTGGTTCACCAGTTGAACCTGATGTATATAATATTACAGCTGAGTGAGAATTGGAAAGTTGCCCAGGCCTATTTACAACTGACCGTTCTTCTACATTGATATTATTTAAGCCTATATTTTTGAATCCATCAAACTCTTCATTTGAAGAGATGCACGATTTCACCTTTGATGATTTGACCGTGTATAAAAGTCTTTCATTGGGATAATCCAAGTCCAAGGGAAGGTAAGCCTTATTGGCTTTCAAAACAGCTAAAATCCCCGTAATGGTATGGATATTCTTCAAGGTACTCAAACCTATGATCTCCTCATCAGGATGATTTAAAACGATATAATTCTTTAATCGATCAGAAGCTTCATCCAATTCACCATAGGTGATTTTTTCGCCATTGTACACAATAGCGATTTTCCCAGGGTTTGAACTCGCCTGCTGCTCAAAAAAATGATGAATTCTATTGTTAAAACGCTCCATAAATGGTTTTTATTTAAAAATAACCCGAACTAATAAACTATAACAAAATTATTAAATAAAATTTAAAATGCAAATTTTAGTATTTTAAATTCATTTTACATAATTTAAAAAAACATTAAAAATAGTGTAGGCTAATATTTCCACCTAACCTATCATATTAATAGGACGAGAAATCAATTAATTATCAAGGGTTTTCTTAAAAAGACAAATTCAAACAAAACACCACTACAAACTATCATATATAACCTATAAAGTACATATTACATTTTTTACTGGTTATCATGATTCACTAATAATGAATGTATGTCTTTCATCTAAACAACATTCCTTAGTAATACTTTTTTTCGAGTCGATCTTCCGCAAGTAGAATCGTCCATCATGTAAAAAGCGACATTTCCAAAGTGGTTGATTTTCTTGTTCCACTGCTATACTTCTAGTTCATCCTTCGAAAAAATTTCTCATGTATTATATAATAAAAACCTTACTGGTACGTAAAGAAAAAAGACCACCTGAGACAGATGGTCCTTTAATAAATCTACAGGTTAGGGTTTCTTTAATTTATTTTTTTACTAATCGGTATTTGATATCAGTACCTTGACCCTATCCAAAGCACTTCATTAAATTACTTTTTCAAATGCAATTCCGTCCTTCTGTTTTCTTGGTGTTGGGCTTCTGTGCAAGTTCCACAATCATGGATTGGCTGGGTTTTCCCAAACCATTCAAATTGCATCCTTGCTGCCTCCACACCTCTTTTTACCAAATAGTCCATCACGACGGTAGACCTTCTCTCTGACAAAGACTTGTTATACTCCTCACTCCCCCGCTGATCAGTATGTCCAGAGATATACAGATTCAGGTTTTTCATACGCTTCATCATGATCGCTGTCCTTTCCAATTCCTTTTTGTGAATTGGTCTAATCGTTGACTTGTCAAAATCGAAATAGACGATTGGAACAGCATTCAGTTCTTTCTGCAATTCCTCGAAGATCCCAAACTCGTCGCAGATATCCTTATCCAAAAGCTCGGATGGCAATTCATATTCTTTATTCAAATCAGGGAATGCCTCCAAGACCAGTTCAGACCTTCTGTTGAGCTGATGCTCTGTCTCTGGACAAGGCACCCCATCCCCACAGTCATTTGTGAGTTCTTGCTCACCGTACCATCTTGCACGCACACGTTCTTTGCCGATGTTGTATTTAGCGAGGAAATCCACAACAGCGTCAGCCCTTCGCTCGCTAAGGGATTCATTGTATTCATCCGATGCCCTTGCATCTGTATGGGAACCCACCAACAAATCCAAGAAACTGTATTTCTGCATCAATGCACCTAGCTTATCCAAAGTATGGGCCGCGTCATTCCGAATTACAGAACTATCGAGATCATAATAAACTATGTCTACATAGACAGGCATTTGATAAGGGATTCTTGCAAGTCTATATTCCCTTTTCAGCGTATCTCCTTCTAAACCTATTGTAGTAAGGTCATTGTCAAATATACTGAAATGGCCTTTTTTGCTTATTTTCAATTCAAAATTGTTATCCGGGCTAAGATCTGCCAACAAAGCGCCATCTGCTCTTCTTGAACTGGCAACATCCATCTGCTGATCCTTTGCTTTTAGCGCTACATCAAATTCATCCGTAACCAACATCCCATCACAATCAATAACCTTGGCTACCAAAAGTTTGTTTAATGTCTCTATACTATAGATATCATCCATCCCCTGTCCTCCTGTTCTATCACTGGAGATATACCTTTTCCCATCAGCAGTAAGGCTATATGCGAAATCATCCCTATTTGAATTTATAGGCGTTCCCATATTGCTTACGCTGCTGAATCCACCTGCACTGTAATCAGCCATAAACACATCCAACCCCCCAAACCCAAGATGTCCATTGGAAGAAAAATAAAGTTTATCCTCTACTCTATAAGGATGGCTTTCATTTTTATCCGTATTGACTATTGCTCCCAAGTTGACAGGATTACCAAAGGTCAAATCATCATTATAAGTCACATAATAAAGGTCAAAACCTCCCTGCCCACCCGGCATGTCTGAAGAAAAATAAATTCTTTTTGCATCCTCATCCACAAACGGGTGCATGACACTATAATTTACGGCATCATTGAAGGAAAACCCTTCAGGAGAAGACATCACACCAGATTCGTCCAAACTGCTAAAGAACACTTCTGTACCTACCTGGAAATCCCCTTTCTTCTTTGCCTTGGTAATTCTTCTTGTCACACTATAGAAAATCAAATCCTTTTCATGCATAAAACTAGGGTCAGAGAAATGCAATATCTCTTCATCCCCTGCCTCAAGCACTGTCAAAGTCCCTGTAGTATCTTTTCTGACAATCCTAAAGAACTCCCGATCATTGAAATCATATTTCTCTTTGCTGTAGATATTATTCAAATCCAATCTGATTGGCATTTTATCCGTAGGAACCACTTGCCCTCTATCCGTAGCAAAGTACATATTCCCATCCTTGTCTTTGGCCATTCCAAAATCAGAACCAGTACTGTTGACCCCATCTACTGGAATGAGCTTTACATTACTGCGCTTCTGGTACAACTCCTTCAATTTGTCGGCATCTAATTCCGGGAAATCCAAAGCAGAATATCCACTCCCTTCCAACAAAGTGTCCAAGTCTATATCCCCATTACTGATCTGAAAAGAAGACAATATATATTCACGGTAATCTTCCTTACCTGCCTCTTCAAAACCTACAACTGTCAACCACCATTCATTGGCTTTTGGGTAATCCTGAATCTTGCTGTAGGATTCGGCTATCTTCTTGGCTGTTTCATATTTCTCTTTTCTACCAAAAGCATGTTCATAGGATTCTGCTGCATGCTGGTAGTTGTTCAACCTAAATTGCTTGTCAGCATACCGGAGAAGTGGGTTTTGTGCCTGTACATGTATAGATATCAAAGATATCGTCAGCATCAATGTCAATGTTGTAAAAATATTTTTCATAATTAGAACCATCTTGGGTTTTTCATACTTACATTTCTCGGGCTGATATAATAGCCCACTGATAACTCGTGAGAATTGTTTCTGTAATCACTCAATACATTTATGCTATGGTCGTATGCATAGCCCAGCCTCAGATTATTCGTTGCAAAAATCTCCATGATAAAGGCAACAGCATTCCGTTGGTTTAGATTGTCCTGCAGATGATCCATCCCGACTTGGACATTGGATCTGTAGGAGGCCCCAAGCCAAATCCGCTCATTGAACAAAACCATCCCATTGATATCATAGCTTGTAGGGGCGCCTTTCACTTCTTTGATCAAAAATGAAGGTTTGAACTGGACACTGTTGGAAACAGGGATCATCACACCTGCAGTCAGGTAGTAATGGAAATCATGGTAAGCCAAAGCTATATCCTCCCTTTCCAATGCTCCCTTTCCAATCATGTTGTAGGCACTGAGACCTGCGTAAAACCTATTGTTATGGAAAAACAATCCCATATTCATATTGGGTGTAAACATATTCACCCTTCCTTCAGGAATATTGGGGTCATTGGGATCCGAAGCCCGAAGCATGTCACCATCAATCGCATATTCATTTGCACCTGCACTTATGCCCAATCCCAAAAATGAATCCCTGCCTGTCTGAATCCTGTATGCATAAGAGAGCAATGCCCCGTTGGTATTTGTAGGACCTATCTTATCAGACAAGATAGATAAGCCAAAACCCATCAGTCCTTCATTGGCGCTCAAATCTGCCGTTAAAGAAAAGGTTTTTGGTGCACCGGGAAAACTTACCCACTGACTCCTGTAGGTGCTTTGGATATATGGTTCCCCTTTGTATCCGGCATATGCCGGGTTGATATGAAGGCCATTGAATATGTATTGGCTAAATTGTGGTAGCTGCTGGGCTTCAACAACACCTGAAAAGACCAGAGTCATCAATACAACCTTCCCTAATAATTTGAAAATTCTTTTCATAATTCTTCGATTATTCTTTGATTACTTGTATCCAACCTTTGAAATCATGGCTTCTGCCTTGTGTATCCGTCCCAACCAGCACATAGAAATATGTTCCGGCAGGAAGGCCTTCGGCAGACCAGTCATTCTGATAATTAGTTCTTTCGAAGACATGATCCCCGTACCTGTTGATTATTATTATTTCATTACTTGGGAACTTCCCAAGACCCTTTATTACAAATCTGTCATTCAATGAATCCCCATCAGGTGTGATCACATTAGGGATAAAGAATGGTTTTATAGTGTTCGTGTCTGTAGCCGTATTGTCATCCGGGTTTGTATCATCACCCGAAGAGGCCACTGTCACTACGTTTGTTATAGTCAGATCTGCTGATCCTGATAGTGCATCAGCTTTTACCAAAACCCTGATCGTCATTGTTGCACCAGATGGGAAAAATGGTACCGTCCAAGTCAACCTACTGCCTGTGACATTCAATGCAGCATCAATCTGCGTACTGCTCGAATTCACCGTCGAACTGATGTAAGTCAACCCATTTGGCAAATCATCTATTATCTCTACATCCTCTGCATCACTCTCGCTGTTGTTGGTGATTACTATCTCGTACTCAAATTCATCCCCCTCAAAAATCTCAACTTCAAATGAAGTCTTCGTGATGGACATATCCACCGCATCGTCCAACAACCTCAATGTCACAAAAGCATCATCATTGTTGTCTGGATCCAACACTTCACTTAACACATATCTTAATCGGTATTCCCTCGCTTCATTCAATCCTGGAACCAAGCTCAACTCTCCATTTGGATTGATCAATAAACCAATAATTCCATCTAAATCTGTGAATACAAAATCCACATCATCAGGGTTTGGTCTTTGACCATCCAGCAAGTCATTCTCCAATATATTTCCAATCAAGCCTTCATGACTAATCCTAAACTCACCCAAGTCATCATCATTTGCCAAAATTGGTCTTGGAGAATGGAATTCCTGACATCTTACCCCAAAATCCACATCCAATCGAACTCTTGACTCTTGAGTAAATGTCAGTTCAAATGGGTTGGTAGTTGTCACTCCACATTCGATCCTCGGATCACTGATAATTCTTCCACCGTAATTAGGGATTACCTTCACTTTACCGGAGTTGCCCATGGCTTCTGCCTCCAATTCCAGGCTTTCATCAAAAATCAATTCAACGGTATAATCACCCAATTCATTTGGTCGGGTTCTGTAATTCCCCAATATCCCGATGGTCAATTCCTCTCTGTATCCATTAGGTCCAGTTACAAGGATGTTTGGATTATTTGGGTTACCAAAACCAGCTTTCCTTACTTCCCCTTCGTTCTCAGGACCATTGAATCTTCCATCTCCATTGAAATCTATCCATTCCCATTCATCAAATGCGACATATCCATTGGCGTCCGGTACATTCAAGGTAACTTCTCCATCATCGTTGGCATCAAACCATTCATCCTGGATACCATTTCCATTCAAATCATACCATACAAAATCACCTAGCACATTTCCATCATATGATTCATATCCAAAATCTTTCGTAATGAAATTACAATTCTCGATCATCGTAATGAACAAGGATGATTCTACAGGGTAAAGATTTCTCGCGCTGTTCAGATTGGCATCCTGCACTTGAACTAGGTATTCCCCAGGAGTAAAATCCGTGAAATAATACCTACCATCATCTTTTGTGACCTGAAGTAAAATCTGCCCTGATGTATTTCCTTGGGGAATCAAAGTAACTGGCACCCCTGATAATGGCAAACCTGTTTCAGCATTGAAAATCAAACCTTCAATTCTTGTCTTTCCTTCACAGACAACAGGAACAGACACTTGATCTTCTGCTTCAACTTTATCCTCCGAATTCACAAATCCAGAAACAGTAGCAACGTTGACAATTGGGACTTGTGCCAGTTCATCTTCCTGGGTTACAGTATAGCTCGCTGTCACCGACTTGCTCTCTCCCGGCGACAATGTCCCAACATTCTCCTCAACTCCCAACTTTGGATCACTGATCACTACTTCTGTCAAAGTTGTGTTGCCTGTATTGGTAACTGTCAGCGTATAAGTGATCAACTCTCCTGCTGCACTTACCTCTGATTTGTCTGCTGTTTTGCTCAAAGCAATTCCGCTGTTTTGGTCAACAGGTGTTTCAAGTTCATCTTCATCACCCGGTGTCTCCCCGTTTGGATCCTCACCCTGCACACTTGCCGCGTTCAGGATACTTCCTCCATCCATATCTTCCTGGGTTACAGTATAGCTCGCTGTCACCGACTTGCTCTCTCCCGGCGACAAGGTTCCAACGTTCTCCTCAACTCCCAACTTTGGATCACTGACCACCACTTCTGTCAAAGTCGTGTTGCCTGTATTGGTAACTGTCAGTGTATAAGTGATCAACTCTCCTGCTGCACTTACCTCTGATTTGTCTGCTGTTTTGCTCA
>NZ_JBHUHR010000038.1:287033-287741 GCF_042682445.1 Belliella marina
TGCTTCACTTACCTCTGATCTGTCTGCTGTTTTGCTTAATGAAATACTGCTGTTTTGGTCAACAGGTGTTTCAAGTTCATCTTCATCTCCCGGTGTCTCCCCGTTTGGATCTTCACCCTGCACACTTGCCGCATTCAGGATACTTCCTCCATCCATATCTTCCTGGGTTACAGTATAGCTCGCTGTCACCGACTTGCTCTCTCCCGGCGACAAGGTTCCCACATTCTCCTCAACTCCCAACTTCGGATCGCTGACCATCACTTCTGTCAAAGTCGTGTTGCCTGTATTGGTAACTGTCAGCGTATAAGTAATCACTTCTCCTGCTGCACTTACCTCTGATTTGTCTGCTGTTTTGCTCAAAGCAATTCCGCTGTTTTGGTCAACAGGTGTCTCCAATTCATCTTCATCACCCGGTGTCTCCCCGTTTGGATCCTCACCCTGCACACTTGCCGCATTCAGGATACTTCCTCCATCCATATCTTCCTGGGTTACAGTATAGCTCGCTGTCACCGACTTGCTCTCTCCCGGCGACAAGGTTCCCACATTCTCCTCAACTCCCAACTTCGGATCGCTGACCATCACTTCTGTCAAAGTCGTGTTCCCGGTATTGGTAACTGTCAGCGTATAAGTAATCACTTCTCCTGCTGCACTTACCTCTGATTTGTCTGCTGTTTTGCTCAAAGCAATTCCGCTGTTTTGGTCAACAGG
>NZ_JBHUHR010000038.1:287751-366594 GCF_042682445.1 Belliella marina
TTCGAGTTCATCTTCATCACCCGGTGTCTCCCCGTTTGGATCCTCACCCTGCACACTTGCCGCATTCAGGATACTTCCTGCATCAATATCTTCCTGGGTTACAGTATAGCCAGCTGTCACCGACTTGCTCTCTCCTGGCGACAAAGTTCCCACATTCTCCTCAACTTCCAGCTTCGGATCACTGATCACCACTTCTGTCAAAGTCGTGTTGCCTGTATTGGTAACTGTCAGTGTATAAGTGATCAACTCTCCTGCTGCACTTACCTCTGATTTGTCTGCTGTTTTGCTCAAAGCAATTCCGCTGTTTTGGTCAACAGGTGTTTCAAGTTCATCTTCATCTCCCGGTGTCTCCCCGTTTGGATCTTCACCCTGCACACTTGCCGCATTCAGGATACTTCCTGCATCAATATCTTCCTGGGTTACAGTATAGCCAGCTGTCACCGACTTGCTCTCTCCTGGCGACAAGGTCCCCACATTCTCCTCAACTTCCAGCTTCGGATCACTGATCACCACTTCTGTCAAAGTCGTGTTGCCTGTATTGGCAACTGCCAAGGTGTATGTAATTACTTCCCCTGCTGCACTTACCTCTGATTTGTCTGCGGTTTTGCTTAATGAAATACTGCTGTTTTGGTTGATGATTGTGGTAGTTGTAGATAACTCTTCACCAGTTTCATTGGCATTAACAAATGCAGTATTGACTATGTCCAAACCAAGATCTATTAATTCCTGATTTACTTCGTATGAAGTTTGATAAATCCATGTTTCATTTAAATCAAGGACTCCATCCCCGTTGGAATCTCCACTAAGCAATTGCAGTGGTTCATTTCCATTGGTCAGAGGATCTGTCACTACAACATCAGTAGCAGCCACAGTCCCTGGGTTGGTCACTTCAATTGTGAAATTCAAAATGGTTGGCCCGTCGATTTCCAACTGGTCTACAGATTTATTGATAGACAGCCTACAATCATCCAAAGTAAGGGTGACGGGTGTTCTTATGACAGAAGCACAGCCAGTAGCCAGATTGACTGCTTCTGCATAGTAAGTAATAGATCCAATTTCATCTAGGATTGGCGCTGTAACCCTATCATCACTATCAGCTGACAGATACCATACAATTTCAACCCCATCAGTAGTGGCAATTGCATCATTTGCGTTGAGTGTTTGGATAGATTCCAGTGCGCACTCAGTTATATTTCCAGTAGACAATGGGGCTTCGGTAGCCAGGACGGTGATTGCAGCAACAGAAGAGGTCAGGGATTCACCACAATCATTGGTAACGATTACATAATAGTATCGTACACCATCCACATCTGTGGGAGGGGTCAATCTAGGTGAAGTCTCTTCTGCGATCAACTGTCCTCCTTCGTTGGAATCAGTCTCATTAACGTACCAGCGGTAGGTAAAACCCGAAACTCTGTCGGAAGAAATAAACAATTCATCTGACTGCTGTCCCTGGCAATAAGTATTGCTTTCCAATTCCAAAAATTCGATAATCCTTACAGTAACTTCAGTCCTGTCTGTTCTACCATCCAATTTATCTTCTATTTCATATTCAAAAGTATAAATACCCGGAGTTGCATTCGGTAAAATGGAAATATTGCCAAATCCGGGAGAATTTGGATCTTGGTCCAATTGGATAAAACCTAGAGAAAGCACACCTTGCCCATCAAAAACTGTCAAGTTAATATCTTGTGGATTGAGGATATTTCCATCCATTTCATCATTTTCAAAAATATTCCCGGCATTTTCGGAACCAACAGAGGCGAAAATTGGACAAAGGTTATCCGGAGCAGCCGAAACATCCCTTGCAAAAAATATAATTTTCCCATCCGATTCTTGCCTGTCAAATACCCTAAAGCCGAAAATTGGGATTTCCGTATTGAACAGCTCAGGATTGAAAATGGTAAGCCATTGCGTTTGATTATTAAAATTTATTTGATGGGTCACAACGGTATTCCAATCAAATTGCGCTGTTAGGCTTACAAGGTTTGCATCCTCTATTAAATCCCCAAATTCATCTAAAGCACCTAAATCAAAGGTTGAATTTCCATTCCTTTCTGATACAAGAATATATCCCGAGGACGGGATTTGATTTTGATAGAGTATATCAATAAAGGAATTATCTTCTTTTAATAAGGTCGCATTGCTTATATCCCAATAAGAGCGTAAATCAGGAATGGAAACTATTTCGGCAATTCCCGCAAGAAAATTCTCAAGATTATTCTCGTGATTGATATGCTGACTTTCGAGACTGTCCAAAGACCTAATTACTCGAATTTGACCCAGATCAATGTTTTGCCCCAATTTTGGATTTGCACTGATTACTTTGGGAAACCTTGTAGTTGCAAAAATCCTTTCCCCACTTTCTAAAAGTATGGAATTTATTTCAGCTGAAACATTTCTTGGCAGGAGATTGCCAGGGTTCTGCCTTGTCTGAACGACTTCCCTTTCATTCTGCCCTCCTCTATCCAAAACGATTTCAACTTCCCTGATAGGAATATTATTCCCTTCAGAGTTGACCCTGATTATATTTTGAGAAAAGACATTGTTTAGTAGAAGAAATGAAAGCAAAAACAATACAGCTAACTTTCTACCGAATAATAAGATTAAAGATTTCATTTAATTGATTTTTTTACCCCAACTGGACAACTTTCTACTTAGTCCAATAATTTTATCAGAAAACTACTTCTGCATTATTGAAATGTAAAAGTACATTTTTTTGTATTTGAAATGCAAATTTTTTTATAAATAAAAACCATATTAAAGACAATAACAATGAAAATGAAGGGATCTGAGTCCAATTGGGCGATTTTATAGAAATCATTTCAGGTAAAAAAATGGTCTATAATACAGAAATGCATGAAAGCAGTTTTGACTGTCAAAAAATATAAAGCTTGGAACCCAAATAGTTTCAGTATGCTTACCAACAATAGAAAAGCGACTATATATTATGAGTATCCGCAATGTTGCACGTTGGGTGAGAAGAGGCTTTATAATTTGCGGATACTCGTCAACAGCTTGCGCGCCTGTGGCGTGGACAACAGTTCACACTTGTGCCGCGGCGTAGTCAACAGAACCTCAAATTGTTCATCCAACAATATATTGTTTGGCTACGTGCAAGAAAGCAGATAGTCATAAAAGATATTTTTAAACTATGTATTTTATTTTGCCTATCGAATTACGACTGTATTACCTCTTATATTTGGATAAAATTTACTCTCTATATAGCAGGATACATTTTCCTAAACCCCACCCAAAATACCCCTATAAAGTAATAAGTAACTATTGTTGGAATAATTGGCTTGGCAACCTTATTCCCCTAAGACAAACCGCACATCTATCTGATTTTAATAGTATATAAAATGTTTTTTATATACATTTTTTTGTATTACCTTTGGAAAATCGATTCAAAACACAAACTAAGTTTAATGAAATGAAAGGATTATTTTATATATGTCTAGTAACCATATCACTATATAGTTGCTCTCCACGAAACCTTACTTACTTTAGTAATTTAGATCCAACTTCAGAAACACTTTCCGAGATCCCTTCAAACAGCAATGTGAGAATCCAGAAGAATGACAGGTTGAAAATTGTTGTTTCCAGTCCAAGCATGGAGTCGAATGTATTGTTTAATGGAGGTGTTTTGCCAAATCAAGACGAATTGAATGGGGTAAACAACAATATCCAACAGATTACAACCAATTCCTATTTAGTAAACAGCAATGGAAAGATTGAATTCCCGGTAATTGGGGAAATTCAGGTTGCAGGTTTGACAATCGAGGAAATCAGAAACGAATTGAAATTTCTATTGAGGGCACATGTCAAGGAGCCATCAGTCAATGTTTACCTCTCAAATTTCAGAATTACTGTAATTGGTGAAGTAAGTAATCCCTCGCATTTCATTGTTGAAAATGACAAAATCAATATTCTTGAGGCCCTTGGGATGGCCGGCGATATGACAGCATTTGGAAAACGTGAAAACGTCCTCCTCATGAGAGAAATAGACGGTCAAAGAGCAACATACAGAATAAATTTGAATGACAAAGAAATCCTCAGATCACCGCAGTTCAATCTGATACAAAACGATATCATCTATGTCGAACCTGACAAGGCCAAAGAAAAGCAGACTAGGGATAACAGAACATTAATTACAGTCGCTTCCATAGGTTCTTCAATACTTGTTGCACTAATATTCAACTATCAAAATTTATTCAACTAATGAAAATGTCAGATATTTTAATAGATGGGTTTGGGTTAGAAGATAAGAAAAAGGTTAATCCCCGTAAATTTCTTCAAAATTATTTGAGATTCAAGTATTTGTTTGCCGCCAGTATCCTAATTGCTGTTGCACTTGCAGTCCTCCACTTATTCTACGCAGAAAAATATTATCATATTTCCAGTAAAATTGTAATAAAGGATAAGGAAAAAGGTGTCAATTTTTCAGACAATCTTATTTCTTCTGAATTGGATATCTTAAGGACATCAAAAATCCTTGAAAATGAGATGGAAGTGTTCATGTCTTTATCTCTTATGGAAAGTGTTCTTCGTGATCTGCAATTTGAAACGATGATTTATTCAAAAGATAAGTTTCTGAGGAAAAAAGAATATTATAAAGACGCTTCCCCACTCCTGGTCAATTGGTCAAAAAAGGAATGGCTTTACGAACCTGATGAATACGAATACAACATCGAAATAATCGATGGCACCAAATTTAAGTTGGATTTCGATGGTAAGACGAGTACTCATCGCTTTGGAGAAGTAATAAAGGGACATTATGGTGAATTCAATATTGCATTAAATGAATCAATCGACTTCCAGGAAGTAAAAGAACTTGACTTTATTGTATATTTTTCAGATCCGGCAAGCATGGCAGCAGGATTTGTCAATCGTCTTGAAATAGCACAGGCCAATAAGCAATCAAGTGTATTGTATGTTAATTTGGTAGACAACATACCACAGAGAGGCAAGGAGGTCGTTGATAGATTGATTTACAATTACAATTCACTTACAGAAATAGAGAAAAATGAGACTGCAAATACGACAGTAAATTTTCTGTCCGACCAACTTTCGAGCTTAACGTTTGAGATTGATTCTATTGAAAGGAAAATTGAATTGCTAAAAACCCAAAATCGGGTAAGCGATGTGAACTCAGAGGCGAGACTGTACTCAGAAAGCTCAAATCAGATTAAAAATGAGATCAGAAACCAAAGAACCCAAGTCCAGATTCTAGAATCTATTCGTAGTTATATCAGTACTTCTACTGGAGAATTCAGGTCTGTACCAAGTTCACTTTCTATTGATGATCCAAGTTTGATAGCATCTGTGGCTAACTACAACACACTTCAACGAGACCGGGAAAGGCTATTACAGACAAATGAACCTGGAAATCCGATTGTCCAAGGAATAGACGAAAAACTGAACAATCAAAAACAGGATATTCTAGAGAATATCAAAAACATTAAATCAAGTCTGGAAATATCCATCCGGAACCTGGAATCCAACTCTTCCCAATTCGATTATAAATCAAGCCAAATCCCACAAATCGAAAGGGAATTGCAGGATTTGGAAAGATTGAAAAACAATAGGCTGGAACAATTTAATTTCCTAAACCAAAAGAATGAAGAAGCACTAATTTCGTTGACAGTATCTTCAAATACTTTTTCCAGAGTAATCGATAAGGCTAGGTCATCACCTGGCCCAGTATCTCCAAAAAAACCAATAACCCTTGCCTTTGCTGTCATCATGGGCTTTGGTATTCCATTCACATTTATTTTCGTGAAAAATCTATTGAACAACAAAATTGGAGAAAAAGTCGATGCCGAGGAGCAAGTCAATTTACCTGTCATTGGGGAAATTTCAAAAAATGACACGATGCAAGGGATGGTTTTTGGCAACAAACACAAATCACCAGTTGCCGAACAATTCAGGCTTTTGAGATCAAACCTGATCAACAACAGTACTTATAATTCCGACACGGAAACCCTTTTGATCACTTCATCTACATCCGGTGAAGGCAAGACATTTTGCGCCACAAACCTAGGTGGTAGTTTCAGTGTTTTGGGTAAAAAATCAGTAGTGTTGGAATTTGACTTGAGAAAACCCGCTCTTTTCAAATCCCTTGGATTAATAAAACCAGAAATAGGAATTATTGATTACGTTCTAAACAAAAAACTCGTGCTTTCTGATATTCTGGTAAAAGATGCGAATTTGGATAATCTCTATTTCATTGGTGCAGGGAATCTTGTATCATCGCCATCGGAGATCATATGTCATGATAGGGTATCCCAATTATTCCAAGCTTTGAGGGAACAATTTCAATACATCATCATTGACACTTCTCCTGTAGGAATGGTGCCTGACGCATTTGAACTTGTACACTATGCTGACAAAACATTGTATATCCTAAGGTCAGAATATACAACTACAGATAATCTTGATTTTTTGAACCAGTTTGGTGTCAAAGAAAAGCTCAAAAACCCATCACTTATATTCAATGGCGTCCGTTTGGTAAACGGGTATGGTTATGGATATGACTATGAACCAGTTTTGAACTAGTATTTAAGGATTTATAGATGACACAAAGTTTCAGTTTGGCCTACAAATGGGTTAACGAGAAAATCAACAAAGGCCAGGAAAGAAGCATTAAAGCCAAAAAGAACATTCTGGGGACATTGCTCATCAAAGGTCTGAGCATAGGTTTTAGTTTGGTCATGGTTCCTCTTACATTGGATTATGTAAGTCCTTCCAAATATGGAATTTGGCTAACCATCAGCTCCATAGTGGGCTGGTTTTCTTTCTTTGACATTGGTTTGACACAGGGGTTGCGGAATAAGCTTGGCGAAAGCTTGGCGAAAGGTGACCTTAAATTGGCCAAAACATATGTCAGCACGACTTATGCCACACTGGTATTGATATTCTCGACTGTATGGGTTAGCTTTTTGATAGCCAATAATTTCATTGATTGGGCTAGCATTCTCAAAACAGATGCAACCATGTCGAGTGATTTAAGTAGGCTCATGGTCATTGTATTTACCTATTTTTGTCTTCAATTTATACTAAAAACGATCACATCCATACTCACAGCAGACCAAAAGCCTGCAATAGCGAGTTTTGTTGATCTCATGGGACAGTTCTTTTCCCTGATGGCAATAATCATCTTGATCAAGACAACAGAAGGATCCCTATTGAACCTTGGACTTGCCCTATGCATCAGTCCCCTGATAGTATTGCTATCAGCAAACTTCATCCTTTTCAAAGGAAGGTACGCAGCCTATCGACCAAGCTTCAAAAGTATCAATTTCCGATATGCAAAAAACCTATTCAGGTTGGGAGGGACATTCTTTATTATCCAAGTCGCTGGAATCATCCAGTATCAGTCAGCAAACATCATTATTGTAAGGAATTTTCTACCGGAAGATGTTGTCGCTTACAATATTGTCTACAAGTACTTTGGATTACTAAATATGGTTTTTGCGATATTCTTGACTCCATTTTGGTCAGCATCAACAGAGGCATTTATGAAAAAAGATTTTGAATGGATAAAATCCTCAGTGAAAAAATATAATCTTCTCATCCTTGTGTTTCTGATTGCAGGAATTTTCATGGTAATTATCTCTGACTTCGTCTATCGAGCTTGGTTAGGTGAAGATTTGGTTACTATACCAAGCCAGTTATCAGTATGGGCATTTATATTTTTCATATGCTTTATGTTCGGCAACACTTATGTCTCTTTCCTAAATGGGATCAGTGCTCTTAAACTCCAGTTTTGGGCAAGTTTATTCAGCCCAATTATCTACATATTGACAGCCATGTACCTTATCAACATTCTTGGTATTGGCGTACATGCCTTATTTATCTCAGCTATAATTGCTAATCTAAATGGAATTATCCTTGCACCTTACCAATACTTGATGGTAGTTGTCAAAAACAAAAGAGGCATCTGGATAAAATAAATTCTTAAAAACATGAAAATAGTACACTTACAATATGGCTCTTCTTCCTCGGGAAATTATACGATTACATTACATGATTTGATGAAAAGGAATGGTATAGACTCTTCTGTTCTATCACTGTTTTCAACATTCACTCCAGATGATTTTGCTATCCAAAAACTAGGCAAATTCCCAAATTTAAAATCCAGTTTAGACCATAAAATCCAAGCAAAATTAAACAGGGAGAACAACAAAGAGTTCGGTAATTTTAGCTACCCAATATTGGGGACTGACGTATCTTCCCACCAACTAATCTCAACAGCCGACATTATTTATGTCCACTGGGTGCTGGGCGGTTATTTAAATATCAACAGCTTAATAAAACTAGCCCAATTGGGCAAACCATTAATCTTTGTATTACATGACATGTGGACTTTTACTGGTGGCTGTCATTATAGTTTTGAATGTGAAAAATTCAAGGGTACTTGCGGAAATTGTCAGGTTTTACCTGAAAACAAAGAAAAAGACAGGTCAAAAAAGTTATTTTTAAAAAAGCAAAAACTTTTTCAGAAATACAACAACCTGTATTTCGTAGCTCCCAGTCGTTGGATGGAACAAAATGCAAAATCAGCCTCACTGCTCAAAAACAAAAATATTTGGCAGATTTTCAATTCAGTTTCTTCAAACTTCAAACAGCTTCCAAAAAGACCCGATAAATTTATCAAACCTGATAAAACACGAAAAATAATCGGCTTTGGAGCCAATTACATCAATAGTCCTTATAAAGGTTTCCAATACCTGTTAAAAGCACTCCAGATCTTAGGGGAATTAAATATTTCCATCGATTTTGAGATACTGGTTTTTGGAAGTAATCTTTCTGAGGAAATCATCAAAGAAATCCCCTTTAAAGTCCATTATACAGGATATCTAACATCTGAGAAAGAGATATGTGCAGCATACAACTCCATGGATGTATTTGTAGTTTCCTCCATCGCAGACAACCTACCTACTACTATACTGGAAAGTCTTAGATGTGAAGTACCTGTAGTCGGTTTTGAAACAGGAGGTATCCCAGAAATGATTGAACATAAGCGTAATGGATATCTTGCAAAATTCAAATCTTCGGAAGATTTGGCAGATGGGATAATATTTTGTTTGAAAAATGAAGTGCGGGGTAAATTGAAACCCGAGTTTGAAGATGAACAAGTGATAGCCAAACACTTTAGGCTGTTCGAAGCCATTAAATAAAACTTTCCAATTGAAAAATGCTGACCAGTATTAGGAACAATCTCGAAAAAGCTGCTACCAGTCAGGAGCAAATTAAGTATATCAATTTCTTCTTCCTTGGAATATTGGGTTATTCCTTTGGTTCTGGAATGATGGATACACAAATCATCCATCCTGTTATCTGTAATTTGATTCAATTGATTGGAATCGGAATGATCTTTATTTCCTTTATTTTCCTGATAGACTTTAGTATCGAAAACCTGTACTTAAAAATCATTTATTATTCTTATTTATTCTATTTGGCCTCAATCGTACTACGCGGTTTTGCCTTTGATTACAATTATATCAAATCAGCATTGTTCAGCCAGTATTTCGGTGTGCTTCTTTACGCAGTTCCATTGGTGATGTTGATTCCGATAAATTTCGAATTTTTAAAAAGATTGAGAACTGCCATACAACTTTTCGCAGTATTACATCTGTTTTTCTTGGTGCTCAATGTCACAAGCATTATAAATGTTTCTCATTATAGCTTGATTATTACCGAATCGTTATCTAGGACTTTTGGGATTACAGCTGGATTTCTCTTACTGACTTTCCCATTTCATTCGAAAAAAACAATCGCTTTGGCTCTCACCTCTATGATCTCTATATTATTACTTGCAGTATATCAAGGCAGGAGGGGGCTTTCAATATTTTGCTTTATGATCTTAGCTTTTGCTGCGATCATTTACCTTACCAAAGGCAAGAACATTGCGATAGTTCTGGTCATCTCTTCTATGGCATTTGCATCATTAATGTTTTTCGGAATGGAAAAACTTACCAACAACGGGCTGTTTTCAACACTTAAGAGCAGAGGACTGGCTGATACACGCTCCAATGTAGAAGCCAATTTCTATGAAGATATGCAACCTATAGACTGGATAATTGGACGAGGAATAAATGGTGAATATTATTGTCCAGGCATCATTTGGGGAGATGGGGAACCTTCGGTGTATCGTTCAATTATTGAAACAGATTACTTACAGATTATATTGAAGGGAGGTATTATCAGCTTAGGCCTGTTGTTGCTAATCTTAATACCAGCAGGTTTGATTGGTATATTGAGATCAAGAAACCTATTCTCCATGGCTGCAGGCTTGTGGATTTTGATCGGTGTCATCAATATGTACCCTTCACCAATCAATACTTTCACTTTCAATTATCTATTGATCTGGATATGCGTAAGGATTTGTTTTTCCCCACGAATTAGAAATCTCAGCAACAAAGAAATAATGATATTGTTGAAAACCCATAACATCAAATTGTCAAGCCAATCTAAAAGCCTATAACAGCATGAGAATACTAGTATTGAACACCTACTCGTTTGATAAAATCTATCAAGAATGGTTAGATGGAGAAAGCCCATCCCACTTCCTTTTTGGCACTCTTGAAGTTAATAAACATGATGGATTTCAAGCAGATATCCTGCCACATTCAAAATACAAATGGCTGAATAAAATCGGTGACTTTATAGGTTTAACTGGGCTAGATCAACAAGTTAGGGTATTAATGCAAATCCGAAAATATGACATCATATATGCCCCATTCGCTTTAGGAAATACAAGACTGCTGAATATTTTAAAATATTTTAGAATCATCAATACCCCTATTGTAATATTGGGACATATGAATCTATACATAAAGCCGGAAAAACCAGTTTTTTTCGATTTCAGGAAAAAGCTATTACTTGATTACAACAAAATTGCTTTTTTGAGCGAAGGCTTAATGAATAAAACTATAAACGATTTAGGAGTCTCTAAGAGTGAGCTCAATGATAGATTTACTAAAGTTAATTGGGGAGCGGATGTAAATTTCCACAAAAAAAATGAATCGTATGTCAATTCCCGTGATACACAATTCGCCATCTGTGCAGGAACTACAGATAGGGATTTTGAATTGGTGATTGAAGCATTTAGAGAGATCGATTTCCCGTTAGAAATTTATTGTACGCCTGCTACTAGACCGAACGATACCAATCTCCCGGATCACATCAGTATTAATTCAGATTTTGTCCCTTACATTGATTTGTTGAGAAGGTATCAAAAAGCAAGATTCATCTTAATTCCTATCAAAAAAGAGAAAGTGGAAACAGGAAGAACCCTTGGATTAACAGTTCTACTTGACTCTTTGGCGATTAACAAACCTGCCATCATGACTTACAACAAATATGTTGACATCAACCCGGAAGACCATGGATTTGGCTTAAGTGTTCATGGTTTTACTGTTGAAGAATGGAGAAAGGCTATAAATAGCATATTGTTTGACTTTGAAAAGTTAGACAAAATGGCTTCTAATGCAAACGCTCTTTATGTCTCTGAATATAATTCTGAAAGATTTGGAGATAGTTTGGTTAAAGTTTTTAAAGAAATCAAATAATCAATTACAATTCATGTATTCACCTAGGATCTTAATCATAAACCAACCTTTTGACACTGTAACTGGAGGAGGTATTACACTTTCAAATCTTTTTAAAGGATATGAAAAAGAAAAGCTCGCTGTTGTATGTTCATCATATTTAATAAATGACAAAACAAATTTTGAGATTTGCTCTAACTATTACCAAATTGGTCATTTAGAGCATAAATGGAGATTTCCATTTAATCTGATCAAAAGAAAGCATATTTCAGGGAAAATTGAACCTTCTAAATCCAGCAAGGCACAATTTATTGAAAAAGCCCCAGCCAATGGTCTTAGGATGAATCTTATTAATGATTTTTTCTATCCTACTTTGAAATTTTTGGGTTTGTATCACGCATCATCCACCCAAAAACTTTCAAAGGAATTATGCGATTGGTTAGATGAGTATAATCCAGAGGTTTTATATGGTCAAGCTTCATCAATGGGTGCCATCCAATTCTGTCAGATGGTCCAAGAGTATTTGAATAAGCCACTTATATTCCATATGATGGATGATTGGGCTACAATGCTCAAAAGTGAAGGTATATTTGGTAGATTTTGGTACAATAGAGTAGAAAAAGAATTTCAAAGTCTTTTTGACAAATCAAATATTCTTTTGAGCATTAGTGAACTAATGGCCAAAGAATATAAAACAAGGTATAACAAAGATTTTATCCCTTTTCACAATCCAATAGACGTAGAATTTTGGAAAAAGCATAGAAAGGAAAATAAGGCTTTATGTGATCCTCCTGTAATTCTGTATGCAGGAAGAGTAGGAACAGGTATAGAAACCTCCCTCGAAGTCATCGCAAAGTCTGTGGAACTTGTCAATAAACAGACAGGTATTGGACTTCAGTTTGCATTGCAGACACCGGAAGCTCCAAAATGGATCAGTAATTACAAATATACCAGACACAATTCCTATGTAGAATATAAAGAGTTGCCTAAGGTGTTTGCAGAGGCTGATTTTCTAATCTTACCCTATGATTTTGGGGAGGAAGGCCTAAATTTCATCAGGTTATCAATGCCTACAAAAGCATCTGAATACTTTGCAAGCGGAACTCCTGTTATCATATTTTCCCCAGATTGTACAGCTGTAGTAGATTATGCAGAAAAGCATCAATGTGCTTTAAGTGTAACTCAAAATGACTCAAAAAAATTGGCGGAAAGTATCATAGAGTTAATAAACGACGAAGATTTACGCCTTAAGACAGCTCAAAGTGGAGTAGAAATAGCCGATAAATACCACAATGCAATAGAAGTCAGGTTAACATTTCAAAATATCTTACGGAGTTTGAAACATAAATAGCTTAGGATGAACCATTCCTCCTTGACCCAGTCATTTAAGGTTTAGTATCATACTTTAAAAAATCTGAGTCTTTATATTTTAAATCTTAAAGCGAAATTAAATATGAATAATATTTATATATATCCCAAAGTCATAAATAAAAACCTAATAGCTCCAAACCCTTATATTGAGGATCTGGAAAAAGCTTTAGGACGTAAATTTAATATTGTAAATAAAAACACATTAAAATACGGTGTCCTAGAATTATTCCAACATTTTCCAAAAACCGATACTTATCTTTTAAATTGGTTTGAGGATGTATTTAAAAGAAAGTATGGTAAGTTTCAGGTTCTATTTTTCATATTTTTCATAATAATTAAAAAACTTTCCAACAAAAAGATAGTTTGGATTCTCCATAATAAATACGGAAAAGATAAAGGCAAAAAATCTTTGACTGATTTGATGTATGATCTATTAATGAAACATTCTGATTTGATTATTACACATTCAAATGAAGGAATTAATTTTGTCGAAGAAAATTTTCCAGCCCACAAAGCTAAAGTACATTATCTGATTCACCCAATTAATGATCCGTTTCCCCAAGTTAAGTCTTTAGCAATTGAATATGATATTCTGATTTGGGGTTCCATCCAACCATATAAAGGAATTTTAGAATTTTTAAAATTCGTCAATTCAAATGCTGACTTAAGTCATTTAAAAATCCTAATAGTTGGCAAATGCAATAACCTCGCATATTTAGATCAATTGAAGCAAGAGTTCACACCTCAAGTCAAATTAATAAATGAGGTTTTGCCGCTGGAAGATATTTCTGTCTTAGCACAGAAATGTAAATTCATTCTATTTCCATACCACTCAACAACCTTATTAAGCTCCGGAGTACTAATTGATTCTTTAAGAATGAACACGAAAATTATAGGACCAAATTCAGGTGCCTTTAAAGACCTTTCATACTTGAATGATGTAATAGTTTATGGTGATTTTGAAGAATTCAAAGAAATAATCCTCGAGAAAAATGAATCCAAATTTGATATTTCTGAGAACAAAATATTTTGTTTGGAAAACTCATGGAATGCTTTCAGCTCAAGATTTTCCGAAATATACAATAACATTTAAACCCAATTGCAGCGTGTTTAGTGTATAAGTGTCCACTAAAATTCCGATTAATCCATTGCGTATTTTATCTAAACCCATACTCCTCTTAGTTTGAGATTTTGAGGTTGTTGTAGTGGGGGGGGATGCCCAATCAGGGTAGGTACAATAATAAAAACATCCCAATATTGGTTCTCAATAAAGTGCCCATAACAATACAAGTTTACAAATCCATAATTTAAATACCAAAGAAGTGAAAACGTCCAACAAGAATTTAGCACCAATCTGTTTATTTACATTTAACAGATTGGATGAGACCATCAAGACGGTAGAAGCTTTGAAAAAAAACCATTTAGCGCTATATAGCGAACTCTACATTTTTTCAGATGGTCCCAAAAACGATATCCAAAAAACAAAAATCAATGAAGTACGAAACTATCTGCACACTATAGATGGGTTCAAAAATGTAACAATCATTGAGTCAACTATTAACATAGGACTGGCGAATTCTATCATCAATGGTGTATCTAAAGTCATTAAAACCCATAGTCGGGTTATCGTTATAGAAGATGATTTAGTCACATCTTCCAACTTTTTGGATTTCATGAATCAGGCTATTGATTTCTACAAAAATGACAAAAATGTAATATCTATATCTGGATTTACACTTCCATTGCCAGGATTGAAAAGTTGTAATCAAGATTATTATTTTGGGGTAAGAGCATCTTCTTGGGGATGGGGGACATGGCAGGACCGTTGGGAAGATGTTGATTGGGAGATGAAAAATTATGACAAATTCATTCAACAGAAACCCTTGAGGAGGAAATTTAGAGAAGGTGGAAGTGATATGGTACGAATGCTAAACAACCAAAACAAAGGGAAAATTGATTCATGGGCAATACGGTTTTGCTTTCATCAATTCAATAAAGGGATGTTTACCGTTTTTCCTTCCAAATCAAAAATCTATAGTATTGGATTTTCAAAAGATGCCACTCATACCAAATCGGTTTCTAGATTTGACACAAAACTTGATGATTCTGATCAAAGACAGTTTTTGTTTAAGTTATATGAAAATCCAGACAAGCAGTTATTGAAAGAGTTTAGATCATTTTTCTCAATTCAAAAAAGATTGTTAGATAAAGTAAAAAGCATATTTTCATGAAAAAAATTGATAAGAAAATCCTCTTTATCCTACATCTCCCCCCTCCTATTCACGGAGCTGCTTTAATGGGGAAGTTCCTCAAAGAAAGTGAATTAATCAATAGTTCATTTAATTGCAGCTATGTAAATCTTGGTGTCTCTGAAAACCTAAATGAAATAGGACAAGGGAACTTGAAAAAGATCCCAAGGTTTTTAGAAATTATCAAAAATGTCTTGATTGCCATCTATAGGAATAAACCAGATCTGGTATATATGACACCTACTTCAAAGGGGTTTGGATTTTACAAAGATGCTTTATTGGCCATAGTCATCAGGTTGTTGAAAATAGACCTGGTTTATCATTTTCATAACAAAGGATTTTGCGAGAACCAAAATAGATTCTTTTACAATCTAATCTATAAATTAATTTTTAAAAACTGCAAGGCTGTCTTATTGTCTAAAATGTTATATGATGACATTAAAAAATATATACCTGAAAAGGATCTCTACATTTGCCCAAATGGAATCCCCCCAACAAATCCAATAAGAGAGCCAACCACTAATAACAACACTGTTGAGATTCTGTTTTTGTCGAACTTACTTATTGCCAAAGGCATACTTATACTTTTGGATGCCTGCAAAATCCTAAAGGCAAACAATCTTGACTTCAAGTGTATAATCATCGGTGCTGAAGCAGATATATCTGCTTTAGAACTAAAAAACAAGATAAATGAATTGAACCTATCAAATTGTGTGAATTATTTGGGAAAAAAATACGGTGAAGAAAAATTCGAGATTATGGCTCAAGCAGATATTTTTGTTTTACCAACATTTGATGAAGCTTTCCCATTGGTTAATTTAGAAGCGATGCAATTTTCTTTGCCAATAGTCACAACAAATGTAGGTGGTATTCCAGATATGGTAATAAATGAGCACAATGGCTTTATTGTGGAAAAAGAAAACCCTGTTGAATTGGCAAGTAAAATTGAATTTTTGATTCACAATAATGATTCTAGGGTTAAAATGGGAATAAATGGGAGGAAAAAATATGAAACTGAATTTACGTTAGAGATTTTTGAAAAAAGAATGAAAGAAATTCTCATTGAAGTTGTACATAAAAACAATTAAATGACAGCTAATCTAACAAATAATGGGGAGTGGTTCAATACTAAATAAAGAACCTTATTTATCTAACAACCTAACAACAAAATAATGTATAACATAGTTACATCAATTTGTGTCGATCAAGACCAATCGGGCAAAAACGTGAAATATCCGAATATTGGAAATCAAAAAAGTGATAAAAAGAATATTTATTGGAAATGTGTCTACACTTTTTGCGCTACTTCAGTAAGAGTAAATCATGAAAAAAAACATCTAGTGATAACAAATGATTATGATGATGTAATAATTGACAATAAAAACATAAAAAAAGAATTATCTCTTCTAGGAGTGGAGTTGATATATTTGAACTTTGATACATACGACCCCGGAAAATTTTCTAAAATATTTAGAAATGCTTTTTACAAATTACAAGTATTTGAGAGATTGTCCCAAGAAGCTTTGCCCTCAATTCTTTTGGATTCCGATATTCTTTGGCATAAAAAAGATACTGTTTTAGATGAAATCATTTCCAAAGGAGAGGTTTTGGTTTTGCAAGACACATACCAAAGGAATAATCACCCTTTAAAAAGATCTCCTCATAATTTAAGCATGAAAGATATGGGGGATACTTTTTATTCAATAGGTATCCAAAGTTATAACGAGCCTTATCCAATCTGGTATGGGGGTGAAATAACTGGAGGGTCCCCCAAAACTTTTGGAGTATTGGCGAAAAACATTCTTGAATTACTGGATTATTGTAAAGAGCAAGAAAAAAACGGAAATAAAATTTACTTCCCGAATGGCAGCTCTATTTTTGATGGTGATGAATTTTTATCCTCTTTTGTCTATAATTCGATAGATATTGAAATATACGACACAAACAAGCTTCATTCCAAAAGGTTGTTAACAGGTGAAATATCCAACAATGTTATGGATGGAGACGAAAAAATACCAATCTGGCATGTTACCAGTGAAAAAGTAACTGGGTTAAAAAAATTGTTTGATGAGGCCATAAATCCAAATTCGGAATTCTGGAATACAAAAAATTTCACAGAATATCTCGGTAAGTTTGTTGGGATCCCTAAAAGAAAGTTTAAGAAAAAAAGCTTACCAGTAAAGGTTAAGGATCTAATTTATAATCAGTTACGATTTTTGAATTCAAATAGAAAAAAAATGATTTGGTGGTTTCACTCTAGATACATCAGTAACAAATAATTGATGAATTTATTCTCTGTGCTAACTTTGAGATCTGATGAAAAACTCAGACCCTGGACTTTCCCAAAACCAATCCAAACTGATTTTTTTACTATTTTATCCAGATCGTTATTTGTCAATGAATGCTGCAGTTGATTTCTGTGCTCAAAACCGATACAAAGGTGCTTTGAAGAATTTATCGTGACCACGTACAAACATCCCTAAAAATACACAAAAACAACTCTGGGACACATAAACGACTATATATCAGTACATTAAATTGAAAAAGTACTGAGTACTGTCTGTCTAAGTGAGGTGATAAAATACAAACATTGAAGCCCTGATTAATTAGCCGAATGCCTTGGGGGATTTTCAGGCTTGCTTGATTTGAGGTACAAAGAGTATCAATGATGGGGTACGTTTAAACCTGAGTTCGACTATTCAACATCCATTAATACCAAATTATTTTTTTTAACAATCAGATCTATTTGCTTGTCTGTATAAGCTTGCTTCTCTTGAACTTCTAAAAAGCCTTGGTTCAAAATCTCATTAAACCATGTGGAATAAACCTTTGACCCAATTTCGTTCATATGTGAAAAATCATAAAATTCTGAATTTTTCAATTTAAAACCATTAAAATCCACATATTCAACATCAGGAAAATTAGCCTTTAAATTTTTTTTATAGGCTTTTTCAGAATATAGCCCCTCCCAATTTTCATGAATAGGAGTTCGGACAAGGATCACCTTTTTTCCATTGCTTTCGCACAAATCAATCGTTTTTTTCAAATAAAAAAGATTGATTTTAGAGATTTCGAAATCTATATCCTCCTTCCTGGTTTTATCAGCCGATTGGACTAAAGAATCTACATGGCTACTTTCTCTGGATAGAAAACCACCAAACCTCAAATTGTTTACTTGACAATTACCTTTGTTTATAATTGCTCCAATATTGTGAAAAGTGTTCTTCATTAATGCTTTTACAATTTGATTTTGAAACATGCTGGTGTTGTTGCTTACCAATAGATTCAATTCAGAAAAATCCATTAAAGGAAGGTATGCTGGTAATCGGATAGGTAAATAGACATCATCCCAAATAAATTCTTCAAATTGTTTTGTAAGTTGATTATTGGAATATTCTATAAAAACAACTTGTATGTGTTCATTCTCCTTTATCAGCTTTCTGGCCTTTAAGTATGTATAAAAATACGCTTCCCCTGAATTGGCAAAATTAGAAAAGTTGTTTATCATGGAATCATCGTACGCTACTTCTGAATGAGAATGGCCTAACATGATATACTTTTTATCGGCTGGCAACTTATAATATGAGATTGACTCCACCCCAAATTTCCCAAGAATAAAACTAGACAGAAAAATGACAAGTAATATGATAGAGAATCCGAAGAACTTTTTTAGAAATTGTTTCATGTGTTTATAATTTATCTTTGAGTGGTCATATATCCAGTGCTGAATCTCCCAAGGGCAACAGGCTAGTCAGACTTGGGAGGATCCTCGAACATCCCCAGATACATCCAGTAGATAATTAGGTGTTTTCTTTTGTTTCGATCCAGTTATGTCTGTCGCAGACAAACCCGGTTTCATATTGTTAAAATTGAAAATAGATGAATTGTTGTTCCTTTCCACCAAACCAGAAAATTGAAATAATAAAGACGTAATACAACGCATATCTAATTTGTCGATTCCACTTTATTCCCAAATTCTCAATTGCATATTTATTTCCTCTACCATTCCACTCAAACAAAACAAAAACTACAATCATAATAAGAGTTGCCAATGACTCTACTTTCCTTGGAAATTTTGGGTTGTCAAAAAGAGTTGGTGAAAATATCTCAGAGATATAGCCTATAGCATGTCCAACATTATCCGCTCTGAAAAATATCCAAGCAATTACCGTCAGACCAAAGGTTAAAACTATTAACAAGAACTCTTTAATATTCGGAAAAACGTTTCCTTTTGCAACAACCTCCAGATTATTACGGTTGTTTTTTGTCAATAAAAGTGGTAAAAAATAGATTGCGTTTAAAGCTCCCCAAATTACAAATGTCCAGTTTGCTCCATGCCAGAAACCACTTACTATAAAGATGATAAATGTATTTCTTATTTTTCCCAATGTACCACCTCTACTTCCTCCCAATGGGATATAAACATAGTCTCTAAACCATGTTGACAATGAAATATGCCAACGCCTCCAAAACTCAGCAATATCTCTCGAAAAGTATGGAAAGCTAAAGTTCTGCATTAAATCAAAACCAAAAAGGCGAGAAGTCCCAATGGCTATGTCAGAATACCCAGAAAAATCACCATAAATCTGGAAAGAGAAGAATATAGCTCCAAGAACCAAAGTACTACCAGAATATTCGGAAGAATTATTGAAAATTATGTTTGCAAATTCAGCACAATTATCAGCAATGACTACCTTTTTGATAAGCCCCCAAAGTATTTGACGCATTCCATCAACTGCCTTTCCATATTCAAATGTCCTTTTCTTATAAAATTGAGGCAGTAAATGTGTAGCTCTTTCTATAGGGCCAGCTACAAGCTGGGGGAAAAAACAAACAAATGCAGAAAAAGCCACAAAATCTTTTGTAGGCTCCAATTTACGCTTGTATACATCTATAGTATAACTTAATGTCTGGAAGGTGTAAAAACTTATTCCCACAGGCAAAATAATGTTCAATGAATCCCCACTGATTTCCTTACCCAAGAAAGTATAAGCAGTAACAAAGTTGTCCAAAAAGAAATTGTAGTATTTGAAAAAGCCAAGAAAACCAAGATTCACAACAATACTTGTCCACAAGAGCATTTTTCTTTTCAATTGGTCATCTTGCTTGGAGAGGCCCCTTCCAATAAAATAATCAAGAATAGTACTGAATAAAATCAATGACAAAAACCTCCAATCCCACCATCCATAAAAAAAATAGCTAGCCGCCACAATAAGAAAATTCTGCAGTTTTAAGTTATTGTTAGTGAGGAACCAATAAAGCAAAAAAACCACAGGTAGGAATAATGCAAAATCAATTGAGTTAAAAAGCATTCTAATTAATGTTTTAAATTTTCTATTATTTTAATTTATCCTTAATAATTATTGGAAAGATCTTGGGAAACCATAGTCACTGAAATCCAGAAAATTCTGACTGGCAATAAGGTCATCTTCCGACACAATCACTCGCCTCTTCTCATTGATGACCTTGGTGACACCATTGATCAAACTACTGTTCAATATATTGAAACCTACAACTGAAGAGCCATGAACAGGCTGGGGTACACGTAATAAAAACGAAACTCTGTCTTTCATCCTACTTTACTTCTACTTGATAATCTCCGAAACTTTCGATATCCACATAGATACTTGTCTTTGGGACATTGCCCCAAACTCACCATTCACTACTTTCCCAAAAGTCATAAGATCAAACAACATCTTCCAATTATTTCCAAAACTACAAATTCATCTTGATTTAAAAAACATTAAAAAGTATTTTAAATACATTTTTTTGTTTTTTAAATAATTGTCATTACTTTTATACTTCGATTTAAAACACTACAGGTTATGTTTCAAAATACTACGATAAAAGTGGGGGTAGTTGGTACTGGTTGGATAATTAAAGGCTTGGTAAAGCTCCTTAATGCAAGCACTGATATGTCTGTATCAGGGGTATTGACAAGAAGAGATGGGAAAATTGAAGGACTTGAAGTCCCGGAAGACATTGTCTACAAAATCCCGGAATTATTGTTTTTGAATTCTGACGTGATTGTAGTAAGTACCGGAGATCCTATATATAGCACAGCAATCATTCATGAAGCATTCAAGTACAACCTGCCTGTAGTGACAATGGATGCTGATACCATGGTAACTACAGGGACTTGGCTTTCAAGACAGGGACTGATTACCGAGTCAAATGGAGACCAACCTGGCTGCTTGGCTGTTTTAAGAAAAGAAGTGTTAGAAATGGGGTTTACACCTATTGTCTATGGGAATATAAAAGGATTCTTAAACAAAAACCCTTCCATTGAGGACATGAATTACTGGTCTAATAAACAAGGTTATTCCCTCAGCTCTGTCACTTCATTTACTGATGGCACAAAATTACAAATCGAACAAGCTTTGGTAGCCAATGCATTTGGAGTTGGGATTGCTCAGCAGGGGCTACTTGGGTTTCAGACGGAGGATTTTGTGAACTCAAGTTATGAATTAGCGGAAATTGCTGAGAAAATTGGTACTCCAATAAGTGATTATTTGCTTTCAAGAACAGCTCCTCCAGGAGTTTTTATAGTCACAAAACATATGGAAGAAATGAGAAATGAATTGAGAACCTATAAAATGGGCGATGGGCCATATTATCACCATTGCAAACCGACTCATTTATGTTTTTTTGAAATTCCAGGCACTATCAAAAAACTACTCCGACACAATGAAATTCTGATCGACAACAGCGACAGGCCAACAGCGAGTGTGGGTGCAATAGCAAAAAGAAAATTGATCAAGGGGGATTTTATACCCAATGGCATCGGAAGTTTTGATACCCGTGGAGAAGCAATAAGAATCAAGGACGAACCAAACCATGTACCTATTGGACTCCTTCAGAATGTAGTGGTCAAGGAAAATGTCGAAGAAGGACAGATCATCAAGTTTTCGGACATTGACATTCCAGACTCACTAGCCACTACCGCATGGTTCAAAATCTTGGATAGTCTGGATGCAAACCTAGAAAATAAACTGGTAATAAATTAAGTGAATTATCAAGCATGAAAATCATTAATGTAATATTATCTGGGGGTGTAGGAAGCAGGCTTTGGCCCCTATCAAGGAAGTCAAAACCAAAGCAATATTTACCATTGTTTGATGGAAAGTCCTTGTTTGAACTTGCGGTGGAAAGGAATAAGGAGGTATGCACAGATTTGTGTATCGTTGGAGGTATAGACAATTATGCACTTTCCAGGCAAATCTTAAAAAAGTTAAATGTACAACGCTTTGGCGAAATCGTCGAAGCATGTCCCAGAAATACGGCTGCCGCAATTGCATTTTCTGCATTTGAAGCAAATCCCGAGGATATTTTGCTTGTAACTCCATCAGATCAGCTGATAAAAAATGACGCCCTCTACTATAGCGCATTGGAAACCGCCATAGACTTAGCCAAAAACAACCACATCGTCACCTTTGGGTTGCAACCAAAACACCCAGAAACTGGATTTGGATATATTGAGTATAAAGGAAATGAAGTGATTTCTTTCAGGGAAAAGCCATCCCGGGAGTTAGCTGAATCATTCGTCGCTTCAGGAAATTTTTTGTGGAATAGTGGTATGTTTTGTTTCAAGGCAGGGGTTTTTCTTGAAGAATTAGAAAAACTTGAGCCAGAACTTTATGGGGCTAGCCATAGGGCATTCTTCAAAAAAAATGGAGTTTACCTGAACGAATTGCTTTCAATGGAAATACCTTCCATCAGTGTGGATTATGCTGTGATGGAAAAGACTGATAAAATAAAAGTTGTCCCCTCCTTCTTTGACTGGTCTGATATGGGGAGTTTTCAGGCAATTTATGATTTTGTTCCAGACAATGATTCAAGAAAATCCGCCGGAAATCTTTCTTTGAACTCCAGCAAACTGGTTGAGTTCGTAGGTGTAGACAATATTATTTTGGTCGAAACCGAAGATGCCATATTGGTTTTGAATAAAAACAATGCCCAAGATGTAAAGAAGGTCTACGAACGGCTTGAAATTGAAAATCCTAAATACTTAAGATAAAATTATGATTTCTAAAGATTCAAAAATCTTTATTGCTGGACATAGGGGAATGGTAGGTTCGGCAGTCTGGAATGCACTGGTTGACAATGGCTACAAGAATTTGCTTGGGGCAAACAGCAAAGACCTAGATTTGAGAAACCAACTCGAAGTGGAATATTTTTTCGCAAGGGAAAAACCACAAGTTGTCATAGATGCTGCTGCAAGAGTTGGTGGAATCATGGCAAACAAGACTTACCCCTATCAATTTTTGATGGACAATATGAGGATTCAAAACAATTTGATAGAATCTTCATTGGGACATGAATGTGAAAAATTCATCTTCTTGGGGAGTTCTTGTATTTATCCCAAATTTTCTCCCCAACCGATCAAAGAGGAGTATTTGCTTACTTCCGAATTGGAATCTACAAATGAAGCCTATGCTTTGGCAAAGATTGCTGGAGTAAAGGCTTGTGAATACATACGGACACAGTTTGGAAAAGACTACAGTAGCTTAATGCCAACAAACCTTTATGGCCCAAGGGATAATTTTGACTTGGAAACATCCCACGTGCTACCGGCTATGATTACCAAGTTTCACCAAGCTAAGCTCAACAATCATGAACCAGTCCTTTTATGGGGTTCAGGAAGTCCAAAAAGAGAGTTCTTACATGTCAATGATTTGGCCAAGGCAGTGTTATTCTCTTTGGAAAATAAGCTTCCGGAAAATCTGTACAACATAGGCACAGGTGAAGATATTTCAATCTTCGAGCTGGCAAATATGATCCAAGAAATTGTAGGACATGAAGGGGAAATAAAGTGGGATTCGGACAAGCCAGATGGTACACCTAGAAAATTATTGGATGTATCAAAAATGTCTGACTTAGGATGGAGAGCCCAAATCAAATTGGAAGAAGGAATCAGGTCGACTTATGAATGGTATTTGGAAAATTCATACGACCTAAAAAAAGTAAAAATCAGCTAATAATCAGTGTAAATCATATAGTCATGAACAATACAACAAAAACTAGAAAAGTAGCTTTGATCACTGGAGTGACTGGGCAGGATGGGGCATATTTATCAGAACTATTACTCTCTAAAGGGTACATGGTTCATGGTATCAAAAGGAGAACTTCATTATTCAATACAGATAGAATAGATCATTTGTACCAAGATCCACATTCTGAAAACTGTAATTTCAAATTACATTTTGGTGACATGACAGATTCGATGAATCTGACTAAAATCATTCAGGAAACACAGCCGGATGAAATATACAATTTGGCGGCAATGAGCCATGTTAAAGTAAGTTTTGATATCCCTGAATATACTGCAAACGCTGACGGAATCGGTACTTTGAGGATTTTGGAAGCAGTGAGATTGTTGGGAATGGAGAAAAAAACAAAAATTTACCAGGCCTCTACTTCTGAACTTTATGGTTTGGTACAGGCTGTTCCCCAGTCAGAAACGACTCCATTCTATCCAAGATCTCCATATGCTGTTGCCAAAATGTACGCATATTGGATTACAGTTAATTATAGGGAAGCATATGGGATTTATGCTTGCAACGGAATCCTTTTCAACCATGAATCACCGTTGAGGGGGGAGACTTTTGTGACTAGAAAAATCACAAGGGCAGTTTCCAAAATCGCTTTGGGATTGCAAACCACTTTGTACATGGGTAATATGGATGCAAAAAGAGATTGGGGACATGCCAAGGACTATGTTGAGGCAATGTATTTGATCTTGCAGCAAGAAAAACCATCTGATTATGTGATTGCCACAGGGGTGACTACGAAGGTAAGGGACTTTATTTCCTTGGCATTTGCTGAAGTGGGATTCAACTTGAGGTTTGAAGGAGAAGGAGTGGAGGAAGTTGGTATTTTGGATTCTATTGATTATCAGTTGGTAGCCGACCGATTGGAAGTAAGCGAATACAAAGTGAAAATTGGAGATGTTTTGGTTAAAGTTGACCCGGCATATTTCAGACCTACAGAAGTAGAATTGCTTATAGGAGATCCTAGCAAATCAAACAAGGTTTTGGGTTGGAAGCCTAAATATAATTTGGAAAGATTGGTTGAAGAGATGGTTCAGGCAGATGTAGCACTTTTCAAAAAAGATCTGGACTTGATCAAATCCGGCCACCAGATTCTTCTGCAAGAGGAGTAATAAACAAAAGCAAACAACGCAGCGGCCCAATAAGAATATTGGACCGCTGTTGTTTTAATATATTTTTACAAATCTCTTAGTGATGACCATTTTCCCCTCGTAGTGAATCCTCAGTAGATATACCCCCATCAATAAATTCTCCAGATCCAACGTCACTTCGTTTTGATCTAGTACAAAATCATAACTGTTAATTGATGTTCCATTTATAGAAACAATTTCTGCAGTCAACCTGCTTGACTCTTGAGTATTGTTAAATATAAGGTTCAAATACCTGTTTGTTGGGTTTGGTCCTATTTTGAAATCATCCAAGTTGATTTCACCACTATTTCCAATTTCCCTAACAATAATTTCGATTTTTTCTGATGTGAACTTTTTGCCATTACTATCCAATACTTCAACCCAAATCTCCTGAATTCCAATTCCTAGACTCGTGAACTCATAACCAAATGGATCAGAGTCTGAAAAACCTACCGAAACTCCATTTACAAAATATTCAACATTCGAAATATCACCTTTAAAGTGAATAAATTCTGGTTTTATTATAATCTTTTCTGATTGGGCAAACTCTTTTTTATTTTGTTCGGTGAGCAGGTTGACAATTGGAACATTATTAACAATTATCCTCACTGGTAAAGAAATTAAAATACCCCCATCTTCATAAAGCAACCTGGAAATCAATGTAACATCCCCTATTGGAACATCTTTCCAAGTCAAGCTGTAAGGATAATCGTTGGTACTTCCTATTAATGTATTCCCCCTGTAGAATTCTATTTTTTCTATTTTTTTATCAGTGATGGGAGTTTCAACTTCAATTTTCAGATCTAATCCAGCTTTATGCTCCGACAAATGGACTGGTGAAGTTATCCTGAAGATAGGCTCTTTGTTGACAGTAATCTTATTTTGCTCGCTTATCCTGAAGTTATCAGGATTTACTCCAATGGCTTTAGCCGAAATTGAGTAAACTCCAGGATGTGGTTTCTCCCATTGAATAAAATATGGACTTTCTGTCGATGAGCCAATCAATTTGCTGTCTGCATAATATTCTACGCTTTTTACATTTTTGGAATCACCCTTAAACATTACCATGAGATCCACTACTTCGCCAAATTCAAAGACCTGATTCTTTGTAGGCGACAAAAGTTCAATTTCCGGAAGAGATTCATCCTTAATCACATTGATTTTGATTGGCAAGGAAGTTGTAATTCCACCTTGATTATCTGTAGCACGCGCCAAAATATTGTACGAACCTTCCTGAAGGTTATTCCAATCTATTTTATAGGGATGTTTATTTGTCTTCCCAATAAGTTGGCTGCCATTAAAAAACTCAACCATTGCCACATACCCATCGGAATCACTCGCTTCTGCTTCTAAGGTTATATCTTCACCTACTGTAAATATTGAATTGTCTGAAGGTGAGGTGATCTTTATTTCTGGCAGTTCATTGGGTCTTACGACAACATTGATTGCCTTTACATCAGATGCAGTTTTTCCACTTGCATCTGTAGCTATTGCCGTGATATTGACATTTCCCAAAACAGTAACTTTCCAATCATATGCATAGTCCCCATTGGTACGGCTCCCTATGAAAATATTATTCCTAAAATATTCTACTTTGATAATTTCGGATGATTCTGCTAAAACTTCAACATCCAATTCAATGTTTTCATCATAAAAGTATTGCTCGTTTTCTACCGGAGAAATCATTCTGAAACTTGGGCTTTTCTGCTTTTCACTTACTTGGATACTGATTGGACTGGAGGTAGTCACTGAACCTTTGTTATCAGTTGCCTTTGCAGTGATGGTATGTGTTCCGATTGGGGCATTGTCCCAATTGAAACTATATGGTGATGAAGTCGCTGTTCCCAAAAGGGTGCTTCCATTATAGAATTCAACCTTTGTGACCGTACCATCCGAGTCCTGTGCATTGGCTACAATGTTGATCGTTTCCCCTTGTGTAAACAGGGCTTTGTCGGAAGGAGATGTAATGCTTACTGTTGGAGGAGTGTTTGGTTTTTCACTGACTTGGATACTGATTGGTGCTGAGGTGACCTGAGCCCCTTTGTCGTCAGTTGCCTTTGCAGTGATGGTATGTGTTCCGACTGGGGCATTGTCCCAATTGAAGTTATATGGTGATGAAGTCGCTGTTCCCAAAAGGGTGTTTCCATTATAGAATTCAACCTTTGCAACCGTACCATCAGAATCCTGTGCATTGGCTACAATGTTGATAGCTTCCCCTTGTGTAAAGTGAGCATTGTCGGAAGGAGAAGTGATGCTTACTGTTGGTGGAGTGTTTGGTTTTTCACTGACATGGACATTGATTGGTGCTGAGGTAGTCACTGAACCTTTGTCGTCAGTTGCCTTTGCGGTGATGGTATGTGTTCCGGTTGGGGCATTGTCCCAATTGAAGCTATATGGTGATGAAGTCACTGTTCCCAAAAGGGTGTTTCCATTATAGAACTCAACCTTTGCAACCGTACCATCAGAATCCTGTGCATTGGCTACAATGTTGATTGCTTCCCCTTGTGTAAAGTGGGCATTGTCGGAAGGAGATGTAATGCTTACCGTTGGAGGATTGTTTGGTTTTTCACCGACTTGGACATTGATTGGTTCTGAGGTAGTTACTGAACCTTTGTCGTCAGTTGCCTTTGCAGTGATGGTATGTGTTCCGGCTGGGGCATTGTCCCAATTGAAGCTATATGGTGATGAAGTCGCTGTTCCCAAAAGGGTGCTTCCATTATAGAATTCAACCTTTGCAACCGTACCATCAGAATCCTGTGCATTGGCTACAATGTTGATTGCTTCCCCTTGTGTAAAGTGGGCGTTGTCGGAAGGAGATGTAATGCTTACCGTTGGAGGATTGTTTGGTTTTTCACCGACTTGGACATTGATTGGTGCTGAGGTAGTTACTGAACCTTTGTCGTCAGTTGCCTTTGCAGTGATGGTATGTGTTCCGGCTGGGGCATTGTCCCAATTGAAGCTATATGGTGATGAAGTCGCTGTTCCCAAAAGGGTGTTTCCATTATAGAATTCAACCTTTGCAACCGTACCATCAGAATCCTGTGCATTGGCTACAATGTTGATAGCTTCCCCTTGTGTAAAGTGGGTGTTGTCGGAAGGGGAAGTGATGCTTACTGTTGGTGGAGTATTAGTGGCTTCAGTGATATTGATTGTAATCACTTCAGTTTCACCTTTCAATCCATTGGAATTTGTAGCTTTTGCTTGGAGATTGTAGGATCCCAAAGCCAAATTTGGGAGTGTAATTTGATAAGGAGCATTAATCACAGTGCCAACAACAGAATTATTTATTAAAAAATCAATTTTTTCAATATTTTGTTCTTCATGATCACTTGTAACAGAGAGTGTAATAGGTTCTGTTACAAAAAAAAAGTCTCCATTGGAAGGTGAGTCCCAACTAATTATAGGGGCTTCAAGTGGTTTTACGACTTTGATTGAAACTGGCTCAGAATAAGTTTCCAGACCGTCTTTATCAATTGCTTTGGCCTTGAGGGTAAAGTCTCCTTCTTGGTCAAAAATATGCTCTATGGTATAAGGCTGATTTTCGATTTCTTTAATTTTCTCATCCCCCACATAAAGCTCTATCCGTTCAATTTCGGAGAACTCACTTTGGGCTTCAATTTCAATCTTATGAACAATCCCCATTTCCAATTCATCTTCATTTTTTGGAGACAATATAGATATGGTAGGTGGTATATCTTCTTTGGCTTTATCATCTCCTACTTTTATCAAAGCGACAGAGGAAAAAGAGGGAATCTCTACAGTACCAGAATAAGATTCATTTTTCACATTATTGTAAATGCCTGGCAATGGTAATTTCATCGCAGCAGAGGATTCATTATACTGAAAGATTAAAGATTCTTCTGGATAGAATTCCACTTGGGCCTGATGAAACATGACATCATCAATAGCAATTTCTAAGTTATCTACCGTTGTGGCCAAATTCAAAACTGCTTTTTCGATTTCTATTTCGTTGAAAAATGCAAATTCATACGTTTTTTTCTCCTCCCCAACTTCGAACACAAAAGGTTTACTCATCGAAGCCCAAGGATTCCCATCTTGTCTTAAATATATTTCTAAAGCAGCCTTTTTATTAGCCTTAGCTGTAAATCTAAGTATATAATTTTCTTTAACTTCCGGCTTTCCTAAATAAAACACTATTCTACTTCCCCTGTTAGCATTGTATTTCATGTATCCTCCATCAAACTCTCCTCCAACAGCTCTCTCAACTGAACAACCTACACAATCTGTATACCCCCTATTTTGATCGAACCCTTGATTTGCGAACAAATTTTCACCATGTATTTCAAAACTCTTTAAGTAATCCAATTTTTTATCTGAGATATGTGCATTCTTATCTCTTCCCCATTCTTTTACACTTTTGAGTAATTCAGTCTTTGTCCCTGAGCTGAACCTTTCGTATAAAAATCCGAAATCCGTTCCAAATGGACTAGCAAAAGAATTATTTGAAAAACTTCCCATGTTCTCAAAAGAATTATTGTTTGAGCATGAAAACTTAACAAAATATTGAAAGGGAAATAAAGAGAAAAACGTGTTGTTTTCCACTGAAACATTCCTTATATCAGCACCCAAATTATCATCACCAAATAATATTTGATTCATATTGTTGTAAAGCAAATTCCCTTGGATTACCAGATTTCTAGCATTATGGATATAAATACCATTACCGGAATTGTTTGCTAAAGTATTGTTTTTGATTAGTACTCCAGCCGTATTGTCATCTAAATAAATACCTTCAACAGCAGGTTTATTTATTGTCCCTTGAAGTCTGGTACCTGATTTATATCCCAAACCATTTACTATAATGTTTCCTTCTATAACCCTGTTTTCCAGGCTTTGATTTCTTGGACCTTCCCATGTATAAATACCTCCTCCATCAGTTTTATGTACACAAAAATTATCTATAAAATTATTTTTAACAACCGTCCCATTTCCTCCGAAATATATCCCGTGATACCCAGTATTGATTATTCTATTTCCAACTATCAATCCATTATGTGAATTACTAGTAATATAAATAGCCTGACCTTTCATGTCAGAGTTTTCGCCCATTCCGTTGAACATATAGGTGTCCAAAATTTCATTATCCCTGATCACCACATCTTTTCCTGCATTTGCAACAAAAATCGCATTATTTAAAGACTGGAAAATTCGACATTTCTCAACTTTCAATTCATGGGAAAGCAATCCATAAATCGCATAGTTTCCTGTAAACGAAATATTTGTCTCCAACACTTCAATTTGCTGCCCATGGTCAATACTAATTCCTGCCCTATTACCACCTTGAATATCTAAATTTGAAAAAGTTATATAGCTTACTCCTTGCCTCAACGAAATGACATTTTCTACAGTACTGATTTTTACTATTTCGGATTGAGGATTTCCGCTGCCAAAAAATACATTTAACTTATTTTTTTTATCATCATAGAACCATTCCCCTTGCTTGTCCAAAGTTTTTATATGGTTTTGTATAAAAAAACCATACCCCACAGAAGCATTATATTGATTTGGTTTCGTATAGCCAATCTGATTGCCTGAATTACTTTGTATTGGATGTTTATCGATAATCCATGGATTCTTTCTGATTACCACGTCTGCACCTTCCCAATTATGGGAGTTGTTCAATTCACTTGAACCAATAACCTGATTCCCGGATATTGATTCAATCCTCAAATAGCCATGATTAGGATCGTCAAAGTTTGGATACCGCCCTATTTCTTGTATTTCACCACTTATCGTAACCACTTTTAAAGGGAAATCCATTGAAAATTTTTCTGTTGATTCAAAAACACCCTCTCCTACCAAAACCCATGAATCTATTTCTGTAAATCCTGAAATAATTGGCTTATCTCCAGAACCAAAAGAACCAAAAACAATTGGCGCAGCTACAGTACCTGATTGAGTGATATCCACACTCCCATAAAAAGTATCACCACGTTTAAAAAGGACTTTATCTCCAGGTAAAAGACTTGGGATTATTTGATTCAGTTTCTCAATAGTTTTCCAAGGAGTATCTGGATTCTGGGCTTCTACAGCCCTCCTAGAATCATCCCCATCAGAAGTTGAAAAATAATAATCTGCACCAAACAAAATTTGAACACAACATATACATAAAAGAAATAATATTACTGATCCCTTGACCAAAATCCCTACAAAGAAATTACCCATTCTTCATTTTTTATATAATCTGTCACCTATTTATTTAGCCTTAATTGGATTGGTCTCAAAGTTCAAAATTTGCATTTTAAATTTACGATTAAGCATTCCAAACTTTGATTGTGATTTTTACGCATTTTAAATAATTTTTTTTACACTTCTTTTCCACACTCATGATTCTTAATCTAAGTAATAAAAATCCACATCTACAAATTGAGGATATATTATTTTCAAAAATAATACTCATATCAATGATAAAATAAATTTTGTCAAATTTTTTCTCATAATAATTATCAAATCTACAATCATTAGGTATTTCTACTCCCGTTGGTATGAAAAATCATAAGATAAAGAAAACCAAAAAGTAGGCACTTGTCAACTATCATGTAAGGGTAAGGACCAAAATGTAGGAAGTAAATAAGAAACCAATAAAAATTCTTCCTACTAAATCTGCATCAAAAAACTTTAACATCATTTTAAATGTATTTTAAATCAAAAAAAATGCTATTTATTTTTTATTCAAAATTTCTTTTAATACATTTGATATACTATAAGATAAGCCAAATACAACGCCCAATAATTACCATTACCTAATCATCTTTCAGATCCCCTTCTGAAAAGAAACTGGTATGATTGAATAGTAACATAGACCTATTTAGTTGATTATTAAACAGATAAACAACTATTAAAAATTTTAACACCTAAATATCACTGTTGTATGTCTAATTTAGTTACAGATCTAAAAACCCTAAAACAAGAATCCGAAAACCCTGGTACGTACCTAAAGGATTCCTCGATTAATCTGGATAACATATATCAACTGACTACAAAAAGGTTTTTTGATTTGACCATCTCACTGCTTTTTCTACTATTTGTTGGTTGGTGGCTATTCTTGGTCATTTCCCTTTTGATAGTTCTGGAATCAAAAGGCCCTGTCTTTTACAAACAGATGAGGCACGGGCAAAACAACGTCCCTTTTTATTGCATGAAATTCAGAAGCATGAAATTCAGTCCGAAAGGGCATTTTAAACAAGCTACAAAGGATGACCCTAGGATAACCAAAGTGGGGAAATTCTTGAGGAAAACAAGTTTGGACGAATTACCTCAATTCTTAAATGTCTTTATGGGTGAAATGTCCATCGTAGGACCACGGCCACATGCCATAGTGATGAACAGAGATTATTCTACCAAAATTGAAAATTTTATGAGTAGGCACATGGTAAAACCTGGAATTACTGGGCTTGCACAGGCGAAAGGTTTTCGGGGCGAAATCCTCAGCGATTTCGATATAAACTCACGGCTCAAACTTGACCTCTTCTATATTAAAAAATGGAGTGTCTTGCTTGATTTAAAGATAATAATAATGACAATTAATTGTCTGCTCTTCGAAAATGAAAACGCCTATTAAACTCTACTAATATGATGGTTATTACCGAGAAAACAGAAAAAACCTGCAATATTCTTGGCTACAAGGTATTCAACGGGAAATTAGAAGACATTTCATTTGATCAAAAGCTGATCATCAATACAATCAATCCCCACTCCTACAATACAGCAAGGAAAGACAAAGTATTCAAATCAGCATTAAGCAATTCAGACATTTTGCTTCCGGACGGAATCGGCATTGTGTTGGCAGGAAAACTATTGCAAAATATCCAAATGGAAAGAATTACTGGCAGTGATTTATTCCAAAGCATTCTAGAAAGATCAAAAGAGAAACCTTGTAGATGTTTTTTCCTCGGATCTTCCGAAGAGACCCTATCTCTCATAGAGAGAAGGCTATCAAAGGAATATCCAAATATTACATTCGAGGCATATTCACCACCATTCAAAGATGAGTTTAGTCCGGAAGACAACTCTGGAATGATAGATAGAATCAATTCATTCAATCCTGATTTTCTTTTCGTCGGAATGACGGCACCTAAACAAGAAAAATGGGTATACAATAATCATGATAAAATCAATCCAAGTGTAATCTGTAGCATAGGCGCTGTATTTGATTTTTATGCAGGCACTACGCAAAGAGCCCCAAAAGTGTATATGAAGTTCGGATTGGAATGGTTTCATCGAGCAATGTCCAGTAAGAGATTGTTCAAAAGATACTTAATCGCTACCCCATTATTCATCTTGAATATGATGAGCGAGCTATTTTCTGACAAAAATCATAAAGGTGTAATAAACAACACATTGCATGATGAATTGACCTAGTACCTTTATCCTTGTCAACAAATCTAACAAACATGAAGACAATTCTAATCACAGGCGGAGCTGGTTTTTTGGGTTCCACATTAAGCAAAAGACTGATCTCTGAAGGTCATAAAGTAATCTGTGTTGATAATTTATCAACCGGTTTTATTAAAAACATTCAGAACCTAATAGATAACCCCAATTTTGAATTCATCTTGCATGATGTAGTCACCCCCTTAGATATTGAAGTTGACGAGATTTACAATCTGGCTTGTCCCGCAAGTCCGGACAAATACCAAGCAGATCCAATCAAAACAATGAAGACCTCTGTCTTTGGAGCATTGAATATGCTGGAGCTTGCCAAAAAGTATGACGCAAAAATATTACAGGCAAGCACTTCTGAGGTGTATGGTGACCCGAAAGTAAGTCCACAGCCTGAAAATTATTTTGGGAATGTCAATATCAATGGTATCAGATCCTGCTACGATGAGGGAAAAAGGTGTGCCGAAACTTTGTTTTCTGACTATAACAGGCAATTTTCAACAAAAATCAAGATCATGAGGATCTTCAATACTTATGGTCCTGGAATGGATATGCATGACGGTAGGGTAGTATCAAACTTTATAGTGCAAGCACTACAGAATGACCCTATCACTATATATGGCCAAGGATCTCAAACACGAAGCTTTTGTTATGTAAATGATAACATTGAAGGTATGATGAGGCTGATGAACTCAGGTGATCATCTTACTTCTCCAGTGAATATAGGAAATCCTGTTGAATTCACGATGCTTGAGCTAGCAGAAATCATCCTTAAATTAACGGGAAGTAAAAGTCAATTGATCCATATGGATTTGCCTCAGGATGACCCTATGCAAAGAAAACCAAATATTAGCTTGGCAAAGCAAGAACTCTCTTGGGAACCAAAAATCAGTCTTGAGAATGGACTTCTTGAAACCATCAATTATTTTGAAAACGTACTATCACAAAATGTTATGGCCAACCAGAGAGTTGGGTAATATTTGATTGTCCAGATATCACTTAACTACTTAGACTCTTCCTTAAACACACTAAAAATCAACCATATATTTTTTCCCTAGTCCCCTCAAACATACAGGCATACAAGTACTGTCGAAATTAACAAACACACATCTCAAAAGTAAATAAAAACAACGCTCTGAATTTAAATTCAGAGCGTTGTTTTTATTTTAGTTAATTTACTTCAGGTTTACAGTTTACAATTCTATCAGTAATTTACGAGTAATGGTCTGGATGCTGTAACTACATTTCCAGTGCTATCAGTTGCATGCACATAAATCCTGTACTTGGATGGTTCTTTTGGAATATTAACTTCTATAAACCGACCTTTAGCTAACCTATCGGAAATGGCATTAGTTTTTTTCCAGGTCTCTTCATTTAGAATCTCCCATTCATACGTTAGCTTTCCTTTGAAATCATTTGTTGTAGCTGCAGAGACCCAACTTTTTTGACCTGGATCTCCAGCATACCAATGCCCAACTATACTAACGTCAGGGGCATTGATGCCTAATTCTGGATCATTTTTCCAAACACTAGCAAGAGCATAATAAGAAGGCTTCAGTCTTCCACTAAAATCCGTGATCCCGAACCAGGTAGCAGTCCCTTCATACCTATCCCTCCAACTATAAGCGATCCCTCCCAAAGTGTAACCTTTATTTGATGCAATGTACTCAGACCATTGTTCGGCATACCATTTGGCTTTGGTTACAGAACTTTCTTCGATCAGAAAGGTATCTTTCCAGTATGTCCCATGCCCTTTGTTCCAATATCCATTTGGTCCAAATTCGGTAATTGCATACGGCCTAAGTGTATCGACACTTGCAAATAACTCCTTCAAATTTGACACATTTTCCCTATAGTAGCTATTTATCCCAATTACATCCAAGGATGGTGCATATTTGGCAAAGTCAGCCAAAGTTGATATCAACCTAAAATGATCATGTTCTTCTGAAGAAAATATTGGTCTGATTGGATCTATTTGGTGGATTTGAACTGCCAATTTTTCCAAGAATTGAACATATGCTATTCTATTAAAATTCAAATATGGTTTTGAATAGTATTTTTTAAGTAAACCATAGGTTTCATTGCCTATGTTCCAAGCAATAATGTTCTTATTGTTCTTATACTTCTTCACATATTTAATGACTTTCTCTTCATATTTCTTAAGTTCCTCTTCATCATTTAAATAATCTGTCTTGGGATCAAACCAAAATCCATACATTATTTTCAGATCAAACTCTTCGGCAGTTTTGAAAATATTCCGATCATAAATACTGGGTTCGTACCTTCTGATCATATTCGCACCCATTTTTTGAATTTTACCAAAATCTTCCTGAAGCTGTTTTCTGCTTAACGGATAAAACCCATCTTCCCAATCATGTCCGGGGTTATAGGAAATCCCTTTCATAAAGAAATCACTTTCTTCATCTACTTCCCATCTAAAGCTACTGAATTCACCCCTGATACTACCAACATAAGCACGCTGCCCATTAACTTGGTTTTCCTCTAATTTCAAAGACTCGTTAGCCATTTTAACGGATTTCCCAAACTTTTTTAAAGTTGGGGCAAGTGAAGAAATATCAAAAGTCCAATCAAGAAATGCTGTCCTTTCATCCGGCCTCCACTCAGTTATCCAATTCTTGTCTTGATTGCTGTAGAATAGTACCACAGCTTTAATTTCAGGATACTTGGAATTAATTAAGCTCAAACTGTTTATATTCCAAGATTCTGCAGCTACACTATAGGATGTTGATCCAAACTCGGCCAACATCACCGGTAGATCCAATCCCATTTTTTGAATTTTAGATTTAAATGGACTATATATTTTATTAAAATCTATATCATTTTGGTCAATGGAAGCCTTACTGTAATTCAAACTTGTCAAACTTACCCAATCTACATAATAAAGTGGAGCATCACTGTCACCTTCAGGGAAGTAATCCTCCATCAAACTTGAAGACCATGGACTCCAAACCCAACTTATATTGTGTACCCCCAACTGATCAAACCGCTGGTGTACATACTTCCATGCTTGCTTAAACTCTTCCGCCGTATTCCCCCCAGTAGTTGACCATGGGTACATGGGATTCTCCATTTCATGGGCAAACCTAAGGAACACAGGTCCATTCAACTCTTTCAACTCATTTGCGACCTTATCTATATAACCATCAAATACTCCAGATAAAATATAAGCAAATACCTTTTTGTTTTGACTTATTTCTGGATGAGACTCGAATTCTTTGAAATCATTTGTAAATGGCTCCCATGTAATCATAGGTATTTGTCCATTTTCAATAATATCATCCCAGTTTTGACGGGGTAGGGCTTGATCTCCCCATGCCAAATAAGTAGAAATAATCTCAAAATTTCTTTCTGCTGATGCCCTGATTTCCCCTACCCATTCCTTATCGTATTCATCATTGTATTCAGGAGAGTAAATTCCAAGATAAAAACCACCCACATTTTGCCTTTCGACAGGATGGAAAAAGTCAACATAAGAATCTTTTAAAATCTTAAAATTGGAAAACAACAAAGCTGCACACAACAAAAATATTACAACGGGAAAACTCAAAGACCTAGAAGACAACCCAGTTTTAACCAAGATTTCCTGTACAAAAAGTTTATCCTTCATTTTAGTAAGGGCCAGACTGATTTTACTCATCCATTCTGATTGACCCAAGAGAAATGCCAGAAAAAAGATAACTGAATTACATAAAGCAAAAATTGCCATCAACAAACTGTACGGCTGAAAGTCTCTTTGCACCCCGTAAACTACCGCAGCTAAGGACAAAACTGATACGATTAGATTTGGCAACCCCAACCAAAATTCATTCTTGGAAGAATGTTCTTTAGGTGTCGGAATGTAAGGTACTTTGTGGTTGAATAAAGTATACACAAACCCTACGATGTAAATCCACCATGTGCCAACTCTCAAGATTCCTCCAGCCAAATGAAGGCCACGTTCGTGTGGTTCCATCAACCATTGTTGTGCTTTCCACCTAAAAAACATCGATAAGATGAGAAACGGAATAAAATAAGTAAAAAACAAAGTAGGATTCAGCAACCATGGGTATTCACCAGTACTCAGACTGTAGATTGGGACAAGGATGTCAATCAAAGTTATAATTCCAAATAGATAATAGACAGGCATTAGAGTATAATGGAACTTTTGCGCCAAAGTAAATTTATTGAATAGTTTTGGTACAAGATTAAACCAAAGATCAAAAGTCCCCCTACTCCATTTAAGTTGCTGTGAATAGTAGGCAGACAAGCTAGATGGCACCAAACCCCTTGAAACTATCTTGGGTACATAAAGTGATTTCCATCCCTTGGCATGCAATAGCATGGAAGTGTGCATATCTTCTGTAAGTCCAGGCGCATGCCCCCCAATACTTTCCAAAGCAGCCCTTCTGAAAGTACAGTTTGCCCCAATCGCTTGGGCCGATCCATACTTGCTCATGGCTGTCATCAATGGCCCATAAAATAAATAGGTCTGCTCAGCAGCACCTTGGGCTACCAAGGATTCTTCCTGGTTTTCATAAGCTTGGACTACTTGCACATACCCCAGTTCCCCATCATCAAAGTATGGAAGAACCGTATCCAAAAAATCAGGTGTTGGCGCATGGTCTGGATCTAGGATCACACACAACTCACCACTTGATTGACTCAATGCATTATTAATATTCCCTGCTTTTGCATTATTATGGACTTCTCTAGTGACATGGATAACCCCGAGTTTCTTACATAGCTTCTTCAATTCGTCGTCATCGCCTTCATCACATAAATATGTCTTGTGCGGATAAGTTACAGCCACCATCGCCTCCAAAGTATTTTTAATCATATCAAATGGCTCACCGGGGCAAGCTGTGGTGAACATATCTACGGTGTAATCCCTCAGAATATCTTCCCTGAACTTTATATCAGTAAGCCCAACATAATGATACCACTCAAATATAACTTTCAACAATTTGAAAATTAAACTCACAGTCAACAAGCCATACAATACCTTATGTCCCACACCAACTTCACTTATAAACCCATAAACAAAAAACCCTAAACTAATCATTGACAAACAAAACAACAGAATCATTGTAGGCTTGAATGATTTCAATTTTGTCATTTTATTCTTTTTAAAGACCTTCATTTTTTGGCTCGATTGGAAGAGTTTTTTTAAACAAAAAACATTTTTATATATTCTAAATACATTTTTATGCAATTATAAAATAATTTTGCTAATTTTAAAAACTTATTTCAATTAGAATTGAATATTAATGAAAACAAAATTCAAACTTATAAACACAGTTGTCATTGCAACGATTGTTTCTATAGGGTTACTTTCTTGCAAAAAAGGAGGAACTGATGAGCCAAAGGTTGTTGAAATCAAAAATATTGATGGAAGCTATCGGTTATTTCGCCATGGGGAACCATATTATATAGTTGGAGGTGGGGGGATTTCACATTTTGAGGAATTGAAAGACATTGGAGGCAACTCCATCAGAACTTGGAGCTTGCACAATGCTGAGGAGATTCTGGATAAAGCCGAAGAAAATGGACTTACCGTAACATTGGGCATCGAGATTGGAAAGCAACATTGGGGAAACGATTTTAATTATTGGAATCCAAAAGCAGTAAATGAGAAAGTAGAAGAAATTCGAGAAGTCATCATAAAATACAAGGACCATCCTGCATTGCTTATGTGGGGAGTAGGCAATGAAGTGCATTTTTTTGGAGGAAATAGATTAATGATCTGCCTTTTTATCAACAAAGTCGCTAAAATGATCCATGAAGTAGATCCCAACCATCCTGTTATGACCACAACAACGGTTAGTCCCAACTTAAAATATTATGGACTAATAAGGATTCTATGCCCACATCTTGACTTAATCGGTATCAATGCATTTGAAAAATTACCTAAACTACATAAAGACATCAAGCATCCTTTGGGTTGGAATAAACCTTATGTGATCTCTGAATTTGGAACCCAAGGTCCATGGGAAACCATAGACACTGAGTGGGGTGCCCCCATTGAAAGAAGCAGTACTGAAAACGCAGAGTATATTAAAGATTATTGGAAAATTGTATCTATGGATAAAAAATACAGTCTAGGTGGGTACGCATTCTACTGGGGATATAAGTATGAGGTCACAAATACTTGGTTCAGCCTTTTTTCCAAAGAAGGATATAAATCTGAAATCGTCAATAGGCTACAAGAGTCATGGACTGGAAAGAAACCCAAAAATGAAGCCCCATTGATAAACATGATCAATATCATTGATATTCCAAGAGAGAAAAACATATACCTAGGAGCAGATAATATTTACACAGCCAAAGTCAATGCCCAAGATCCTGAAAACGACAATATGAAATACTCATGGGAAATAAGGACTGAGGGGCCAAGCTACCATTCAGTAGGCAGACATAATTACATCTATTCCCACCTGATAACTGACCCTAGCAAAAACACCGTGCAATTCACTACTCCAAAGGAGGAAGGGGCTTATAGACTGTTCATATTCGTATATGATGATGCTGGTAATTTTGCCACTGCAAACATCCCATTTTATGTAATCCACAATAAGATTTAAAGATTTACCTTCTTCAAGTAAAATCAGCTAGGCATCTTCAGAGCATTTAAAAAAAAATAATTTCAAATACTTTTTTTTACGTTTAATAGTTATAAATTTGTATTTCAAAACAACAACGCCATGAAAAATACCCTGCTCTCGAAATTGATTTTCTTTTTCTCTATAGTATCGTTGACAATCAGTTGTGTCGAAAAATTTGACGATGACGCAACTAATCCTGTAAATGGTATAGATTGGGTCAATATTGCCGACATTGGAACAAGTGTCTACAACCACAGTTACGTGGACAATAATTTGAATTTAATCTCAGGGGACAAGCTATTTTATCATTTTGAAATAAAAGGGCAAAACAATAACAGCTTTAATTTTGAAGAATATCAGACAAGGCCTGGATGGTTCAAATTACCTATTACCAAAGATTTTCTTGTCACTAGAACAGAGCTCGACGTCAATGTATTTGCCATTAACACTAATGCCATATCTGCACCTATTAGCATTAAGCCAATAGACTTAGACCCTACTTTTGTCAGATTCGAAGACATGCCATTTTGGTCAGGCTTTGATGCATTTGGTTTGACGGAGAATGGGCATGTATTGATTCCCTACAGAACATCTATCAATGGCTTGGCAGAAAACAATCCAAGTTTTCTTTTAATTTCTTTAAAAAAGGAAAGTACCAATATTATAGTCAGTGAAATAAAAGTTGTTAAACCTAGCGTGATAAACTATTACGATTCTGTTTCGATAGTTTTTGCAAATGGAAATTTCTTCTATGTCAAAGTTGGGAACAACCTTTTGAAAATTGATCATCAAGGGAATGTAAAAGTTGAAACTAAAATAGACGGAATTAAATTTTCAAAACTTGACAACAAAATCATTGGGATTGGCTATGCAAATTCAACTAAGGAAACTACCATTTTTGAAGCTAGTCTAAATGGCTCGAACTTTAAGGCAATAAGCAAAAGTTCATCAAATGATAATCCTACCCTATTCAATTATACAGGAATAAACAACAGGGTAGTAGGCTTTCTTGATGATAAAATCTATGAACTTGTTGACCTAGCCTCAAACCCAAAACTAAGGGAATTAAACAACTCCAAGCTTGAAAGCACATTGATTAGCTCCATATTTTTATCAAATAATGGGGAAGTAACAGTTACTACACAATGCAGAACACTTTGTGGTGGTATTTACTCAAAGCCATTAGACAAATTATTTGATTACAAATAATTTTAAAACTGAGCGAAAATGATATGTTTGTCTAAAGGTATCATTTTCACTCAGTCTAACCTTACCGCTTCCAGATTTTTTTGAGTAAATTAAGCTCGCTAAAATCTACTTGGAAAACTATGGAAGACGTATCATTTGAATCAGAAATATCAAAAACCTTCTCCGCCCAAAAATCAAACGCCATTCTTCTTAGGGAGAGTACGTCTTCCCAAAGAATCCAGCAACTTGAAAAACTAGGCGATTGGATAAAAAGCCACCAAGAGGATATCAGGAAAGCTATTCATGCTGATTTCAAAAAACCTTATGCTGAAATTGACATTTCTGAAATTTTTACCGTCACCTCAGAAATCAAGTATGCCATCAAGAACTTGAAGGACTGGATGAAACCTAAAAAGGTTTCCGCCCCAATCCCCCTGCTTGGTACAAGTTCGTATGTACAGTTTGAGCCAAAGGGCAATGCTTTGATTATAGCCCCTTGGAATTACCCCTTTAACTTGGCAATTGGACCATTGGTCTCTGCTTTGGCAGCCGGATGTACTGCAATCATCAAACCCTCGGAAATGACTCCCCATGCTTCCGCTTTGATCCGTAGAATGGTTGGGGAAATTTTTGAGCCTGAACTTGTAGCTGTTTTTGAAGGAGATGTAGAAGTCTCCCAATACCTCCTAACCAAACCTTTTGATCATATATTCTTCACTGGTAGTCCGGCTGTAGGAAAAATCATCATGAAAGCTGCTGCCGAAAACCTCTCTTCAGTCACTTTAGAACTTGGGGGTAAATCTCCCGCCATCATTGACAGGGATATCGATTTGCAAGATGCCACTTCCAAAATCATCTGGGGGAAATTTGTCAATTGTGGACAAACCTGCATTGCCCCCGATTACCTACTTGTGCATGAAGATATCATAGAAGCATTTGTCGAAGCGCTCAAAGCCGAGCTCCACAAAATGTACGACCCCAAAAACAAAGGCATAGAAAACTCAAAAGATTATGCTAGGATAGTAAACGAAAAGCACTTGAACAGAATAAACTTCCTGCTTGCCGATGCATTGACAAATGGTGCGCACATAGCATTTGGAGGAAGGATGATCGCCTCTGGCAATTTTTTCGAACCCACTATTATAACAGGGGTTACTGACAGTATGGAAGTAATGCAAGAAGAGATTTTTGGACCGATTTTACCCATAGTCAGCTACTCTGATCTAGATAGTGCCATCAAGTACGTGAACAGTAAACCAAAACCTTTGGCCTTATATGCTTTTTCCAACAATCAAGAAGCGCTAGATAGGGTATTTAGCAAAACCTCTTCAGGAGGAGCTGTTGCCAATGATTGTGTGCTTCACTTCCTTCACCATGAACTCCCGTTTGGTGGCATCAACAATTCGGGAATAGGCAAGGCACATGGACATCATGGTTTCTTGGCGTTTAGCAATGAAAAAGCAGTCCTCAAACAAAGAACAGGAATCACCTCTTCCAAATCCCTATTTCCTCCTTACGGTTTTGCAGCAAAGAAAATCATCCAAGTAATGTTAAAATGGTTTTAAAAAGCAAAATGAAAAAATCAATCAGCCTGATCCTCCCATTCTTTCTCATTGTAATACAATGCAGCTTTTCCCAAAGCAGATTGAGGGATTATGATATTCAGGTAGGAGTGTTGGAACCAGGCATCAAAAACTCGATACTTGATGTTCCCCGGGTCAGTGTAGGTCAAGTCACAAAGATCGAAGGTGAGACTGTTCGCACTGGGGTCACAGTGATTTTGCCACATCAGGGAAATATATTCCAACAGAAAACCCCAGCGGCAGTTTTCATAGGAAATGGATTCGGGAAACTTGCTGGGACTACACAGATTGATGAATTGGGAAATATAGAATCACCAATCGTTCTGACAAATACGCTTAGTGTAGCTGCAGGGATCGAGGGAGTCATCACCTATACACTTGCGCAAGAAGGAAATGGGGAAGTCCAATCTGTCAATGCCATAGTGGGAGAAACGAATGATGGCTTTCTAAACGATATCAGGGGAATGCATGTCAGCAAAAATGATGTACTTCAGGCAATTGAAAATTCGAGCGAAGAACTTCTTGAGGAGGGAAATGTTGGCGCCGGGACAGGCACTGTATGTTTTGGGTTCAAGGGCGGAATCGGAAGTGCTTCAAGGAAACTCCCTACTTCTTTGGGATCGTATACTGTCGGAGTGCTTGTCCAATCAAACTTTGGTGGTGTGCTTCAGATAAATGGGGCAGAAGTCGGCAAAGAATTGGGGCAATATGCTTTTAAAAACCAGCTTGAATCGGCTGATGGATCCTGCATGATAATCGTAGCTACTGATGCGCCGGTAGGCGAAAGAAACCTCAAAAGAATGGCCCAAAGAGCCATGATGGGATTGGCAAAGACTGGCGGGATCGCATCCAATGGCTCTGGAGATTATGTGATTGCATTTTCAAACTATGAAGAAAACCTAATCCCACACCAACAAGAACCTTTGATGCTGTTGGAGAAAAAAGAGCTTCGCAATGATGACATGACAGCCTTGTTTTTGGCAACCATTGAGGCTACCGAAGAAGCTATCTTGAATTCCCTGTTTGCAGCTCAGGATATGCAAGGTAAAGATGGCCGAACAGTCAAGGCTCTACCGATTACCGAAGTAATGAAAATTTTAAACAAATAGATGCTTTTAGGAACTTTGAAATATACCGGGGACAATTTGTTTTCGAAAATAGAATTCACCTTGGGCTAGAAGAGAACTTATAGAATGTGGATACTCGCCCACAGCTTGTCATTGGAGTAGACAACAGTCTACAAAACCTCACTTTCTTCTTCCAACAATTAATTGTTTGGTTATATGAAAGAAAGCGGAAAATCATCAAAAAAATGCCCCTGACAAATCATCAGGGGCATAATACATACTGATAAATCAAAAAAACCTAACCTATATTAATATTTGAAACAAGGCATGCTAGTCACCTTTCTCCCTTTTTGTCCCGAATCACCAGCCAAAAAGGAGAATCTCATAGATATTTCGTGTGCACCACCTGTATTTGCCTGCCCCAACTTGGAAAGTGTATAATCATAACTATATCCAATATCCAATCCGGAACTTAGAGAAACACCAAGCAATCCGATCAATGACTCATTGTTTGGCAAAGCTCCATTGCCTGTAGGCAAGCCCCTATACCAAAGTCCAAAAACCAATGGCTGCAAATGCAACTGCGCCCCCAAATCCAATTGATTGAATGGGTCTTGTCTTTTGTAATTGAAGGCCAGAACCAATTCCCTAGCCCCTTGGCTGTTGTTATAAAAATTCTGGGCAAGTCCATTTGCAAGGTCGAATTTCAAACCGCCGTGGGCAGAAAGTTTCATGGGCAGCTTGCTATACTCACCTTCAATAAATGTAACATTAGGCTGTGTCACATGATGTGCGGAGATTCCCAACCAAATATTTTTATTGTTGTACAAAACCCCAAAATTGTAATCCAAAAACCGATGCTTCGCATCCGCACCTAAATTCTCACCACTAAAATCCCCAATGTTTCCATTTGGATCAATTTGGCTACCGAAAACCAGGTTGTCAAAATTCGCATCCCGAGACACAAAGCTTGCCTGCCCACCAAACCTCAAAAAACTGTCGAACCCCAACTGCAACCTATATGAATACGCCAACCCAAAGTCCATTGTACTTAGATTGGCCATAGATTCCTGGGTTCCATTGACTATCAACCCAATTCCGCTGTTGAGATTAAAAATATAATGGTCTACATATGCGGAATAGGAATTCAAAGTCTGTCCCAATCCCGGCCATTGGTTTCTATAGTTTACTCCTATTCTTGTCATCTCAGAAGCCCCAGCAAATGCCGGGTTGAGATAAATAGGCGCTGCATAGAATTGGGAATACTGCATATCTTGAGCATTCACGGAATGAAGCATAAAAAACAGGGAGACAATGATCCAGATACTTTTCATAAGATTACCTGATTAAGGTGACACCACCTGTTTTGTTGACTAACTTACCATCAGGACTCGTATAGGTTATTTTATAGACATAGTTACCTTGTGGCAATAAATTTCCTCTATAAAAACCATCCCAACCTTGGATCTCCAGGCCTGCTTCTGCATAAATATGCTCTCCCCACTGGTTGAAAATATTCATTTCAAAATTGCTGACACCTTTCATGACAGGTAGAAACCTATCGTTTAACCCATCCCCATTCGGAGTAAAAGCATTCGGAATGACCACTACCTCCCCATTTGATTGCACCTGAACCCTATTGGTTTCTTCAGATGCACATCCAAAAATATCGAAGGCTGTCAACTTTACCTCAAACTGCCCCGCCTGCCTGAAAACATGGACAGGATCCTTCTCCCCACTGTTCCCACCATCACCAAAATCCCATTCCCAACTGATGAATTCATCAGCGATATAGCTCTCAAATTGGATGGGGTCATTGGCATAAACATTCGAGCCTGTATTGATTTCCAATTTTCTGTAATTGAAATCCAGTCGTGCATTTGCCACAAAATCTGGGAAAGTCACTTTCACTTCTTCAGCCACCATGCATCCATTGGCATCTGTAACTTCTACCGAGACTTCAGTACTTTTGAAAAAATTGATCTCATTACCTTCTTCCCCATTATTCCATTTGAATTTGTATGGCGGATTGCCTCCCGATACACGCACCCAAGCGACTCCCTTTTTTTCCCCGTTGGCACAATCGACATCCAGTGTATTCTCAATTGCAGCCTGTAATGTCCCCGGCATGTTGCCAATCGAAAAAGAAATGCTTGTGCTACAATTAAACGAATCATAAACCGTAACGGTGTAGTCTCCTGCCGGAAGATTTTCAGCTTCCATTCTATTCAGCAGACCATGACTCCATTCCACCCTATAAGGCTCACCTCGACCTACTTTGACATTGATTTTTGCCGAACCGGATTTGCTGTTGGCACAAGCAGCATGTGTAATTTCTTCCATTTCCACTATCAATGGAAATGGGGGCTGAACCACTATCCTTTCCCTGTGCTCTGTACCCCTGCTGTCTTTGATAAACACGGTATAGGTACCGGAATAAAGGTCATATCTATTTTGGGTAGTGTCATTGTTGTTCCATCGGAATGAATAAGGCTCTACACCACCCTGGACATCCAGAACAATATGCCCCCTTTCATCATGGTTGCAAAGAGCCAACTTTCCAGAAACATGTACTTCAATTTTTCCAACCGAAAAATTCTGTCCTAATTCTGAATGATTTTGTTTTCCCGGTTTAGGATCAATTTTTTCGATTTCCTGGGAAAAAACATTGGCAAAAAAGAAAGAATGGAATAGCAGTGACAAGACCCATACCCTGGTCTCCATCAACATAATTTTTCCATATGTACCTTTAAATTTCCCCATAGAAACCCAATTCCTCTTCTCTTTTTTATTTTAAATTCCAAGTAAAAATTTTGTGCTTTAAACACATTTTTTTGCCACTCAGTATTTAAAATAATATTTTATGCTTTTTGAATTTACCAAAATGATATTCTATTTAAATGATCATTTTACTTAATGAAGAGAATATTTACCTTATTTCCAAAATTTCAACCCAAACAATTCAATAAGTTAGGGACTAAAAAAAATGCAATTTTTCTCATATAAATACCATATTCAAAAAAAAGGTGAAGAGTTGCTTTTTGATATGTTCGAAATCACGGAGTACAGAAAAAAAATTGTGAAAAAATAAATTAGGCAAACAGCAGTATCAGCCAATAAAGCATAAAAAAACCCGATAAAACTATCGGGTCTTTATAAAGTAATTACTACTACTAGGGATTATAAATTTAGGATATTCACCCCACACAAAGGTACGTATTTTACTATTTTGTTCAAAAGATATAGCTTAATTTAATCCAACATCCTATTGATGTCTAAACACTTATATCAAATCCCAATATCAATTTGGTGCTTGAGTATATCTTCGAAAGTTTCCCTCTCCCTAATCAAATGATCTTTCCCCGCCAAAACCAACACTTCAGAAGGCCTCAATCTTGAATTATAATTGGATGCCATGCTAAATCCATAAGCACCTGCATTCCTGATTGCCAATATATCCCCTTCTTGTATGTCGTTCATTTTTCGGTCTGCAGCGATGGTATCTGTCTCACAGATATAACCAACGACACTGTATATATGTTGCTCTCCGGTTGGCTTTGAGACATTGACCACTCCATGGTATGCGTCATACATCATTGGCCTGATCAGGTGGTTTAATCCGGTATCCACCCCCACAAATGTAGAAGCAGGGGTTGATTTTATAACATTCGCCCTAGCCAAAAGATAACCGCTCTCACTGACGATAAATTTGCCTGGCTCAAACCAGATTTCCAACTCACGGCCATATTCCTTACAAAACTGTTTGAAAGCCGCAGAAACCTTACTCCCAACATCCATGATGTCAGTGGAGATATCCCCTTCTTTATAGGCCACTTTGAACCCTCCACCAAAATCCAAAAACCTCAAATCCTTGAATTCCCTGGCAGCATCAAAAAGGATTTCTGCACCTTTCAAGAAAACCTCAGCCTCCAAAATATCCGAACCGGTATGCACATGTAGCCCTGCTACATTGAGGTCAAAATTCTCCACAACCTTCAAAATGTTCTTTAATTGAAGGATAGAGATCCCAAACTTGCTGTCAATATGCCCTACGGAGATCTTGGCATTACCTCCTGCCATGATGTGCGGATTCAACCTGACACAGATAGGCACGCTATTCCCATAGGTTTTCCCAAAATGCTCCAACATCGGGATGTTGTCGATATTGATCATCACCCCCAAAGCCACAGCCTCCTGAATCTCATCAAACGAAACACAGTTGGGTGTATACATGATTTCACCCGGAGCAAAACCCGCATGAAGCCCTAGCATCACTTCCTCAATGGAAACTGCATCTATTCCAGTCCCCGCCTTCTTCAAAAGTTTCAATATATTGATGTTCGAAAGCGCTTTTGTAGCATATTTGATCTTTAAGTTTACACTTGAAAAAGCATCTTGCAAAAGCTTTACCTGGCTCAAAATCTTATCACCATCGTATACATAGAGAGGTGTGCCGTATTTTTTCGCCAATTCGGTCATCGCTTGACCCTGGATCTGATAGGTTTGGTTGACTAATTCCATGAGATTTATTTAAGCAGCAAAGATAAGAATTGATACACAATAAAAAAGGAAGGCCATAGCCTTCCTTTTTCGGTATTATATAAGCTTTCGCTTTATTTAAGAAACAATTAAACAACGATCAAAAATAGTAAAGGTTTTTCTCAATTAAGCTTTTTTGACAAATAAAGCGCTGTTAAAAGATGTTAAGCTTCTCAAGGTCTTCATTATAACCTTTAAATTTGCGCTATGTCTAGGTCTAAAATGAAGTTGATCATTATACTCATGTCACTCGCAAGCTTTGGCTTGATCGGGTTTCAGTTTTATTGGGTCAGCAATGCACTAAGGATCAATGAGGAAAGATTTGAACAAAACATCTACCAATCCCTCAATGCCACCATTGAACAAATAGACAAAGGTGAAACAAGCGACATTTTTCTAAGACACCTAGCCAAAGACACACTACTTCAGCAATCGCTTTTTGAAAAAATCGATCCGATAGAAATCCAAGTCCTTCAAAAACCCATCACCAGAAGAAGGCCTTCCCTGGCAGATTCTGTTATGCAGCAACCCATTCCCCAATTCAGCCAAAGATTCAAAAGAATCATTGAGGCCACTGGGTTTAGCATTGAGTTGTTGGCTGATCTGGATAATTTCTTGAACAACCTCACCCCGGAAACCGCATCTATGATCTTGACTCCTGATGAAATGCAGGTACTCCTACAAGAACGTGAGAGGCAATATGCATATTTGAATCAAGTAGAAATCACTTACCGGGGTCGAAAGCCGGCCAGAATAGAAATAGAGAGGGAATATGAGATCCCCAAAGATTTTTTTGAGAAAATAAGGAGGACAAACGAGAAAATTGAAGCAACCAATAGGGTGATGGAAGAGTTGCTGGAAGGCCAGAAAGACGTATTCAGCAGAATGGACACAAGCCAAGTAAGAAAATTCCTTACAGCAATCCTGAATGAAAGGGGTATAAACCAAACATTTGACTTGGCAGTCAGAAACGACCAAGGCGTAGTAGTCCCCATTACCCCTATCACCGATATTTTCAAATTGATCAAGGAAGGACAGCAAGCCAGGCTTTTTCCAAGTGATATTATAGGCAAGGAAAACTACCTTTTGATCCATTTTCCCAACAAAAGACTATTCGTGCTCCAGCAAATTTGGCTGCCTGTCTTGAGTTCCTTGCTGTTCATTGGGATCATTATATTCTGCTTCATATATGCCATCAGGGTCATCATCAAACAAAAAAACCTGTCTGAAATCAAAAATGATTTTATCAATAACATGACGCATGAGTTCAAAACGCCCATTGCGACCGTCAGTCTGGCCATAGAAGCCCTTCAAGACCCAGAGCTTGCCAACAAAGACACATTCAGAAATCGCTATCTGAGTATCATCAAAGATGAAAACAAGCGCTTGGGGACGCAGGTAGAAAAAGTCCTTCAATCAGCCACTTTGGACAAAAAAGACTTCAAACTCAAAATAGAACAAATCAATATCAGAGAGTTGCTTGAGTCAGTCAAAAAACAATTTGAACTTCAAATTGAAAATAAAGGGGGGGAAATCAAGTTGGTAAACAAGCTGAAGGATACCTATCTGGAAGGTGATTTTTTCCATATTTCCCATATGATCAACAACCTCCTGGACAATGCCAACAAGTACGCAAAAGAAAACCCCATCATCATTATCAAAACCTGGGACAAAGCAGATGAAGTCTACATCTCAATTGAAGACAATGGGATAGGAATGTCAAAAGATGCAGTAAAAAAAATATTCGATAAATTCTACAGAGTTCCCACAGGCAATCTGCATGACGTCAAAGGGTTTGGATTGGGGCTTTCGTATGTCAAAACCATGCTTGAAGCCCACCATGGAGAAATCCAAGTAAACAGCGAACCGGGAAAAGGAAGTATATTCACCTTAAAATTACCAAAGAAACAATGAGCAAGCCAAAACTTTTGATCGTAGAAGACGACCCAAACCTGGGTGATATCCTCAATGAGTATCTAACTATGAAAGGCTATGAGGCGACTCTATGCAGGGATGGGGACGAAGGATGGTCAAAATTCAAAAAAGACAAATACAATCTCTGTATCCTTGACATCATGATGCCTAAAAAAGACGGCTTTACCTTGGGCAAGGAAATCAAAAAAGTACAGGAAGACTTACCCATCATCTATCTCTCTGCCAAAAACCTCAAGGAAGATGTTATAGAGGGGCTAAAAATCGGCGCCGATGATTACATCACCAAGCCCTTTAGCATGGAGGAACTTTTGCTAAGGATATCCGCTATCCTCAAAAGAACACTGAAAAGCGAAGAAACCAGCAATTTGAAAACCCTGACATTTGGGGATTTCACACTCCACTATGACGAGCAACAAATAGAAAGCCCTTCAGGAAAACACAAGCTCACTTCCAAAGAAAATGAATTGATCAGATTGCTCGCTTCCGAAATGAACAAACTGGTAAACAGAAGCCACGCGCTCAAGCAAATATGGGGTGATGACAGCTATTTCAATGCGAGAAGTATGGATGTCTATTTGAGCAAAATCAGAAAAATATTAAAAGAAGATCCAAAAGTGCAGATTATCACCATTCATGGTGAAGGTTTCAAAATGGTCGTAACTGAATAGCGCTCACTTCAAATAGATATCAAAAGAAGAAACCCAATATATCTTTCTTGCTCTCAACATTTTCTTTGTATTGGGCAGCCCTTCAAGGGTTTTGAACCCTTGAAGGGCTTATTTCATCAACGTCAAAACAAAACTTTACACTAATCTTCTTTTGCTGCACCTTTGAAATAATCTTTTTTATCGGCAAAAAGAACGTTAAAAGTCGTCAAAGAACCATATGCCCTTGTGATATATTGCTGAAGATGAACCCTATCTTCATCGTCAAGTTTAGGATGGTTATTGATGTTTTGTTCCAAAACGCGAAGACGCTCTCTCACCATTACAATCTTGTGAAAAAAAGTTGAAATAGGAACTTCCTTACTACTCAATTCCTCATTAAATGGATTTAAAACCAAATTTCCCTTTATCCACTTTTGAGCCATTTCCAGTTTTGGAATGTCTTCTTTTGGCTGATTTCTTTTGACTACATTTTCCAAAGCTTTTTCAATATCCATGATAGAAATCGGCTGGTAATCTGCCTCTTTTTTCTCCACCAATTCAAAGCCTGTAAAATCCCGAGCAATCGTCTTCACCTCAGCTATGAAATTAAAATAAATTTTGTAAAAAGAAGCATCCGACTCTACCACTACACCTTTACCAAATTTCGGATGCCTTATCTGGCTTCCTATACCTAAATCCAATGTTGACATAATTTTTCAATACAAATAACCCCAATACTAATTTCTACTGCCAAATTAACAATCCTCTTTCTATAAACAATACAAACTATACTTATTCTAAGGCAATATTTAACCTATCCAAGGGATTTTGAATACATTGTTAATTTAGAATAGGATATCCACCCGATGGAATGATATTTGTTCACAAAGATGGAAATATGAATTAATCGGGTTTTATAAAATTAAATTTTGAAAAATCTAAAATCGATTAATCACCATCAATCTTTTCACCAAACCAAAAAAACATGCAGTCATCGAAGCTTCTCATCAAATATGGTGGGAATGCCATGGTCAATCAGGAACTCAAACAACAAATTGCTCAAGCACTCTTTCGCCTCAAACAAGCCGGACACCAGATTGTTCTCGTCCACGGAGGTGGTCCATTTATCAACAGAGCCCTGGAAAGGTCCCAGATAGTCTCCGAATTTATAGAAGGCCAGCGGCAAACCAGCCCGGAGGCTTTGGAAGAAATCCAAAAAACACTCATTGGAGAAGTCAATGCAGACTTAGTCCATCTATTTTCACAGAACCAACTTTCCGCTGTGGGCATTTCTGGCCTAGACAGCCAAATGGTACAAGTTGAAAAGAAACTCCTTTCCAAAATAGATGCAAACGGCATCCTTGATGAGATAGACCTGGGCCGTGTTGGGCAAGTCAAATCAATCAACACCTCCCTAATAGATACACTTTTAGAAAAAAACTTCACACCGATCATCGCCTGTATCGGTGGCGATGAAAATGGATTGGCTTACAATATCAATGCGGATGATTTTGCAGGAGAGATTGCAGCAGCATTGCAGGTAGATTATTACATCTCCCTGACAGATGTGGATGGCCTCTACGGAAATTATCCAGATCCAGCATCTTTGATCACAAGCCTATCAGTGGCAGACCTTCCAAAATATTATGGCTCAATCATCCAAGGCGGCATGATCCCAAAGATCCAATCATGCGAATCCGCATTGAAGAAAGGGGTGAAAAACGTCTTGATCATCAATGGAACAAAACCCAAAGAGCTACTCGGATTTTTCGAAAAAGGTTTAAAATCAGGAACAACTATTTCAAAATAACAAATGGAAAATATAGACTTACATCTTCTCGATAAAAAATATTACTTACCTACATTCAACCGTATCCCCATCACTTTTGTCAAAGGAAAGGGGAGTAAATTGTGGGACATCGAAAACAGGGAATACATCGATATGCTTGCAGGTATTGCCGTCACCAACGTGGGGCACTGCCACCCCAAAGTCGTCAAAGCAATCCAAGACCAAGCTGGCGAATTGATGCATATCAGCAACTTTTTTGTCAGCCCCATACAAGTGGCTCTATCGGAACTATTGGTCAAAATATCGAGTATGGATCGGGTATTCTTCACAAACAGTGGAGCGGAATCCGTAGAAGGAGCCATCAAAATCGCCCGAAGATATGCGCACAGCATCGGAAGGGGAGGAAAAATAATCTCCATGGAAAACTCCTTCCATGGAAGAACCCTTGCGACCATCGCTACCGGACAGCCAAAATACCAACAAGGCTTCGGCCCAATACCACATGGCTTTTCCCAAGTACCATTCAATGACCTTGAAGCGGTCAGGAACGTTATATCAGAAGAAGTCGCCGGGATTATTGTAGAACCAATCCAAGGTGAAGGTGGGATCAAGCTTGCAGACAAAGCTTACTTAGAAGGCTTGAGGCAAATTTGTGATGAGAATAATGTCGCCCTTATTTTTGATGAAATCCAATCGGGAATAGGTAGGACTGGCCATTGGTTTGCCAAAGACCATTATGGTGTTCAGCCGGACATCCTGACTTCTGCAAAAGGTCTGGGAGGGGGAATGCCCATTGGCGCATTGCTATGCAATGAGAAGATTGCAGGAGCGATCCAGTTTGGCGACCACGGGACTACTTTCGGAGGAAACCCACTTGCCGCATCCGCATCCATGGCTACCCTAAAAGTAATCGTAGAAGAAAACCTCACCAAGGAAGCAAAAGAAAAAGGAGAATGGCTGATGGAGAAACTCAACAGCCTTAAGGAAAAGTACAGCACTATCAAAGAAGTTAGGGGCATGGGTTTGATGATTGGAATAGAACTGAATGAACCAGCACTTCCATACATGCAGCAACTCCTCCAAGAAGGATTTGTGGCAAATGCAACAGCCGTCAATGTTTTGCGGTTAGTCCCAGCATTGAATATAAGCCGGGAAGAGTTAGAATCCTTTCTACTTGCTTTGGAAAAGGTATTCATCATGAAAAAAGAACTAACAAATGCACAATAATAAACCGAGTATTGGAATAATCGGAGCAACGGGATTTACCGGATCGGAATTAGCCCGCTTGCTTTGTCAACACCCTGAAATCACCATCAAACATATCACTTCTGAAACACACAAAGGGAAACTGTTTTCTGACCTACATCCCCAATTTATGGGAATACTGGACCAAGAGTTGGAAAGTGCAGATGTGATCGACCAGTCCGATGTCGACGTACTATTCTTGGCGCTCCCCCACGGGGTATCCATGGATTTCATAAAAAGATGGGAACATAAAAACTGTAAAATCATTGATCTGTCAGGAGATTTTAGGCTTTCTACTCCAGAGATTTACAAAACATGGTATCAAAAAGACCATATTTTCACAAAAGGATTTGAAAGTGCAGTTTATGGACAGCCTGAATTATTTGCAGACCAAATCAAAGGCAGCTCCCTAGTAGCCAATCCCGGGTGCTATCCGACAGCCTCAATTCTAAGCTTAGCCCCCTTGTTTGTAGGCGGCTTAATTGAGAAAGACACGGTAATCATAGATGCCAAATCAGGGTTGACAGGTGCAGGCGTGAAAGCAAGTGACACAACACATTTCTCCAATGTAAACGAAAATTTCAAAGCTTATGGACTTGGGGTACATAGACATACTGTAGAGATCGAAGAGCAGTTTTCAATCCTGGGCAAGCAAGAAATCCAAGTACAATTCACACCTCACCTCTTACCGGTGGATAGGGGGATTTTGGTCACAGCATATGCAAAAACGACCAAAAAACTCGATCAAGAAAGCCTGGGGAAAATCTATCATGATTTCTACGAAGGGAAACCTTTTGTCAGGTTACGTAAATCCGCGCCAGGCATCAAAGATGTCAGAGGAAGTCATTATTGCGATATTTATCCATTTTGGGATGAACGCACCAATAGGGTTATCGTTATCTCGGCTATTGACAACCTGCTCAAAGGTGCTGCAAGCCAAGCTGTACATAATATGAACCTCATGCTTGGGTATGAAGAAAAAACAGGTTTGGAACAAATACCACTTAGACCTTAATATAAAAAGATATGATTAAGAATATTACAAATGTAAAAGGCATCAAATGCTGGGGAGCGCACACAGGTGTGAAATCCATGCGACGGGATTTAGCCATTATTTATTCAGAAGTGCCTGCTGCAGCGGCAGCAGTATTTACCCAAAATAAAGTAAGGGCAGAGCCCGTAGAAATCAGCGAGAAAAATATCGCCAACAAGCAAGCACAGGTAATCGTCTGCAATGCCGGCAATGCAAACGCATGTACAGGAGAGCAAGGCCGCTTGGGTGCAGAAGCCATGATGAAAGTCACAGCCGAACTGCTGAATATTCCTGAAGACGATGTCATCATTGCCTCTACAGGCTTGATTGGGGAACCTTTCCCGACTGATGATGTAGTCGAAGGAATCAGAAACAACATCCACAAACTCAGTGATGATGCAAAAGCCGGCTCATTCGTAGCCAATGCGATTCTTACTACAGATACTTTTGCCAAAGAAGGTTTTGTAGAATTTGAGCACGATGGCAAAGAAATCAACATGGGCGGAGTGGCAAAAGGCTCCGGAATGATCCATCCCAATATGGCTACGATGCTGAATTTTATCGTCACGGATCTTAACATTGACAAAAACCTCCTTGACAAAGCATTGCGGTATTGTGTTGACAGGACCTTCAACATGATCACTGTGGACGGTGACACTTCCACCAACGACATGGTTGCCATCATGGCCAATGGCATGGCTGAAAACAAAATCATCGCAGAAGAGGAAGATCCAGGCTTTATACTTTTCAGGGAAAAATTGTTGGAACTGATGACGCATTTGGCAAAACTCATTGTATCTGATGGAGAAGGGGCTTCAAAATTCATAGAATACAAAGTCACCAAGGCAAGGACAGAAGAAACCGCAAGAAAACTAGTCCGGGCCATTTCAGATTCTACTTTGGTGAAAACAGCTATGTTTGGCAGAGACCCCAACTGGGGAAGAATCGTCGCTGCCTGTGGCAATGCCGGGATAAATTTCAATTACAAAAAGGTAAACTTATTTATCGGTGATTCGGAGCACCTGATCCAGGTATTGGAAAAAGGACAGCCACTCCCGATAGATAAAAACTACATCAAAAAACTTCTCCGGGAATCCCAAATAAGGATCCATCTGGAAGTAAACAACGGCAAGGAAGAAGGCATAGGATGGGGCTCTGACCTCACTACAGACTATGTACTCTTCAACTCTGTATATACCACTTGATCAATTGCAAAAGGCTCCCAATTTAGGAGCCTTTTGCTATACTATCCAATCCAGGTAATTATCCTGATGGATCACTTGGAAATCAGCATTTGGATAAGCCTTTACCCAAGCAGCCGGGGGCTTTATATTTTTGCCCAACTTGTATTTGAACTCAGCTCCCCGGAGCAAATCCCCCTCTTCTTCCACCCAATCCAATTCCTGTTGGTCATAAGTCCTCCAGAAGTAATTGTTGCAATTCAACTGATGATAACTTTGGTATTTGAGTCTTTCGGCAGCCAAATAGTTTTCCCACAATTCCCCTACATCCATCCTCATGTCCAGCCTATTGAAATTTTGTATGATGGCATTTCGGATGCCGTTGTCATAGAAGTACCAGCGGCTTCTTTTTGAAATCTCCTTGCGAAGATTCTTGCTGAATCCCCCCACTTTATAGACAACAAACACCTTTGACAAAAGATCCAGATAGCGCTCTACCGTATTCTTGGACATGCCCAATTGTCGACCAAGCTCATCCAATGACACTTCCTTGCCAATTTGAAAAGCTATCAGCTTCAACAACGAGAAGAGCTTGTCAGAATTCCTCAGACCATCATAGATCAGGATATCCTTGAGAAGGTAATCATTCATGACCTCATTGAGGTATGTTTCTTTGTCCTTCCAATCAGGATACTGTTCAAGCTCCGGATACCCTCCGAAAATCAGCCTTTCTTCTCTGTTAGCTACTGTAGAACGAAAATCTTCCAACTTCCCTATTTCCTTCTGGGCCAAAGGATACAGGTAAAGTGTACTTTTCCTGCCAACCAAAGGCTCTCCCACTTGATGGTAGAGATCAAAAGCAGAAGATCCGGAAGCTACCACTTTGATGCCGTCAATGGTGTCAACGATCAGCTTTAGAATCATCCCTATATCCGGTATATGTTGTGCTTCATCTATAATCAAGTATTCCTTCCCATCCAACAATCTCCTGTAATTCGGCACAGATCTTTCTTTCAACAAAGTCACATCCAAAACATCATCCCCATTCAGGACTAAGCATTTGTCTTTCGGTAAGTCTTCCAAAAAGTTTTTGATAAACACGGTCTTCCCCACCCTTCTTGGGCCGATCAGCAACACGACTTTATTGGGACGTAGCTTCTTTTGAAATAATGGCAATATCGCTCTTGGGTATTTCATCCAATACACTGTTTATCAACACAAAGTAAATCCAATTTTGGAAACTTAGCAAACTTATTGACTGAATTTACGTTAATTCAGTCAACTAACTGACTGAATTTACATTAATTCAGTCAACTGACTGACTGAATCTACATGAATTCAGTCAGTTTGATCCCGTAAGTTTAATTAGGACTACTGGCAAAGAACCACATATACGATCCTTATTAAATGAAAAATTTACTTATAAAAAAATAAGCAAGTTCGGTTTTTGAATTGTGGAGTCCCGAAAGCATCCGGGGCGATCTGGCCAACTGAGCCTTGGGACTCAATAAGCCACTCGATGTACTTTCTGCTTTTCTTTTTCTTGATTTCTCGCTCCCTTTTCAAAGCGGCCGTCCTGTCAGCCAAAACCTCATGCAACACCATAGCCCACTCGGGGAAACCCGCCTTCGTCGATGGCGTCAAACCTAAATTGTGGTGCCTCAGCCTACTTGAAAGATCATCTGTGGAACCTATATAGTATCGATCCGTCTTGGGGAAATATAAAATATATAAAAAATACATCTTTGCTCAAATAAAAAAAGCCTGCCGATAAGGCAGGCTTAGTGGAGAATACCGGATTCGAACCGGTGGCCTCTACACTGCCAGTGTAGCGCTCTAGCCAACTGAGCTAATCCCCCTTTTGTTTTTACTCCAATCGGAGTGCAAATATAGAAAGCCTTTTCTATTCACCAAAGGAAATGTTTATTCAGCTGAATAATTTACCCTGGTCAAGATACTTCTTCCCAAAGTCACTTCATCTGTATATTCCAATTCCCCTCCAACGGGAATGCCTCTGGCGATGGTACTTACTTTGACACCTTGCTCTTTGAGTTTCCGTGTGATATAGAAGGCAGTTGTGTCTCCCTCCATGGTAGCCGGAAGAGCCAATATCACTTCTTCTACTTTTTCACCATACTTTGGGTTTTCAATTCTCTTCAGTAGGGATTCGATCTTCAACTCATCAGGACCTATCCCTTGGATTGGCGAAATGACCCCGCCTAATACATGGTACAGCCCATTGTACTGGGAAGTATTTTCTATGGCCAGCACATCGGGAATCTCTTCCACCAAACAGATTACCTTTCGATCCCTCCTTTGGCTGGTACAGATACTGCATTCGGCCGCATCAGAGATGTTGTGGCATATCTCGCAATATTTGATCTCTGACCGCAACTTCAAAATGGAACTCGACAAGGATTCTGTCACTGATTCTTTTTGCTTTAGCAAATGCAAGGCTAGTCTCAATGCTGTTTTTTTCCCAATCCCGGGTAACCTGCTGATCTCATTGACAGCATCTTCTATTAATTTTGAGGGAAAATTCACTGATCTGGGATTTAAAGAATGGCTGCTTGGATACCTGCATCAAGAATGGCTTGGCACATAGGTTTTAATTTTTCCCTACTTCCTTTTTTGACAGCACATTTCCCTTTATAGTGGATGATCAATGTACATTGCTCCGCCTGCTCGGCAGTATGCTTACATACTTTTACCAATATCTTGGTTACATGCTCGAATGTATTGAAGTCATCATTGAAAACAACAAGGTCACTCTCCTCAATATCTATCAAATCCTCAAGTAGAATTTCGACCTCGTCTAACTCCGGATACGCGTGTGTTTGTTGATTCATTTTGCAAATTTAATTATTATAGACAATTTAGCATGCCAAATACCAAATTCTCTATGGATTCAAATTTAGTTCTTATCGTCATAACATCATACTTTGGCCTCTTATTTTTGATATCATGGTTGACTTCCAGAAACATCTCCAAAGACACATTTTTTACAGGGGATAGACAATCCCCTTGGTTTTTGGTTGCATTTGGAATGATTGGAGCATCTCTGTCAGGCGTGACTTTCATTTCCGTACCGGGTGAAGTCGGCAATGGCAACTTCTATTATTTTCAGGTTGTAATGGGATATACCCTCGGTTATTTTGTCATAGCGAAGGTACTTTTACCCCTCTATTACAAACTCAACCTCGTTTCCATCTATGCCTATCTACAAGATCGGTTTGGATTTTGGTCCTACAAGTCGGGCGCCTTTTTCTTTATACTCTCAAGAACCCTAGGCTCATCCATTAGGGTATTTTTGGTAGCGGGAGTGCTCCAATTGATCCTGTTTGACCGTTGGGGCGTTCCATTTTGGGTTTCTGTTTTGATCACAGTATCCCTTATTTGGCTTTACACCCACAAAGGGGGAATCAAAACAGTCGTCTGGACAGATACTCTTCAAACGTTTTTTATGCTCTCCGCAGTATTGGTGAGTATCTATCTTATTGGAAAAGACTTGGGAATACTCACAATTTCAGATTATATCGGTCAGATTTCGGCAGATTCGAGGTCTCAGATTTTCAACTGGAATTGGCAATCCGGCCAAAATTTTTTCAAGCAATTCATATCAGGTGCATTTATCACAATCGTCATGACAGGACTGGATCAGGATATGATGCAGAAGAATCTCACTTGCAAGAATATTGGTGAGGCGCAAAAGAACATGTTTTGGTTTACCATAATATTGGTCATTGTAAACTTACTGTTCCTTTCCCTTGGGGTTTTGCTCTATTTGTATGCAGAAACACATGGGATTAGCATCCCGACCAGGACTGATGACCTGTACCCCTTGTTGGCAACTACAGAATTCACTGTGTTTGCAGGAATCATATTTGTATTGGGTATTACCGCCGCAGCTTATTCCAGCGCCGACTCTACTCTAACAGCTCTTACAACCTCATTTTGCTATGATTTTTTGGAAATCGAGAAAAAATATCCCAGAGCCCAACAAACAAGTCTCCGAAAGAAAGTTCACTTGGGATTCACTGCCCTGATGTTTTTGGTCATCATCATGTTTAGATGGATCAATGACCAAAGTATAATCAATGCAGTATTTATCATAGCAGGTTATACATATGGCCCTTTACTTGGTTTGTATGCTTTCGGTCTATTCACCAAACACCAAGTAAAGGACAAATTTGTACCATTTATAGCGGTTTCCGCACCAATCTTAACATTCATAGTCAGCCAAAATTCCGAAGCCATACTTTGGGGGTACAAATTCGGTTTTGAAGCCTTGATTCTCAACGGAATGCTTATGTTTATAGGTTTATATTTGATCAGGAAAAAGTAATCAAATCTCGTGTTTCGCCAACAAGTCATTGATTCTTTTCAACTTGCTGATATGACTTTCCAAAGTATTGTTTGAGCCATCCAAATCTACCAATATAGAAACAGATCCATTCCCCTTTCTTGGGCTATCTGAAAAAGAAGATACGGATGGAGTTACAGAGATCAACTCTTGGACATCTACTTCATATAGATTGGCAAGTTTGATTGCATCCTCCATTTTTAGATTAGACCTTCCCTGTTCGTATCTCGAATAGGCCGTATAATCTCTTTTCCCTAAATACTCAGCGATATATTCCTGAGTATAACCTCTTAAAACTCTGTGTTTTCTAAGGTTCTCTGCGATGTGGCTTTTTAATTCAGTTTCCATACTTAATTATTATTTATGGTACTTTTTGCAAAAAGTATACTCAATTATTAAAAACCGTAAAAAAATGTTTAAAAAAAAATAATTTAATCTTTATAATTCGTAATTATAGCGTTTTTTACCTACAATAGGTTTTTGGTCGGATCCCAAAAAAATCTGTCAAAATCTACAACTTGGTCTTTTTCAACTAAAACCCCTTCTTTTTCAAGTAACTCCTGCATTTGTTCCGGATATGCAAAATGATGCTTACCTGTCAAAACACCATTTCTGTTCACTACCCTGTGTGCCGGCACATCCTCTTGGTTGTGGGAGGCATTCATGGCATAGCCTACCATCCGAGCCCCGCTTTTCAATCCAAGATAATTGGCGATTGCCCCATATGAGGTAACTCTACCAAACGGTATCAGTTTCACAACTTGAAAAACCGAATCGAAATAATTTTCACTTTTTGATTTCATCGATAAAAAACAAAATTTCCGAATCCTTTAAATACCAGTCTTTTCCCACATCAAGGGGATTGGCAGCAAATTAATCCAAATTTCTAATAATTCTTTAACTAGCAAAAAAAGATACAGAAAGGTTCAATTCCGCCACACAACCAACCTTAAATATTGCAAATGCAACAACAATCTCCAATTTATCATCCAAATGTACATTTTGGGAAGCAAAACAGCTCAGCTATGATGCACCAAAGAATGGCCAACTAGGTCTATTTACCTATGGGATATCCACAAATCAATATTTGAAGGCAGTCTGAAACGAGAAATTTGAGTAAAACAGCATCAAACTTAAATTTTATCAAACTTGCACAGCTGTTTTTTATAAATTCATAAGGCTTTCGAAAAATTAACCTTTAATTTTAGACTGTAATGCAAACACAATAATAAACTACATATGGATCGGAATATAATCATTACCGGTGGGGCCGGGAATCTTGGAAGTGCAGTTATTGAAAAGTTTAAACGAGAGGGCTATAAAATCATCGCAACAGTAGCTCCTGGCTCAGGGGACGAAATCGAAGAAGCAGATGATGTATATGAAGTAGATGTGACAGATGAAAAATCTGCCTCAGATTTTTCGAAAGAGTACATCATGCAATACGGAGAGGTGGAAGCAATCATATTGCTGGTAGGTGGATATGCAGGAGGCAGTATTGTGGAGACTACCACAGAAGACATCAATAAAATGATCAACCTCAATTTTTTCTCAAGCTTTAATTTTGTGAAAAATTTCCTTCCTATGATGAAAAAGGCAAACAAAGGTACTTTTTTATTCGTAGGCGCCAGGCCTGCACTTCAGCCTGAAGATGGAAAAGACGTTGTGGCATACGCTTTGAGCAAGGGCATGGTAGTCAATTTAGCAGATTTTGTGGCAGAAGAATCCAAAGGGACAAAAATAAGATCACATGTATTTGTACCCAGTATTATAGATACGCCACCAAATAGGGAATCGATGCCAAATGCAGACTTTGCCGAATGGGTACACCCATCCGAAATCGCCGAAGCAATGCATTATGCAGTGAACAACCCTGATTTGCGCAACATGACATTTAAACTATATGGAGGTGTATAAAAACCTAAAATCATGAAAAATTTAAAAGTATTATTAGCCGTTCTTTTCTCGATCTCTACCTTAGCTTGCTATGCGCAAACCAATACAGAGACCCGTGAGCTGAGAAATTTCTCAAGTATCAAAGTAGCCAACGCCATAGAAGCAGAGCTGGTAAAAGGAGACAAAAACTCGATTTCCATAGTTGCTTCCGGAATAGACCTAGACAAGGTGGAAACAAATGTTTCCGATGATGCCCTTGAGGTAAAGCTCGGCAGGGGGAATTTCCGATCAAGCTCTGTCAAAGTAACCATCACTTACATTGACATAGACGAGGTACAGGCACAGACAAGCGCCAAAGTATTTGTGAAAAATGGACTCGCAGGTAACCAGGTCTACCTATTTTCTGGTACAAACTCCTACATAGAAGCCTCCGTCGAAGCAACGAACCTCTTTATAGAAGCGGCCACCAATTCTAAAATTGCCGTTAAAGGCTCAGGTGAAAATTTAGATCTGAAAATCTACACCAATGCCACGGTTGATGCCAACAATCTAACCGTAACCAATGCAGAAGTCCTTGCGAATACAGCTGCCAAAGCGGAATTTAAAGTCACTGAATCCATCAAAGGTTCGGCAGCCACTGCTGCCAAAATCACATACTCAGGTGACCCGAAACTTGTTGACATCAAGACCAATACAGGAGGAGATATCAAAAAGAAATGAAAAAGTGTCTATTGATCCTAGGCTTGCTGGTTTCATTGACCACCATAGCCAATGCACAGACTGAGGAAAAAGAGGTGGAGCAAGCAATAGCATCTCTTTTCGAAGGCATGAAAACAAAAAACCAAGAGCTTCTTGAAGGTGCATTTTTGGAAACCGCAATCATGCAGACGACCATTTCTGGTGAAAACGGGGCGACTGTGACAAGCAATACTGTCAAAGACTTTATCAACAGAATTGCGACGACCCCAGACAACACCATTTTGGATGAGCGTATCCTCGGATATCAAATTAGGATCGACGGATCTATGGCTTCGGCATGGACTCCTTATGAATTTTATATCAATGAAGGTTTTAGCCATTGCGGAGTAAATTCATTTCAGTTGGTCAAGACATCGGAAGGATGGAAAATCTGTTATGTAATAGATACAAGGAGAAAAGAAGGATGTAAATAAAAAAGGGCTCTGAGAGCCCTTTTTTATTTACATAATCACCTATGATCATACCGGTTTTTCCCGAAAAATCCTGAACATTGATTCAGGATTGCTTCCACCTCTATTTTGATTGTGGAACAAAACTCATCAACTCTTTTGCACCATCTAATAGGGTCAGCTTATCCTTCGCCACCTTAAAGTTTTTAGCCTGTGACAATAATGACACGAATTGATTCTCCCCATTTCCATCTCCACACGCTTTTTTGGTCATTGCCCCAGGATCCAAGTTTAGGGAGGTTCCATCCAACTGGAAATTGCCGGAGAAATTGTTGCATCCTGCAAACCCGGATAATTTTCCCCCATCCATAAAATTCAGAAATGGTAGACCTGCAGTAAATTTACCTGCATCCAGTCCCCCTCCCAAGATAGAGGACAGCACCCAATTGTTTCCAGTCAACATGCTCAATGGATTCATTTTACTGATTGAATCACATGAGCTGAAGCTTAAAAAAACAACCAACAATAACAAGTTCGTAACTTTTTTCATTTTCTTTAAAATTTGGTGTTGACTTAAAAATAGCAAAAAATAAACAAAGAACGCAACCATCTAGATTAAATGGAAACATAATAAAGTGTAATATGAATACCGCGCTTTCATAATTGAGGAAAAAGCCTTAGCCAACAGCCGATTATAGAATAATCATGAATAATTTATAAAAAACTCCAAATTAAAGTTTGAATACAACGTTGTACTTACGTAATAAAACCAATGAAATATTAATATTTTCTTAACAGAATACATGTTTGGTTAAAAAAACAGCAAATTTATTTTTGGTTTTTGGAAAAATGTAACTAGAATTGTGACATCAAACAACAACTCATGTATTTACCAGCTAAAAATATTTTCAAAACAACAATCCCGGTAGCATATACTGAGGGTGGCTGTTTTTTTGGCATGAGCACATTGACTTTTACGACTACTACCATTACGGGTTGATCCCGTGATTCCTTATACATATAGCCCTTTACATCAAGGTCCATACCATTGGATCATAGCATCATAGTATTCTATTCATCACAAAGCAATCAATTTTTATGAAAATATTAAAATTCGGAGGATCGTCAGTCGCCAATCAGGCTAACATCAAGAAGGTATTCGAGATCATTCAGAAGAGTCAAAGCGAAGGGGATATTGCAGTCGTTTTCTCAGCATTTGGTGGGGTTACGGAGGTTTTGCTCAACAGTGCCGCAGCAGCAAAAAACGGAGACAAATCCTATGTTCAAGATATCAAAATCCTTGAAGATAGACATATTGAATTGGTGCGTCAGCTTTTCCCTATCAACTTACAATCCCCCGTCCTTACTTATGTGAAAGTAAGGTTCAACGAATTGGAAGATCTCTTTCATGGGATATTCCTGATCAAAGAATGTTCTCCCCGTACTTTGGATTATGTTGCAAGTTTCGGTGAGAGGCTTTCCGCTTTTGTATTGGCAGAGGCATTGAAAGTGGAAGGTTTCAACTCCAAATACCTAGACGCCCGCGAAGTGGTCCGTACCAACGATAGGTTTGGAAATGCCAAGGTAGATTTCCCAGCGACCAATGATCTAATCCTAGACTACTTCCACAACAACAGTACCATCCAAATCATCACGGGATTTATTGGATCCACTTCAAAAGGCGAAACCACTACCCTTGGTAGGAGTGGCTCTGATTACACTGCTTCTATTTTTGCATCTGCCCTGCATGCCGAAAGCCTGGAGATTTGGACTGATGTATCAGGTGTCATGACTTCTGACCCAAGGTTGGTATATACTGCATTTACAATCCCCCAATTGAGCTACAGCGAGGCGATGGAATTATCGCATTTTGGTGCAAAGGTGATTTTCCCTTCTACCATGATGCCAGCCATGAAAAAAGGTATCCCGATTTATATAAAGAACACATTTGAACCTTCGAATCCGGGTACTTTGATCAATGGTGATGCCCCATCTGGCAAGTTGATCAAGGGAATCTCTTCCATGTCGGACATTTCCCTTCTCAATATCCAGGGTGCAGGGATTTTGGATGTGATCGATGTCAACAGAAGAATATTCAGTGCACTTTCCAGTGTGAATATCAATGTCATCTTGATATCACAGGCTTCATCTGAGCAAATCACTTGCTTGGCCATCAAATCCTTTGAGGTCACTTTGGCCAAAGAAGCGATTGAGAAGGAGTTTTTCCATGAAATCAGAAATGGTGAAATCGATGTGGTACATGTGATATCCGATCTTGCCATCGTCGCTGTGGTAGGCGAAAACATGAAACAGAACCCTGGTGCAAGTGGTAGGATGTTTCAGGCATTGGGTAGAAACAATGTGAATGTCTATGCCATCGCGCAGGGAAGTTCTGAGTTGAACATCTCGGCAGTGGTATCGAAATCCGACTTACAAAAAGCCCTCAATGCGCTTCATGAAGCATTTTTCCTCTCGGACAACAAAGTACTCCATGTATTCTTGGTTGGAGTGGGTTTGATTGGCCAGGCATTGATCAAGATGATTGCCAACCAACAGCAGAAACTCCAAAAAGAAAACCTGCTTGACATTCAGATCCATGGCATTGCCAATTCAAGGTATATGGCTTTCAACGAAGATGGCTTTGATTTGAAAAACTGCCCCCTACCTGAGGCTGCCGAAGGAGCCAAAGAAATGGACTTGGACAAGTTCATCTCACAAATGGAATCTATGAACTTCTCCAATTCAGTGTTTGTAGACTGTACTGCGAGCCAAGATGTAGCTGACTTTTACGAAAGGATATTGGAAGCCAAAGTGGCCATCGTAACCCCCAACAAAAAAGCCAACTCCAGCTCATTGGAAAAATACAAGAACCTCAAAAAGTTGGCTGGAAAAAGAAGCGTGAAGTTTCTCTATGAAACAAATGTAGCCGCTGGACTCCCTGTGATCAACACACTACAGGACTTGATGTTGAGTGGAGACAAAGTGATCAAAATAGAAGCTGTACTGAGTGGTTCCATGAATTACATTTTCAGTGAATTGGAAAAAGGAGCTCCATTCAGTGAGGTGGTAAAACTTGCAAAAGAAAAAGGATATACAGAACCCGATCCGAGAGATGATTTGAGCGGTATGGATGTCGCAAGGAAAATCTTGATCTTGGGTAGGGAAGCAGAACAAGACTTACATTTTGAAGACATCAGCATCCAAAGCATGGTGCCGGAGGATTGTGTTGAAGCTGGCTCTGTCGATGAATTTTTCCATAAACTCATGGGACATGATGGCGAATTTGCAAACCTGCTTGCTGAAGCAGCGGAGAGAGGTGAAAAGTTACGCTTTATGGCAACCCTTGAAAATGGCAAGGCAAAAGTAGGGCTTAAATCACTGGACAATTCACATCCATTCAGCACTTTGAAAGGGAGTGACAACATGATCCTTTTTACAACTGAAAGGTATCATGATTTCCCTATGATCATCAGAGGTCCCGGGGCAGGTGCTGATGTCACTGCTGCTGGGGTCTTTGCAGATGTAATTCGACTCGGAAACTATACAAGGTCATGAAAAAATCAATAAGAGCATTTGCGCCTGCTACAGTTGCCAACGTTTCTTGTGGCTTCGACATATTGGGCTTTGCGATCGACGAACTGGGAGATCAGGTAGAAGTAACCCTGAGTGAAACTCCCGGACTCATTGTTGTCAAGATCGAAGGCGATGGGGGGAGGCTCCCCTACGAAGCAGACAAGAACACCTGTACCGTAGCCATACAAGCCATGCTAGACCAGCTTGATTATAAGAAAGGCATGGAGATATCCCTGTTCAAAGGACTTCCCTTAGGCTCAGGGATGGGCTCCTCAGCAGCAAGTGCGGCCGCTGCCTTGGTTGCTGCCAATGCATTGTTGGGGTATCCCTTTGACAAAAAACAGCTTGTTGCCTTTGCCGTAGAAGCAGAGAGAATCGCCTGTGGAGCTGCTCATGCCGACAACGTGGCTCCTTCCCTACTTGGAGGCTTTGTTTTGATCAGGGACTACCATCCCTTGGACGTCATCAAGCTACCCGTACCAAACGGACTCTACTGCACGCTTTTACACCCACACTTGGAACTCAACACTTCAGACTCCCGGTCTGTGTTGAGAAAACAGATTTCCCTAAAAGACTCCACCATACAATCCGGAAATATTGCAGGATTGATCGCCGGACTCTTTCAGGAAGATTTCAAACTGATCAGCAGATCTCTCAAGGATGTCATTGCAGAACCTACGAGGGCTTTGTTGATACCTGGATTTTATGAATTAAGAGACTCCATCAAGTCCATTGGCGCCCTTGGCTCAGGAATATCTGGATCGGGACCAACGATTTTTGTCCTTTCACCCTCCAAATCCATTGCAACGGAAGTGGGAGCCACTGGTGTGGAGGTTTTCAAAAAAATCGGGCTGGACGTAGACATCTACATTTCCGAAGTCAATGACAGAGGCGCTTACGTGATCTAAAACCTATTTAACTATTTAACATTATGAATTTTTATAGTACCAACAATCCTGAACACCAAGTAAGTCTCAAGGAGGCCGTGATCAAAGGGCTTGCTCCTGATCAAGGGCTTTATATGCCCGAAAAAATCCCAACATTACCCCAAGATTTTTTTGACAGATTACCAGGTCTTAATTTTCAGGAAATTGGCTATGAAGTCATCACGGCATTGTTTGGGGAAGATTTATCACCAACTCAGATCAAAGAACTCGTTGACCATACTTTGACCTTTGACGCACCATTGGTAAAAATAGAAGAGGGAGTGTATACTTTGGAATTATTCCACGGCCCAACTTTGGCATTTAAAGATTTCGGTGCAAGGTTTTGTTCCAAACTGATGTCAATCCTGATGGAAGGGGAAGACAGGAAAGTCCGTGTACTGGTAGCCACTTCGGGAGATACAGGCAGCGCCGTTGCCAATGGCTTTTACAAAGTCCCAGGGGTGGAAGTCATCATCCTCTATCCAAAAGGAAAAGTCAGTGAGCTGCAAGAGGCACAATTCAGCACCTTGGGAGAGAACATTTCGGTCTTGGAAGTGGATGGGGTTTTTGATGATTGTCAGAAAATGGTCAAAGAGGCATTTTTGGACACTTACCTCAATGAAAAAATGCTTTTGACTTCTGCCAACTCCATCAATATTGCAAGATGGATTCCCCAGTGTCTGTATTATTTCTACGCTTATTCCAGACTTCCAAAAACCGACAAAAAATTGGCAATCTCAGTCCCAAGTGGGAATTTCGGGAATCTCGGAGCAGGAATCTTGGCGGAAAGAATGGGCTTACCAATTGATGTGTTTATAGCTTCTACAAATGTTAACAGGGTCGTGCCACATTATTTGGCCGGAAATCCATTTGTCACCAAATCATCACTCCAAACTATCAGCAATAGCATGGATGTGGGAAATCCGAGCAATTTTTATAGGCTGCTGGCACTGTATGGAAATGACGAAAAGCTGTTTAGAAAAAAAGTGAAAGGCTTCTACTTTGATGATCAAGACACGATAAATGGGATGAAAAATGTAAAACAAAACAGCAATTACATCATGGATCCCCATGGTGCAGTTGGTTATCTTGGTTTGAGAAATTTCAGAAACCAATTTCCCGGTGAGTACGTCGGAATCTTTCTGGAAACCGCACATCCCGGAAAATTCAAAAATGTGGTAGAGGAAACATTGGGGCTAAAACTTGATCTTCCTGACAGGCTCGCGAAATTTATGGAAGGAGAGAAGAAAACGACTGCTTTAAAAAATGACTTCCAAGAGTTCAAGAAGTATTTGGAAAATGGAACTTATTGATATGATTATCCGCAATGGCACCAGTAGTTAAATTATGCATATGTAATCATGCGGATAATTGTCAACTGTCGACGGTTGACAGTCAACTTGCCCTGGAAACAATATGGATACATTATTTTAAATGGCTACTGATAAGAAAGCGCATACTCGGACTATTTAACTCTTCTCCATTGAGAAAGGAAGAAGAATTGTGAAGCCATGGTTTTTCCCTTTTTTAGATTATCATGAAGTTTGACCACAAAGAACATCATAGTTTACACGGAGGGCACTAGGGATTTTGAGGAGAACCGATCAGAACCCTTGCGCCTATTTTATACATTTTTGAAATTTTCATTTTATGAATCTATTTTTCAGATTTGAATTTATTGAAAATACAGGACGCTCCTAAGGAGCTTCATAGATTCTTTAACTTATTTTGCTATAAACAGTAAGCTCCTACGGAGCAGTAGTCCCATCGGGACTAACTGTTTGTAGAAAATCAAATACAAAAGTGTAAAAAAGCTCCATAGGAGCGACCTGTAAAATTATCATAAATAGTCTATCTCTAAATATTCAAAAATTCATTCCCAGAAGACTCTCAACTTAATGCCGCTGAATGAATTTTTGCATCAGTAGGCTGTACTTTCCTCCTAGGGCTTGGCTTTTTCTTTTTCATCTTATTGATCCAGATCAAAGTACCTGTGATTGGCAGACTGGTAGCGATCAGACAAGCGATAAAATACAGCAACTTGGAAAATTGTCCATACACATCCCCTACATGAAGCGCCTTGATAGATCTTGATATTCTTTCATTGATTGGTTTTTCCCTGAATATATCCTTTTCTATGACATCCAAACTGGCAGCATTCAATACAATCCTATCCCCAGCTGCCGGTGCAAAAAAACCTGTTCTACCCTTTTGGATATTAACCGGGTCTCCTGGTTTTTGAGGCAAATTAACCCTGTAATTACCTTCATACTGAAGGTGAAAATCTGCAACTGAGATATAGTCCATGATAGAATGGACAGGTTCAACCCCTATTTTCTGGGCTTCCTTTTCGGCATTTCCCTCCTCGCCACCTCTTCTTCCAGGACCTTCTCTTCCCGGCCCTCTCTCAGCTCCTTGGGCAGGCCTTTCTTGATAGGTTCCCAAGGATTTTTGCAAAGCCTCCCTATACCATGGGAATGACCAAAATGGACCAGTGGCTCCCATCAAAAACAAAATAATGATGGAATAAAAAGCCAAAGTATTGTGCAGATCATGATTGGTTCGCTTCCAGCTTTTGCCAAATTTCACCTTCAACCCCTGTCTCCAGTTTTTGATTCTTTGGGGAAACCATATAACCATTCCCGTAATGACTCCGATAGTAAACAAAATTGTACAGGCACCGGAAATATAGCTTCCAAGTGTCCTGTTTGGCAACTCTCCTATCAAAGGTTCTTCAATCTTGTCCAATAGTAACCAGCGGTGCAAACTAAACATATATCCCATAAATTCGGCAACACTATTCGGCTCATCACTTTTCCCCAAAATTTCTCCATTGTACGGATTCACATAATAAGTCAAGCCAAACCTGCTATTGCCTCCTTCTGGCTTTGTATTCACCTGATAGGGTCTATGTGCAGCATTTTCAATACTGATACCAGTAATAGGGGCATCTGTTTTGGTCCTGACCAAGTCAACAACTTGATCAGGACTTAATTTTTCTCCATCCTTTGGGACTTCAAACTTATATAGATGGGGTTGTCCCATTTCCCGTATTTCGGAATTGTAGACATAAATAGTCCCCGTCAAGCACACCACCAATATCACCAACCCACTGATCAACCCTACCCAAAGATGAATATCATTGAAGAATTTCCTGGTTTTCTGCCAAAGTCCCTTTTTTTGATTTGCACTTGCCATTTCAGAATCTATTTATGTATTTTAATTATTTGATCATATTGAACTCGAAAACCTGCTGACCGAAAACCTAATCAACCGATAACCCAATCAACTCCCCTATGTTGACCGTGGTCAGTTGACTGTTGACAACTCAAGGCATCCACCATACTTTTGCCGTCAGCATTTCATCATTGCCCTGGGCTACAACCTCTGCATTGTTTGTGCCTCTCTCTGTTTCAGGATACATCAGTCTCAAAGGTCTTCCAGTCACACCATTGGCAGCTGTACGGGGAAAATCAGGCATCCCCAACCTTCTATAATCATTCCAAGCTTCCAAACTACTAATGCTATTCAGCGCCAACCACTTTTGCTCAATAATCCTCTGCAATGGGCTTGATGCGGCAGAAATATCGACACTCTCTTGTCCAAGATATCCACTCAATGAAGTAGTTGGGACTTTAAGATAGGAAAATGACTGTGTGATTGCCTGGTTATACAAATCTTCTACACTCTGGGAAATCCATCCCCTTTGCGCAGCTTCTGCCTGGAGGAACAAACTCTCAAAATCACCCAATATCACACTGGATTGATTCAAAGCGTGAAATATACCGGTGGCTTGATTGGAATTCTCATTTGGTCCTCTAAAAGCCGAAGTAGTGTTCCTTTCGTATGCGGGATTGCCTGCCTCTGAATTCCCAAAGATGACACCATTGTATGCTCCATCAATTGACACGTACAATCTATCCAATCTAGGGTCATTCTTATCCTGTAATTGTTGGATTAGATAAATAGTAGGACGGATATTTTGGTAGTTTGCAGTTGCATTTCCCTGAACATCCCTGTAATATGACGCCCAAAAAGGGTTCATCTTACCATTTGAATTGAGATAACCAGGATTCACTGCAGCTATTTCCCCAGCACCCAAATAACCACTCCCTTCAGCATTTATTTTCTGGATTTCTGAATTGATATACCCTGCATCAGCTTTCTCACTCTGTCTGATAAGCGCTCTAAGTTTAAGCGTATTTCCAAATTTCACCCATAGTGTCTTATCTCCCTGAAACAATACGTCTCCATGGTTTTGGGGAATGATCCCCGACACTTTGACATCTTCAATTCCAGAAGAAATCAAGTCAATAGATTTTTGATAAACAATATTGCCAGGCTCATACTTGGGGTTGATCATATCACTACCCTTAGCCGCATCATCAAAAGGAATATTATTGTACATATCCACCAATCTCAGGAACATCATTCCCTGCATGATCTTGGATGTCCCGGCATAGAATAGTTGCCCGCTTGACTCTGCCTCTTCCTGGATCAATCTAAAGTACAAGATATTGTTGAAGCCATTTTCCCAAACAGGAATACCTTCTCTTTGACTTCTTATATTCTGGCCATTATAGGTTTTCAGGTCAAAAAACTGGTTGATTCCCTCGTTGTTGGTTCCCCAATATCCTCCCCAAAATGCCCCAATCTGATTCAATTGAAGCGTCTCTTGGTTGGCAAGAGACACCAATGCTCCTGGAAGCTTTGCACTAAGCGGTAGGTTATCCCCAATCGGGCTGTTGGGATTGCTATTGACATCCAGAAATTCATCACATGAGAATAGGCCAAACAGTGAAAAAGCCAGTACGATATTGAATATGTGTTTTTTCATGATATTTTTCGATTAGATTGGTCTTATGTTAGAAAGAAGCATTTACTGTAAAACCAATTGTTCTCATAGGAGGAACTTGTCTGAAACTATAGTATCCATCTGTATTGTTGTATAAATATTCAGGATCTCCGATTTTGTTGCTTGCATGGGTAATGATGAATAGGTTTGTCGCTACTACCCCTACAGATGCTGTACGTACAAATTTCTGTCCCTGTAAAAGTGTCTCCGGAACTGTATAGCTTAAGCTTAGCTCACGAAGTTTGAAGAAATCTGCTTTCGCTGCAGTATTGCTTTGAACAGCTCCTTGCCTAGTCCAAAACTCTTTTCCTCCACCTGAAGTCACCAGGCTTGTATTATCCTCATATACTCCCGGTGAAGTTTCGATGACTGAATTTGGCCAAACAAAAGCCTCTCTGCCATATGCAGCTGTAATAGGGTGCGTACCAAATTCATACATCGGTGGAATAGTCTCAGAGTAGAACCATCCACCCATTCTCCAATCAAACTGTGCAAGCAAAGAGAAGCCTTTGTAGTCGATTTTGGAAGTGATCCCCATCATATAGGGAGGAACCATTGGCCCTAGCTTCACATTGTCCGGTGCCACCAAGGGATCACCTGTTTCGGAATCTACCACGACCCTTCCGTCAGGGGTTCTCTGATAATCACTTACCCAAAGCATTGGGAACTGATCTCCAACAAAGGCATATGACTGTCTGAAGTTTTGACGGAATTCGGCACCTCCATAAAGCTCACGAACCACATTGTTGGTATAGGTGAAATTGAATCCCAAATTCCAATTCCAATCCATCGTCCTAACTACATCACCGCTGAGACTCAATTCAACGATGTTGTTGGTCATTCTCCCGGAATTTACCAGCATGGCATTGTATCCAGTTGCCCTTGAAATATTGGCATTTGATATTTGCCCATCAGCATCTGAGTACACATACGCACCATCCAAATACAATCTGTGATTGAACATCCCCAGTTGGAATCCTGCCTCAAAAGAAGTCACAAACTCAGGCATGATGTTGGAGTTTGGGTTTGTCAAACCTGGCAAAAACCCTATCGAGTTCCCAAAAGGAAAACCATTGCTTTGGCTGTAAGCATTGTTCAACTGGTATGGCGAAAGTGTTACGTTTCCGGTTTTGTTCCAAGAGGTATATACTTTGGCAAATGATAATTTCCTCATCTGTCTTAGGGCTGGTATCGCTTCAGATGCTACCAAGGAAGCACTCACACCCGGATAAAAATATGATCTGTTCTCTTTGCTCAAAGTGGAAATCCAATCATTTCTTCCCGTGAAAGTCACAAACAACAAGTCCTTGTAACCTGCGACATATTCTCCATAAACAGCAAGTGAGCGCTGCTCCGTAATCCCTGACCCACCTGCCAATTCACCTTGTCTACTGCTTTGGTTGATGATATCAGTATAGAGCAAGTTACTGGCTGATACATTCTGGGTTTTTCTGTAATCTGTACGGATGTTTTGTCCCAAAAGCAGTCTATTGCTGAAATCTCCAAAATCCTTTTTCAAGCTCACGATCAAATCGCTGTTCAATCTTCTGTAAAACAAACTTTGATCATTGACTGAGCCTGGGGTGTTTCTGGTACCTTCTGCTTCGTATTTATTTGTAAAATCCCGATTTTCATCTGTAGAAGAATACATCCCTACACGATACAATACCTCCATCCAAGGTGCCACGGTATAATTCAACTCGATCTTACCATTGAGAATCTGTTGATTGCTTTGATTTCTCATATTATCAATCAAAAAATATGGGTTTCTCAACCAGCTACCATTTGGAATAAAGTAGTTGTTGGGATTCCCCGGGGAATTGAGATCCTCCCAGTTTTTGATCATATCATAATCAAAATTGGCAGGCATCCTGTAAGAACTGATCCATGGACCATCTGGTGTAATATCCTTTTTGTTGTTGATGAAATTGATATTATAGGAAGTTTTCAATTTCCCAAAATCCCTAGACCCGTTAAATCTTAAATTAACTCTATTGTTTTTATCGTCAGGAATGATTCCAGTTTGCGTCACGTATTGCGCTGAAAGAAAATAAGTACTTACATCATCTCCCCCGGAAAAAGAGACATCATTCTGTACATTGACACCAGTCTGAAAAAGGTCAAGTCTATTGTCCCTGCTTGGTGCTGCATAAGTCAACATTGGCTGGGTACCATCAGGCAGTACATTCCCGAATGGCCTGGAAGTGCCATCAAAGGCAGGTCCCCAAGACTCATAAGTTGTTGGGCTATATACGCCATTGTTTCCTTGTCCATACAAAGTCTGCGCTTCAGGAAGGAAATACACATTCGAGAAGGTAGTCGTATTGCTTACCCTAACGATTCCTTCTCCTTTTCTACCACGTTTGGTAGTGATCATCAAAGCTCCATTAACACCTTCAGAGCCGTAGAGTGCGGCAGCATTTGCACCTTTGAGAACAGTAATGCTTTCGATGTCATTTGGATTGAGTCTGCTGATATCCGGGATGGGAACACCATCTACCACATAGATCGGTTCATTTGGATTTCTTCCGTCAATTCCTGAAGATCTTTGCAATGATCGGTTTCCCCTCAGTACAACCTGTGCAGCTGGATCAACCTTACTGTCATACATGTTGATCCTCAATCCGGCTACCTTGCTCGATAAACCAAACAAAGGATTCACCGCCTTGCCTTGATTCAACTCTTCAGAGTCAACAATCTGTGCAGAACTTCCCAACTCTTTGGCAGGCCTGCTGAAACCCAAAGCGGCGGTTACCTCCACTTCTGACAACTCAGTCAAATTTTCCTTCAGATAGACGATTACATTTTGCTCATCTTCTGAAGCCAAAATCTCTTGGGATTTGAAACCAACATATTTTATCAAAAGAACATCACCAATTTCAGCATACATCCTAAACTTACCTTCTCCATCGGTGACCGATGTAGCGGGACTATTTTTCACTTGAATCGTAGCACCAGGGAGTGATTCCCTTGTATAGCTGTCCAATACTTGACCATTCACATGTATCCTTTGGGCATACACTTCACTTGAAACCAATAAGATAACCAGTAAAGGAAGGGTAGTCAAACAACTGGTTTTTATCTTTAGTAAATATTTCTTCATCGATTAATTTAGATTAAGTCTAAAAAAGAATTAATTTTGTGACGCAAAAGTAAATGAAGCATCACGTGATTAATGACCCTAAAGGGAATTAAAATGACGAAAGAGGGAGAAAAAGAATTATTGGTTTTCAATCGGCTATTGGACGAAGTGGATGCAGCTGGACATAGCTCCAGTAAGTTCTGGCCTATACCATCTTCCGAAGCTTCAACCACTATCCTTTTCAAAGAGATAGATAGTACATGGATGATTGGCCAAGAATTTTTGTCAGAGAAAATCTACTATTGTTATGCCAAAAGCAAGTCTGTAGACAGCAAACCAGTATTTGTCAAAACAAGACCAGATTATCTCCAGGTAAATTTTTGTCTGAAGGGAAAATTGAAATACGAACTGAAAGAAAATGGGAAACATATTTATCAGATTGATCCCCTCAGTGCGAACCTAATCTATTATAAATGTGATGGTGTCAAGATTGAGTCTGTTTCACCAGGTGAATTTGAAGTTCTGGTTTTCAATATTCATTTAGGTTTCTTGGAGAAAAACTTTCCGGATCTGTATTCCAGGGTAAGTGATTTCATCAGCAAGATTGAAGAGGGCAAAGCCAATGTATTCTCTAAGAAAAATATAAAGATCAGCCCTACTTTGAGGATGATGATACAGGATTTTACATCAAAAAGATACTCCGGTTGTTTTCTCAGCCATTATGTTGAGTTGAAGACTTTGGAGTTCATCATCCTTTTGATGGACGAATTTGACAAAATGACGGAGCAGCGTGCCAAATCCTTAAGTGAAAGTGATTTTGAGAAAATGAATCTTGCAAAAGACATCTTAATCCAAAGAATGACCAATCCCCCAAGTCTCAAAGACCTTGCGAATATGGTAGGTACAAACGAGTTTGATTTAAAACGAAAATTCAAGGAGGCCTTTGGAATGACTGCTTTCTCATTATTGCAAGAGCACAAAATGGAATTGGCAAGGAAAAAGCTTTTGGAAAGCGACCAAAAAATCGTAGAAATCGCCGAAGAACTTGGCTATAGCCACGCTACACATTTTACCTCTGCTTTCAAAAAAGCCTTTGGGATATTGCCAAAGGATATTAAGAAATAAGATCTATTCTTATCTTAAATGAGCAATACAAAATTCATATTTTTCAATATTTTGTGGGGATCAGCCTCTTCCAAGCAAACCTGATATAACTCAGAGCCAAACCTATCAAAAACTAAGCCCCCACCATAAATGGCACCCACTAGAAATATTATGCATAATCAAAGTCTGGGAAATTCATCAAATGAACCAATCCAAATTAAGTCAAAGAAATAAATATGGAATATCTGAAATTCGGTATCTTAGTTAAACAGCATAAAAACAGTCAAATTAAAAATCCTATGAATAAATGAACTGAAAAACCTATATTCGTGTAGTACAAATAATACCTATATGATATCACTATGAACACAAAATCAGAAAGAAAATCAAGATCAGTAAGAATCAAAACAACACTAGACAGGCATTTAGAGGAATTAGCAAAGGAAGAAAACAGAAGTGTAAACAACCTGATCGAGACACTACTGGCAAAAGCTTCGGGATTTAAGGAGCCTAATGAAGAAACCCAAAAAGCCATTGAAGAAGCCCGAAAAGAAAGAGCTAATCTTAAAGGGTATACTGATATGAACAAGCTATTTGAAGATCTGACAAGATGAGCGCATACAAAGTTTTTCCATCAAGCAAATTCAAAAAGGACTATAAAAAATTTGTACATCGGAAAAAGCACTTGGAAGCAATTCAGCAGACTGTCATAGAGCTATCGGATAGCGGACATGAATCAATCCCCCAAAAGAAACATCCTCATAAGCTAATAGGGGATTATGTGGGTTGTTGGGAATGTCACGCAATGCCTGACTTACTGATTATTTGGGAACAAGATGACGATCTGAAGGAAATTGTACTCTTAAGGGTTGGATCGCACTCTGAATTGTTTTAAATAATGGATAAGTTGTAATTACAACATTTGCTTTCCATTAATGTCTCGAATCTAAGTCATGGATTTCTGTCCATGACTAATATATCGACCGCTCCTATGGAGCTGATAGGGAACTCCACTATTACCTGACTTACCATCTTTAGAGTACCAGCGGCACTAACGATGTAATAACGGAGGGTTTCAACCCACTGACGTTTGATAACCGAGGATTGGTGAAAGTCCCGTAGGGACGGACGATTTCTTTCAAAGACAAACACCCTCCTAGTTTACAATGATTTGGCTTAGGCATGAATCAATATATATTAAGACCTCTTTGAGAATTTACAAATTACCTGAGTTCGATTGTTATCACAAAGTCAAAATCAATAAAAATATCCAGTTACAAGGCAAATTTTTGAGGGATAGCCTAAGCTATCGCCCAAAAATTTAACGCA
>NZ_JBHUHR010000038.1:366767-448536 GCF_042682445.1 Belliella marina
AAATTGGAATCAAAAAAAAGCAGGAAGCTATAGGTAACTCCTATTCTCCCTGCTCTTTTTTCAATGAAACTTGCCTTCTGAAGCAAGAAAAGAATTCCTTAAATATGCAAAGCCCTATTATCAGTAGCAGCCAAACATGCTTCTTTGAAAGCTTCTGTATAGGTCGGATGTGCGTGCGACATTCTTGCAATATCCTCTGCTGATGCCCTGAATTCCATGGCGACAACAGCCTCTGCGATCATATCAGCAGTTCGCGGACCGATCATATGCACTCCTAGGATTTCGTCTGTCTCAGCATCTGCCAAAACTTTTACCAATCCATCAGTATCCATAGACGCCCTTGCACGACCTGATGCCATGAATGGGAACTTACCTGTTTTGTATTTGACACCTTTCTCTTTCAATTGCTCTTCAGTATAACCCACGGCTGCCACTTCTGGCCAAGTGTAAACTACCCCTGGGATGAGATTATAATTGATATGCGGTTTTTGCCCTGCGATTACCTCTGCTACAAAAGTCCCTTCTTCCTCAGCTTTGTGCGCCAGCATGGCACCTTTGACCACATCCCCAATCGCAAATATATTTGGCACATTGGTCCTCAAATGATCATCAACTTCCACTTGGCCTCGGTCGGTAATTTTCACTCCTGCAGCTTCGGCATTCAATCCATCTGTATAAGGTCTTCTACCTATGGAAACCAATACATAATCTGCTTTCAGCTCTACAGTTTCTCCCTTGGAATTTTCAGCTTTCACTATTACCTCTTTGCCTTTGTTCTCAACTTCTACAACCTTGTGTTTCAAGTAGAACTCAAAGCCCAATTTCTTCAGGGACTTCTGCAATTCCTTGCCCATGGTTTTGTCCATAGTAGGGATCAGCGAATCCATGTATTCGACTACAGAAACTTTCGCCCCCATTCTTCCATAGACAGAACCCAACTCCATACCAATCACACCACCACCGATTACGATCAGGTTTTTGGGGATTTCTTTCAGATTCAAAGCTTCCGTAGAAGTGATGACCCTTTTCTTATCCAACTTGATAAATGGCAATGATGACGGCTTTGAACCTGTTGCAATAATGATGTTCTTTCCCTGGATATTCTCGGAAGACCCATCATCCTTGGTTACTTTGATGGTTGTTTTATCAATAAAAGATCCCAAACCTTGATGGACATCAATTTTATTTTTCTTCATCAAATACTGGATACCATCTACATTTTGCTTTACAACATCATCTTTTCTGGCAATCATCTGCTTGATATCCACTTTCAGGCTGCTAAGGTTGATGCCGTGTGTCTTGAAAGTATGGGCTGCATTATGGTAATGCTCAGAGGAATCCAACAATGCCTTGGAGGGAATACACCCTACATTCAAACAAGTCCCGCCAAGAGTTGGGTATTTCTCTACAATGGCAGTTTTCATCCCCAATTGGGCAGCTCTGATAGCCGCTACATATCCTCCAGGTCCGGAGCCTATTACGATTACGTCGTACATTTTTTTAGACATTAGATGTGAGACACAAGAAACAAGACTTGAATCTCCCAAATTAAAACTTGATTTTATAATAAAAAGGTAGAGGAGCTATTCATCCCTCTACCTTCCTAATTCATCCTTTTTTAAACTCCAAACAACAATCTCGTAGGATCTTCCAGGAGTTGCTTTACCCTTACCAGGAAGCTGACTGATTCTCTGCCATCGATGATTCTGTGGTCATAGGAAAGTGCCAAGTACATCATTGGAAGGATTTTCACTTCGCCGTTTACCGCCATTGGTCTTTCTACGATATTGTGCATACCCAAGATAGCGGATTGAGGTGCATTGATGATTGGAGTAGACATCATGGATCCAAAGATACCTCCATTGGTCAACGTGAATGTACCACCTGTCATTTCCTCAATCGACAATTTGTTGTCCCTGGCTTTTGTCGCCAACCTTACCACTTCTTTTTCGATTTCCTCAAAACTCATGGCCTCTGCATTTCTGATTACAGGAACCACCAACCCTTTTGGTGCAGAAACTGCAATTGAAATATCACAGAAATCATTGTAGACAATTTCATTTCCGTCAATCTGAGCATTCACGGCTGGCCACTCTTGCAATGCAACACAAACTGCCTTGGTGAAGAATGACATGAAACCTAGGTTTACACCATGCTTTTCTTTGAATTGATCTTTGAATTTCTTCCTCATTTCCATGATTGGCCCCATGTTCACTTCATTGAAAGTGGTCAACATGGCAGTCTCATTTTTCACAGCAACCAATCTTCTGGAAACAGTTTTCCTGAGAGAAGTCATTTTCTCCCTTCTGCTATCTCTTGATCCAGCTACTTTTGGTGCAGCTTCAGGCTTTTCTTCTTTTTTGGATTCAGCTGGCTTAGCTGCTGGCTTTGGAGCTGATTTTTCTGCTTTTTCGGCATCTTCTTTTGTAATCCTTCCGTCCTTGCCAGTTCCTTTGATCTCATTGGCACTGATTCCTTTTTCTGCAAGAATCTTTGCAGCTGCGGGAGAAGCATGTCCAGTGGCATAGGTTTCATTTGAAGAAGTTGGACTTGATGAAGTTGCTGAGTCTTTGGAATCAGACTCCGAAGAATCCTCAGAAGCTGGTGCACCACCTTCCATTACTTCAATCTTACAGATCAACCCACCGATCTCCAATGTATCCCCTTCTTGGGCTACATGTCTCAAAATGCCATTTGCCTCAGCAGGAAGTTCAAAAGTAGCTTTGTCAGAATCTACCTCAGCGATGATTTCATCCAATTCCACATAATCCCCATCAGCTTTTAGCCAATTTGCCAAAGTCACTTCTGTTATCGATTCACCCACAGTAGGGACAATCATGTCTTTGATCTCACCGGTTTTCCCTCCTCCCGAAGAAGAAGATGATGATTCAGCAGGTTTGTCTGATTTTTCGATTTTTCCTCCAGCTTGGCCATCTGTGTTGATCTCACAGATCACTGCGCCGATCTCAAGGGTATCGCCTTCAGCAGCTTTGGTTTTCAATATCCCGGCAGCCTCTGCCGCCAATTCAAAAGTAGCTTTATCGGACTCCAATTCACAGATCACTTCATCCATTTCTACGAAGTCACCGTCTTTTTTGAACCACTGTCCAATGGTCACTTCACTGATAGATTCCCCAACGGTAGGGACTTTGATTTCTAGGCTCATTGCTTTTTCTTTTTTACCCCCAAACCAAACATAAAAGGTTTAAGGCTAATTTAACATGAATAATTTTAAATTAAACCTAAGCCAGCTTACCCAATGGAAGCTGGCTAGGGGTTTTTATGAAAGTTTTAATGCTTTTTTTACGATATTGGATTGCTCCTCCACATGGACTTTGTTGTATCCTGTAGCTGGTGACGCACTCATTTTTCTTGCAATCACATCCATAGGAAGCTCTTTGTAAAGCATTCTCAAGATATAATTCCAGTAACCCATGTTTTCAGGCTCTTCCTGAACCCAAACCACTTCTGCCCCTTTGTAAGCAGCTATCGCCTCGGTAATCTGCTTTTTAGGCAATGGATGAAGTTGCTCTATCCTAATGATGGCCACGTCTTTTACTTTTTCTTTTTCCCTTACTTCATCAAGATCGTAATAGATTTTTCCAGAACAAAGCAATACACGTTTTACATCCTTGGCTTTGACAGTCTTGTCAAGGATGATTTCCCTAAAACCTCCTGAAGTAAACTCTTCAATTGGAGAAACTACCTTTGGATGTCTCAAAAGGGATTTTGGGGACATCACGATACAAGGCTTCCTGAATTCCCATGCCATCTGTCTTCTCAACATATGGAAGAAATTGGAAGGCTCTGTGATGTTGGCAACGACCATATTGTATTCGGCAGAAAGCTGCAAGAATCTTTCCGGCCTGGCATTGGAATGCTCCGGTCCCTGTCCTTCATATCCATGGGGAAGCAACATGACCAAACCATTCATCTTTTGCCACTTCGACTCCCCTGAGGAAATAAACTGGTCAATCATCGTCTGTGCACCATTGGCAAAATCACCGAATTGGGCTTCCCAGATGACCAGGGAATTTGGACTTGCCATTGCGTAACCATACTCAAAACCGAGTACGGCATATTCCGAAAGCAAAGAATTGTATATGCTAAACTGGCCTTTGCTGTCCTTCATTTCCTTTAGGAAATTGTAAGGTTTGTTGGTTGTGGAATCATGTACCACCGCATGTCTGTGGGAAAATGTCCCTCTCTGAACATCCTGACCAGTGATCCTGACTGTTTTCCCTTCCAGAAGCAAGGATCCATAGGCAAGGAGTTCTGCCGATGCCCAGTTCAAAGACTTGGCGTTGAAGAACATTTCTTTTCTTTGCTTCAGCTGAATATCTATTTGCTTGATTGGCTTGAAGCCTTTTGGCACTTGGGTGATAGCATCAGCTACTTTTTTGATAAAATCTTCAGAAACAAAAGTTTCGGGAGACTGATCAAAGTCTTCGGGAGTAGATCTCCTCAAGGACTGCCATTCTTTTTCAAATTTGGTAAACTGATATGGAAGAGGCTTTTCTTTGACCATGTTCAACCTGTCCTGAAGCAATTGCCTAAACTCAGCATCCATCTGCTTGGCGATTTTTGCATCTAAATCCCCTCTTTCAGAAAGTCTTTTCACATAAATCTCCCTTGGGTTAGGGTGCTTTGAAATGATGTTATAAAGCTCTGGCTGGGTGAATTTAGGCTCATCAGATTCGTTGTGGCCGTGACGACGGTAACAAACCATATCTATAAAGATATCCCTATTGAACTTTTGGCGGAATTCTGTTGCAAGCCTCGCTGCAAAAACGACTGCTTCGGCATCATCACCATTCACGTGGATTACCGGCGCATCAATGATTTTGGCAACGTCTGTACAGTAGATAGAAGATCTGGCATCATCAAAATCAGTGGTAAACCCAACCTGGTTGTTGATGACAAAATGGATCGTCCCACCAGTATTGTAGCCCTTCAAGCCTGCCATTTGGGTCACTTCATAGACAATCCCCTGCCCGGCCACAGCCGCATCTCCGTGGATCAGGATCGGAAGGGCTTTGGTAGAATCACCCTTGTGCTGAGAATCTATTTTGGCTCGAATAAAACCTTCCACAACTGGATTTACCGCTTCCAAGTGGGAAGGGTTTGGAGCCAGCTTGAGATTTACTTTTTTATCATCTATCGTAGTGATATCACTAGAATAACCCATGTGGTATTTCACATCACCATCACCCATGGTGAGGTCGGGCTTAGCTGTACCCTCAAATTCAGAAAAAATCTGCTCGTATGTTTTGCCCATGATGTTGGCAAGGACATTCAATCTTCCTCTATGTGCCATCCCAATCATGACCTCCTCTACTCCAAGCTGCGCGCCTTTATTGATGACTGCATCCAAAAATGGAATTGTACTTTCGCCTCCTTCAAGGGAAAATCTTTTCTGTCCAAGGTATTTTGTATGCAAAAAGTTTTCGAAAACTACCGCTTCATTCAATTTGGATAGGATTCTTTTCTTTTCTTCTGTTGGAGGATTGAAAGAAAGCGCTTCTTTCTCAATTTTGGTCTTCAACCAATCGAGCATTTCAGGATCTCTGATATAGAGGTATTCAAAACCCATCGGGCCTTCATAGATAGTCTTAAGGGATTCGATGATTTTGGAAAGCTTTGCTGCTCCAATCCCTATTTCATTTCCTGCCTGGAATTCGGTGTTTAGGTCATTTTGTCCCAAACCAAAATCTTCCAAATCGATCAGTGCTTTTCTATCCCTTCTTTCTCTTACAGGATTGGTTTTTGACCGAAGATGGGCCCTGGATCTGTGTGCATGTATCAAAGCTCGAACTTTGATTTCCTTTGGCAATTGCTCCATATCCATAATGGTACCCCTGGTAGCAAGGGCACCATTTGCTGCTGGTTTGGATTGATTGGAAACAGAAGACACCTGGGCACCTCCATTTTCATCCTCACCATATTGCGTGATGGCAAATTCAAATCCATCAAAAAATGTCTTCCAGCTAGGATCTACTGCCTCTGGGTTGTTCTTGTATTCTGCGTATAGCTCATCGATATAAGCTACATGAGCATTGGCGATATAGGAATATTTATCCATGATTGAGTTTTTGCTAATGATGCAAATGTACTTAGGATTGTTTTTATTAGAAAACTGTTTATTCGCTTATACAAATAATCCTTATTGTCTTGGATATACACTTTATTTATGATTCAGAACAAACCCCAAATCTCTAAATTTTTAGCTTCTAAAATCAGAATTTTATATTGAGAAACAATTATCCACGGATTTTTTATGAGATGCAATCCGGCTTTTGTTTTGAAAATAAATTAACAATTAACTCAAAATAAAAATTTGCAAAGCAATCCAAATGGGTAGCATTACAGTGAAGGATTAAATCAGTGAGGTTTCGAGGATCCTGACACAAACAGCCAGTACCTAAAATCATCCCAGTGGCTAATCTTCTCTTCGGTTGTTATAAAAATTAAAAACCCTGACCAAACCAAGCTCGCTCTTGATGTCCACATTGTATTTATTGATATACCTCCTTATCTCAGGTCTTTTATCTCCGAATAATTCTAAAAATTGATTCATTTTTGAAGAGATTGCATGAGCGGAATCCCCTACTATATAATAGTACGAGTCTCTTTTTACGATTCTGTCATTTTTTTCACCCATCATCAGGGCTGTATTGTAATTGGAATTTCTAAAAGTTGCCTTTGTAGTTTTCACAAGCATCATATCACCATCCACAAGCACCTCATAAAACCCCATAACTTCTTCTGAGTCAGACACAAAATCTCTTTGGTTCATAAATATCCGCTGTGATTTTGTAACACTATCAACACTTATAAAATTCTTCACTGACACGCCATTTATTTTCACTATGCTACCCTCTTCATTTGCCATTACTTCAAGCTGATCCTCTTCTATTTGGTACCGGATAAAATAATCATTCAATATTTCATCTTCATTATAAAGTAAAATCGACCCCCTATTCCAGTTTGGATCCAGGTAATAATTTCCTTCCAACATTTTTGGCGCTTCCGGAATACCATATACTGAATTTCCTCCCATAAAATTTGGTCTATTCATGAACATCTCCTGTATATTTGTTGCCCTGACGGTTTTCTGTATTGACTCCTGCTGGGCCCAGGATAAGCCTGAGACAAGCATATAATACAGAAATGTAAGGACAGTCATCACCATTCTGCATGGCAGGTGAAATTTGCAATTTTTCATAAGGTTGCCCATATTAAGAATATATTTTTAATGGTAGATGGATTCTTCTTTACCCAATTTAGAATTATCATGAAACAATCCCATTCCCTTCATTATTTTCAACACCGAACAAGTCCGCAGTTGTGCTATTTATCTAAGTACTTCGATCAGTAAACTACAAGTTCCGACAAATACACCCTACCAGCTACTATGACTTTTTTTGTGAATCTTTTTTTTAAAAAAAAGAGACCACCTTTCTAAAAGGCAGCCTCTTTTCAGCATCACTAAACCATTTTTAACTTGTTCTTAAATTGTCAGGGAAGACAAAATCTTCATCATCCGAAGTCAAAGTAGTTGTCCCACCATCGCCATATGCATTCGACCAATTGAAAGTCAGGCTTGCACCATCGTTGCTTACAATTGTGATGGTATATGGATCACCATATTTGTCTGTTCCTGCAAACTGCAAGAAACCACATGCATCTGTCAATCTCAAACTCCCTGCCGGAGGAGTATCACCCCAAGCACATCCAAATACCCCAAAAGAAGCATCAGAAAGTGAATATTGCGCTGGACTAGTTTGGGTAAGTGTAATCTCTCCAGAAACAGTACCCCCACAAGCCCCTGCATTTCCACCTGGACCTGCCGAAATCCCAGTTGTGACATAACTGAAGGTTCCATCCAAATCAGAAGGGCAAACTACGGTTACATTGTAAAAGAAAGGTGAATCATAGAAGTTTCCTCCTGCCACATCAGAGCTCCTATTGTGATCACTGAAAATCCGATCTTTCTTATCTTTCAAAACCAGTCTAAACTCAAACACATCCCCTTGCTCAATATCGTCCTCCGACAATCCCACTGCCTCAATAGCATCCATAGCAGGAATGGAAAAAGTGGCTCTCGTAAATCTTGATTCTGAATTGGCTGCAAAATCACTTTCTGTTAGCGTCAATACCAATCGGTCTTCAACTCCCAATTCAGGTAGATACTCCAAGCCTACATCGGGAATCAATCTCCTATGTCTCACTCGTACTTCCACACTTACCAAGTCCCTGCCATCATTGGCATCTACAGATTCCAAGATCAGTGCAAAGTTGGAATTAGGTAAATCAAAGAAGTTAAATGAATCACTTGTACGATCGATTGTCCTCAGATAACCTCCTGTATCAAAATCCTTGTATGGGATTACAGGATCGACAAAATCGGCACAAGAACTGACCAAAAGGATCAATGTTGCCAATAGCCCGTATGTTTTATTTATATTTTTCATATGTGTATGTTCTTATCTATTAGTAAATAAACCCTGCTGGATTGTTATCCCAGAATACCCTATCGGTAAACGCTCTTTGGTTGGCATTGATATTCGTAACCATATAATCATTTGGATACAAATAAGACCTTGGGAATTGACCCACATCTGCCAACAAACCCGGCTGCATTCCACTTGGCTGCCCTGTTCTTCTATAGAGATTGTAAGACTCTATTCCATTTCCGTACAATGAAAGCCAATATTCTCTGCCTATAACTCTCATTGGAGCGTTGGAGCTTTCAAACTCATTTTCGATGTAAGTCAAATATGAAGCAACTTTGTCATCGAAATCCTCTTTCGGATCAAAGGATTCCACAACTCCGGATTCATTGGAATTCTCCGCAAAAGCCCTTACATAATTCAAATGCTTGGAAACTCCGGAAAGCAACAATTCTTTCGCATCTCCATTTGCCCCACCTTCCTGGACTGCTTCTGCTAGCATAAAATCAACAAATGCAGACAATAGGATTGGCTGAATTCCAGCACCCTGATTACCCAGACTAGGATTATTCACTGGAGTTGCAGAATCATTATCAAAGCGACCACCAGCCGGGTAAAGCCCCCAAACGGTTCTTTCTAAGCCATCAGGTGGAATACCTTCATTATTCAAGTGGTCCCTCCCCCAATACCCTCTAGTACCAGGCAAACAAAACGGATATCCTCCAGCTAAATAATGTCCGGGAGCAATCTCACCCAAGCATCTCAATTTATCGGGATCAGTTGGGTTGGCTATCACTTGCCTATACAGGTAGTACCTTACCCTTGGGTCGTCAAATGGCTTCGGCCCCTCCTCTATCAGGTTGAACATGTACCAAGTAGATTGGTAATCACCTCCACCTGCTGTGTAAGTAGCAGCAAATCTTGGATGTCTTGAATCTGGATCATTCAAACTTGTCCCATATCTGAACACAAAATCCTCTCCATCCCCAATAAAATTATCGGCTTCAACCAAAGAGTTGATTGCTGCCCTACTACCTGTAGGATCTACCAACCTTCTGTTCAAATGATACTTCAATTCCAAAGTACTGATCAACTTCAACCATTTTGCCTGATCATTCGCATAAAACAAATCCACAGGAAGGACTACGGGTCTTGTCCCTCCAAAACTTGCTTTAGCTTGCTGTAAGGAAGCTAAAGCAGCTTGGTAGACATCTTCTCCTGAGTCAACTTTTGGACTTCTTGTAGTCAACGGATCCAGGGCCTCAGACCATGGGACTTCACCAAATACATCCGTTAAGGTCATCAATACATAAGCACGCAATGTCCTGGCAATACCCAAATGATAATCATAATTAATATCCCCAGCTTCTGCCAGTTGCTCCAGTAATTTGATATCATTCAGAATATCCTGATAAGCCCTTAACCAAATTGGATTGAAAGTCACCGCTACATAAGCTGACTGATAGTTGTTCTGGTTTTGGTTGATCATTCTGGTCATTCTCATGCCATGAAACCCAGTAGCTTCAAAGAATCTTGCAAAATCTACCTGTATTCTTGTAGTGATATAGGTTGGATTCGCTGTATCTATGGAAGGCACATTTGGATCATCCAACAAATCTAGATCACAAGAACTCACTATGATAAGTGTCATTGCCAGTAATAGGCTATATATTTTCATTTTCATAATTGTCAAGTTTTGAGGTTTAGAAAGTTAAGGTAAGGGTACCACCAAACCTTCTTGAGCTTGGTCCTGTCACAAAATCAAAACCTAGTCCATTCCCCACTCCAAGTCCCAATACATCAGGATCAAAATTCATATTTGGAGGAAAATTCAAGGCTCTAAACCAAAGGTTTGTCCCACTAACCGCAACCGAAGCTCTTTTGAATGGTGTTCTTGAAACGAGTGTCTGCGGCACTTCGTATCCAAGTGACAACTCCCTTAACCTGATCGTACTTCCATCAAAAACATTTGGCTCCCTCGGATCTCCATGGTAGTTGTTGAAGAAATAATTTGATGCAGTCACCTGGATGTCATTTGGACTTCCATCTGCCTTCACCCCAGGCAAAATGAACGTCATTTCCCTGTCTGCAACAGGGTCTTTGGTCACACCCCTTGCCAGCGTAGCTGTCACAGTATTACTGTATATATCCCCACCATGCCTATATTCCAACATGACATTCAGGCTAAACCCTTTGTATCTAAAAGTGTTGATCCATGAACCTACCCAATCTGGATTGGGATCACCTACAATCACTGGCCCCGGAGTAGTAGCATAATCACCCGTTGGCAATACAATAGGCTGTCCAGTCTCCTCATGCCTTAGCAATCCAGTCATTTTCATTACATTGAATGGCTCTCCAGGTATGGCAAAGTTTCCCAAATCGGTAAAACCAGCAACCAATACTTCTTCCAACCCTTCTCCCAACTCCATTGTCACAGACCTATAAAGCCCCCAGTTCACTGTGGACTCCCATGAGAACCCACCTGCAGTCTTTATTGGAGAACCTGTTGCCTGAAACTCAATCCCCCTGGTTCTGATCCTTCCAATATTCAAGGCTGTTCTACTAAATCCCGATGCCGGATCTATGGGTGCAAATGTGATGAGATCCCTTGTGTTTTTTTCATAAAGTGAAAGGTCAAACCTCAACCTGTTGTTAAACATTACTGCTTCCGTACCAAATTCAATCTCTTGGATCAGTTCAGGTTTCAAATTTGGGTTGCCCAAAAACACTCCACCCCCGGCTACTCCACCTAAGGATTGTGTTGGATACACAGTCCCACCTCTTTCAAATCCTCTGGCATTTTGGTTGATAAGCGTCCTTGTCCTGTAAGGGTCTGGGAAACCTGCCGAAGTACCATACCCCAACCTGAGCTTGAGATCATTCAGTGTAGAAGAATTCATGCTGAATGCCTCTGTAGGTATAAAAGAAACCGAAGCTCCAGGATACAAAATCCTTCTGTTTTCTGGCTCCACTGTTGAAGTCCAATCATTTCTTGCTGAAAGGTTCAAAAATAGGTAATCATTATAGTCCAAGGTAATTTGGGAATAAATCCCCATCCTTCTTTGTTCCTCTGTTTCGTTCAGCGGCAAGCCACTAAATGCGTCGCGTGAGGACGAAGCTTCGAAATTGGTATGTCTAAACAAACCGAAAGCCAACTGGCCAGAAGAGGCTATACCTGTTTGCTGGTAGCTATCATACCTATAATTTCCACCCACCAAAGCAGTCAAGCGTACCTTATCAGACAAATCTTCATTGAAACTTAAGACCAAATCCTGGTTCCAGATAGTATTTCTAATGTCCACAGACCTAAAATACCCATTCTGAACGTTCACATTGGAACTAGGTCCCCCTTTATTTAGCCTCTGCTCTTGCGATTCTGTGTAGGTATCCAAACCAACCCTATAGGTCAAAGCAAATTTATCAGAGAAATCGTAGTTCAACGAGGTAGAATTAAAAAACCTATTTACCCTGCTCACATTGGAATAATATTTCACTGCCCAAAGCGGGTTCACAATATCATTACCTGACCTGAAATAAACAGAACTATTATCCAGTGGATTTTCAAAAGGCAATCCACCCAAATCAACAGATCTAGGAGTATAAAGGATGTGCGCCAAGACTGAAGGGATTCCCCCATCAGGTCCAGACCCAAATGCCGCATTGATCGGAGGGGCTGTCAAATCTGTAATAGCAAAAGTAAAACTGGACTTAGCCGTCAACTTATCCGATACAGCTGCTGTGACACCAAGGCCAAAGTTAAATTTCTCCATGTCGTTGTTTGGAATAAAACCTTGTTCGGTTGTATACCCAAAGCTGGCATTGTAAGAAACCGTTTCCGCCCCACCCGATATCTGCAGGGAGGTGTTATGGATATTTCCTGTTCTGAAAAACACCTTGCTTGGATCATCATAAGCCCTGTAATCATATCTGATAGGGTCACCATTGGCATCAAAGTATTGCGGGAATGCATTCCGAATATTCGCTACTGAGGAACTGGCTATAGGGTGAGGAACCGTCTCACCCAAATCCATTCTTGGTCCAAAATTGGAGAAGAAAAATCCGCCCTCTTGTTGAAAACCATTCCCATATTCCTGACCATAAGTTGGCAAAGACGCTGCCTGATTTGCAAAATAAGACTGGTTCAAGGTTACTTCAGCAGCTTTTCTTTTACCTCCTGTTTTGGTTGTAATCAAGATTACACCATTCCTTCCCTGGTCACCATACAAGACTGTCGCCGAAAGTCCCTTCAGGACATTGACACTTTCAATGTTGTTTGGATCAATATCCAAAAACCTACTTGAAGTAGCTGCACCACCTTGGTTGAAGGAGTTCTGGGCATTTGTCCCTGAGTTGAAAGGAACACCATCCACGATGAATAGCGGTTGGTTAGAGCCAGTTGCAGAGGAATACCCCCTGATCACGATGTTTGTGCCAGCCCCGGTAGTACCATTGGTAGCAGTGATATTTACCCCTGCCACTTTTCCTTGGAGGACACGGGAAACATCTGCTTCGGGACGGTTGGAGATCAATTCCTCCCCAACAGAAGTCACCGCATATCCCAATGCCTTTTTCTCCCTTTCAATCCCGATAGCAGTTACAACGACTTCCGACAGCTGCTCCGCGTCCGTCAGCAGTGTCACATTTATCGTGGACTGATTGCCAATGGTAACCTCTTGTGTAGCCAATCCCACAAATGAGAAAACCAACACGTTGGATCCTGCGGGTACTGAGATAGAATACTTACCATCAAGATCTGTCGTTGCACCAATCGTGGTACCTTTTACAAGGATGGTTGCACCGGGTAGACCCAGACCATCCTCCTCCGAAATCACTGTTCCAGTGATCGTTTTTTGCTGTGCCATCACCTCGAAATTTATCCCGAATGCAATGACCACAAACAATAAAAGTAAAGCTTTTTTCATAGGGTATTAATTTAGTTGAATAGTAAATATTGGTTAAATCAACCAAAAATCAAAATTTTATATAAACACGAAGTATCAAAATATTCACACGCCAAATGATCGTATAATATAATTTTAAATTATAATTTTTATATTTTACAATTTTAAATAGATAAAAAGATATTTAATTTCAAAAAAATATAATTTTTGACGAATTTTAATATGTACGGTTTTAATGCTCCACAGAAGGTTTTTTGTCCGTTTTTTCAGGTTTCGGACACATCACGGCTTATGTCCGATTAAAGGACAATCTGCCAAAAATGACAACAGAAGCACATTTAGGGTTATTTTCTTGTTTATTTCAAGCCCAAAAACAGCAATGATCAAAAAATTGGTTTAGAATTATTATAAATTTCATGAAAAAAATGTGACATCATTAAAAACAGGTTAAAACTAAGTTTGTACTCAAACAAAAATCGTCAAATAAAACAAATTCAATCTCGGGAATTTACCCATTAAAAAAAACAAAAAAACCCACGGTATGAATACCGTGGATTTTGCAATATATATCCGTTAAGAAAACTTAATCGACGAGGCTAACTCACCTCTTCAAAAACCAGCTAGGGACAATCAATTGTAGCCTGGATTCTGATCAGTTTCATTTATCAGGTCATTGGCAATAATTTCACCGATTGGTATTGGCCAAACCCACGCCCTATTTCCTACAGGAAGTGAGCAGGTTGTAAAATTGGCACCACAGTCAGACCTAACTAGATTTCTTGTTGTTCTTTTAAGATCAAAGAATCTATGGCCTTCTACAAACAACTCTTTTCTACGCTCCAACTCTATCGCATCAACCAAAGCCTGACCAATCAGCACAGCAGGGACATAACCAGTGATTCTAGCTGCTCTTAAGGTGTTTAAGTCTGCTAAAGCATTGAGGCCATTGCCAGGAATATTAGTATAAGCTTCCGCTCTAATAAGGTACATCTCACTAACCCTTATTACTTTCCAATTTACTATACCATCAGCCAAATTGCCTTTCCCAAGAAATTTACTTACTACAATTCTATTCCCTATAGTTCTAAAATACGCGTTGTACCTTATGTCATTTTGTGAATCAAACTGACCTATTACCTCTTCTGAAGGTCTAAAAGACGATCTATTACCACTTGGAAAATAGACATTGGTAGCAGGAGTTCCTTCTCCTGAATTGAACGGAATACTCCAAATCAACTCAGAGCTGCCTATGTTTTCATCTCTCCAAATAGCTGCGAAGCTTGTTCTGGCCACTAAAGGAACTTGGTCAATAACAGAAGTAGCAGCTGTAATAGCCTGCTGGTATTGACCTGAATATAAATAAGCTCTTGCTAAAATCGCATCCACTGTAATCTCATCGATATTCGCTCTCAAGGAAAAGTTACCAGATGAATTTATCGCTACATCAGTATCAGAAAGCAGAGCTTTTGCTTCTGCCAAATCTGCAAAAATACTTTGCCAAGTCTGAGCCACTGTAGGCCTAGCAATATTTTCCTGATTGAATTCAGTTTTATACGGCACACCCAACGTGTTAGAGTTCAATGCTAAATTATCTCCAAAATATCTCAATAGATCAAAATGGACATAAGCCCTAATGGCCAATGCCTGACCTTTGATTCTATTGTACTGCCCTGGATTTTCAGAAGCAAATTCATCTATTCCCCTTAAAGTAATATTGGCTTGTGCAATGATTCTATAAGCTGCAGTCCAAAGCCCTTCAATAGCGGCATTATCAGCAGCATAGTCAAAATTCACCAATTGCCTGAAGTTCGCCAAAGACTCACCGGTCTCGGTAAGGTTATCGGACATCATATCTGGTAAAACCGAATACCCACCAGCAGGTCCAGAAGCATTGCCATAATACGCTGTAGACCTGAACTGCGCATATGTACCTGTCAATGAAAACTCATAATCATCTAAGTTATTGAATCTTTGACTCCCATCCAGCACAAACTCTGGCTCTATTTCAATTACGCCATTACATGAAGTAAACATTGAAGCTCCTGTAACAGCAAGTCCGAAAATTATATATTTCAATTTCATAAATTTCATTTATTTAAAACCCAACATTAACACCCAATGTAACTGTTCTCAAAGCAGGATACTGAGATCCGATCAAGTTGCCAGAAAGCTCTGGATCAAAACCTCTAAAATCTGTAAATGTCAATAAGTTTTGCCCTTGAACAAATACTCTGAGCGAAGCAATTTTCAGTGATTCAGTCAAACTTGAAGGTAGAGCGTACGACAGATTTACATTTCGTAGCCTGATGAAATCCCCCGACTCAACGAACCTACTTGTTCCTGAGAAAAAGGCATTGTCAGCAGCTGGAATATCTGTAATTTGCCCTGGTGTTCTCCATTCATTGATCATAACCCTTGAAAGGTTGTCAAACAGATACCCTGGGTTTTCTATATTGTTCCTATCATTGTTATAAAGATCATTTCCCGCCACATAACTAAACAACGCATCAAATCTCAAACCTTTATAGGTAACCGAAGTGCCAAATCCACCGAAAAGAGGGGCATCGGTAGTTCCTAAAATCACCCGATCAGCTGGATTGTATTGATTGGTCAATTCATTTTCAGCATTGAGGTACAAAGCATCTCCATTGGCAGGATCAACACCTGCATATCTTACCAAATACAAACTATTGATAGGCTCTCCAACTCTTGTTATAAAATCACCTTCAATAAATTCTTGTTGACCACCTACCAATGAAAGTACTTCATTTTGATTGTAAGTCAGGTTAGCATTCAATTCCCACTTAAAATCCGGTCTATCTATAATTTTCCCAATAAAAGAAATTTCATAACCCCTATTCCCCATACTACCAATGTTAGTATTTTGAGAAGTAAAACCAGAAGTCCTAGAAAGCTGTCTGTTCAAGAATAGATCATCCGTTACATTATTATAGTATTCAAGAATACCATTGATCCGTCCATTTGCCAATGCAAATTCCAATCCTACATTAAACATCTTTTGTTTCTCCCATCTTAAAGCAGGATTTGGAAGTCCAATCAACCCAATCCCTCCTATACCATTGTAAATTGACCTACCAAACAATTCTCTCGAATCAAAATTCCCAATCCCTTCTTGATTTCCAACTGTACCGTAACTTGCTTTCAATTTCATCTCATTGAAGAAATTGCCTTTCAAGCTTTGCATAAACTCTTCATCACTTATGATCCAGCTGAGCCCGATAGATCCAAATGTCGCATATTTATTATTCGCTCCAAATCGTGAAGAACCATCTCTTCTTATACCACCACTTAAGAAATATCTTCCTTTATATCCATACGTGGCGTCTGCAAAATAAGAAATAAGTGCATTTTGCCCTCCATTTCCCCTAACATTTGGGATATAACCATTCAACGGATTCCCAGGGGTGATACCTGCTTCATTTTGAAACGGTCCTACCAGCCCATACCCAGTGAACCCAAATTGAGTAGAATCATTTTCAATCACTTCATTATAGAGCGAAACACTGAATTCATTATCAACGTTGATCTGTTTCCTGTAAGACACAGAAGTAGTACCAGTATACCTGAAGTTTCTTGCAAAACCTCTTTCTAGACTTCCATTTCTTCCCTGAGCAATAAAACCTCTATATGTACTCCTATCCAAAAATTGCTGAGTTTCATTTTGAGTATAGTCTATACCCCAATTAGTTCTAACTGATAGACCTTCCAAGAAAGGGGCATCATATTGAACAAAACCTATTGCAACACCTTTAAGCTGATTTCTTAGTGTTTGATTTTCCAAAAGCTCTTGCAAAGAATTTGGCTGTCCAGAAACTAATTGCGTGTAACTTCCATCAGATTGATATGGTGTCTCATAAGGATTTGACCACCTGATTGCATTCAAAGGAGAACCAATGAAAGAGTCTCCTTCCAATGTATTGTTGAATTTGGAGAAACCACCGGATACATTCAATCCAAAAGTAAAATTACTGACTTTCGTTTCTACGTTCATTCTAGCAGTATACCTTCTCAAATCCGTATTGGGCACAGTTCCTGTCTGATCAAAAACAGATCCGGATAAAAAGAATGTGGTGTTCTCATTTCCACCTGCTGCTGAAATTTGATGGTTTTGGGTGTAGCCAGTCCTCAGCAGAACGTCTTCCCAATTTGTATTGGTTTGTCTCAATTCAGCCAATTCGCTATCAGTCCATCCGTATGGATTCCCATTTGCCAATTCATAATCTAATTTTTCGTCTGTATTCATCACTTTTTCTGGATGGGTAGGAGCTTGCGAAATGCCAAATTGAAAATCGTAATTCACTCTGGTTTTTCCACTTTTACCTCTCTTGGTAGTAATGACAATTACCCCGTTTGCCCCCCTCGAACCATAAATCGATGTGGATGCCGCATCCTTCAATATGGAAAATGATTCAAAATCATTTGGGTTGAGCGTAGCAAAATCAGCAGCAGAGATCTGAATTCCGTCTAATATGTACAATGGGTTATTGGAGCCATTGATAGTCCCTTTTCCTCTGATTGTAACATTGGCTGCAGCCCCAGGTTGACCGGAATTAGCCTGGATAAGCACACCTGGTGCCCGACCTTGAAGCGCTTGATCAAAAGATGCAATAGGAACTTCTCTGATTTGTTCTCCTGAAACAACATTAATTGATCCTGCGATTTCCCGAGCATTTTGGGTTTTGTATCCAGTAACAACTACTTCTCCTAAAATCTTATCATCCATGTCCATAGTGACATCTAAAACATTACTACTTCCAACGGTCCTTTCCAGTGTCGTAAAACCAACGAAAGAAAAAACCAAAACTTCACCAGACGAGGCTTGGATTGAGAACCGACCATCAATATCAGAAATCGCACCTCTTGAAGCACCTTTGACGCGTACATTAACACCAGGTAGAGGCAAGTTATCATCTGCAGATATAATTGTCCCAGTAACCTGTTGTTGTGCCATAACTTTCCCATTATATGCGAAGGCCAATAGCATAATCACAAATAGTAAAACTTTTTTCATCTATTATTTTTTTTTTGTTTTGATATGTAATTTACTTTAAATAATTATTATATCAATAATGATATTAATCTAATTTTGACATTTTGATCGAACAATTTTCAACAATTCATTAAAAAAGGTTTAATGAATTCAAAACATTCAAAAAAACATATAAAAAATAATGTAAATAACTATAATCAAAAAAATCCACGGTATTCATACCGTGGATTTTGCAATATATATTCGTTAAGAAAACCTAGAATGTAAACCTAATAGACAAGGCTACTTCATCTCCCCAAAAGCCGGTATGCCCAACAATATTAAATGCCGGTTTATAGTCTAGTGACAAGTTGATCGGTGCTCCATCAAACTTATAGTCCAGACCTATAATACCATCTATTCCGACTACGGTGTAGCTTCTACCCCTATCACCCCATGGCTGATTTCCCCTGTCTGCATTCCAAGTCCCAAGATGCGCACCACCACCATAAAACCAACGTAAACCTTTGACTTCACTTATATCATTGTGTACTTCATAAAGTCCAGTAATCAACAGACCTCTCCATCTGGTATGCAGAATTCCCTCCAAAGCAGCCTTATCGTTGATAAAGTGCTTTACAGTTAGCCCATTTCCTACACCGGCTCTCAAACCGATACCTGTATTATAACCTTGTGCCAAGGTCTCATTTCCGATTGCCATAAAGGCAAATAGCAGTAAAGTGTAAAGAATCTTTTTCATTTTGAATAAGTTTAATAATTGATTTCTTATATAATCAGAACAAAAACACCTCACTGGGTGTAACACAGATATCCAAGGGAATATCGTGCCATTCTGATGGAATTTCCTCTAAAGGGCCAAAAAAACTTAGCCCAATTTTCAAAACAGTTGAATCTAAACCAATTAAAAATCGGTCATAATACCCTTTGCCATACCCCAGCCGATTGCCTTTTTTGTCATATGCCAATAAAGGCATCAATACTACCTGGATCTTCTCAGTAGAAATGGGGATTATTTTCTTTGGGACAGGAATACCAAATGCATCAAATTCAAATTCCATAGAACCATTCAACTGCACTGTTTCCATTGTACCAGATCCATTGTTCAAAATTGAAGTATATAGAAAATACCCTTTCGGTAACAATTCTTCCAAAATAGGAAAAGTATTGATTTCATTCAGCTTTTTGATAGGTAGAAAAAGGTGAATATGTCGGATATCCTTTCTCTCTTTCAAAATATCCAAAAAACCATCCCGTATTCCAAGTGACAGTATTTCGATCTCTTCTTGCGTGAGCTGTTTTCTTTTCGATTTATATAAGGCTCTAATTTCCTCCTTTGTCATCTTCCAATTTTAAGATCATAAAAGAAAAATCCAATGGCTCAAATACCTCAAAGAGTCTCCCAACAAAATCGGTGTCTTCCAAATAGAATTTCATAAAATTCTCAACCCTCTCTTGTGGGCTTCCACCCGGCAGGATGAATTGTCTAATAGCATCCATCCTAGAAATCTGTACTTCCAATCTCTTTTCTTCAGCTTTTCGCACTTTTCCCGCTAGGTGCTCCATAATCTTGGTTGCCCGGACTTTTGCCGATTCAAAAGCATGTTGTAAGGTAACATCTACTTCTTTTGCTTCTGCTGCCGATTCGTCAAAAATCTTCGCAAGCTTTTCTTTTTCATCCTTCAAAAAAACATCCAAACTGGAATGCTCTGCCACAAAACCTTTTCTCCAAGAAACATAATCAGTAAACAAATCTCTATCATCCAAGCCCAACTGTGCTTGTTTTTTCACTGTCAATTTGTCCAAAATCAAAGCAAAGTTTCTAGGCATAACAGCTGGAAACTGCACGCCAAAATAATCAAACACCCCTTTCAACTGTAACCAATAGATCACTTCTGCCGGACCTCCGATATAGGCAATGTTCGGCAATATCATCTCTTGATACAAGGGCCTGAGCACTACATTGGGGCTGAAACGTTCAGGATTCGACTGAATCAAGGCTTTGATCTCTTCTTCTTTGAATTTCACATCAGAATCCAACACATGAAAGGTATTTCCTGATTTTTCGATGCGCTCCCTGAGCCCCTTCTCCATGTAGAAGAAATTAATCTCCCTTGGAAATATCTGACTTTTATACCCTAAAGCTTCCAGCTTGTCTGTTTGCTTTTGCGCTTCTTCATTCGGAATGTTTTCCAGCAGGTCTTTTTCTATCACCGGAATGAGAATTTGCTTAAAAGCAGGATCGTTTCCATCGACGACAACCAAGCCCTTTTCTCCAAACAAATGATGGACATACTTCCTTACAGCCTCAGAAAGTGTCTTGGACTGTGAATAAGCTTCAACAAAAAAATCCGGTGCAAAATCAACGGATTTCAGAAAATCCCTGAAAGATTCATCCAATTCAAAATCCCCCACTGCTCCTTTTTGGTCTGTTTTCCATTGATATTTCTTCCCATCAAGTTTGAAATAATTGATCTCATCAAAATCATGGTCTTCTGTTGCCATCCAATAAACAGGCACAAAATTGCTTTCAGGATATGCAGCGGCCAACCTTTGTGCAAGATTGATAGTGGAGACAATTTTATAGATGAAATAAAGCGGTCCTGTGAACAAATTCAGTTGATGGCCAGTCGTTACTGTAAATGTATTCTCCTTTCCAAGGCTTGACAGTTGCCCTTCAAAATCTCCGTCCAATACAATCCCTTCATACTGTTTTTGAAGTGTAGCTACCAAAACCTCCCGGTTCTCTTGTGGGAAATTTTTCCCTTGAATCAATTTTCCGAAATTTTCCAGTTTGGGGAAATAATTGTAAAACTCAGCCAAAGCTGGTTTTTCATCTAGGTAATCTAAAAACAATTGGGAAAATTGGCCTGTACAGGCAGGGTCCACTGTGGATTTGATCATGGAAAATCGGGTTCAATAAGAATGGTTACGAATACAAGATCAATAAACTTGTTTACAAAGCATAAAGTTCGTGATTTTTTCTCTATTACAAGAATGGTGGACTGGGATCGCTGGAGAGAAACCGAAGGTTAAAAACAAAAAGACGGCAAAAGCTGAAAAGAGAAAGGTTTGAAATAAAGTTGAAATACGATAGATATAAATTGAAGTATCTGTCTGAAAAATCCTTTCTCTGGCATTCTTGATTCGAAAAATGTCGAAATCCAAACATCGAATTATGAAGTAGAAGAAAGATGTATGAAATACAAAGAAGATAGAGAGACAAACTCCTTGATTATTGACAGTAGAAAACCCTATCCCTGGTTGAAGTTGATAAAAATCAAAAATTATATAAGTCCCCCAATAACGGTAACCCTACATTTGTCTAAAGCAAAGGAGAATTATCAGTAAGATGAAAAAAGAAATTCCAGTAGAAGGCATGAGTTGTGCTTCATGCGCTATATCGATAGAAAAAACACTGAAGAGTTCCCCAGGAGTAAAGGAGGCTTCTGTGAACTATGCAAACCACGCAGCAACAATCGAGTGGGAAGAGCAGTCCGTCAGCTTGGAGGAACTTCAAAAGAAAATCCAATCCACAGGATACAACCTTGTGATCAATGATGTCGAGGCACAAGAGCAGGAAGAAATCAATCGGGAAGCATACCTCAAGATCAAAAGGAAAACCCTCTATGCCGGTATTTTGGCATTCCCGGTATTTGTGATTGGCATGTTTTGGATGCACATGCCATATGGCAATTATGTAATGTGGGCATTGACAACACCAATCCTTTTGGTGTTTGGCAATCAATTTTTCAAAAATGCCTGGATCCAAACCAAAAATTTCAGTGCCAACATGGACTCTTTGGTAGCCATCAGTACCGGTATAGCCTATTTGTACAGTAGTTTCAACACATTTTTCCCATCATTTCTTGAAGCAAAGGGATTGGAATCCCATGTATATTTTGAAGCAGCGGCTGTGATTCTGTTTTTTATATTGTTGGGAAAAACCATGGAAGCCGGTGCAAAAGCGGGTACAGGTGAAGCTTTGAAAAAATTGATGGGGCTCCAGCCTTCTGATCTTGTTGTATTGGAAAATGGAAGCGAAATCATCAAAAAGACCGCCGATGTGAAGCTGGGTGAAAAAATCCTCATAAAACCGGGGCAAAAAATCCCCTTGGATGGAAAAATCATAGAAGGAGAGTCCTATGTCGATGAAAATATGCTCACAGGCGAACCGATTCCGGTGCTGAAAACAGTCAATTCAAAGGTCTTTGCCGGAACGATCAACCAAGCGGGGAGTCTTGTATTTGAGGTAGAAAAAATCAGTGACGACACGCTTTTATCCCAGATAATAGCTCGGGTAAAATCAGCCCAAGGCTCCAAAGCACCCGTACAAAAACTAGTCGACAAGGTCGCTGCTGTATTTGTCCCTGTAGTCTTGCTAATCGGCTTATTGACCTTTGTGACCTGGGGATTCAGTGGGGTAGAAGAATCATGGCTCAGGGGAATGTTGGCAATGATCACAGTGTTTGTCATTGCATGCCCATGTGCTCTGGGCTTGGCAACACCCACAGCCATCATCACTGCTATGGGAAAAGGTGCAGAGTTGGGAATATTGATCAAAGAAGCAGAAAGTCTGGAAAAAGGGGTCAAAATAGATAGCATTGTCCTCGACAAAACAGGTACAATTACAGAAGGAAAACCAAAAGTCGCTGAATTTGTCAGTACTGGAAATTGCGATGAATTGGATAGAAAAGCTATCTACAACTTGGAAAAGAAAAGTGAGCATCCATTGGCAAATGCCATTGCTGAGTACTTTCAAGAAGGAGATATCTCCATCGAAAACTTCAAAAGTATTACAGGAAAAGGGGTGCAAGGATTCTTGGAAGGACAAACTTATAGGATTGGAAATCTTAACTGGTTGAAAGACGAAGGGATTTTGGAAAACCCAGAGTTGGAAACAAAAGCAAACCATGCGCTGGAAGAAGGGTATATCGTAGTCTTTGCAGCTAAAAACGAGCAGCCCCTCGGGTTCTTCAAAATCGCAGACCTGATCAAAGAGACTTCCAAAGAAGCTATCTCTAATTTGAAGAAAATGGGGATTGAAGTCCATATGTTGACTGGTGATCAGCACAAAACTGCTGCATTGATTGCCAAACAGGTAGGCATTCCCAATTTCAAAGCCGAAATGTTGCCTCAGGGCAAATCAGAATACATCAAAAATCTCCAATTGCAGGGTAGAAAGGTAGCGATGGTTGGCGACGGAATCAATGACAGTGAAGCCTTGAGTGTTGCTGATTTGAGCATTGCCATGGGACAAGGTACAGATATAGCGATGGACATAGCTGAGATCACTTTGGTCCACTCAAACCTGAATGACATCCCAAAAGCCCTGAATCTGACCAAAAAATCCATCAAAATCATCCATCAAAACCTATTTTGGGCATTCATCTACAACATCATCGGAATTCCTATAGCTGCAGGAGTACTGTATCCCCTATTCGGATTTCTATTGAATCCAATGATTGCTGGTGGCGCGATGGCACTCTCATCTGTTTCGGTAGTCTTGAACAGTTTGAGATTGAAGAAATGAAAGTTTGTCAACGGGCAATTGAGGATTTAAGGAAATGAAGATTGGATGGAAGCTGACCTAGCTGAATCGTTGATTAGCCATCAGCACAAAAAGGCGAAATGAAAAACCCGAAGTGCTTGCCTATTGCAAGCTCGAATACAAAAACAAATAAAAATATGAAAACACAACAATTCAAAACCAATGTAAAATGCGGGGCATGTGTAGCCTCAATCACCCCTGAGATGGAAAAGATCGGAAATGCATCTTGGAAAGTCGATTTGGCACATCCTGACAGGATATTGACTGTGGAAGGGGATATATCTGAAAGCGATATTTTCAAAGCATTAGAAAAATCTGGCTATAAGGCAGAAAAGATTTAATAGATAATCCGATTGCCAATAGCATTCAAACATAGTTCGTAAAGCCGCCCTTTCCTGTTTTTCGACTGTCATCAGTCAGCTATGACGCAGGCGCACAGCCTGTTGGAGATTATCCGCATGATCACAAGTGTAAATTTCACTTTCAAGTGTCATTGCGGATAATCATATTGCTTTATTTTCTTAGCTTTGCCCAAAACAAAAATATGATCAACTACCAACAATTCATGCTTGACAATGGTCTTCAGGTATTGGTCCACGAGGATCATACCGCAAAGATTGCCGTAGTCAACATCTTGTACAAAGTGGGCTCAAGAAATGAAACTGAAGGAAAAACAGGACTTGCCCATTACTTTGAACACTTGATGTTTGGTAGTTCCAAGCATGTTCCCGTATTCGATACTGCACTTGAGAAAGTTGGTGGTTCCTGCAATGCATTTACCAATACCGATATTACCAATTACTATATCACATTACCGGCTGTCAATATCGAAACAGCCTTTTGGCTAGAGTCTGATAGGATGAAACACCTCAACTTGAGTAACAAAACCATTGAAACACAGCGGAAAGTAGTCATTGAAGAATTCAAACAAAGATATCTAAACCAACCTTATGGGGACGTATTCCACCATATAAGGGATTTGGCATACGATAGACATCCATATAGATGGCCAACTATTGGGAAGGATATTGAGGATATCGTCAACTACAAGAAAGAGTATGTTGAGGAGTTTTACCACACCCACTATACTCCGGACAATGCTGTCATGGTCGTAGCTGGTGATGTCACATTAGAGCAGGTAAAAAAACTCTCGGAAAAATGGTTTGCCGATATCCCTTCGGGACAAATCCCCAAGAAAACCATTACGGAAGAACTTCCCCAAGTCGGCAAAAAGTCAAAAATTGTAGAAGCAGATGTCCCTACCGATGCATTGTATAAAGTATATCACATGCCCGGTAAAATGCAGCAGGGATATTTGGAAGCAGATTTGGTTACAGATATTCTGGGATTTGGAAGATCCTCTACTTTGGAACAGAACCTTGTGAAAAACGGTAATATTTTCGCTTCTGTTGGAGGATATATCCTTGGCACTGTGGATCCAGGATTGATGGTTTTCTCTGGGAAAATGGAAAAAGGCCAAAGCGCAGAAGATGCTGAGAAGGCATTGGATGAAGTAGTAGAAAACTTCAAAAGAAATTCCATATCTGATGGCATTCTCGCAAAGGTCAAAAACCAAGCGGAAGCCATGAAGACCTATGAGTCCATCCAGCTATTGAATAGGGCAATGAGTTTGGCATATTACGCCCATCTAGGTAATCCGAATTATTATCAAATAGAATACGAGAAAAAAACAAAAATCCCTTCAGAGAAGATTTTGGATTGGGCAAATACTATCTTGAGGGAAGAAAATTCTTCCGTAGTATATTATAAGAGTAAAATTTCGAGCTAAGGTGTGGAGGAGAAGCAAGAGGCAAGAAAAAAGACTCTAGACTTAATATTTAAGAAGCTAGAATAAGATACAAGACGTAAAGTGAATATCGGGGATACAAGATTCACAGACAGCTTTCTACGACTACGTCACCTCGACTGTAGGAGAGGTCTCGTTCCGTCTTTGTACTAAGAAGTGGGAAAATGAATAGTATCTATAAATTTCAGTTCGAGATTTCTCTCTTTGCCTCCCTAAAGTGAGACCAGAAGTAAGAGGAAAGTATAAAGACAATTTTAAATACCGAAAAACCATACAAATTGATAATTTTATAAAAAATGGGAAAAATAAGAGTTGGCTTTGGTTATGATGTCCATCAATTGAAAGAAGGATATGATTTTTGGCTGGGAGGAATTCAGATACCTTTTGAAAAGGGCGCTGTGGGCCATTCGGATGCGGATGTCTTGATTCATGTGATCTGCGATGCACTGCTTGGTGCGGCAAATATGCGGGATATCGGTTTTCATTTCTCAGACACAGATCCCCAGTACAAAGGCATAGACAGCAAAATCCTCCTCAAAGATGTCATGTTGCTTTTGAGGGAAAAAGGCTACCAAGTAGGAAATATCGATTCTACAATCTGTCTTCAGCTTCCAAAGATCAATCCGCACATTCCCGAAATGAAAAAATGTCTGGCAGAAGTGATGGGAATAGACGAAGAAGATATTTCCATCAAAGCGACTACAACTGAAAAATTAGGTTTTGTTGGCAGACAGGAAGGTGTGTCTGCTTATTGTGCAGTCCTTATCGAAAAAAAATAATTATGGAGAGAGAAGTAAAAATCATCACGACAGAGGATGGATCGCATTCATTGTTTCTACCTGAATTGAACGAATCATACCATTCCTTTCATGGCGCTTATAGAGAGTCTGTCCATGTTTTTATGCTTTACGGATTGGAGACATGGTACATGCACAATCAAGGCGTACAGCCAATCAGGATTTTTGAAGTAGGGTTTGGCACTGGATTGAACGCCTGGCTCACACTTGTATGGGCTGAGCAAAACAAGATCCCTGTCCTCTATCACAGCATTGAACCTTTCCCATTGGAGGAAAACATCTACTCGCAGCTGAATTATACCAAAGTGGATGAGACTATTTCCCACTTTGCACCCTACTTCCAGGGCATCCACGATGCCAAGTGGAATGAAGGAGCAATCATGTCCGAATATTTCAATATGAAGAAAGATATCGTCACATTGGAGGAGGCACAACTTTACCCATCAGACATTGTCTTTTTTGATGCATTTGCCCCCAGCAAACAGCCAGAGCTTTGGACAAAAGAAATACTTGCAAAAGTAATCGAAGCCATAAATCCAGGCGGTATATTCGTGACATATTCGGCCAAAGGGCAACTCAAAAGGGACTTGGAGGAATTGGGAATGACTGTAGAAACTCTACCAGGCCCTCCAGGAAAAAAAGAAATGACTAGGGCGGTGAAAAAGAAACTCGAATAAGGTTTATTTTTCTTGCTTTTATATTCAAATGATCAATGCGAATATGCCTGATACTTACATTATTGCTGTTTATAAATTCAAATTCTCGAATTACGAAACTTAATTGTTGCCCAGATTTCAACACAAAGGGGCGCTAGCCCTGGTATCTAAAAATCCACGTAAGACTCCACATTCCTGTAAATCAACCTATTTCTCATCTTCTTTCCTTTTCAAAACTGGCAATTTCTTCGGTGGTTTGGATTGGCCCAGGCCAACACTTCCCTTCAAGCCGGAAATTGTGGTAGTCCACCAATAGTTGAATATAAATTTCTCTGTATTCCTCGGTTCGTATATGGATCCCCGAACTGTATTTCTCGGGAATTTTCGCGGATTGTTACTCCTTACCGCAAAAACATTCAATACAAAAGTGAGTATTTTTTTCCTCCCCAATCCTTTTTCCAACGTCCGCTCATCCAACAAATCCATTTTGAGGTCATTGTAAAGGAAAACCATGCTTCCCTTTGCTTCTTTGTTGTCTGCCGTAAAATACCAATTGCCACCCTTTACACGACCTTCCCTGATCCGGGCAAAAGCATTTGGAATTAGAATGGAATTGATCGATTGCAGGTCAAACTCACCAATCTGTGCATTGATCGTCATCGGATAGGGAGCTGTGAATGACATCTCTCCCTGTAGGTTGATATCTGCTTCGCCATTGAGCTTGGCCATGGCCAGTAGCTTTGCTTGTTCTACTTGATAATCCTCCGGATCTTTTCCCAAATGGAAAGGGAAAATTGTCGCATAAAGCTCAGCGAAATGGATTTTCCCGGGAACCAATCCTTTTTTTGGAAACTCTACGTATTTGATCATGCCATTTTTGACCTCCAAAGTGTCCAAACGAACCACAACCCCAACCTGCTTCATGAGTTCCTGAGGCATGTATTTGTATACGTTCTCCGGTGCTGGAAACCGTTTGTCCCTATAGATGACGGCATCAAGATCAGCAATTTCCAAAATTGAGGCATGCAGTTCTTGGCTATCGATCAGCATCTCCAAATCTGGCTGATGGACCAATACCTCCGGGACAAAAATCTCTACAATATCAATCTCTTTGCCAACTTCCCTTGCATAAGCATACCTACCCATCCTTGGCTTCATAGATACATTTTGAAGAGAAATCAATTCATTCTTGACTGTTGCCAATCCAATATTGATCACACTTAAGCTGTCTTTGGTGTAAATCTTATAATTGGGGATACTCACTTGGAAACCTTTTTTGAGAAAATCGGACTTATCGAATCCTGAAATATCCTTCAAGTCTAGTTTTATTTCATCCATCGCGATATTCAGCTTGTTGAAATGTCTAGGTTCTTTTGAGCTATCCTTATTGAAAAAAGCCAAATTGCCTTCCACAATCTCAAATTCATCAATCCGAATCGTCTCCAATACAGATTCTATTTCTTCCTTAACCACCTCTTCTTTGTCCCCAACTGATACATCATCCAAAAAAATCTCTATATCCGGCCTGAACAACCTCAGTTCACTGAACCATAGATCTTTTTTCATTTGGATATCCGCCAATGCAGAAGTTTTGATCAAGGCAGTCGGAATATGTCCCGAAAAGACTGGAGAACCGGGTTTTCCGTACAGGGATTGTGGAATTACCCTTAGATTATTCAGCAAAATACCTTCATACCGTGTATCCAGCTCAACTTTTGAAAAAGTAACCCGATGGACACTGTCCGAAAGGGTCAGCCAGAACTCATCCACTTCCAATGCCAAGCCTCCAAAAAACCCGGAAATATCGCCTTTGGCCAAAATCGTCGAATCCAACAAAAAATCGAATACAGTAAGGTTGATCCCTGTATTTACCAATTCACTCTTGACTCCTTCTTCCTGAAATGAAAGGCTGAAATTCGCATTTTCAGCTGACACGGTGTCTATATTGATCGTACTGATGGTTTTTGGCAAAACCCTTTCCCTGGTTTTCTGTCCATCGGAACCTTCAATCCCCTCCATATCTTTGTTTACGAGTATATTGACTGAAGAGCCTGAGAATTTTACTTTATTCAGACTCAGGATGTTGTCAAAGAGGAAAGCTTCCAGATCAACTCCCGTGAAAGCCAATGTGGGAATTACTGCAGAGATCTGGGTTTTGAAATCAGCTGATTTGCTTGGTGTCAAGCGTACATTTGAAGTGACAATCTCTTCCCTTGAAGTATTGAAATTGATCCTATCAGCGATGATATTATACTTTCCATCCGCAATACTGAAAACATAATTGTTCAATTTCAAATCAACTTCCTCAGAGTAAAGAAGCCTGAAATCCTCTGGCTTTGTGTTTTGGTCGATGTGGAAATTTTTGACCGCAATGCTTACATTCTCTTCGGAAAAAGTTCGCAGACGATCCCTTACATAATTTTCATAGTTTAGACTCCCCTTGATTAATATCAGAGAATCGACAGAAACTTCGGTGAAATAATTGCCCAAAAGATCAATCAATTCTTCCTTCTCGATTTTCTCTTCACCGTCATCGTCTTTGGTCCTGTAGCTATAGATATTGATCTTTGGAGAAGGGACTCGAATTTGGTGGATTTTCAATTTCTCATTGAAAAATGCTTCGGATATATCCACTCCTGTCGCAGAAAAAGAAGGAACAGAAATATCCAATACCGTTCTTTTGTCATACCTGTCCAAGGAAGCTTGGATTTGGTTTGGAGAAAATGGCCGAATAGAAAACCCATCAATCTGGACCATAGAGGCCTTGGTATCCAAAAACAACCTGTCAGCCTTGAATACATGTAAGTTATCTGCCAGCTTCAAGGCATAATCGGTCAGTTCAATCTGCAACTCCTCAGCCAAGAAGAACCCTTTGTTGTTTCCATTATCTGTGGACTCATCGAGCGCAAATTTTTCCAACACAAAACTTACATTTCCAAATGACAGGCTATCCTGCCTGACCCTTATATTGTTATCCACAACCAAAGATCCTTGGTTCACTTCCAGTCTTTGTATGTAAATCGCCTTCAAAAAATCCTCCGTCAAATCCTGCAAGTCAAATGGCTTGCTTTCCCCATCAAAATTGCCTTGCACATCTCTCAACAATATCTCAGGCCTATCGATATACACTTCCTGGATATCGATGATCCCCTGGTTGTATATTTTCCTCAAATTTGCATCACTCAAATTCAATTCAGGTACCTTGATTTCAAATAGCGTGGTATTCTTTAGACTATCTTTGCTCTCTATTGGGATAATTGTGGCATTCAAAATTCCGATCGCATCAGAAAATGAAGATAAAGTCACCAAATCACTTTTAATTACATGGATCTTGTCACCCAATGCCACTTCCACTTTTTTGAGCTCCAAAGAGGCGTCTTGGGCATAAAAAAACTGGTCTCTCTTCTTCGATTCATCGGGACCTATATAGACTTCGTGCATCGCAAAATCGATTTGGTCTGCCTTAATCCTGTAATTGTTCAAGTCTTTTACATCCCTCTGGACAAATTCCCCTTCTTCAATATTCAAGTCGCGGATTGAAATGGAATTCAAAATCCCTTTTACCAGCTCATATAAGTCAAAAACCCCTTTCTCCGATTTGGATTCGCTTACCGTTGAAAACAAGCTGAACTTTGGCCTCAACAATTTCAGTTCTCCGACCTCTACTTCTGAGGTATAGAAAACCTTGTTGATATCAGCATCCGTCAATCTCAAGTCTTCTAGGCTTATCTGAAAGTAATTGGTTGAAAACCGGTCCAAATCCGGAATGATTTCAACCTTTTTGGCCTCTATAAATTGCTCAAGAGAAGACACGTGTACTTCTTCGGCTTGGATGGAGTGCACACTATCCGCAAGTAAAATCTCAAAATTCTCCAAATCCAAAGCAAAACCTTCCGCATTGAATGGTGTCTCAGGGCTTCGTGATTGCAATAGCTGAATATCCTTGACATGGATATTGGCATTGTCCATCTTGATGGCCCGCTGGGAAATAAAGTTTTTGAAAAGCAAATCCGCATCATTGATCTTCAGATTCTTGACCCTGATCTCTTTCAAGCCTACATCGCCAAATGATTTCTTGATCTCATCTTCCAATAATTTCAATGCCGAAGTTTCACCTTCTTCATACATTTCCTCCAACTCGTCTTCCAGCCTAAATTCTATAAAAGGATTATTGAGGTCAATTGCACCCACCTGTAGTTCTTTTTTTCCAAATAGATAATTGAACCGTGTCAGGGAAATTTTCGGTATGGATATCTTGTAATAAGGAATATCCTCCAATTCAGTAAATACTTCGTCCACCGGATTGAGCGTAAACCCTTCAAAAATTATCCCTCTCTGAAAAAGTGAAATATAGAACCTATCAAAATCAATTTCATATTTTTCTTCCGAGGCAATACTTACCTTATTTTTTAGATAATTTCTCAGAAAAAAATCGGAAGAAAAGTAAATGACGACCTGTAAAACCAATAAAATTGCCAAAACAATACCCAAGGGTTTGAGAAATTTCAAACCCTTCTTTTTAGATTTTTCATTTTGGCTTTTTGAATCTGACATCATCTTTCCACTAAAGTAAAAGTAATACAAATCGGATGCAAAAGAAGAAATTTTAAAGATAATCGCCCCACATTGTAAAGATGTTCAGGCTATGATTTACTTTCTTATATCAGTTAACGCATAAATTATTCAAAAAGGATATGGCTGCTATGAAAAAATAACGAGGTATAGAAAATAAAAAAAGCTATGAAATACAATTTCATAGCTTAGTCAATTAACAATAAACCCAAAATAACCTGATGATTGATGAGGATTCGAACCTCTTTTCTTCACTAGAACTGTGACCGACTCACTTCAAACATTGTAAAAAGAAGCACTTTTTGTCTCTGATTACATTACAAATGTACGAACCAAATTTTATTCTTGAAAATATAATAACAAATCAAGCGAAAATTTACATTATATTTAATTTTTGACCAGTATTTTTAACTGAATAATAATTACAACGATTGCGAAAATTCATTTTTTGAAAACTTGATAACTGCATCTTAGTTTCCATAAGAAAAAACCAGCTAAAACCTTTTAGTTTTTGTGTTTTAAAAAAGAAAAAAGCCATTCTGTTTATAAAAATGTGCCCTATTTTTTATTCTCAACATACAATTCATTTGATTTTACCAAATAAACCAAAAATCTCCGTCAACCATAAGATTGTTTGGACATGAACAGAAGAATAGTTTGGGATCAGTTTTCGTAAACTACATATTGCTCCCATTTCTCCAATACAGTCAAGAAATCCTCAGGCAATGGTGCTTCAAAATACATCCTTTCCTTTGTAATAGGATGCACAAAACCCAGAGACTTGGCATGCAAAGCCTGTCTTGGTATTATCTTGAAACAGTTTTGGATAAATGATTTATATTTTGAAAACTGTGTCCCTTTTCTGATCTTGTCACCCCCATACATGGCGTCGTTGAACAATGGATGGCCAATATGTTTCATATGTGTCCGGATCTGATGTGTCCTTCCCGTCTCCAGATTGCACTGGATCAAGGATACATAACGCAACCTTTTCATCACTTTGTAGTGGGTCACAGCATGCTTGCCTTCACTTCCATCTGGGAAAGAAGCCATTACTTTTCTATCCTTGGCACTTCTGCCAACATTGGCATTGATCGTCCCTTCATCTTCCTGTGGCTCTCCCCACACCAAGGCCAAATATGTCCTGTCTATGGTATGGTGGAAAAACTGGCTTGCAAGATCTGTCATGGCGGTTTCGGATTTTGCTATAACGAGCAAACCGGAAGTATCCTTATCTATCCTGTGGACCAGGCCTGGCCTTCCACTGTTCCCTGGCAATTCAGGCAACTGGTTGAAATAATGGACAAGCCCATTTACCAAAGTCCCAGTCCAATTCCCATGTGCAGGATGTACGACCATTCCTGCGGGCTTATTGATGATCAAAAGATATTCATCTTCAAATACGATATCCAATGGTATCTCTTCCGGCACTACCTCTGAGTTCATCACAGGTTTTTCCAGATATACCTTGATTTCATCCAAAGGCTTGATCTTGTAGTTTGATTTTACTGCATTTCCATTAACAAGGATATGTCCGTTGTCTATTGCGGTCTGAATCTTGTTTCTGGTAGCATTTGCTATTTTATCGGTCAAAAACTTATCAATCCTGATCAAGGATTGTTTTTTATCAATACTGAAACTGTAATGTTCAAAAAGCTCAACTTCCTCTTCATCGAAGTTTTCTAATTCAAATTCCTCTGCCATGACACAAAAGTAAGGCTACTTTGACAAAGTTTCTGATATTTGTCCATAATAAATAAATGAAAGATGCTGATACCCCAATCGATCACCACGGAAAAGATCTCATATCCACTCTGGGAAAACAAAGGAATAGAAGTTTCAATCAAACGGCTGGATCAAATACACGAGCTTGCATCTGGCAATAAATTCTTCAAACTGAAATACAACCTGGAAAAGGCAATCAGAGATGGGCATGATACTATCTTGACTTTTGGGGGTGCATATTCGAATCATATCTATGCAAGTGCCGCTGCCGCAAAAAGCGCAAACCTCCACAGTATCGGGATCATCCGTGGAGAAGAAACCCTGCCATTGAACCCAACACTTGCTGCCGCCTCAGGGCATGGGATGAGTATCCATTATATCAGCAGGGAAGAGTACAGAAAGAAGACCGAAGTTGATTTCTTACTCTCATTGAAAGAAAAATTCGGAAACTTTTACCTCATTCCAGAAGGGGGAACCAACGAAGAGGCCATCAAAGGCACAAAGGAAATCCTAGATGAAAACGATGGGGATTTTACCCATATTACTACTTCAATCGGCACAGGTGGCACATTTCTGGGACTCGCAAGCAAAATCAACGACAGCCAAACCTTATTGGGTTTCTCTTCCTTGAAGGGGGATTTTATCCATCATGACATCAACTCACAGTTGGAGAAATACAAAATCTCACCAAAGGGAAATACTCAGATTCTCGATGAATATCATTTTGGAGGCTATGGAAAAGTAAATTCAGATTTGATTGATTTTGTGAAGTGGTTTTATTTGGAATTCGACATCGCTCTTGAGCCAATTTATACAGGAAAGATGGTATATGGATTATTTGATATGATCAAACAGGATCAACTGCCTACTGGATCAAAAATCTTGATACTTCACACGGGTGGGCTTCAAGGAATGGCAGGTTTCAACCATAGATATGGAACTTCCCTGCCGTTGTAGACTACTATCCTTTGATTTTATAATAATCTTCCGACTCTTGCGGAACTATCTGCAGTACATTTGCCAAGACCAGACGGACAAGTGTTTTTGAAGCCAAAAACTTTGGCAGCTTGGCCAAAAAAGCAAATTCCTTCAGCGTGATTCTTTCCTTCACAGCCAATGCCTGCATCAAAATGGTCTCTTTCTGGCCATAAGTAAAGACTATATCCCGAGGGGTTTTTCCCCTCCTCAATATTTCCCATACTTCCCTACTTGCCTGTACGGTTCTATCCCCCACCCTTACAAATGACTTCTTTCTGTCATTTTCCTTAAGATAGTGGGGCCTGCCATCTGATTTTGGGATTTGGAATACTGCCACTCCCTTCTTTGGGTTGAGCTTAAAAACGTCAATTTCATACATCAAGCTAGGGAATATCAAATCCTGAATGGCTCTTTCCATCACAAAAACCTCCTCTTCTATAAACCGCTGACCACTGACCGTACCATCATCGTCCACACCGACCAGCAAGACCCCTCCCTCTGTATTTGCCAAAGCAATCAACTCTCGGACAATTTTCTCAGGATGGGCAGCCTTCTTTTTGAACTCAATCTTTAAACCCTCCCCTTGCCTCGCAAATCTATGGATATCATGCAATGTCATTTTTGATTCTATTATTACTTAGGGAAAGATCGATCAATACTTTCTCCACAACATCAATTTAAGAGATAAGGTTAACAAATTTACCCTTATTGGCAAAATCAGCCAAACAAGACCGATAACCAGACCAAGCCTATTAACGTCGGAACAAGCGTTTTGATTCATCTCATCCCTTATCCTTTCCTTTAAGTTCTCGATAAGTTTACTTAATTTTGCGGCTATGGCAAAAAATGAACAAACTGCGGAAAACGCACAGTTGAAAGATATAATTGCACACGCCAAAGAATATGGTTTTGTGTATCCTTCGTCGGAAATTTATGACGGTCTGCAAGCAGTCTATGACTATGGTGCTTATGGGGTTGAACTGAAAAACAACCTTAAGAGGCTATGGTGGGAAACAATGACCCGACTCAACGATAATATCGTAGGCATAGATGCGTCGATTTTTATGCATCCGACTACTTGGAAAGCTTCCGGCCACGTGGACAGTTTCAACGATCCGATGATCGATAATAAAGATTCCAAAAAAAGATACAGAGCTGATGTCCTTATCGAAGATAAAGCGGCTACTTACGAAAATTCCGGAGACAAAGCGAAAGCCCAAGAACTTCTCAATGCTATGGGAAGGCTTTTGGAAGCCGAAGACCTTGCTGGTGTAAGGGATTTGATCATCAATGAAGACATCAAATGCCCAATTTCCGGAACGACTAACTGGACAGATGTACGCCAGTTCAATTTGATGTTTTCTACACAAGTGGGTTCTGTAGCGGAAGATTCTTCTACCATTTATTTGAGACCGGAGACAGCACAGGGTATTTTCGTCAATTTCCTGAATGTACAAAAAACAGCCAGAATGAAAGTCCCATTTGGAATTGCCCAGATAGGCAAGGCTTTCAGAAATGAAATCGTTGCAAGGCAGTTTATTTTCAGGATGAGGGAATTCGAACAAATGGAAATGCAGTTTTTTGTAAGGCCTGGTTCAGAATTGGAATGGTATAAGCAGTGGGCAGACACCAGAATGCGTTGGCATTTGGCTTTGGGGATTCCTGCCGAAAAACTCAGAAGACATGACCATGAGAAATTGGCACATTATGCCAATGCTGCGATGGATTTGGAATACCAGTTCCCGTTTGGGTTCAAGGAAGTAGAGGGGATTCACTCTAGGACAGATTTTGACCTGAAGAGCCACCAAGAGTACTCCAAGAAAAAACAACAATACTTTGATCCGGAGATCAACCAAAACTACATCCCGTATGTAATCGAAACATCGATTGGTGCAGACCGTCTGTTTTTGATGACTTTATGCAATGCATTTGTAGACGAAGAGGTGGACGGAAAGCAAAGGACTTATCTGAAGTTTCATCCGGCCATTGCCCCAGTCAAAGCAGCGATACTTCCATTGACCAAAAAAGACGGATTGCCTGAAAAAGGAAAAGAAATCTTTGATGCGCTGAAGTATGATTTCAATATCATCTATGAAGACTCTGGATCTATAGGCAAGCGTTATACCCGTCAAGATCTGATCGGAACGCCATACTGTATTGCCGTAGACCACCAGACTTTGGAAGACAACACCGTCACCATCAGACATAGAGACACCACTGAGCAGGAAAGGGTGACTATTTCCGAACTCCAGGGAAGATTGGCTGAAGCTTGTAGCTTTAGAAGAATTTTCGAGAAGGTAGGTTGATTGGAAGATTATAAGATTGGAAAATTAAAAAATCAAGGAGCAGGCTTTTGGGCTTGCTCCTTTTTTTTAGGTTGAAAAATCAGAAAACTAAACTACTATAGTATATCCGGCACTTTGTGTTTGTGAGAAACTTTGTGCTTTGTGGTTATAATTTTTACCACAAAAAGCACAAAGTAAAAACACCAAGCTCGCAAAGAAAAAAAACACTAAAGTCTTCGCCTAAAGGCGAGGGATTTCCCCCCAGATTGGTACGATTTATCGGGACTGGGAAAATTTGGGGGATATTTTATATTGATTTAGATATTAAAATTTGAGAAGCGGAAAGTCAATGATTTACACCAAATGGTGGACTGATAACTTATCGACTGATAACTAATGCCTATTTTTCTCTTAACTTATACCTTCAAATTAACAAACTGGTATAATTGAAAATAATCACCCCATCAATTCACCAAAATTTGTTATCCCCTTTTGTTCTGCGAGCTTTAGGAGTTTCATCAAAAGCTGGGCGGTAAGAAAAGCATCTCCTGCTGCAGTATGCCGATCATCCAATGGAATCCCGTACCGCTCACAAAGGCTATCTAAAGAGTATTCTTCTCTCTTACCCATTCTTCGATCGTAATGCGGCCCTTTCTCCAAGCGAATGGCTAAGTCCTTGGTATCTATGACTGGATTCAAAAGTTCATTCAATCCAAAAGATTTGAAAATCTTATCCATCATGGCCAAATCAAATCCGATATGGTGTCCTACAATGATGTCAGTACCTACGTACTTCAAAAAATCGGCGGCAAAATCTTTCAATGGAGAAATCTCTATTGGATACAGTATCTCATGTACTTGGATTGAGCTTGCATTTTGGACTGGGGCATCCAAGTATGTTTCGAAAGTTTCCTGGATCAGCATGCTATACCCTTTGAGTTTGATAGCTCCAAAAGACACTATGTAATCTTTTTTGAAATCAAATCCGGTCGTCTCTGTATCCAAAACAACAAACCTGAGTTGGGAAATAGGCCTGAGTTTGGGGATCTTTTTATCAAACAAGGCCTCATATTCCTTAACAAAATCAGATTTGGAAATTTTTTTCCTCGAAAATAGATCAAACCATCCCATATCAACTTGCAAAATAATCCAATTGAAACCTCACTCGCATGATTTTCTGTAGCTCATCTATAGGAGCAAAAGTATTTTTGAGCAATTGCCGCTGCAGTTTACCCAGTACTTCGGGTTGAATATATCGTCCTCCACTTTCTGACCTCATCCCCTCAATCGCCCGCATTCTCATCAGAATTTCATAAGCTTTCCCAGCCTCCAGCAGCAATTCCTGATGGTGTGGCTCCAACTCCGCCAATTTCTCAAATCTTTTGAAGGTATTATTGATCCCAACCACCCTATGGCTCAAAACCAAAATCCTGGCTATATCAGTCAAAGGCATCATAGCCCTTAATTTGATATCGAACTTATCCCTATGCTCTCCCGTCTTTTCCACTATAAAATTTCGAAAAAAGCCCAATGGAGCTGGATTGAGCAGCGCATTTTTCGCCAAGAAATTTAGGAAAATAGTCTTCCCTGAGATCTCTTGGTAAATATGGTCTGTCATTTCATCAGACAAAGCCTTATGCCCAAAAACAGGCCTGAAATCGAAAAAAATCGTCGCATGAAGCAAGGCTTTCTGGTTTGGACTGATGATCCAATCAGAGAAATATTCCTTCCATTTGGAAAGTGGCTGACACCACTGGGGATTATTGGCCATCATATCGGCAGGACAGGGCTGAAATCCACAGATCAGCAAGGTTTCAATGACATCTTCCGCTATGGTCAGCATGTACTTTTGTACTTCCTCCTGCTGTACCTGGGGAACATCCTCATACACGATGGCATTGTCTAGGTCTGTTCGCAAAAGTTGCTCTTCACGTCCTTCACTGCCTAAGGATAGGAAGCAAAACTTCACTTTCGATGCCTCTGGAAAATCTACATCATGCTTATTCTTGGCTATCCTGATGGCACGTTGGATGATGATATCATTGATTTCAGAAATGATGTTAGCCACAAAATCCATGGCTACTTCATTCTCCAGATAATATTTCAAAAGCAATTCCGCTCGATTTCTGACTTTTGCCATCTCATTGACATCCCAGGTATTCATCAATGCATTGATCAACACAGCCGGACTATTCCCTTGGGACAACAAAATATCATGATCCGAAAGAATCCCTGTCACTGGACTCTGGGAAGTTCCATCTTCGGTAAAAATAAGATGGTGCAGCCTGTTTTTGATCATAGTCAAATAGAGATCCGAAAAACCTGCATCTTTGGTCTTTGTAATAACTGGCTTGGTCATGATCTCTTCGACGGGAGTTTCATATGACAAACCCCGGGCAACTACTTTATTCCTAATATCTTTGTCGGTGATAATGCCCAGTGGAAATTTGTTTTCATCGACAATAATTACTGACCCAACACCTTTTTCAGACATTGATTTTGCCGCTTCACCTATGTTTTTCCCTATCAAGCAACATAGCACATCCGACGAAAAATTCAAGTCCGACTGACCGGTGAAGATCATCAAACCATTGTCTTTGGACAATTCTTTGAACTCACTCCTAGCCTTTTGTGATTGGGACAGGTCTGATCTGACGACCACTTGGCCAGATGCAAATCCTGCGGCAAAATATAAACTTACCCTGCTATTCTCCTCCAGTATCTTTTCAAATACGCCAACAGGAATGGCATATACCAAACTGTCCTCTATGGCTTGGGCGCTGAGGATGTAAGGACGCTTACCCAACAATGCCAATACCCCAAACACATCACCTTCATCACAAACCTCCACTACATTTTCCTTTTCATCCTTTTGCTCTGCCAGTTGGACAATTCCTTCCTTCAATACAAAAAAGAAGTTTTGGGCGGGATCTCCTTGACTGAAAAGGTATTCCCCTTTGGAGAAATACTTCACTTCCACTTCCTTTGATACCAAGCCTAAAGTACCATCATTCAAAAATGTAAATGGAGGATATCTTTTCAGGAATTCTTTTACCCTATTGACAATGACATTGGACATATCTTATTCATTTAAAAGGTGCATTTTCTAAGATTTAAGCTTGAAATATTATAGAAATAAGAAGGAAACATGCCTTCGGCGATATAATTTGATATTTCCCCTCAAATATGATGGTAAAAGAAATCTTGGATTTCTAATTGGTAGAAGTGAATAAAATATTTCGCTGAACTTGTTTAATCTATACCAGAGTCCTATTACTACATTACTTCAGCAAAGCTATATTTCCAACTATCTCACGCAAGTAATATTTCAGCGAAGCCATATTTCCATCTATTTCACGAAAGTAATCCTTCTCCAAAGGTTTATTTCAACATTATTTCAGCAAATTGATATTTCTGTCTATTTCACAATAGTGATATTTCACCTAAACAATATCTCCATCTATTTCACGTCAGTAATATTTCGCCGAAGGCTTATTTCAACATTACTTCATCTATATCCCTATTTCTTCCCATCGATGATCTCCTTGACCACCTCCGGATCCAGCAATGTAGAAATATCGCCCATGCTGTCAAGATTCCCTTCAGCCACCTTTCTGAGGATTCTTCGCATGATCTTCCCTGACCTGGTTTTTGGAAGTCCGGATACGATCTGGATTTTATCCGGTTTGGCTATCGGCCCAATGATTTTGGAAACAGTGGCTTTGATCTCATTGACCAAGTTCTCTTCTGTCCTATTTGTCATGTCACAAATCACATAAGCGTAGATTCCCTGACCTTTGACTTCATGTGGATACCCTACCACTGCCGATTCGATGACCAAAGGATGCTCATTGATCGCATTCTCGACTTCTGCCGTTCCCATTCTGTGTCCAGAGACGTTGATCACATCATCTACCCTACCCAGGATCCTATAGTAACCGTCATGGTCTCTTTTGACACCATCACCCGTAAAATACATCCCTTTGTATGTTGAGAAATAAGTCTGCTTGCATCTGTCATGATCTCCATAGGTCGTTCTGATCATTCCGGGCCAAGGAAACTTGATACACAGATTCCCCTCTACCGAATTCCCAGTGAGCTCTTTTCCTTCAGGATCGACAATACTCAGCTGCACTCCCGGGAGTGGCAATGTAGCAAAGGCAGGTTTGGTCGGGGTGATACCCGCAATAGGCGAAATCATAATCCCACCAGTTTCAGTCTGCCACCAAGTGTCTACAATCGGGCATTTTGTTTTACCAATATGTGTGTGATACCAATGCCAAGCTTCTTCATTGATCGGCTCTCCTACAGACCCCAAGACTTTTAATGAACTCAAATCGTAAGGCTCAATAGGATCTGTTCCATAGGCTTGCAAAGCCCTGATTGCTGTCGGAGCTGTATAAAACTGGTTGACCTTGTATTTCTCTACTACTGCCCAAAATCTTCCAGCATCGGGATATGTAGGTACTCCCTCAAACATAATGGAAGTGGCTCCAGCCAACAATGGCCCATAAACGATGTAAGAGTGCCCAGTGATCCACCCAACATCTGCCGTACACCAATAAACGTCCCCCGGAGAATATTGGAAGACATTTTCAAAAGAATACTTGGTGTACACCATATAGCCCCCTGTGGTATGCACTACTCCTTTTGGCTTTCCCGTAGATCCCGAAGTGTAGAGGATAAACAACATATCCTCGCTGTCCATTTCTTCAGCTGTATTGGTGTCAGCTTCCCCCTCGATCACTTCATGCCACCAATAGTCCCTACCTTCTTTCATCGTAACATCCTGTTCCGTCCTTTGGTACACAATGACAGTTTCTACAGATGATTTCTCCAAAGCTTCGTCGACAACTGCCTTTACGGGGATTTTTTTGCCACCCCTGAAATTCCCATCAGATGTCAACACTGCTTTTGCTCCGCAATCATTGATCCTGTCTGACAAGGCTGAGGAACTAAATCCTGCAAAAACCACAGAATGAATCGCTCCTATCCTAGCACAAGCCAACATTGCAATGGCAGCCTCTGGAACCATAGGCATATAGATGATCACCTTATCGCCTATTCCTATTCCTTTTGCTTTCAATGCATTTGAAAATCGGCAAACTTCGTGATAAAGCTCCCTGTAAGTTATCGTACGACCTGCTTCATTTGGGTCATTTGCTTCCCAGATGATGGCAGGCCTATCACCCAAAGTATATAAATGCCGCTCAAGGATATTCTCTGTAATATTCAACTTTCCATTCACGAACCACTTCACATCCGGCCCTTCAAAATCCCACTGTAAGACTTTATCCCATCTTTTTTTCCAATGAAAGGAATCCGCTATCCGCGCCCAAAACTCCTCTGGTTGTGTTACAGATTTTTGATATTCATGAAAGTATCCGCTAAGGGTATGAATTCTATCACTCATGGTATGGTTATTTTAGGATTTAAAATTTTAGATTTAATCAGTTCAATAAATTTTTCACTTTAGATACCAAGTCTTTGTTGCCAAATGGCTTGGTCATGTACAGATCAGCGCCAAGGTTGAGCCCTTTTTGGACATCCTGCTGCTTGCTCTTTGCAGAGAGGAACACCACTTTGATTTTTGCGTATTTCTCCTTGATGTATTTACAGACTTCATAGCCATCCACCTTTGGCATCATGATATCCAACAGGACTAGTTCGGGTTTGGTTTCCGTGATTATCTCCAAAGCCTCCTCTCCGTCCCTAGCTATAAAAACCATAAACCCTTCTTTTTTGAAGAGGTATTCCAAAGACAAAAGGATATTGGGTTCATCGTCTACTATCAAAATCTTGTTCATAATATTATCAATTGATTGACTTGGTTATATTTTGGGTTAATGGCAGAGAGAATTCAAATCGGGTTTTGTTTGACACTCTACTTACTTCTATTTTACCGTGATGGTATTCTACTATTTTTTTTGAAATAGCCAAACCCAAACCACTACCCAGTGGCTTTTTGCTGGTTTGGTTTCTTGCTTGAAAGAATTTGTCAAAGATATATGGCACTTCATCTTCAGGGATGCCTTTTCCATCATCCCAAACGCTTATCAACAAATCCTTCTCATTGACCTCTGCTTTGAGGACAACTGCCGTCTTGGCAAACTTGGAAGCATTGGAAAGGAGGTTCAAGATGACCTGCTTGATTCTATCCCTATCCATGGAAACCATCGCATCAAAATCCATCAAGCTATACTCGAACCGAAGTTTTTTTTCCTGGAAAATGTGCTTCATAGAATCAATCGCTTCCAAAATAAGCTTCCTTGAATCGGTATTTTCCAAATTCAACTCTTGCCTTCCTGAATCAAAACGCTCCAAATCCAAAACTTGGTCAATCAACCTACTCATTCTTTTGGTTTCCCCAATGATAATTTCCAAAAATCTTGCCCGATCCTCCTCAGGTAAGTTTTGATCTTGTAAAATTTCAGAAAATGCCCTGATTGATGTAATCGGAGTCCTCATTTCATGCGTGACGGTAGAGATAAACTCATCTTTCAGCATATCATTGAGTTGTAAAGATTCATTGAGTGTCCGCAATTTTTCCGAAGCTTTTTTCAATTCAAGACTATTTGATTTGAGCTGCTGGTTCAATGTCTTCAATTCCTGTGTCTCCTTCAAAATCCCCAATACTTCTTCCATGCTGATCTCCTCTTCCTTGACCACGGAAGCAACCATGATTCTTGCTGATGCAGATCCTATAATCCCGGAAAGCAATCGCTCAGAATAGTTTACCAATTCCGGATCGGCGTAAATCTTGTCATTTAACCTTTTTCCAGAGTTCTGTATGAAATCTTGGAGAGCCTCATCTGTTTTTACAGGTCCAATAAAATTAACCAACAATGTTTTCAAATCCGGCAAATACGCTTGCCCCTTCCAGATCACCGATGCATCCAAAGAAGTGCTGTACCTAAAAATATCAACAAAAATTACTGCTTGGTTATGTTCTTTGGAAGTCTGTTTGCTGAAAACCGAAATAAGGACATATAACATCGTATTCAAGGTCAAACTGTAGAACAAACCATGACTGATATAACTCAGCTCGGTAAATCCAAACAAGGACTGGGGTTTCAGATATGACAAACCAAACAATCCTTCGGTCATCAATGTGCCTGGCAGGTAGTCCGCACTGATCATGGTAGGTACAACGAGCGTATAAAACCAAATAATAAAGCCTGCAAGAATCCCAACCAATGCACCAAGCCTAGCCCCTTTTTTCCAAAAAATCCCCCCAATAATAGCTGGGGTAAACTGGGCAATGGCCACAAAGGAAATCAATCCAATAGAAACCAATGAAAATTGCCCGGCAATTTGCTTGTAGTATAAATATGCGGCAAAAATGATCATAAAAATGGCAAACCTCCTCGACCAAATCAGGATTTGACTAAGTTTATGCTGGTACTTTTTTTGAAAATGTTCATTGATCAGCAACAGAGGCATGACAAGGTTATTGCTCACCATGGTACTCAGTGCTATCGTGGATACGATAATCATACCGGTTGCAGCCGAAAACCCTCCCAAATAGACCAAGATCGCCAACCATTGCTGATCAAAGGCTATTGGGAATGCCAAGACAAAGGTATCCGCTTCATAAGTCCCTGCCGGAAAATGGACCAACCCACCAAATGCAATCGGCAACACAAAAACGTTGATCAACAATAAATATAAAGGGAAAAGCCACATTGCCGTATCAAGGTGTTTTTCATCCTTATTCTCTATCACACCCATCTGGAACTGTCTAGGCAAAAACAAAATCGCCATCATGGACAAAACACTCATCCAAAACCATTCAGAATTACTGCTCTCCCCCTGCATGACAAAGAGGTGATCCAATCCCTGTGCTGCCGCTTTATCAAAAATATCGGTAAAACCATCAAACACGAAGTAGGAAACAAATACCCCCACAATCAGAAATGCGATCAATTTGAAAATCGATTCAAATGCCACTGCCATGACCATCCCCTCATGCTGTGCTGTAGCTTCGATATCCCTTGTCCCAAACAAAACTGTAAACAAAGCCAGCACCAAAGCCAAGTAGAACGCTGTGTCCTGATAAAAAGGAAGGTTCGCCAAAGCCTCCGTGACTCCACCGCCCTGCAATATCTGAAAAGAAGAGGCGATACCTTTGATTTGGATAGATGTATATGGCAATATCCCCAAGAGGCAGACCATCGTCACCACACCACCCAAAGCTACATTTTTGCCATACCTGCTCGAAATAAAGTCAGCGATGGATGATATCCTCTGAACCTTGGATATCCTGATTATCTTCCGCATCACGATCCACCAGAGGGGCGCAACCAAACTTGGTCCTATATAAATCGTCAAAAACTCAAGACCATTTGTCGCTGCCCTGCCTACCGAACCATAATAAGTCCAAGCGGTACAATACACCGCCAAAGTCAAAGCGTAAATCGCAGGATGATTGGAGAGCGTTCTGCCTTTATTTGCAGAGCGTTCTGAAAACCAAGCTATCGCAAAAAGCAATGCCAAATAACCAAAGGTAAACGATATGATCAATGCATTGCTAAACATCCTTCTTCTTGAGTCTTTTGATAATCAAGAACGTGGCAATTATAATCCCCAACCAAATGGAGAAGACAAAAAGGAAAAGAGCCGGTATCCCAAACCAAACTTCTTGGATATTGTATATCGCCATAATGGGATAATTCAAAAGAATTATCCCAAAGAAAAACACTACCCACAAGTATTGATTTTTTAACGCTTCTTTCATTTGGGTCTTAATATATTCGTTTTTAGTCTGAAATCTTTCAGAGTTGTCTTGATCGTGGGATCCAGATCAAGGCAACCCCAAAACGGAAGACCATCGCTCCCAGAAATACTATTTGCGATTTCCTTTTGACATCCTGTTATTGAACCTTACTCTTTGTCAATGGTCATGCGCTTTGCCTGCACCTCTGGGGATTCTGATCTCCTGAATCATATCCTGTACATCCTGTGGGGGTGCAGGAGTCATTTTCGATACCATAAAGCATACGACGAAATTGATCAGCATCCCAATAGAACCGATTCCCTCAGGGGAGATCCCAAACAGCCAGTTATCCACACTGTTTAACTCTGGACTGATAAATTTGAAATATGAAATATAGCCAATGGTGAATATCAAGCCGGACAACATTCCTGCAATCGAGCCCTCTTTGTTCATCCTAGTGGAGAAAATCCCCATAATGATCACTGGGAAGAAAGACGCCGCAGCCAGTCCGAAAGCAAAAGCGACAACTTCCGCAACAAACCCAGGGGGATTGACACCAAAATACCCTGCCAATACTACTGCGCCGGCAGCGGAAAATCTTGCTATCAGCAATTCTCTTTTTTCGGTCATATTTGGCTTGAATGTCCTGAACAAATCCCTGGAAACTGAAGTGGAAATCACCAAAAGAAGTCCTGCTGCCGTAGAAAGTGCTGCTGCCATTCCCCCGGCAGCCACCAAGCCTATTACCCAATTCGGTAGATTTGCTATCTCAGGGCTTGCCAACACCATGATATCTTTGTCAATATTGAGTTCATTAGTCTCTGCATTTGCAGAATATTGCACGATCCCATCACCATTTTTATCATTCACGGAAATCAAATTGGTCTTCTCCCAATTTTCTACCCATTCAGGCAATTCATCTACAGGTTTGTCTGCGACAGTTTCGATTGCATTATAAATGCCAAATACAGCTACGGCAGGGGCTGTAGTATAGAGAATGGCAATAAATACCAACGCATATCCGGCAGAGAGACGGGCATCTTTTACTCTGGGAACAGTGAAAAAGCGGACAATCACATGTGGCAATCCTGCCGTACCTACCATCAAAGCCAGTGTAATGGCAAATATATCAGCCATCCCCTTTCTACCCGACGTGTATGCTACAAAACCAAGATCAGTCAAAACACCGTCCAATTTGTCCAAAAGATAACTTCCGTCAGCTACCGTACCTCCCATACCCAACTGTGGCACAGGATTGCCTGTCAACTGCATGGAAACGAATATGGCAGGTACCATAAAGGCAAATATCAAAACACAATATTGGGCTACCTGTGTGTAGGTAATCCCCTTCATTCCGCCCAAAACGGCATAAAAGAAAACGATACACATCCCGATAATCACTCCTGTATTGATATCTACTTCCAAATAGCGGGAGAATACGATCCCCACACCGCGCATCTGACCTGCTACATAAGTGAATGAAATAAATAGTGCGCAAATCACTGCCACCACCCGGGCTTTGTTGGAATAATAGCGATCCCCGACAAAATCAGGAACGGTGAATTTCCCGAATTTCCTCAAATAGGGGGCTAAAAGCAATGCCAAAAGGACATAGCCACCAGTCCAACCCATCAGATAAACAGAACCATCATATCCGGAAAAGGCAATGATGCCTGCCATGGAAATAAATGATGCTGCCGACATCCAATCAGCTGCCGTTGCCATTCCATTGGCAAGTGGGGATACACCTCCACCTGCTGTATAAAACTCTTTGGTAGAACCAGCCCTCGTATAAATCGCAATTCCTATGTAAAGGGCAAATGATGCTCCTACCAGTATATATGTCCAAGTTAAAATCTCCATTTATGGTTTCTTTGTGGGGTTATTCTTCGTTTACATCAAATTCCTTATCGAGCTGATTCATGCGTATGACATACGCAAAAATCAATATCACAAAAGAATAAATGGATCCTTGCTGGGCAAACCAAAATCCTAACTTGAAACCTCCAAGCCTGATGAAGTTGAGTTCTTCGACGAATAAAATTCCGCATCCAAAGGAGACTGCGAACCAAATAAAAAGCAGAACTCCCAAGATCTTGAGGTTCTTTTTCCAATAGGCTTCTTTACTAAATTTGTTTTTTGACATGGTTATTGGGTTGTTGATGCCATTTGACACCATTAAAATTGACTTTTTAAAGAATAGGTGATACTACTTCCACATCTAAATTGAAAAGTTACTGTAGAAAAGAAAAAATGTGAATAGTTTAATGGTAATTAATTATAGAGAAAAAATAATATTCTGCCTACCGGTTCTTGAACCTTTCCCACTTGATAATCATAAATTTGTCCCCCAACTCAGTGATCAACATTCCAGTATCGGTAAGATTCTCTTTAATAGCCATAAATTTGACCAATTCTGTGTGGTTTAGCACCCTATAGGTTGGTCTGTAATCATTGCTTTCAGGGACTTTTATTTTGTACTGCTTCACCCAATTCATGACCGAAACATGGCTTACTCCCAATATCCTTTCAATTTCCCTGTATGATATTCCTTCAATGTAGAGTTGGAGTGCTTTTACCACATAGTATTTGTCGATGGATTTACCGAGTTTGTTAACTGTAAAATGATAACCACATTTTTTACATTTAAACCTCTGTCTTCCGCCTACAACACCACTTTTCACAACTTGGACATGTTCACACTTGGGACATATTGGCTTCTCCATCAGACTCGGTTTTGGGCTTGGTATATTAATTTAGCGAAAGTATAATATTTTAGCAAGATATAAGTTTCTTTCAATAAAGAAAAGCCAATCGCCAAATTAAATACTGGAATTCGCATGCAATGCCAACTTTAAAAATCAAGAAAGCATTTCAAACGAAATCGCCAATGCAAAAGCCAGGATACTGATGATAACCTTGTTCAAATGAAACCGATGGTCTGGACTACTTTCAAAAAAGATCGTGGTGGAAATGTGCAAAAAGCCACCGGCAACCATTCCATAAAAGACATTGAGCGCTCCTCTTCCTATGAATTCCTGCTCAAACAACACCGAACTCAAGATCATCCCCAAAGGTGAGGCCAATGCAAATATGATCAGAAGCACAAAAACCCAACGTTTTTTCAAAGCACTCATCAATACAGCAACTAGGGCAAAGGCTTCCGGCCCTTTATGGAGCATAATCCCAAACATCAGGTTGTTACTGCCATGGTGATGGTGGTGGTGATGCCCTTCATGTGCAGCATGGTCATGCGCTACCAAGATCCCATCATGGGAAAGCAATGTCCCCTCCAAGAATGCATGTAAAAACAAACCTATCATCAATGTCCAAACTCCAGACTCAATCCCATGATGATGGCCATGGTGGTGGATATGACCATGCTCAACACCTGAAGAAAACAACTCCAATACCTGCTGCAAGAGAAATCCCAACAGGATATACAAGCCCATATTGGTGGCATCATCTGTGCCTACAAACAACTCAGGGAGTATGTGTAGCACCGTAATCGCAAACAGGTAAGAGCCTGCAAAAACCAAAATAAGCTTGAAATACCTTTCTTGCCAGCTAGGTATAAAATAAGCAAGACTACCCGCTATCAAAGCGGTGAAAAACAGCAATAGGAAATTCACTAACATGCTAAATCAAAATTTGGGCTGGTGGATATTATTGTGGAACGGTAAATGATAAAAAAGGCTTGAGTCCCTCACTTGCATAAGATGATGTCTCCCCATTCTCATCGCTGTATATCAAGAATATTTCAAAATCAGCATTTTTCTGTAATTCTATTGCTTTCTCCGTACCCATGACCATCAAGGCAGTGGCTAATGCATCTGCGTACATGCAGTTTTCCGCCAAGACTGTTGCGCTCAAAAGCCCATGGTTCACAGGCCTTCCTGTTTTGGGATTGATGGTGTGGGATATTTTTTTCCCTTCCAATTCATAGTAGTTTCTATAATTTCCAGAAGTCGCCATTCCTTGGTTATCCATGGCTACGATGCTATAAAGATCATTTGTACTCACCCCTTCTTCCGGCCTGTTGATCCCCACTTTCCATAGCTCCCCTTCAGCATTCACTCCCTTTGCAACCAATTCACCCCCGATTTCGACCAACATATTTTGGATGCCATTTGCTTCTAGGAAATCCGCCACCACATCCACTGCCAAACCCTTTGCTACAGCAGAAAAATCCAAATACATCCCGGGTCTCGTTTTCCAGACTTTTTTCTGATCAAAATGAATGGCAGAAAAATCGACCATTCTAAGCATCGCATCGATATTCACACTGTCTTTCAACTGTGGTCCTCCAGGACCAAAACCCCAAAGATTCACCATCGGACCTACAGTCGGGTCAAATGCCCCACCGGTCAGTTCAAATACCTTTCTGCTAGTCTCCAATACCTCCGGAAAATAAGTTGACCCAAAAAACAAAGTGTCTGTCCGATTGAATGTACTGATTTCGGAGTCTGGGATATAAGTGGACAAAGACTGGTTGAAATCCACAAGTATAGAGTCGATTTCTACTTTAAAGTTACGGGAATCCTTATCCAAATAGACAACTCTGTAAGTAATAGACCCCATTGTTTTTCCAGAAACCACTACTTTATCAGAAGAGACTTCAACTACTTGCTCAATCGGCTTTTGTTGGTTTTGTCTGTATAGATAGACGATCGCTATCAGAAGAAAAAGAATAATTGAGTATATTATATTCTTGTTCGCATTACTACGCATAGAGTTTATTTTTTTGCGAATTTAAGTCTAATTTTTGAATTTCTGGGTCGAAACAGCCAAAGTTGCAATACGATTGCAATGGGTAATTGGAAAAATCATTTATCTTTTTGCCTTGGCTGAATTTTCTATCTTTGTACCTATTGAATTTGATACCATGAGAGAAGATTATTTAAGCGGAGACGATGAGCATTTGAGCCCTAAGGACAAGGAGATCGAAAAAGCCCTCCGTCCTTTGAGTTTTGATGACTTTACGGGACAGCATAAGATTGTTGAAAACTTGAAAATTTTCGTCTTGGCTGCAAAAAGGAGGCAAGAACCCCTTGACCATGTCTTGCTGCATGGCCCTCCGGGGTTGGGCAAGACTACCTTGAGTAATATTATTGCCAACGAATTGCAGGCAGGCATCAAAATCACATCCGGTCCTGTTCTTGACAAACCCTCTGATTTGGCGGGACTTTTGACCAACCTTGAAGAAGGGGATGTATTGTTTATAGACGAGATTCATAGGCTCAATCCTATCGTAGAGGAATATCTGTATTCAGCCATGGAAGATTTTAGGATCGATATCATGTTGGATTCAGGTCCGAATGCACGATCTGTGCAAATCTCTTTAAGCCCATTTACGCTTATTGGTGCGACAACCAGGTCAGGATTACTTACCTCTCCTCTACGGGCAAGGTTTGGGATCAATTCCAGATTGGAATATTATGACGCAAAATTGCTGACAGACATCGTCATCCGATCAGCAAGTATCCTCCAAACTCCCATTGATGAAATTGCTGCGTTTGAAATTGCCAGAAGAAGCCGTGGTACGCCAAGGATTGCCAATATGCTCCTTCGCAGAACGCGGGATTTTGCAGAGATCAAAGGAAATGGCACCATCACCTTGGATATTGCAAAATTTGCCCTGAATGCATTGGATGTAGATGAAAATGGCCTGGACGAAATGGACAACAGAATCCTGATGACCATCATCGAAAAATTCAAAGGTGGCCCTGTTGGTCTCGGAACCATAGCTACAGCATGTGGGGAAGAAGCAGAGACGATCGAAGAAGTATACGAGCCTTTCTTGATCCAAGAAGGATACCTCAAGCGTACTGCCCGGGGAAGAATGGCGACAGAATTGGCCTACAAACACCTGAAGATCAAACCGAATTTCGGAAGTGAAACAGGCAGTTTGTTTTCATAATTCAGGTTTACTGAAATATAACTGAAGTGAAATAGGTAGAAATATAGCTTCGCTGAAATATGCCTTCGGCGAAATATTATTGAAATAGATATTGGTGGATATTTGATTCCTGATATTGATAGATACTAGGGTTCACTTTCATGGTTGGGTTGAAATAATCTCTACCTTTCTTTAGAAAGGTTCGCGAAACATCCCTTTGGTGAGACATATGGGAATAGATTAATTCAAATCATATCTGATACCCCAAATTATTTCTATTGTATTTCAACCCTATTTTCACTGTATTTCTATCTTCTTATCGAAAAAATAAACCATTTTACTTACATTAAATGAGCTCCCTTATCTCCAAAGATAAATATGCCCAAATCATAAAAACCCAGGCCAAAAACCTGGGCTTTGAGTTCTGTGGGATTTCGAAAGCAGGATTTTTGGAAGAAGAAGCCCCAAGGCTTGAAGCTTGGCTCAACCAAAACTACCATGGCCAAATGGGGTATTTGGCTAACAATTTTGACAAAAGGCTAGACCCGACGAAACTCGTGGAGGGAGCAAAGACAGTCGTAAGCTTAATCTATAATTACGCTCCACCAAAAAAGATTACTACAAACCCAAAGGATTACAAAATTGCCAAATATGCCTATGGCAAGGATTATCATTTTGTAATCAAGGATAAGTTGAAGGACTTATTGCAAAAACTGAATGAAGAGATTGGTGAAATCGGCGGAAGGGCCTTTGTCGACTCTGCTCCCGTAATGGAGAGGCAATGGGCCAAAAAATCCGGACTGGGCTGGACAGGCAAAAACAGCCTATTGCTCAACAGGCAAATGGGTAGTTTCTTTTTCATTGCAGAGCTGATCATAGACCTGGAAGTGAGTCCCGATACACCAATGACCAAGGATTATTGCGGAAGTTGTACCAAATGTATCGATGCTTGCCCGACAGATGCCATCGTCCAACCGGGTGTGGTAGATGGCTCAAAATGCATTTCATATTTTACGATCGAGCTTAAGGATCAAATTCCCACAGAAGTGAAAGGCAAATTTGAAAATTGGATTTTTGGATGTGATATCTGTCAGGATGTTTGTCCATGGAATAGATTTTCGAAGCCACATCAGGAGCCAGACTTTTTGCCTCACCCAGAGCTTGAAGGTTTTTCGGGAAAAGATTGGGAAGAAATAACCCAAGAGACATTCAACAAGGTATTCCAGAAATCAGCTGTAAAGCGGACCAAATTGGAAGGGTTGAAAAGAAACATAGCTTTTCTGAAAAAATGAAAACATAAAAAAAGGCTCTTTTCAGAGCCTTTAGGTTTTTTAACCTGCAAGTTTGACAAAATATTTGTTAAGTACTGGTTCGTAAATACGGGAAAACGTCCTGTAACACCAGGCCTTAAATTCACTGATCTCTGCTGGTAGGATCAAATTAAGGCTTTTTCTCAGCTCTTTTTCGAAGAGCGCTTTGTCAAAACTCACTTTCAATAAGATGGTTTTAACGTATTCTAGCATGGCTCAAAATGTATTAGGTTAAACAGAATCAATTTTTATAATGATACGATACTACTTCTGGTTTGTTGCGTTTAAAATATAAAGTTAATTTGCGGTTATATTTTGAAACAGACAACTATGATAAGAACGACGACCACCTGGGTTTTGGTATTTATTCTCGGCTTTATTTGCTCAAGTGTGTTAGCTCAAGAAGTAAAGATCGAACTCGGTCCCAGTGAAATCGCCCTGAATGAAAACTTTACAATCAAGGTAACGATTTCGGACGATAAAATCAAATCTTATGACCAGTTTCCCGAAATTGTTGGTTTCCAAAAACAGGGGATTTCCCAATCCTCGTCCATGAATATCATCAATGGACAGATGAGTAGCACCAACAGCATCATCCAGTATTATCGACCTAGTAGAAAAGGTGAGTTTGAAGTACCAAATTTCACAGTAAAAATCAATGGCAATGACTACGCTTCCAATGGAAAAAACATCACGGTAGTAGATGCAAGGTCAACCCAACGGCAATCGAGTGCTTCCGATCCATTTGATGACATGTTTGGCAGGTCAAGGGAAGAGCCAGAGTTTATTGAAATTGATGATGAAGCATTTTTTGCAACTTCGGTAGACAAACCAGAAGTCTTTGTTGGCGAAGGGGTAAATGTCAGTTTGGCATTCTATATAGCAGAAGCCAATCAGGCGACATTCAGCTGGCATGAACCAGGTAGGCAACTGGATGGGATTCTCAAAAAACTCAAGCCAAGCAATGCCTGGGAGGAGAATTTCAATATCACGAGTATCCAGCCTGAAAGAGTAAGTATCAATGGAAAAAACTGGATCAAATACAAGGTTTATGAAGCTACATTTTTCCCTTTCTCTGAAGGTGAAATAAACATCCCTTCCATTTCTTGGGAAATGATCAAATACAAAGTTGCCAAAAACCCCACTTTCTTTGGAAGCAATAGGTTGGAAGATTTCAAAACCTTCTATTCCGCAGCAAAATCAATCAAAGTCAAACCATTGCCTCCGCATCCCCTTAGGAATGAAGTCAGCATTGGGGTTTTTCAACTCAGGGAAAACATCAAAGAACTCAATGCCGAAACAGGGGAAGGTATCACCTATAATTTCGGGATTTCAGGTGAGGGAAATGTCAACTCCATCTCCAAACCAAAGACAAAACAAATCCAAAAGCTCAATACTTACGATCCCAATGTAAGACAGCAGGTCAATAGAGGCATGGGCAAAGTCACCGGCATCAAAGAATTCAGCTACTATATGACCATCAATGAACCCGGAGAAGTGGCACTGGCGGACCATTTTGAATGGATATATTTCAATCCAAACCTGGCGAAATACGACACACTCCGTCCGAAAGCTATCCTGAATATCACAGGAGAATCTAAGGTAAACCAGGCAATTTCCAATCAACGTCTTGGTGGAATATACGATTTGATAGAAGTTGAGAACAATAAACTTTTAAACCAGCGATATAAGTACTATTTTTCCATCTTTATCAATTTATTATTGGCAGTTTCAATAGTTTTGTTGGCTGTCTTGATTATGAAAAAGCGGTAATGGGTAATTCATTTGGAAAACTATTTAGAATAAGCACCTTTGGTGAGTCACACGGAAAAGGGCTGGGAGTAATCATCGATGGCTGTCCGGCAGGTTTGAAAATCGACGAGGAGTATATCAGAAATGAAATGCAGCGGAGAAAACCCGGACAATCCAAAATCACCACCCAAAGAAAAGAAGAGGATGAGTTCCAGATTCTATCGGGGGTTTTTGAAGGAAAAAGCACCGGCACACCCATTGGGATGGTTATCATGAATACTGACCAAAAGAGTAAAGATTATGGTCATATCGCAGATAAATTCAGACCTTCCCATGCAGATTATACCTACCAAGAAAAGTATGGAATCCGCGATTACAGGGGAGGCGGAAGAAGTAGTGCAAGGGAAACCTCTGCCCGTGTAGCTGCAGGTGCTATTGCAAAACTGATGTTAAAACATTTTGGGATCAGTATCCAAGCCTATGTCAGCCAAGTTGGTGACCTCAAGTTGGAGAAATCCTATCTGGACTTAGACCTTGACCAAACAGAAAACAACATCATCCGTTGTCCTGATCCGGTAATGGCTGAAAAGATGATCGATTTCATAGACGAAATCCGAAAATCCAGAGACACCGTAGGAGGTGTGGTATCATGCGTTGCCAAGGGAGTTCCTCCAGGACTGGGAGAACCTGTATTTGACCGCCTGAATGCAGAATTGGGGAAAGCCATGCTTAGCATCAATGCCGTCAAGGGTTTTGAATATGGCAGTGGATTCGAAGGGGTCAAAATGCGTGGCTCGGAACACAATGACATCTTTTACACAGAGGGTGATAAGGTCAAAACGCGCACCAACTACAGCGGAGGAATACAAGGTGGTATTTCAAACGGCGAGGATATTTACTTCAAAGTAGCTTTTAAGCCCGTAGCAACTATCATGATCGATCAAGAATCGGTGAATGAAGTGGGGGAATCTGTAACTGTTTCCGGAAAAGGGAGGCATGACCCATGTGTAGTACCTAGAGCTGTACCTATTGTAGAAGCTATGGGAGCTTTGGTTTTGGCAGATTATCTGCTGATCAGCAGGGCGAATAAGTTGTAATAAATTAACCCAAATATTATGTTTAAAAAAATACCGTTACACACCCAGATCATTGCTGGATTGGTGCTAGGTTTGGTTTTCGGATTGGTCATTATACAGTTTGGAATCTCACCGGATTTCACGATAGACTATATCAAACCGATTGGCACAATTTTTATCAATTCCCTCAAAATGATTGCTGTTCCTTTGGTTTTTGCTTCATTGATCGTTGGGGTTTCCAATTTGGGTGATATCTCCAAACTTTCACGGATCGGTGGAAAAACCATCTTTACATATATATTCACAACAGTGATTGCGATTTCTCTGGGATTGGCGCTGGTCAATATCTTCCAGCCTGGCAAAAGTTTGCCAAATGACACCAAAGAAAACCTAATGGCACTATATGATGATGCCGCTGGCTCTAAGACCAAACAAGCTGAAGCAATTCAAAATCAAAGTCCTTTACAACCTTTGGTAGACATTGTTCCCGAGAATTTGTTTAATGCTGCTTCTGACAATTCGTTGATGCTGCAGGTAGTGTTCTTTGCAATTATCATGGGGATTGCCCTTCTTCAGATTCCCAAGAAAAAATCCCAACCAGTCATTGCGTTTTTTGATGGCATCAATGATGTCATTATTAAAATCGTAGGCTTCATCATGTTGATTGCTCCCTATGGTGTTTTCGCATTGATGGCTTCCTTGATAGTGGAAATTGCAGGCGAAAACCCAGAGTCAGCTTTCGTCCTGCTATATGCCTTGTTGAAATACAGCTTGGTGGTTGTAGGTGGATTGTTTTTGATGGCATTTGTGGTTTATCCCTCCATCTTGAAAGGCTTTACCAAAATCAGTTATATGCATTTCTTCAAAGCCATACGCCCAGCGCAGTTATTGGCTTTCTCGACTAGTTCCAGTTCAGCTACTTTGCCGGTGACGATGAAGCAGGTTGAGGAAGAAATCGGTGTTTCTGAAGAAGTCAGCAGTTTTGTTTTACCCTTGGGAGCTACCATCAACATGGATGGTACCAGCTTGTATCAGGGAGTTGCAGCTGTCTTTATTGCCCAGGCTTTGGGTATGGATTTGAGCCTTACACAACAGTTGACGATCGTCCTGACAGCCACATTGGCTTCTATCGGTTCGGCAGGTGTTCCTGGGGCAGGCTTGATCATGTTGATCATCGTATTGGAGTCAATCAATGTTCCGGCAGCGGGTATCGCATTGATCATTGCTCCTGATAGGATCTTGGATATGTTCAGGACAGCTGTCAATGTAACCGGGGATGCTGCGGTCTGTTGCGTAGTAGCCAGTACAGAAGGGGAACTTCCTACGGGATTGATTAGAGATTCCAATCCTTTGACTCCAAATGTGGATGATTTAGAAGAAAAGTAAGGTTTACCTCACATAATGATATAAAAAGCTGTCTTGGTAACGAGACAGCTTTTTTTTGTGGAAGGACAGTATCTTTAGCTTCCCCCATTATTATTTTGCAAAGCAAATGGGAGCTGATTTTTCCATTTTGATTTACGATTAACTGCATTCTACACAACATATCAAAACACCTGTCTGTACAACTACAGATAATCCTGTTTTGAAAATATTTTTTACCTAAAACAAAATTTATTTGAGTATGATTAGATTGGCTATCAGAATTGTTTGTAACTTTGGCGTGCAAATAGGGTTACCTAACCAAATTTGCTATGAACCGAAATTCAGATAAATTCCTCTTTGAAGCACTCACCTACGATGACGTGCTACTTGTCCCAGGATACTCAGAAGTCCTCCCGCGCGACACCAATACCTCAACACAACTTACGAAGAATATCAGGCTAAACATCCCTTTGGTCTCAGCTGCGATGGATACCGTCACTGAAGCTGAATTGGCTATTGCCATCGCTTTGGAAGGTGGTCTTGGATTTGTCCACAAAAACATGTCCATCGAAAAGCAAGCTGCCCAAGTAAGGAAAGTGAAGAGATCCCAGTCAGGGATGATATTGGATCCTATCACCCTCCATATCGATTCCAAAGTAAGAGATGCTGAGAAGATCATGACCGAATTCCACATTGGTGGAATCCCTGTAGTCGATGAAAACAGAATCCTCATGGGGATCATTACCAATAGGGATTTGAGGTTTATCAAAGATCCAAACAGGGATATCAAAACCATCATGACCAAGGAAAACCTCATCACTGCAAAAGCAGGGATTACCTTGGAACAAGCGGAGGAAATCCTTCAGGAGTTCAAGATTGAGAAGCTTCCTATCATCGATGAAGAAAACAAATTGACTGGCTTGATTACCTACAAAGATATCCTGAAAAGAAGGGATAAGCCACATGCATGCAAGGATGAATACGGAAGATTGAGAGTAGGTGCTGCCGTTGGTGTGACAGCCGATATCGTAGAGCGGGTAGAAGCATTGAAAAATGCAGGAGTGGATGTTGTATCCATCGATACGGCACATGGTCATTCCAAAGGTGTGATCGAAACATGTAGAAGAATCAAAGATGCATTTCCAGATCTTGATGTGATTGTAGGAAATATTGCCACTCCTGAAGCTGCAATTGCATTGGCAGACGCAGGAGCTGATGCCGTAAAAGTTGGTGTAGGTCCGGGAAGTATCTGTACGACTAGGGTTATCGCAGGTGTAGGTGTTCCCCAGCTTTCTGCAGTTTTCGAATGTGCAGAGGCTTTGAAAGGAAGAAATGTCCCAGTCATTGCTGATGGGGGTATTAGATATTCAGGTGACTTGGTAAAAGCAATCGCAGCAGGTGGAAGTTCGATAATGATCGGATCATTACTGGCAGGAACAGAAGAAGCCCCTGGGGAAATGATTATTTTCGAAGGAAGAAAATTCAAGTCTTATAGGGGAATGGGTTCATTGGAAGCAATGGAGTCAGGATCAAAAGACAGATATTTCCAAGACGCAGAGGATAACATCAAAAAATTAGTCCCTGAAGGTATCGTCGGCAGAGTCGCTTACAAAGGATTGGTGCAGGAAGTGCTGTATCAATTGGTAGGAGGACTTCAGGCAGGTATGGGATACTGTGGTACACAAACCATTGAGGATCTACAGAAAAATGGAAAGTTTGTGAAAATCACCGCAGCAGGTGTCAAGGAATCACATCCACATGACATCAGCATTACCAGAGAAGCTCCAAACTATTCTGCTAAAATGTAGTTTTTTGTCGACAGTTAACGGTCAACTGTTGATCAGCTCATTCTGTAAAATTCTTTTTCTGTGGAAAGAGGGTTTTTAGAAGAAAGTCAATAAAAAAGCCGATGGTCTAATCCATTGGCTTTTTTGATTTGGTTCAATATTCCAAATTAGGGGAGCTAGCCCTGCCATCTTCGTAGAAAAACATATAGAGAATCGATCCCACAGGGGCGTTAGCCCTGAAATCTTTATGTTTCCCTCAAACTCCATATATCAAAAACCCACAAAATAAACAGCATAAAACACAAAGGTCTCCAAGACTTGAATTTCCTGGAGACCTTTATGTTCATTGCGAAAAAATCCTTCTGATATTTAGAACATCAGGGAATCTCACTTATTTAGCCGGAAATTTTTGAACTTCCAGTAAATTTTCTTTTGTCAAATAGGCTTTTGCAGCTGCTTGAATCCGCTCAGGTGTCACTTCCTCTATGGATTTTTTGCCGTTCAAGATGTCTTCCCATTCAAAATCATAAGCTCTTACTGTTGACATTTGCGAATTCCAAAAGTTATTGCGCTTCAGGTTTTCTTCGTACGCAATTCTTCTTTTTTCTTTCACTTTGTTGAGATCCTCTTCAGAAGGTCCATTTTCTTGGATTTTCTTCACTTCTGACCAAGCTGCCTCTGTCAACTTATCCACCATATCAGGGCTGCACGGAAACTGTATCGAGAAACTAAAATTGCCAACAGGCTGTATGCCCATGCTTCCACGAGCACCTACCCCATAAACACCACCTATTTCCTCCCTAAGGTTTTCAATGAGTTTGATACTCAATATCTCTCCCAGATAGGCTATGTCAGCAGCCTTCTTGCGGTCGTATTCCGTATCCCCGGAAAAAAGCATGATCACTTGGCTTTTCTCGTCAGTACCTACTTCTATCCGTTCAGTTTTTCCTTTTGGAGTCCTGATTCCCAGATCTACAAAGTCATCTTTCTTACCCGGATCGCCGGGAAGGCTGGCAATGTATTGCTCCAAAAGCGGCACAAATGTATCCAAATCTATATTTCCGGTGAAAAAGAATTCAAAATTGCCTGCATTGGAAAATCTATCTCCAAAGATCTCCAATCCCCTATCAACATTGATTTTATCATAATCTTCCGGGTCAAAAATACCCAGTGCCCTTGGATTTCCATTTGCAATGATTTTGTTCAATTGCTTTGAAAACTGGTAGTCAGGATTCGCCTGCGCACTTTCCAATTGGGATTTTTGATTGGCTTTATATACTTCATATAGCTCAAGGTCTTTTCTTGGCTTGGTAAAGTATAAATGCATCAATTGGAAAGCAGTTTCCAAATCTTTTGGTGAAGAAACTCCTGAAATAGTTTGTCCATAGGTGCTGATGTTTGGTGTAATGGAAACAGTCTTTCCGGAAAGTACCTTTCTCAAGTCTGTAGGTGAGAAATCTCCCACACCCATTACATTGACCATCACCCCAGCGTTGCTTGCATTCAGGTGATCTTCTTCGGAATAAAGCGAAGTTCCACCTTTTCCAGTGGCTGAAATCAGGATTTCGTCATTTTTGAAATCTGTTACTTTGACAAATACTTTCGCACCATTTGATAAAGTCAGTTCTTGGATATCAACATCATTGATTGTGTTTTGTGAAATCACTTTTCCAGGAACAGGCAATTCGGTGATTAAATCCTCAGCAAGTAGCTTTTCCTCGTATGGACTAAGTTGCACTTGTCCCACAGCATCAAAAAGCGCCAATACTTTCTCTTCGGTTGGCAAATTGTCTTTTTCCTTGTCAGGAGCAATGATGACTACTACCCTATTCTCATCTTTTACAAGTTCTTTTGCCAATGCATTGATTTCATCCACCGTGATTTCAGGAAGCGTCTCTTTGTAGAAATTGTATCTCCAATCTTGACTTTCCGCAAATTTACCCCCAAGGAAGTTGGAAACATACCTGCCTACAATGGACGTCGATTCTGCTTTATCCATTTCCTTGGCTGCCCTTTCGGCACTATTCAATACAGACTTCTTTACCCTTTCCAACTCTTGTTCTGTAAAACCGAACTGGGCAACCCTTTCGTTTTCTTGTATCAAAGCCGTAAGCCCATCATCTATTTTGCCTGGAATCACAGCTGCAGAGGCAGAAAAATAATCCATCTCCCGCACAAAATTGCCGTACCCTGTTCCTGCATATATAAAAGGTGCATCAGGTTTCTGTCTGATTTCGTCCAGTCTCTGATTGAGCATCCCACTGTATAGAGAGCGTTTCAGTGCCTCTTTATAATCCCCTTGTGTAACTGTTGGGCGTGCTTCATGCTTGTAATAAAGCTGGATCTGGATACCGGGAGCTTCCGCATCCGTGGCAATCGTTACAAAGGTCTCTTTGTGGGCAGGTACAGGGAAGCTTTCCCTTGGCTTGGCATTTGATGGGTTTTCCATCTCCTCAAAATACTCTTTGATCAATGCTTCCAATTTATCAGGGTCCTCATCTCCTACTGCGATGACAGCCATCAGATCTGGTCTATACCAATCCCTATAGAACCTACGGATTGTCTCATATTCAAAATTCTCAACAATCTCCATTTTGCCAATCGGCAAACGGTCAGCATACTTGCTCTCATGAAGCAAAACAGGCAAAAACTGATCCCTGATCCTTTGGCTATATCCCTGTCCTGTCCTCCACTCTTCCTTTATAATACCTCTTTCTCCATCAATATCCTCTTCTTCCATCAATATCCCATTTGCCCAATCTGCAAGAACGAGAAATCCCTTTCTTAGTATTGCCTCATCTTCGGATGGAATAGGCAAAATGTATACAGTCTCGTCAAAACCCGTATAAGCATTCAAATCCCCACCGAAAGAGACCCCGATCGATTGAAGGTAGCTGACAAGTTCATTTTTCTCAAAATGCCTGCTTCCATTAAAAGCCATGTGTTCGGTAAAATGCGCCAATCCTGCTTGGTCATCATCTTCCAAAATAGACCCCACATTCACAGCAAGCCTCAATTCTACCTTTTTTTCCGGTTTTGGATTTTGCTGGACATAGTATGTCAGTCCATTTTCCAATTTTCCTTTTCTGACCCGCTTATCCAAAGGGACTTTTTCATCATCTTGGGCGAGAACTGCAACAGAACTCCCAAGCCATAAAATCAATAAAACAATGATTTTTGAATACTTCATATTTATCTCTATTTATTTGGGGTTGTAATCTAAGAAAAAACTATTAGTTAATTAATACTCATTATTATATTTTTATTGATGGTGATAAGGCTCGTTTCTTAATATTGTGTAGGCCCGGTAAAGTTGTTCTATAAAAAAAACTCGCACCATTTGGTGGGAAAAAGTCATTTTGGAAAGTGAAAGCTTACTATTTGCCCTTTGATAGACAGCTTCGGAAAACCCATAAGGTCCCCCAATCACAAAAACGAGTTGCTTCAATCCCGAATTCATTCTTTTTTGTAAAACACTGGAAAAATCCATTGAACTAAACTGCTTTCCATTCTCGTCCAACAATATCAGCTCATCTGAAGCTTGTACCCTTTTCAGTATCAAATCCCCTTCTTTTTCCTTCTGGGATTCTTCAGAAAGATTCTTGGTGTTTTTAAGGTCCGGGATGATCTCCAGTTCAAACTTGATATAGAATCCAAGACGTTTGATATACTCGTCGGTGAGAGATTGTATCTCTTTACTATCAGTCTTTCCTACGGCAATGAGTTTGATTTGCATAAGCCAAATTTAACGCTGCCTGCCGGGTTTTGAAAGAGTTATCCATTTTATACAGGTTAAAAAATGTGAATATCTTCAATTATGATTATCCGCAATTATGCCATTATTAGCTATATAGTCCCTTGGTTATCCACCAACCTCTCATAAGTGCATCAAGTGGTACAATGCGCATATGTTGGTTTGGCAGTTGGTAAGAAAATGGATATATCTTGAATGCTGTTTTCAAATACTTGAATAAAAGAAGCCTCATCGAAAATTTTCGATGAGGCTTTTTTGTTCAGTCCTTGCATTTTATCCATTTCGGTTCGCTGCAAGGGTTGGGATTGTTTCCGATAAAACTTATGCCTTTTCAGCCAAGTATCCTTTACGCCTCAGGATGGTTTCTACGAACTTCTTATCGTTCTCAGAATTGAAAATCTTGTACGGAAGGTGAATAAATTGGGCTTTGGACATGGTAAGTACAAATGCATCCTTGGTTGCCTCCACTTTTTTGATCATATTCCAGTTGATAGGCATCCCCTGTTTGGCGTTAAGCTTCATCATCACTTGCCTGCTATCGATCTCATAGGACATTTTCTCAAACATGACTTTATTCTGTTCCATCTGTGTCACTCCGGCAAATTGGATTACCCAGAATAGCAGATAAAGAACATAAGCCAAAATCGCCATACTGATCCACCACCATGAGGCTATCCAAAAGTAACCACAAGCTATCGCTATTGCAATGAGAATAACCCACCATTGTTCTTTCAGCACATTGACGAGTCCCATCTTTATATAAGTCCCTGATTCGAGTTTGTATTTTTTTGTTTTTACTATCATTATTTTTGAAATTTCAGTCTGCAAATATCCGATGATATCGGCTATTTACCAAGCCAAGGTCAAACCTTTAATTATTTTTGAAAAATAATCCCTTTATTTGTTATTATTGATTGTAATAGTTGACTTAAACCTCAATTTATTCTATATTAAGGAAATTTTAAGTTATGAGTAGTCTAGTTGTCGATTTGATTGTCCTTGGTCTTACCTATGTGGTACTGATCTATATTGTGGCGATTTTGACCAAAGCTAGGTTGAATCGGCAGAAAAATGATTCGCAAGATGATGGTGAAGGGGGAGTAGAAAACTACACGCCACCCAAAATAGACCTGCCACCCGGTATCGTTTGGCCATCTGATATCAGATCCAAAAACAGGGACAAGACACCTGTGAATTTCTAACTGCACTTATCACAAACCCCTTGGATCAATAGGCTAGTCTCTTTATTGATGAAACCCAATGGGAGTTCGATTTTTGGCAAAGTAGCTTCCTCAATACATTTTGTTTCTCCGCATTTTTCACACTTGAAATGAACATGGTCATGGTCATGGTGCTCATGATCTTCATGGGAATGTGAACAAAGGGCATATTTGGCCGCCCCACTGTCATCCAATACTTTGTGGATTACATCTTTGTCTAGAAAAGTTTTCAGTGTTCTGTAGATCGTCACTCTATCAAAATCGTTTTGGAGGGTATTTTCAAGATCTGCGTGGGAAAGTGCAGCTTGCTTTTTCAGGAAAGTATCCAAAACTTCCTTTCTACAGTTCGTGATCCTAAGTTTGTGATCTTGAAGGATTTTCAAAGGGGTCATTGCCATGATTCGCTGTTTTTACTTCTAGTTTGGTAAAAATAGTGATAATTTTCTCTTCTTCCATAAATGTAAAAAGCTAGCCTTGAAATGGGCTGGCTTTTTACATTTAAACAATGGTATATAAACTGTCTTATTTAGGATCAAGTATACTTTTGACCCTTTCCAAGGCATCTTCCAAATGCAGTTTTGAAGTCCTGTCCGAAGTTCTTCCTATGGCACTGGTTATTTGTCTTTGCAATGTTTTCAGTTCACCTCTTACCATAGGCCTGATATCAGATTGGGAGGCATTGATCTGTGGACCTACAAATCTTCTGAAATTGGCAGGAATGCTTGGCTCGTCATTGCTCATCAAGTATTCCAACCTCTCGATATGCGCTCTCTGAAGGCTTCTTCGGTGGACATCGATCACACTTCCCTTGCCCAACTCTGTCCAAATACCTGCTCTCAAATCATCAAACAATTCTGTCATGGTGTATGCATCAGCCCCATTCAAAGCTTCATTTTCAATTACCCGTCCCAATCTTCCCCATTCAAGAATCCCGTTGAGGGCCCCAACCTGAACCCCTCTGATTCTCTCCAAAGCTCCAAAATCCCCTATTCTGGAAATGATGTTCTGATCCATCATCCAATTGGGAGTATTGAACAATTCTTTATTCAAAAATTGGACAGCCCTCTTTTGGGTAGCTTTATCGGTATGCTGATAGACAGCTTCGTTTTGTCCTGTAGATTTGTAGATCTCGTACACACCACCAATATTGGTTCTCACATGGCCCATGTATCTATTATACTGGCCGATTACCTGACCATACATTTCCTCCAAATCTGCATAACCCTTGTAAGGTTTATCATCTTCAGCTGTCCAATCCATCAGGTTTGGAAGAATCACTTTTAGGTTTTTGATCCCATATTCCGATGCCTTCATGGCATCATCACCCAAATCTTCACTTTGGGTACTAGGGTCATAATTATTCCCTTGGCGACCAAACCTATAGACTGGATCCCCTGCTTTTTCCAATATCCACTTATCCAAGATAGGCTGCTCCTCTTCAGGTGTCTTTGCATCCAAAATAGGCCGGTAACCCCAAGCGATTGAATACTTGTCATATGGCCCCACATTTGGCATCAAGCTTACATTCTTGTCTTCTGGCTGTGCGATATAGTTAAACCTTGCATAGTCCATGATAGACGGAGCAGTACTATATTTATCAGTAAAAGAAGCAGATCTCAAAGAATCTACAGGATAGGCATGTGAAGATGCAAAGTTGTGAGGTAAACCCAAAGTGTGTCCAACTTCATGCGAGGAAACAAACTGGATCAAACGGCCCATTACTTCCTCCCTGAATTTTACTCCCCTAGCTTCAGGATTGACCGCTGCTGTCTGGATAAAGAACCAATTTCTCAGCAAGTTCATCACATTGTGGTACCAGCCGATATCTGATTCGATGATTTCACCTGATCTTGGATCAGATACATGTGGTCCGTATGCATTTTGGATATCAGAGGCAAAATACCTGATCACTGAATACCTTGCATCTTCTGCACTCCACTCAGGATCTTCCTCAGGTGTAGGGGCATCTTTGGCGATGATGGCATTCTTGAACCCAGCTTCCTCAAAAGCCGCTTGCCAATCTTCTACACCTTGCTTCAAGTAAGGAATCCACTGCTTCGGAGTGGCAGGATCTATGTAAAACACTATCGGTTCTTTTGGCTCTACCAATTCCCCTCTTCTGAATTTATCATAATCTTCTTCTTTGACTTCCAGTCTCCATCTGTCCAAAAACCTCCTGGATGTGGCTTTTTGTTCGTCAAGACCAAAATCCACAACTGATCTGCTAAACCAACCTACACGTTGGTCTGCCAGACGCTGCATCATTGGCTCTTCTGGCAAAAGCACCATGGAAGAATTCATTTCTACGGTGATCAGGCCAGTACTGGAATTTGATGGTGGCTCTGATGCGGCATAGGTCATGACATACCTTGCCTCGATATTCATTGGATATGGGCTGATCCTTTCGATGTAAGACCTGTCAGCATCCAATCGTGTCACTTTATATTGTGTTCGGTTGTTTTTTGGTAGGCCAATAGCCTGAACATCCTTACTGAAAAGATCTGTCACCTCAATGACTACGCCCTTGTCATCTTTGGCCATTGCCTTCACATCAAACTTCTGAAGAATTGGCTCCAAATTAGATGCTTTTACAGCTATCGATATGGGCAATGAATCCGCAGCGGTATTGCTATATGACACGACCCTCAGGAGAACATTGTCATTTTCCTTGTCCCATCTTACGAGTAATGTATTGGTTCTCTCTCCTCCATAACCGATCCCTTCAGCCGTTTTGGCAATGGTGGTCACGATAAGCATTTCCCTTCCAAGCATTTCTCCAGGGATCTCATAGAAATATTTCCCCTCAATCTCGTGTACACTAAAAAGTCCCTCTTTTGTCTTTGCTTTGGAAGTAATTACTTCAGAGTATGGCTTAGGTCCCGGTTTGGAAGCCGGAGGCTTTGGTGCTGCCACAGCTGCGGGAGTCTCTTTTTTATTGTTTTTTTTCTTTTTGTTTTGGGCAGTACTTTCTTCTGCAAAAAGCACTGAACCCAAAAACAAAAGGCACATCAAAACTTGACGCACTTTTATTTGGGTAAACTTCTTCATATGTATATTGGTTGACATTTAGATTTTGAAATTAACTCGTTCTTGAAGAAAGTTCTTTAGGGGCAATCATTAAATTTGATAAGCGGTTATTCACTAAAATAAAAGGTGGTTTTTCCTATGAACTCATATGACATAATTATTATTGGAGGGGGATTGGCAGGATTGATTGCCGCAAACTTACTTGCCAAAAAACAAAGGCGGGTATTGTTGATTGAAAAGAAGGGCTATCCATTTCACAGGGTTTGTGGTGAGTATGTTTCTAATGAAGTAAGGGATTTTTTAGATAAAGAAGACTTATTTCCACATGAAATGGATATTGCCGACATCAATACATTTCAACTGACATCAGTCAAAGGGAAAAGTTTCTCCATGCCTCTTGATATGGGTGGGTTTGGGATCAGCCGCTACCTCTTGGATGATTTTCTCTATAAGAAAAGCCTTTCGGCTGGGGCTGAAGTATTGGTAAACACACAGGCGGAAGCAGTTGCTTTTGATTCGAAAGCTGATCAGTTCCTGATTACTGTAAGTAATGGAAATACTTTTGAATGCAAACATGTCATAGGTGCTTTTGGAAAAAGATCGAAAATAGACAAAGCATTGAACCGCGATTTCATCAAAAAGAGAAGTGCATATATCGGTGTAAAATACCATATCAAAACTGACCTTGACCCTAGCACTATAGCTTTACACAATTTCGAAGGCGGGTATTGTGGTATCAATAAGATAGAAAATGATAAATTTAACCTTTGCTATTTAGGATCTAGGGATCAATTGAGGGAAACGGGGAATATTGAAGAAATGGAGCGGAAGTTTTTGTGGGAAAATCCATTTCTGAAAAGGATTTGGCTGGAAAGTGAGTTTCTGTTTGACAGACCGGAAGTCATCAATGAAATCAACTTTATGCCAAAAAAAGCCATTGAGAACCATATGATCATGGTCGGTGATGCCGCTGGGTTGATCACACCACTCTGTGGAAACGGAATGGCTATTGCCATTCATTCCGGAAAATTGGCAGCCGAAGCAATCCTAACCCAAGCAGACAGAAAAGCAATAGAAGCAAACTATCTGCATACGTGGTCCAAGTATTTCAAAAGAAGACTGTGGATTGGCAGAAAAGTCCAGACCCTATTTGGTACCAAGGGAGCATCGGAATTTGCTGTCAGCATCATCAAAAACTCAGACTTTATAGCCCGTCACATCATGAAACAAACCCATGGAAATCCAATTTAGGGAAGTTTGGCATTATCAAATTTCCAAGATTTGGGTGTTTTTCAAAAAATACCATAGAAAAAAAATATTGAGGGAGATCGCCGAGATTTTGTTCATCCACATCGCCCAGTCATAATTGGCGTATTTGCTTTCATCCTTTTTGACAAACCAAAACCAAGTATAAAAATACAACACAACAGGCAACATTGCCATCAGAAAACCATAGAATGCCCATCCTTGATTTTCATTCAAAAAATACCAGGCAAAAGCCATTCCCCCAAGCAAAAACCAAATTGATGAAAAGACGAATGTGCCCTTGATACCTAATTTCAGGCTTAGCGTTTGGTCTCCCCTTTTTGCATCTTCTTCATGCTGGTATACTTGGGTAAGGGGGTATGAACCCCAAAGCAGGATGGAAGTCAGGATGCCGGGAATATATACTGAAGGGCTCAACAAAACCTCAAAACCAAGACCACCCAACCCCGCATAAGCCATACAGAAAGTAAAGCATCCCTGAAAAAACCCTGCAACAATCCAACTTATATATGGCCTCTTTTTTAACCTGATGGAAGGATGGCTGTATGCCATGGAAACCAATCCATAAACCAAAACCATCACTGCAAATGTGACATTCATAAGTGCTGCCAGTAAAATCGACACCAGAAAGAAAAGCAGCGAAAGGTAATAAAGGTCTTTTTTGACTTTTGGAGGTTTTTTCAGCCCACCAATACTGCCTTCGTCTTTGTCAAAGTAGCTGTTATACCCATTGCTTGAAGGATAAAGGAACAGGTGTAAAACCACAAATACCAATAAAAACCTTATTATATTCAAGTCGAGACTAAGAGACAAAGCAAACATAAATACAGGAAGTAGATAAAAGGAAAAAGGGATCCTCAAATGTTTCCAACTTGATAGACTGAACATATATTGATTTGTTTTGCTAACTTTTGGGAAAAGTACTTGTTTAGCCTAAAGCATCCAAATAAATTATTTAAAGAAAGAATCCAATCAATGAACAATTATATTTTGAGTATAGGCACCGCAAATCCAGGAAGTCCAATCCCACAAGATCAGATAAGCCGATTTATGCAACTTGCCCATCAGTTGGATGAAAGGGAATGCCGAAAATTGAATTTTATATACAAACAATCCGGGATCAATACCAGGCACAGTGTTTTGGATGACTTCAGGTATGAAGACTATAAGAAATTTTCATTTTTTCCAAAAAACAAAGATTTAGAGCCATTTCCAAGCACAAAAGACAGAATGCGCATATTTCAAGAAACCGCTTTGGGCATTGGAAAAGAAGCCATTCAAAATTGTTTGGATAAAGTTTCGGTCCAGACAAAAGATGTCACCCACTTGATATTGGTTTCCTGTACCGGCATGTATGCTCCCGGTCTGGAGATAGATTTAATTCACGCAATGGGTTTTCCAACTACTATTGAGCGCTATAGTATCCATTTTATGGGTTGCTATGCCGCTTTCAACGCCATAAAACTTGCAGACAGGATTTGTGATGCAGATGTCAATGCCAAGGTGTTGATTCTTTCAGTGGAACTATGTACCATCCATTTTCAGAAAGCCTATACCGAAGACAACCTGATTGCCAATGCTATTTTTGGGGATGGGGCAGCGGCAGTTTTGATATCGAAAACAGGCAAAGGCTTAAAAATCAAAAATTATGGAAGCCAAATCGTAAAGGAGGGTGCCAATGATATGGCTTGGTCGATCGGTAATTTCGGCTTTGAAATGAAATTGAGTAAATATGTTCCGGAACTATTGAGCCAAGGTATCCACAAACTCAGAGACTATTTGGAATCAAAACATCAGCTGTCATCCATTGCCAATTTTGCAGTGCATCCGGGAGGCAAACAGATATTACAAAAGGTCGAGGAAGCATTTAAGATCAATGCAAACCAAAACAATTTTTCGCACCATGTTTTGAGAGAAAAAGGAAACATGTCTTCTGCGACGATATTATTTGTACTGGAAAAATGGATGGGAGACAACAGCAGGTCGGGTGAAATATTGGCGATGGGATTTGGTCCGGGATTGACATTAGAGACACTTTTACTGGAGAAATGATGGGGAGATTCAGCCAAAGAAGTTATGAAAAAGAAATCATGGACGACTTGGAGTTTGAGGGGCCGGTATTGGATCAATCCCTCAAAGAACTCAGAACGATCAATAAATTTCTCGGTGGCAACAAAGTAACTACTTCAGGCTTGGAATATATCGTAAAAAAGTTTCCGCAGGATTGCTATTCGATCGCCGATATAGGTTGTGGCGGAGGAGATATGATCAGAGTGATGTCAGATTGGGCAAAGAAGAAAAACCATACGTGCAAATTTATTGGGATAGATGCGAATCCCAATACTATTGAGTTTGCGAGAGAGAGGTTGAAAGATCTGGATGGGGTAGCTTTGAAAACCGAGAATGTGTTTGATGAGAGTTTTGAAGAAGATCAGGTAGATATAATCACATGTACACTTTTCACACATCATTTTACAGACGATGAATTGATCAGGCTTTTCGGATCTTTCAAAAAGAAAGCAAAACTGGGAATCATCATCAATGACTTGCATAGACATCGGGTTGCCTATTTCAGCATCAAGCTATTGACAAAGATTTTCTCAAAATCACCCATGGTCCAAAATGACGGCCCTTTATCGGTTTTAAGGGGATTTTCCAGAAATGATTTAAATAAAACACTTTCATTATCAGGTATAAAAAATGCGAAAATCAAATGGTTTTGGGCGTTTCGTTGGCAAGTTGTCGGTTTGATTTTGTAGTTTTGTAATTCATTTAGTTCAATTTAAACCAACTTATTATGGAATTAGATTTAGATACAGTCTCGGTAATCCAGGCAAAAGCAATTGAATTTTTATTTGAGTTTGGGCCTAAGATCTTGGGTGCTTTGCTCATATTTATCATCGGTAAGTTTATCATCGGCTTTTTGATAAAAACCCTAGACAAGGTTTTCTTAAAATACAATATTGACCAATCACTTTCCTCTTTTCTTAAAAGCTTTTCAAGGGCTGTTTTGTATGTGCTGTTGTTTATTACGATAGCCTCTAACCTTGGAGTTGAATTGACTTCATTCATCGCCATTCTTGGTGCTGCCGGCTTGGCGGTAGGCTTAGCATTACAAGGCTCCTTGTCCAACTTTGCTGGCGGGGTTTTGATATTGATTTTCAAGCCTTTCAAAGTTGGCGATACCATTGAAGCACAAGGCACCTTAGGCGCTGTGGAAAACGTAGACATACTTTATACCAAAGTGAGGAATTTTGACAATAAAGTTGTCACCATCCCCAATGGTGCGTTGGCAAACAACTCCATCACCAACCTATCCCAAAAACCTACAAGAAGGGTAGACATGGCGATTGGTGTCGCTTATGGAACTGATCTTAAGAAAACCAGAAAGGTTATTTTGGATACACTCAAAAAAGACGATAGAGTCCATGCAGAACCAGAGCCGGTAGTGAAGTTCGCAAGTTTTGGTGACAGCTCACTTGATTTAGTCGTAAGATGTTGGACAGATGCAGGGGATCTATGGCCAGTGTTCTGGGACAATATGGAAGCACTCAAAGAGGCATTTGAAGCCAATGATATTGAGATTCCGTTCCCACAAAGAGATGTGAATCATTACTATCCAGAAGGAATTCCTGCAGCAAAATCTCTTGGAAACCCTGATGGAGGTCAGGAATAATTTTTTGATTTGAACCAAAAAAAAGCTACTCAGAAACGCCTGAGTAGCTTTTTTCATTTATGAACCTGAGTTCGACTATTCTCACTTTGTCAAAACAATTGAACTCAGGCTATGAGATCAACCTTTATTTGAATCTTTTCCGTTTTCTGAATTTTTGGATTTCTTCCCTTTTTTGCTGTCAGATGCACAACCAATATTCCTGGTCAGATCCACATCATCGGGAATCCCCCCAAAACCCTCACTGAAATCCCATTCTTCTGCTTCTTTTTCCTTTTTCCGATCTGTTTTCTTTGCCATACTCCTCTAACGTAAAACAGTGGTGAAAGACAATAATTTTCCAAAACCCCAGGGTTTATATCGGCCAATTATCCAAGAATTTTTCACCATTCAGAAAATCTGCAACTTCCGAAGGGTTAAGCAGACAAGCTTCCAGCTCCGCCGAAACGATTTCTTTGTCCAATCCCTGGCCGATGATCACCAATTCATTTTGCCTATCACCAAAGTTTTTGTCCCATTTTGATTCTATGTATTCTTGGTTTTCGATGTAGGAAGCGTAGCGACTCCTTTCTTTGAAAGGCATGCTCGCCCACCATACACCTACCGGCTCGGCTTTGACTGAACCTCCTGCCTGGGACCAGGATATTGCCTGGTCTTTTCTGGAAGCTATATAAAACAGCCCCTTGCTTCGGATGACACCCGCAGGCCAGTTGAAAGAAATATACTCCCAAAATCTTTGTGGATGGAAAGGTCTCTTATCCCTAAATACAAATGAAGAAATCCCATATTCTTCTGTCTCGGGAACATGGTCGTTTTCCAATTCAGCCAGCCAACCAGCAGAGGCTGAGGCTTCCTCAAAATCAAACATCCCTGTGTTCAGGATTTCTTTGGGATCGACCTTGCTATGATCACTGACGATGGTTTTAGCTCCAGGATTGAGCTTATTGATGATTGCTTTCAACTCTGAAATATGTGCCGGCGAAACCAAATCAGCCTTGTTGAGGATGATGACATTCGCAAATTCAATCTGGTCAGTCAGGAGGTTCACGATGCTTCTCTGATCTTCAGGATCATCATTGAGTGCTTTGGAGTGGACTGTATCCGCACTTCCAAAGTCCTTGTAAAAGTTCATGGCATCAACCACAGTCACCATGGTATCCAACCTGCTGAACCTGGATAAGTCTATACCCTTTTCTTCATCAACAAAACTAAAAGTCTGTGCCACAGGCAGCGGTTCTGAAATACCTGAACTTTCGATCAAAAGATAATCAAAGCGGTTTTCGCTTGCCAAGCGCTCTACTTCAAGCATTAGATCCTCCCGCAGCGTACAGCAAATACAACCATTGCTCATTTCTACGAGCTTTTCTTCTGTTCTGGAAAGTGTGTTTTCCTGTCTTACCAATTGTGCATCTACATTGACCTCACTCATGTCGTTGACGATCACTGCGACTTTCAGCCCCTCTTTGTTATGCAATATGTGATTGAGAAGTGTGGTTTTTCCAGCTCCCAAAAAACCGCTTAGGACTGTTACCGGAAGTTTCTTTTGCATTTTTTCATTTTAAGATGATCTCGGCATCCTGGAGTATAAAATTAAGCTCTTCAATATCATTCTCATTGAGCTTTAATTTCCCTCTGATTTTCACGATTTCATCTGTTTTGATTTTACGATTCGGTTTATTTTTAAGATAGCCAACGACAATACTCTCAGGCCCTGCCCCTCCACAAAAAAAGCACTCTGCCATGGGGAATTTAGACAAAACAGCGATGTTTGAAGCATTCATTTCCAATGGGATATAAAAACCCGAAACAGTCACTATCTTCCCTTCATATTCCATCAACTCATCCGGGAATTTTGGATAGAGAAAATACATCCCAAATTCCCTGTTAAGCTTCTCGACAAATCTTGTTTTGGAGAATAAAGCCCACATATCAGGCTCTGGAGCAACCATACTACAAAGGAGCAAAAGTCCCCCCATCAACGTTAAAGCTATCTTTTTCATCGTGTTCAATTGTTTTGAAAGAAGGCTCTGAATTCACATTCAGAGCCTATAGTCAACCATCATCATTCAAATGAAGAGAACACTATGTGAATGATATGGTTCAAAGGTAAACTATTATTATTTATAAACGCAACAATGTTGCATTTAATTTTTCATTTGTGATTTTCTTATCTGCTTATGTGATTCCCGCAAAAACATTTCCAAATGATCATTGAACCCCAAATTTATAAATTAAATCCATTCCAATATCCTATTTCAGTCCAGATCAGAGGCGTTACCAAAGATATCTCTGGGCATCGGGTTTTTTATTTCCTTTTGAAAGCTTATTTTTACGCACTATTTAGAATTTGTAAAAACGCAACAACAATATGCCATATCTATTTACCTCAGAATCAGTATCTGAGGGTCACCCTGATAAAATCTCCGATCAAATCTCCGATGCATTGATTGACAATTTTTTAGCTTTTGATCCAAGATCCAAAGTTGCTTGCGAAACATTGGTTACTACAGGACAGGTAATCCTCGCCGGAGAAGTGAAATCTGAAACTTACCTTGACGTCCAAAAGATAGCAAGGGATGTCATCAATAGGATTGGCTATACCAAAGGGGAATATATGTTTGATGGAAATTCATGTGGTGTATTGTCTGCCATCCACGAACAATCCCCCGACATCAACCAAGGGGTGGATAGACAAAGCCCAGAAGAGCAAGGCGCAGGAGATCAGGGAATGATGTTTGGCTATGCGACCAAAGAGACTGACAATTACATGCCATTGGCATTGGATCTTTCCCATAGGATTTTGAAAGAATTGGCAGCCTTAAGAAGAGAAAGTGATGCCATCAAATATTTGAGACCTGATTCCAAGTCACAAGTTACCATCGAATATTCCGATGACAACCAACCGCAAAGAATCGATGCGATTGTGGTCTCTACCCAGCATGACGATTTTGCAGATGAGCCCACTATGCTTACCAAGATCAAAGAAGACCTGATCAACATCCTCATCCCGAGGGTAAAAGCACAGCTGAAACCTGAAATCCAGGCATTATTTACCGATCAAATCACCTATCATATCAATCCAACAGGGAAATTTGTCATTGGCGGTCCCCATGGAGATACGGGTTTGACTGGCAGAAAAATCATCGTGGATACCTATGGAGGAAAAGGGGCTCACGGAGGAGGGGCTTTTTCTGGAAAAGACCCTTCTAAAGTAGACAGATCGGCTGCCTACGCAACAAGACATATCGCCAAAAACATGGTGGCTGCAGGGATTGCTGATGAAATCCTTGTACAGGTTTCTTATGCTATTGGCGTGGCCAAGCCAATGGGTATCTATGTGAATACTTATGGTACATCCAAGCTGGGATTGTCAGATGGTGAAATCGCCAAAAAAGTAGGAGAGATTTTTGACATGAGACCTTATGCCATCGAGCAAAGATTGAAACTGAGAAATCCAATCTATGAAGAAACTGCAGCCTATGGGCATATGGGCAGAACCAACGAAGTAGTAAACAAAACATTCTACACACCTGATGGCAAGTCAATAAACTTGGATGTTGAGTTGTTTACTTGGGAAAAACTCGATTTTGTTGAGAAGATCAAGAAGGCATTTGGACTTTGATTGTTCGAAAACCCCTTAAAACAAAAAAAGCGACTTAGAGGTCGCTTTTTTTGTTTTTCATCTAAGCTCTAATGGATGAATCCCAATGCTTAGTCTCTGTTTTTCTTATCTGCCTGTTTGGCTTTTTTCTCGGCTCTTTTTTCCTTCAAGTTCTTTTCAGGTTTTTTCTTGTCCGCTTTCTTGACCGTGTGTTCCTTTGCCATAATATTATATTTGTAAGGAAGATACAGGTTTTATTCCAATCTTTATTAGAATCTTGAGGATTTATTAAATGGGCGAAAACCAAATTGAGTCAATTTCAGAAGCTATTTTTGAAGACAGCTCAGAATACAGCTTTTCCTATCAGTTTTCGAATCAAAGAATGAAGGTAAAGCAGAATTTGATTTCACATCCCGCTATCCTATTAAGCTAGGCCAATATAATTCCATCTGTTCCAAGCTCGACATGGCTCAAAAAAAACAGTATTGAAAAAGCAGTACGACCCTACACCCACTAATGAGGAAATAAAACGCTATGTAAGGAAGCGAAGCAAGAGCACATATTAGCCCTTTCCCAAAAGACTTGAAAGCGCTCTTAAATCTCTTAAAAAACAACACAGTAGATATCCAGCCATCCAACATGTAGTTGGACGACTGGATACTTTGCAGCAAATTCAATTGTCCCAAAAAAAGTGTTTTTTGGGACAAAAATTAAGTTTCCTATAAATTATTATTCAATTTAACGTAAAATACTATTTACTTTTTTATGTATATTTGTAAATTATATTTAACATTATGTCTAGAAACAGTATTATATTACTGCCTAAGAACAAGAAGCTTTTACAAGCAGTGGGAGAAAATATCAAGTTAGCACGCTTACGTAGGAAACTAACGATGGATCAGGTTTCAGAACGAGCTGGGATTTCCCGACCCACACTTTCTTCCCTAGAAAAAGGGAGTCCTTCAATTTCTATAGGTATTATCCTCCAAGTTTTATTAGTATTAGGGCTGGAGAAGGACATATTGCTTTTGGCAGACGATGATGTATTGGGCAGAAAAATACAGGATGCCGAGCTAACCGTTAAGGAACGCGGTCCAAAAAAACGTTAAGAAAGAATGGCTCTTGAACGAAAAGAGATATGGGTATATGCGCATTGGGATGGAATTGAAGCTCCATTCTTAATGGGAAGTTTATATGCTACACCATCTAGAGGGAAAGAAATATTTTCCTTTGAATATGATAAAGGATGGTTACAATCGGATTATGCCCAGATCATAGATCCAGACCTACGATTATTCAAAGGAGCTCAGTACCTCAATGATGGGAAATCTAATTTTGGTATTTTCCTAGACTCTTCACCTGATCGATGGGGACGGGTGCTCATGATGCGCAAAGAAGCCGCCAAAGCCAGAAAAGAAGATCGACGTCCTAAAACTTTAATGGAGTCGGATTATCTACTCGGGGTTTACGACCATAACCGAATGGGAGGACTTCGTTTTAAAATAGCAAAGGATGGTGCTTTTTTAGATGATAATGAAGCAATGGCCGCACCGCCTTTCGCTGCACTTAGAGATCTTGAATTTGCCAGCCTACAGCTAGAGAAAGAAGATGCCCCAAATAACCCAGAATACCTAAAATGGCTCAATATGCTAATGGCACCGGGGTCTTCCTTAGGAGGTGCAAGACCTAAAGCCAATATACAAGATATTAATGGCTCTTTATGGATTGCTAAATTTCCAAGCCAAAATGACCAGCAGGATATGGGGGCTTGGGAAATGCTAGCGTATCGACTTGCCATCCAATCTGGCATTGAAATGGCATCGTCAAGAATGCAGAAATTTTCGCATCACCAACACACCTTTTTGACACAACGCTTTGATAGGAAAACCAATGGTACTCGTATCCATTTTGCCTCTGCAATGACCTTATTAGGATATACTGATGGAACGGACTATCGAGATGGGGTCAGTTATCTAGAGCTCCTTGAATTTTTGATGCAGAATGGTGCTGATGTTGATAATGATCTCAAGAAGTTATGGAGACGTATTGCTTTTAATGTTTGTATTTCGAATACTGATGATCACCTTCGCAATCACGGATTTCTGTTAACAGATTCCGGTTGGGTGCTTTCACCTGCCTATGATATCAATCCAAACCCGAACGGTACTGGTTTAAAACTTAATATTTCAGAAAACGACAATGCTTTGGACTTAGACCTGGTACGGGAAGTCGCTCCTTATTTTCGGTTAAAAGAAAAAGAAGCCAATGCTATTATAAGTACAATTCAGCAGCATGTAGGTCATTGGCAACAAATTGCCATGGATCTAGGTATTCCAAGAAATGAAATGGAATTTATGAAAAATGCATTTAAGCATTAAAATATTTGTTGACACAAAATAATAGCATTTCAAATCAAGGGAGATGTCAAACTGAAAATACTATTAACCTGAATTCGACTATTCTCACTTTGTCAAAACGGTTTTAAATGGTGAGAACTACGAAAAGAAGGTGCGAACTTTTTTATGAAGTAATATTGGGATATTGCGGATTGAAAAAGTGAAGTAGATTGCCGTTTAAAACCGAATAGTCGGCTCAGTCATTCATATGTCTGTACCCTGATCTGCAAAAGAAGCTTTGCTTACCCCTGATTCCTGCCATCTACAAAACAGGTTGTAAAATTCTTCGTTGCTGAATTTTTTCATGATGCAACTTTACGAAAAATAAACTTTTGCCATGGTCAGGACTTGTTCGGATGGACACTAAGAACTATTGTTTATTTAATCCCTAAATGCCAATAAGCTCAAAATAGACACCACACATACAGCACTAATGAAGTGTTTTTATAGACTGTTTTTTGTCCGTAAATCTCTTTTGACTCCAGACTATAACCATCATGCCAATCACAATCAACGGAATACTTAAAACCTGCCCCATGTTCAGCGTAAGGTTTTCTTCAAATGCCACTTGGTTTTCCTTTAAGAATTCCATCAAAAATCTTTGTATAAAAACCAGTAATAAGCCTAGCCCAAACAAAAAACCTTTATGGTTGCGATGTCTACCTGATTTCCAAAGAATAAATAAGATGATAAAAATTGCAAAGTAACATAGCGCCTCATAAAGTTGTGCCGGGTGTCTAGGAACTTGGTCGACTTTCAGGAATACAAAAGCCCAAGGTGCCTGCGCTGACATACCGATGATTTCAGAATTCATCAAATTACCCAATCTGATAAATCCCCCCATCAATGAAGCAGCAATGGTCAACCTATCCAAATTCCAAAAGATATCCTTTTGGAATTTTCTACAATATAAAAACAGTGCAACCAAAGCCCCAAGTACTCCGCCGTGACTTGCCAAACCTGCAAATCCAGTAAACTCAAATTTGGGCTCAATTCGAATGGGGAGAATCTCAATGGGATTGTTTAAATAATAAATGGGCTCATAAAAAAGGACATGACCAAAACGTGCCCCAATAATAGCACCGAGCACCACATAAGCAGTAAGCTGGTCCAAGTCTGTTTGAGAAAGCTTTTCATATTTGAAAATCTTTAGCATTACCTGATATCCCAACAGCATCCCTATGGCCCAAAATAGTCCATACCATCTCAAATATTCGAAACCGGGGAAAATCCGGGGATCTATATCCCAAATTACATATCCTATCATCCTCCTTGAAAACAAATAACCAAAACAATGACCATGATTATATTTGCAATAAGCCTAGGCACCTTTATTGACCAGAAATCTTCTTGCCCTATTATAAATAGGATTTCTTGTTCATCTGCCAGCTCCATGGAATTCTGAAGTAGAAATTGTCTCCAAGCAGGTTTGAGTTTATTTAAATTCATTGCGATATTTTTTTTAGTTTACTATGAAGTTCTGATTTTATCCTATTCAACCTTGTGCTCACATTTGTTGGAGTGATTTTTAGAATATTAGAGATTTCCTTATTCTTGTACCCTTCTAGGTATAATATGACAATAGCCTTATCCAGCCCTTTTAAGCAGAGCATAACAATATTTAAAAGTTCTCTGTCATCATCAGCCATAACTGTTGGCATCATGATATCTGTGACGGATAGAGGTTCTGTAATTATTTTGTTCCTTTCATTCCTAACTTTGGTAAGCAAGGTGTTTAGGCTTACCCTGTAAATCCACGTGCCAAGTGAGGAGTCTCCTTGAAAGGTCTCAAAGGATTTCCATAACTGAAAGACGATGTCTTGGTAAGCATCTTTTTGATCTTCATGACTCACATAATAGGCTTTGCAAAGACTTTTAATAATACCTTGATTATCCTTGATGATTTGTATGAAGTTTTGCTTTTGCGATTCCACCTGAATTATGGTCTATATATAATCGTTAGTATCATATAATTAAAAATTGTCACAAACAATCAATATTATTTTTCTCAATATTGTCAGAGAACAAATCAAATACGAATTAAAGGAAGGAATTGCACATTTTGCCTTTTCCCTTAAATATCAAAAACCTGTACTCCCGTGACGTAGAAGTTCGCTAAAAGAACAAATAGAATACTTGTTAGTCATTCCATAGAACCTTAAGTCGTAACTCATATTTTCTCAATTTTACAGGCTAGTAAACACACATGTCTAATAATTGGACTGATTAACTTTTATTGTTTTTTATCCTTAAACATACCCAATCTCACCCAAACAAAAAAAAACAAGGTTGGAGAACATTGATTGCCTATAGTGCAGAAAAACCAGTCCTACAAAATGGAAACTCTAAATACCTAGTTTCATAAACATTCTACCTAGCAAGCCCTTCTCCCTGTGGATTTCAGTAAATCGCCACAGGCGGATAAAGCAGCCACTAGACAAATGTGGAGCATCATAGTTTGTCCCATATATCGGGAGATTCCTTAAAAAACAAACCCTATACACATAAAAGCCCTGATAGATTTTTACATCCATCAGGGCTTTCCGATAGGAATCGGTATCAAGGGCTTTTCTCTAGTGAGCCAAATGTTCTACACCGTTTTTTAATTTTACTCTTTGTCTAATCTCAGCCAAAGTTTGGTCAAACAACAGTTTTCCATCCCTGAAAATTTCTTTCAGTTCGCCTTGCTGCTCTTCTTCCCAAGTCGCTTGGTCAACTAGCTTGTAAGTTCCATTTTCAAGCTCGATTTTCATGAGTCCTTTTGCGGATTTTTTTGTCCCGTCATCTGTTATTGGGTCTTTGAAGATTTCCCTGCCCTGTCCATTGACTTCTCAATAAGTAGCTTTCATTGCAAAGCCGAAGGTGTCTCTTGTGTTGTATTGGTAAGTGTATGAGCCAATTCCCAGAACTACATTTGTTGATGCAAATCCTTTTTCTTTAAGCCTTTCACAGATTGCCGTTGCTCTTTCGACTGTAATACTGTCGCCATAGATTGCACCAATATGTGGGTCTAGTTCTTTGTAGCCTTTTGCATTAGTTGTCCCGCCAAAAGTCTCCCAAAGCAATTCAATAACACCTTTTTTCTCATTTTCATTTTTCCCATTCGGATTGCCACAAATAATATCCACCGGGTCGCCACTGTCGGGACGGACAACAACTTTGCCATCTCTGCTTAAAACTTCTTGTTTCAGTTTAGGCAAATATTCTGTTAGCACCTTCCACAAATCCCAAGTATCAGAGACAATTGAAACGACTCCTTTTGGATACACATCACAAATTAAACGTGCGAAAGTACCAATTTCATCTTCTATAGTCCCCATACACATGACGCTATGTTCGGTAGCAGCAACTGATCCCCCAATCAATTCTTTGTCAGAATCGGCATTGTAATATTTTTCCAACAGTGAAATTGCAGGAATGGTATCGGTACCACTAAAACTTAATAAATGTCCACTTGCAGAAATCAAACTAGCTTCAATGCCTGCCATTCCACGCATTGAAAAATCGTGTCCTTGCCAATCTACAAATTCAAGGATGGAAGAAGTCTCATGAGCATAGTTGTCCAATACTTTTCTGTATTGTTTTGCAATTGTGGCAGAAGTACAAGGCATCCAAACGACTGCTGAAACAAGAGTTTCAAAATAGTTGGTAAGCCAAAAGAATTCGGGTAATGTGTTGTACATTGTAAACATAGGCACTCGCATCGGCACACTTGCGCCTTCGGGAAGTGCTTTGATCACCATTGGGATATAACCCAAATCGTGTAAATCCCCAATGTGTTTTGCCCCAACTTGATTTTCGCCCAAATAATTGTTTATCCTTCGACTATATTCGGCAACCACCTTTTCTTTTGGCTGAGAGAAAAAGTACGTTTCAAAATCTTCTAAAATATATTTTTTGATGAAATATTGAAGTCCAAAAAAAACAACTTCTTCAACTCCATCAATACGGCTTTTTCGTGGCGTCCAATTTGAATAAACTAATGTCGTCCCGTTTGGATATTGTCTTCTGTGGTCGACTTTGTAACCGTCTGTTAATAATAAAGGATTCATATATTTTTTGTTTTAACTATTTCTACTAAATCATTTATGACTCCCCACAATCTTACACGTAGTGTTGAATTGCTGCAATAATTAATCTGTCGAATAATTTTTCACCGAAATACCTTCTGTTTAGCTTATATACGAACTC